>DAIMXP010000075.1:0-34636 GCA_036734945.1 Chloroflexota bacterium
CTTCACACCAGGTACGACGCATCAACTATGCCAGGTTTTAGGATAGGCTCTAAGCGGCCAAGGTAGAACAGCCGGACGGCATCCCCGCTGGCATCCGGGCACGAACATCGGTTGCACTACGCGATATGAGTGAAGAGAGAGCGGCAAAGCTAGTCGTGTACTGCGACTACCCGTCGTCGGCGGGCACCATATTACCCCGCGGCACGGGCACTCGCCGCTAAACGGCTACCGTCGGAAAAGTCAGGCCCAATCGACTCTTCTTCTCCACCGACGAGTAACGGGGTGCCATCACGGGCTTCCGGAGGCCATCTTGCGGTTTGACTGTAGCGCTGGACGAGAGACTTCGGGTACCTGAGCGGTGGTGCGAACCCTTTATCACAATTCCCCTGCGAACGTCCTATCAAGGATGGCAGGAAGCAGCGAAGCAAGTTCGTCGGTCCTGGCCTCGCACCTTGATGACAATGCCTGAATGGCGGCGAAGACTTGAACGCCGCGCTCCTGTTCGTCAATTGACGGGAGCGCGATCTCCAGTTCGAGAAACTGTTCAGGCCGGATTCGCTCACGCCGAGCGCCAACTCCTCGCGTTAGGCTTGCCAGTCTAGAGTAAAACCAGGGGGTGGAAACCAGCACCGCCAGATAGGCCGGCAACGCTTGATCCGGTCGACACCTGAATGTGCGATATTCCGGCGAGGCGTAATGGGTAGTGAGGTACTCGGGGCAAATCGTCACCGCACCTTCCCAGCCTTTCACCTGGCTCAGCACAAGCGCACCCGAGTAGAGTCGGTTGAAGTATCGGTACGTGGTGTTGGATGCCTCTACCGGTTCTCGACTGAACATACCGCCGCCGAAGCCCCGCAGTCCAACCTGTGGATATGACGCGCCGGGAAGGATGTCTTCACGGTGTTCTTCAAGCGCAATAATGTCCTTCAGGCGTACTGTCGCGCCGCGCGCCAAGTCCGTGTTTAGGCTTGCGATCAGCGTGTTTGCATCGCGGAGAGTCTCGGCTCCCAGGCGCAGTGCCTCCCCGATCTTTCCCGCCAACTCGTCAATGCGCGCCACGATGCGCCGTTGCTCGGCGAGCGGGGGCAACGGGATCTGAACATTCAGAAACTGTTCCGGGCGAACTCGATTCTTACCGCTTGTTCCTCGCGAAAGATCTGCACACCTTTGCGAAAAGTCCGCCATCCTGGTTAGCCAGTACATCCAGCGTGTAGCGATCTTGGTATCGTCCAGCAAGAAGGTTGGGAATTCATTTGAGGCTGCACAGCCATCGACATCGGGGCCAGCTATGGAAACGGACCCGTTTCTCACCCAAATCTTGTTGATGATTAGATCGTGGGCCCGCACAAGTGATAGAGTGCGCGCTGCGGTCTGTGAGCCGTCTATCGTTTCGCGCTCGTACGCGCCTTGGCCCCACAAGCGCACTCCGATGGTGCGATAGGTAGCCCCTGGAACAACCGCAACTGGCCGAGAAACCGGGCGAGCAATTTCCCTGAGTGCCACACACGGAAATGTCACAGCTTCTGTCCGGTGAAGATTGCTTCGATCTCTCCGAGTAACTCCAAGATTCTCCGCTCCTTGGCGATGATGCCCGCAAGGAGTTCTTCCGGCGGGACAGCCTCCATGTCCGGCGCCGCATGAGGGTTCTTCAGGTCAAGGTTGTAGCCGTTGGCGGCGATCTGCTCGGCGGGGATGCGCCAGGCGTGGTCGTTTTCTTCGCGCGCCATCCACCAGGCCAGGCAAGGGAGGAAGGCTTCGTAGGACAACGGTTGAGTTTTGGTGTACTGCTTGCGACCTTCCGGTAGAGGCTGCTCGTAGTACCACACGTCACGCGTGGGGCCGGAGCGGTCAAAGAAGAGCACGTTGGTGGGGATCGCCGTGTAGGGCGCGAAGACGCCGTTGGGCAGCCGCACGATGGTGTGCAGGTTGAACTCGCGCAGCAGTTCCTCTTTGATGCGTGCCCCCACGCCGCCGGCAAAGAGGGTGCCGTTGGGCACCACGATGCCGGCCCGCCCCGGTCGGGGCAGCCGCCGCAGCTTGCGCATGATCAGTTGCAGGAAGAGCAATGCCGTCTCGCTGGTGCGCTTGTCGGCGGGAAAGTTGTTCTGGATGCCGGGCTCTTCCTCACCGCCGAAGGGCGGGTTAGTCAGCACGACATCCACCCGCTCGGCATCGCCGAGGTCGGCCAGCCGGACGCTCAGGCTGTTGCCGTAGTTGATGCGCGGCGCTTCCAGGCCGTGCAGCAGCAGGTTCATCTGCCCCAGCAGGTAGGGCAGTGATTTCGCCTCGCCGCCCAGTAGGCTCGCCGTCTGCAGGATGTCGCGTTCCTCCACCGTGCGACATTGGGCGTAGAGGTGATCGTAGGTGGCCGCCAGGAAGCCGCCGGTGCCGCAGGCCGGGTCCAGCACGGTCTCGCCCAGGCGAGGATTCACGGCTTCCACCATAAAGCGCACCACCGACCGCGGCGTATAGAACTCGCCGGCATCGCCGGCGGCATCGCGCATCTCCTTCAGCATGCTCTCGTAGAGTAAGCCCAGCGTGTGCGTTTCGCCGCTGGAGGTGAATTCGACATCGTTCACCTTGTTGATCACGTCGCGCAGCAGATAGCCGTTGATCATGCGGTTGACGGTGCCCTGAAAGACGGTGGCAATCACGTCGCGCCGGTCGTCGGCGCCGTTGCTCTGCAGGTTGCGCAGGTAGGCAAAGAGACCGGGGCCGCGTTGGCCGTCCGGCAACAGCGCCTCTTCGTTGTTGACGAAGGCGATCAACTGGTCGCCGGTGATGCCGTCTGCCTGCATTGCCCAGTCGCGCCAGCGGTAGGGCGGATCAATCGCCGGTCGGAAGCGCGTTCCTTCCAACTCCGCTTCTTCTTCGCGGATGCGCTCGCGGTCGTCCAGGAACTTGAGGAACATGATCCAGGTCAGCATCGGCAGCCGGTCGAGGTCGCCGTTGAGGCCCTTATCCTTGCGCATGATATCGCGTGCCGACTTGACCACGCTGCCCAGTCGCTGATTCGTCGGGATGTCTGCTTTGGCGGCCGTTGCTCTGCTCCTGACGTTAGGCGGCATACAACAGCCGCTGCAGTTCGTTGATGGCAGCACGCAACTGCGCCGAGCCGCCAAAGTGGCGGGCGATCTCCAGCACGTTGCCGTGGTCGGAGAGCGGCGGCACCTTCAGCGCGTCTGGAATGGCGAACTGGGCCGGACCGTACTCGGCGTACTTCTCCAGCAGCTCGACAAGGATCACGCGGGCAGTGGGGCCATACTGGTCGAAGAAGTCGCGTCGTGCCGTCCGTAAGCGCTCCGCTCGCTCCCGGCGTGTGCGCAAAGGTGCGTTGAAGGCGAGATGGCAGAGCAGATCCAGGGGATCGGCATCCGGGCGGCCCGTCGCGGTGGCCAGCGCTGCCAGGTCGATACCACGCGCCGCCAGGCCGGCGATCACTGCTGCCCGTTGCTGCGGGTCGGCCCACGCTTGCTGCACCTCGCGGCTGGTGCGGTAGAGCGTGCGGACCTTCTCGGTTGCATACTCGCTGAAGGTCATCACCCGCAGTTGCTTGCCCTCGGGGTCCAATTCATGCACCATCTGGTAGGCAATCTCTACGGCGCCGCCGTCGACGTAGTACTTGCGTGGTAGGTGGTCGCTTACGTCGCCGCTGGGGAACGTGACGCCATCGAAAGGCGGAGGTTCGGGCCCCGGGGGCCGTTCGACCTCCTCGCTGCCGGGAATCTCGCGGCCCTCGTCGTCGATATGGACGCTGGTGCTCGCTACCGGTTCACCATCGAAGTCCGGATCGGCAAACTGGCGCGTGGCGGAGCCTGCATAGTCCAGGATGGTGAAATACAGCTTGCCGTAATCCTCCCGCACGCGGGTGCCGCGACCGATGATCTGCTTGAACTCCGTCATCGAGCCGATGGCGCGCACCAGCACGACATTCTTGCAGGTTGGCACATCCACGCCGGTGGTGAGTAATTGAGAGGTGGTGAGAATCACCGGCGACGGTCGGTCCACGTCCTGGAAATGGCTCAGGTGGGCCTGGCCGAACTCGCCTTCGTCGGCGGTGACGCGGCAAACGTAGTCGGGGTACTGCTGGACGAGGTCGGCGTTCAGGTCGATCAGCGCCTGGCGCATGGTCGCAGCGTGTTCCTGGTCGACGCAGAAGACGATGGTCTTGGCCATGCGGTCGGTACGTTTCAGATGCTCTGTCAGATGGCGGGCGATGGCCTCCGTGCGCGCCTGCAAGGCGATAACCCGCTCGAAATCTTTTGTCTGGTAGTCGACATCCGGGATCTCGCGCAGCCGCCGGTCGAGCTCTCCTTTGCTTGGTCGCCAGCCGGCGGCATCCCAGGCGGTGATGACCTGGTGGACCAGATAGGGCGCGAGAAAGCCATCGGCAATCCCTTCCGCCAGACTGTAGGTATAGAGGGGGTCGCCGAAGTAGGCGTAGGTGTCGATGTTGTCGGCACGTTTGGGCGTAGCCGTCATGCCGAGTTGCGCCGCCGGGGCGAAATACTCCAGAATCTCCCGCCAGTTGCTCTCGTCACCGGCGCTGCCGCGGTGACACTCGTCGACGATGATCAGGTCAAAGAAATCGGGTGCATACTCTCGGTAGAGACCCGGCCGATAGTCGTCGTGCGCCAGCGCCTGGTAGGTGGCGAAGTAGACCTCGCGACTCTTGATCGCCTCGCCATTTGCTATCTTGTGGCGGGCTTCGCCAAAAGGTGCGAACTCCTTCTCCCGTGGGTCGTCGACCAGTACCCTGCGATCGGCCAGGTACAGCAGGCGCGGGCGCTGCGGCGTGCCCCGGCGGTTCCAGCGACTGTTCCAGAGCTTCCAGCAGATTTGGAAGGCCACGGCGGTCTTGCCGGTGCCCGTCGCCATGGTGAGCAGGAGGCGGCTGCGTCCCTGAAGGATCGCCTGTACCGCCCGGTTGACCGCCAGTTCCTGGTAATAGCGGGGCAGGCGGCCGGCAGCGTGATTGGAGGGTTGAAGCAGCCTGGCTGCCGTTTCCGGGCCGAGGGCGTGATGCTGTTGCAGGCGGTACCACAAGTCGTCTGGTGAGGGGAAGCAGTCAAGAGCGCGCTCGCGGCCCGTGCAGTAGTCGAACTCGACGATACCAGCCCCATTCGTCGCATAGGCGAAGCTGAGTCCCAGGATTTCGGCATACGCTTTGGCCTGCTGCATGCCGTCGCTGGGCAACCGATAGTCGGCTTTCGCCTCTACCACGGCCATCGGAAAGTCGCGGGTGAAGCGCAGCACGTAATCGGCTCGTTTGCGCTGTCCTCGCCAGGCGTTCGGCGCGCTGACAACGATTCGGCCATCCGTGAAGGCGTACTGCTCTTGCAGGAGGTGCGGTTCCGTGTCCCAGCCAGCCTCTTGCAGTTTCGGCGTGACGTAACGGCGGCAGGTATCGGCTTCGTTCGGCATGACAATCGCATCCCGGCCTTTGTGATCAGATCAACGCGCTACTTGCTGTGCGGGCGCTACATAACAGAGTGCTAGCCATCGTACCATAGCCGCTTTGGCTTTTCGACATACGATTCCGTAGGGGACATGGCAAGCCTGCCCCACCGGCAAGACCGAAACCTTCCGCTGCTACTGTATCCCCACCGAACGCTGGAGACCATCCGCGAGCACGAACTCGCCCCCTGCCTGGCCCTCGCCAACGAGAGCCGCTCGCGCGTCCTGGAGCAACTCGCCCAGATGCTGCCCGGTGAGTTCGCCAACCGCCGCGTGGCGGCTGCGGTGGCGCAGTAGACCCCTCTCTGGCTTTGCCATCTCTCCCCCTGACGGGAGAGAGCGCAGTTCGGATACGGGATGCGACATCAAAAATCAGCCCGCCAAAGTAGCGTAGGTACGAGACGGCAGCGAGTGAGTTTCAGGTTGCACGATGCGCACCATTTCACGGGGCAACTTCGTCAAGGCCCAGGCGCGACGGAAGAGAGCACGATTCGGCGAGCGCGATGCCCCACCATTTCATAGGGCAACACCGTCACGGCCCAGGCGCGACGGAAGAGAGCGCGATTCAGCGGGCGCGATGCGATGGCGTGACGTGCTGTACGATTCCGGGGTCTGGGGCAATGGTGCGGAGGTGCGTGAACGATGCCACCACAGCGAATAACGCAAGGACAATCGGTCGCTCCGATGAAGGCCGAACGGGCGCGCGAACTGCGCGGGTTGATGACCCGCGCCGAACGGCTGCTGTGGGCTGCGCTGCGTGCCGACCATCTGAATGGGATGCACTTCCGCCGCCAACAGGTTATCGACGGGTTCATCGTTGACTTCTATTGCTCCACCGCGGGGCTGGTCATTGAGGTAGACGGACCCGCTCACGCATTACATCCCCACTACGATACTGAGCGCGACCACATCCTCTCCGCCCGCGGCTTGCGCATCCTCCGCGTCAGCAACGACGACGTTTTACACCACCTCACCGTCACTCTCCAGCGTATCGCCTCGGCGTGCGACACCAAGTCTATCCCCGTCCGCGTCGATCAAGCGCCAGCCATCGGCCCCAATGCTGTCGAACCAGCCTCCCTGCCTGGTTCGACAGCAACAGACGCAATTGCAGCGGCCGTCCACGAGTGACCACCGACCGAGCGGCAGGCACCACCACTGGCACATGCTCCCGCACGTGAGCCGGTTATGCCAGCGCGCGCCAACCGTCCTACTCCCCGTTGTCACACCCCACTTCCCCTACGCGCTCTCCCGTCAGGCGGAGAGCGCCCAAAGGGATCCCTGAAGCCAGCGAGGGGGCTACCATCCCTCCCCGACCGCGACCCAAACCCCGACACTGGCTCTCTCCCGTCAGGGGGAGAGATGGCAAAGCCAGAGAGGGGTCCCCTCCACAATCTTCAGCCAGCCTTCAGCTTTTGCGCCTTTGCATTCACATGGCTCCCTTACGCTGCCTAGCAGCAGAGAGGAACGCCCGATGGCGTTGCTGCAAGGATGGAGAGGTCACGGTATGTTTGGCTTGTTCGGGTTTCTTATGGCCGCGTTGCTGGTCGCCGGGATTATCGGCGTGCTCGCTGTCACGGTACTCAGTCTGCTGCCGATCGTCGCGGTGGTCGGCGCCGGCTTTTTGCTCTTCCGCGCCTTCAGCGGCGGTCAGGGGCCGCGCCTGCGCGCTATGGACTTCCGTTCGCACGGTCCTGGTCGGATGGCGGCGCCGGTGGAGCAGGGCATCTTCTGCCCGTCGTGCAACCAGCCGGTTTCCCGCCAGTGGGCGACCTGCCCGCACTGCGGCTATCGCAAGTACCTGGCGCCTGATCTGATCCAGCGCCGCTGCAGCACCTGCGGCACCGAGTTGCAGAAGGACTGGAATGCCTGCCCCTACTGCAGCACGCGCATCGACGCTCCCCTGACAGCGCCTGCCCCCGGCCCCGCCCAGTTCCAGCACCAAACGACGGCGCCGGTCTACGCCGAGGCTGGGAGCAGCGTGTAGGCCGTCCCTGTCGTCGGCCCCTGCGCGGTACCATACCCCCCAGGAGGCTACCGATGGATACCCCGGTCGATGAGTTCACCCCGGAAGAGTTGCGGCTGGCGGAGCGGCTGCTGGATGAGCGGCTGCGCAGCGCCTCGCGCGACGAGTACCGGCGGATGGTGGAACAGAACGATCCGGCGCTCAATCGCGGACCGGTGAAGGTGCCGCGCGAGGTGGTGGAGCAGTTGCGCGAAGCGGTGGCGGCGGAGGTGCGCGCGCGTCGCACGCCGCCGCCACCGCTGCAGGAAGAGAAACGGCGCTGGCCCTGGCAGCGCGGATAGCCCGTTTCGCCCATCGTCAGGCGGCGGTATGCGGCCTCCTGCGCTACGATGCCACGTTGAGGACGTGACGACAAGGAACCACATGGCCGAACAGCCGGGGATTGCCGGGCCCGTTCATTTCATCGGCATCGGTGGCGTCGGGCAGCGGGCTGCCGCCGAGTTGCTGCTGGCGCAAGGGACGGCGGTGACCGGCTCCGACGTGCAGTATTCGCCGGCGTTGCGCTCGTTGACGGCGCGGGGCGCAGCGGTGTTCGTCGGGCACAGCGCAGCGAACGTTGGGGCGGCGCGGCTGGTGGTGGTGTCGTCTGCTGTGCCGGAAGGTAACCCGGAGATCGTCGCGGCGCGGCAGCGCGGCATCGAGGTCGTCAAGAACGCGGAGTTGGAGCGACGCATCGGTCTGGGCCGGCGCACGGTGGCTGTGGCCGGCACACACGGCAAGACGACGACAACCAGCATGCTGGCCTGGATCTTCACGCAGGCCGGCGTGGACCCTACCTTCATCGTCGGTGGCGAGGTGCGCAACCTTGGCGTGGGGGGCCATGCCGGCGCCGGACCCTGGTTTGTGGTGGAAGCCGACGAGTACGACCGGCGCTTTCTGAGCCTCGATCCCTGGTGCGCCATCGTCACCAGCATGGAAGCCGACCACCTTGACTACTACGGCAGCATGGAACAACTCGCCGGCGCGTTCCAGCAGTTCGTGGCGCGTGTGCCTGCCGATGGCCGGGTGATCCTCTGCGCCGACGATGCAGGGGCGACGTCGCTGGCGGACGCCGCCACGGCGCCGGTGGAGTGCTACGGCCTCGGCCCGGCTGACTGGCAGGCGGTGGACGTGGAACCGCGGCCCGAGGCCACCCATTTCGTTGTCACGAACCAGGGACGGCGCGTGGCGACCGGTGTCCTGCGAGTACCGGGTTTGCATAACGTGCGGAATGCGCTGGCCTGCTTCGCGGCGGCGGCGGCTGCCGGCATCGCCCCCGGTGTTGTGGCGGCGGCGCTGGCCGAGTTTCAGGGGGCCGGGCGGCGCTTTGAGCTGATGGGCGAAGCGAACGGCGTCACGCTGATCAACGACTACGGGCACCTGCCGGCCGAAGTGCGCGTCACCATCGCCTCCGCCCGTCAGCGCTACCCTGACCGGCGCGTGTGGGCAGTCTTTCAGCCCCACACCTACGCGCGGACGCGCCTCTGGATGGATGAGTTCGCAACCGCCTGCCGGGAGGCGGACCGCAGCCTGATCGTCGGCGCCTACGTGCCCTCGGGGCGGGAGAGCGTGCAGACGGATAGCGAGACGCAGGAACTGGCCCTGAAGATCGGCGTTCCCTACCTTGCCAACCGGCAAGAGTTGCTGCCGGCATTGCTGCCGCAGTTGCGCTCCGGCGACGTGGTGCTGCTGATCGGCGCCGGCGACATCTACCTTGCGGCCGAACCGCTGCTGCAACAACTGAGCGCCGCCGCATGATGCCGTGGAACGATGCAGCACTGGCCACGGCTTTCGGTCCGCGCCTGCGCCGGCACGAACTGCTCAGCCGCCACTCCACCTTCCATGTGGGCGGGCCCGCCGACCTCTTCCTGACCACGCACACGGCGGAAGAGTTGGAAACTGCCGTGCGGCTGGCCGGCGCAGGCGGCATCCCTATCCGCGTGCTGGGCAGTGGCGCCAACATTCTACCCTCCGACGCCGGTGTGCGCGGTCTGGTGATCCGCAACGTCAGCCGCCGCTTTCTTCTAGAAGAGGACGGCAACCGGGTGACGGTGGAGTCCGGCATGGTGCTGCCGGTACTGGCGCGCCGCACAGCGAAGGCCGGACTGGCGGGGCTGACCTGGGGCTGTGGCGTGCCCGGCACCATCGGCGGCGCCGTCGCCAACAACGCCGGCTGCTACGGGGCCTCCGTTAGCGACAACCTGGTCAGCGTCCGCACGGTGGATGCAGCCGGGGAGGTGCGGGAGTGGCCGGCTGCCGCGCTGGCCTTTGCCTACCGCAGCAGCCCCTTCAAGGCCAGAGACGGTGGGGAGCCGCTGATCAAGGCCGCCATCCTCGGCGCCACCTTTGCCCTGCAACCGGGTGACAGTCAGGCACTATTGGCGCAGGTGGCCCGCTGGTTGGAGCAACGCGCCGCTACCCAGCCGCTCGATCACCCTAGCGCCGGCTCCTTCTTCAAGAATCCGCCGGATGACTTTGCCGGTCGCCTGATCGAGGCGGCTGGGCTGAAAGGGCTGGCGCACGGCGAGGCGCAAGTATCGACCAAACACGCCAACTTCTTCATCAACCAGGGCCACGCTACGGCCACCGACCTTTACCTGCTGGCGATTGAAGTGCGCCAGGTGGTGGAGCAACGCGCCGGTATTCGCCTGGAGCGCGAAGTCGAACTCATCGGAGACTGGCCCAATGCCGCGGATCTCTGAGCGGCCCCTGCGGCGGCAGGCCACGACGCGGGCGCATCAGCGGCGGCGCCAGAAGCGTAGCAACCGGCCCTCGCGCAACTGGCGCGCTATCCTGGGCCTGCGCCGGGCCGACGCCCTCTGGCTGCGCGACCGCCTGATCCCCTGCGCCGTCCTGGCCCTGGTGACGGGCGCCTTCGCTTTTCTACTGCGTTCGCCGCTCTTCGTGGTCCACATGGTCCGCGTCGAGGGTTCGCCCGCCGCGCTCACGACCAATGTGGTGCGCGCCGCCGGCATCAACAATCAGAACCTCTTTGCCCTCAACCCGCAACAACTGGCGGCGCGCATCCTGACTATCCCCGACCTGCAAAGCGCCAACGTCGCGCTCAACCTGCCCAACGCGCTGACGATCAGCGTCCGGGCCTACCAACCGGTGGCCGTCTGGCTGAGTGGCGGCAAGAGCTATCTGGTGACGGAAGACGGCGCCGTCATCAAGCCCGGCGACGATCCCCAACTGCTGCACGTCGCGGACAGTGCCGGCCAGACCTACCAGCACGGCGATCACATCGCCCCGGCGACCGTGCGCGCCGCCTTCACGTTGCGCGATCTGCTTTCCGGTCAGCAGATCAGCGGCGGCGACTACACCTTCCTGGACACCCACTCGCTCAGCGTGCGCTCCACCACCGGCTGGCAGGCCATCTTCGACATCACCGGCAACGTCGCCCAACAAACCCGCATCCTCGGCGCGCTGCTGGCGCGGGGGGTGCATTTTCAGTTGGTGGACCTGCGATATGGGAACGATCCGTATTACCGTTAGTCCCGGATGCGTTCGCAGGCCAGATCAGCGGCGTAGGCGACCGCTGCTTGAATGTCTTCTCGTGTGAGTGATGGATAACTGCGGACAATGTCTGATGCCGACTCATCGTCAGCAAGGTTGTCGAGCACCACGGACACCGGCACACGCGTGCCCCGGATGCATGCCTGGCCGTGGCAGACGTTGGGATCAACTGAAATGCGCCGACGCCAGTCTAATGTTGCCATGTCAGAAAGGTACCGTGTCGTGCATAGGACCGCAACAGCACGGCTCGGCAGCGCTGCAATTCAGTGCGAACCAGCCCCAAGCTGGGCCGGATGCCCTAGAAAAGCATGTCACCCGTTGAAAAGGTTAGGCCTGGCACGACGTCGAAGGCGTTAGGCGAGTCCGCGCGTGGACAGCCTCGACCAATGGTGCGAGAAGGTTCTGCGCCATCACGCTGCCTCGCTTGCGACATCGCCGGGGTTGGTCACTTGATCGCACTTCCGTACCATCCGTGAAGGGTTGGGCCGGCTGGCCACTCAATGCCGAGCCGCTGATCCGGGGTTCAAGTACCACTTGCCATCGGCGAGTTCGCTTACATCGAGCTTTATCTGCTGAAGTTCCAGGTTGCCGGGGAGCGCGTAATAGACGGTGCAGGAGTCAGCGATCCCCGATTCGCCAGGGCGTGTGGCCATCGTTTCGACGCGCTTGACTTTGCCACCGGCGTGTGCCGCGTGCGCTGCTCGAAAGTTCGGTAGGTACACATCCAGCGTCTTGCGCTTCACTTGGCCCTGGTCTCCTTCATCAGCGACCGGCGCCACGAGGGCATACATGGTGTTGTTGTCGCCCTGAAAAAGCGCGGTGAAGTATGCCCGACAGACGTCGCCTGCGGTGGCCTGCGAACTCGGCCCGGCCCCACAGGCGCTCAACAACACGGCAAGACAAACGACGGTGCATCGAATCCTATATGCAGGCACGGTTCATTCCTCCTTCAAGTCAGTGCCGTCTGTCGCCGGTCGCATGACGCCGGTGTCAAACGGGGTTGCATCATGCTCCGCCGCTGGGTAGGTCACTCCCAGACCGCTCGCCCAGATCATCCCGATGCCGATGAGGGTGGCAAAGATCCCTGGCTGCCACTCGACGCTGTAAATGGCGTCAAAGCTCGCCAATTGTTGTTGGGTGCGCACCCATGTCACCACAACTGCGGCGGTCGCCAGCGCCGCCGCCAGGTACAGGTCACGCGGACGCAACGTGCGGCGGACGATCATGACCAGACCGATCAGCGGCAGAAGCAGGAGCCAGGGTGAGGCCGGGATGATCTCGGTGCCAAAGCCGTTTTGCAGATCGCTGGCTGCCAGCGTGATGCCTGATTCTGAAACATCCTGAAGGCCGCCGCAGGACACCATGCCCCACGGCAGGACGAAGCCGATCAGCAGAATGATCCCCGCGAGCCGTTGACAGGTGATAATCCAGGGACGACGGGCGGGTGTCCTACGTAGCGCGGCCAGTTGCGATTCCTCGCTCGGACCCGTTTCCGCCGCGTCGGTAACGGTCTGCAAACCTCCGCCTGCTGCATCGACAAGGGACGAGCCTTCTGAAGGCCGGGTCGGGCCAAAACCACAATGGGGGCAATAGGTGTTGGCAGCCTTCACCTCGCCCCGACAGCTTGGACACAGGTACTGCCGTTCGCTCGTTACCATCAGGTTCTCCTCCGTCTCAGCCCAATACCTTGCCCATGATCGTCGCCATTTCGCTAGCGTGCTCCTGTAGGCGTAATTTCATTGCTTCAGCTCGCTACGCGGCCCGGTCACTCACGCCTATGCATCGCTTCGCCGGCCGCGCAAAACGGTATGGCGCACGCCACGCCGAATCTCCCGGGCTCACTGATTGGCGCCATGTTATGCTCGTCGCCTGGAGAGCGAATATGATCAGTACCAGCCTCGTCGAGCTGGAGGCGCTCTTAGCCGACGACCCGACGTTCGAAGAAAATGATGAGCCGATGGCGGGCCAGCCGCACCGCGACCCGATCGACTCGCTCTACTACTCGTTGCGCGATCGCCTGGCCGGCCCCCGCGTGTACGTGGCGGCGGAGCTCCGGGTCTACCGTGACCTGGCGGCGGTGCGGGCGCGCGCCTATCGCGAGCCGGACCTGTTGGTGGTGCTGGATCGACCGGACGAGCAGCGCCTGGTCTACCTGCTCAGCGAGGAAGGCAAGGCGCCGGACTTCGTGCTGGAGGTGCTGTCGGACACGACGTACCAGAATGACCTCGGTGAGAAGCGGCGCTGGTACCGCGAGATCGGCGTGCGGGAGTACGTGGTGATCGACCTGGAGGGCGCATATGTTGGGGAGCGGCGCCTACAGCGCTGGCGGTTGGAAGAGGAAGGGCCGCAGAGCGTCGCGCCGCCGGACGTGGGGCTGGAGGGGGAGACCATCACCAGTCTCGTCTTGCCCTATGGGCTGAAGGTGCGCGAGGGCTGGGTGCGGCTGGTGGACCCCGAATCGGGGGACGAACTGCCTTTGTTGCGAGAGCAGTTGGCGCAAGGGCGGCTGGATGCGCAACTGCGCCGCGAGGCGCAGGCGCAGGCGCTCGAGGAACTGGAACGGCGTCTCACGGCGCAGGCGCGTCAGCGGGAAGCTGAGACACAGGCGCGCGAGGAACTGGAACTGCGCTTGACGGCGCAGGCGCGGCAGCACGAGGCAGAAACGCGCCAACGCGAAGAACGAGAACAGCGTTTGAACGCACAGACTCAGGCGCAGGTTGACCGGGAACAGCGTCTGGTAGCGGAAGCGCGGGTGGCAGCGGAAACGGAAGCGCTCCTGGCGGCGGGGGACGAGATCGCCCGCTTGCGCCGAGAACTGCAGCGCTTACAGGGCTGAAACGACGCGACCTAGCCATGCCTCCCACTCTCTGACCAGCAGGCGCACGTCGCTACGGCTCGAAGCGGAGCGATGGCCGGTCATCGTGGTAAACTGCAATGGCGAGCAAGAGCGGTGGGTTTCCAGCAGTTCTGTCGTGCGCGCCTACATGATATTCAGGAGTAGGCGTGGAGCTAACCTGGTTTGGGCATTCTTGTTTCCGCCTGCGTGGGCGGGAAGCAACGGTCATCACGGACCCGCCGGCAGCCGCGCTCGGCTACAACCCCGGACGGCAGCAGGCGGACATCGTCACGATTAGCCACCAGCATGCAGGGCACAACAACAGCGAGTTCTGCACGCCGCCCTGCCGGGTGATCACCGGCCCCGGCGAGTATGAAGCGGCCGGTATCTTCATCACCGGCGTACCGACCTTCCACGACGAGCAGGAAGGCAAGGAGCGCGGCAAGAACGTCATGTTTGCTATCGCTATTGACGACGTCACGATTGCTCACCTGGGCGATCTGGGTCACCCTTTGACTGCCCAATTGATCGAGGCGCTCGGTAACGTGGACGTGGTGCTGGTACCGGTCGGCGGACAGAACACGATCGACGCCGCTAAGGCCGCCGAACTCGTGGCGGCGCTGGGCGTCAAACTCGTGATTCCCATGCACTATCGCACCAACGCCGCCCACACTGCCGCGCTGGCGCCGGTAGAGCGCTTCTTGAAGGAAATGGGCCGCGCCGAGAGCGCGCCGCAGGCCAAGTTGAACATCACGCGGTCCTCGTTGCCGGCGGAAACGCAGGTGGTAGTCCTGGACGCGGTGGGGAGTCGGGGAGGGGCGGGACGATGACCAAATACGTCTTTGTCACCGGCGGCGTGGTGTCGTCCGTGGGGAAGGGCATCGCCGTCGCCGCCCTGGGCCGGCTGATGAAGAGCCGCGGCCTCAAAGTCTCCGTGCAGAAGCTTGACCCGTACATCAACGTCGATCCCGGCACGATGAGTCCCTACCAGCATGGCGAGGTCTTCGTCACCGACGATGGCGCCGAGACCGACCTTGACCTCGGCCACTACGAACGCTTCACCGGCGAGAACCTCTCCCGCGCCAGCAACGTCACCAGCGGCCAGGTCTATGCCTCCGTGATCGCCAAGGAGCGGCGCGGCGATTACCTGGGCGGTACTATCCAGGTGATCCCGCATATCACCAACGAGATCAAGGATCGCCTGGAGCTGGCGGCGCGGCGCACCGGCGCCCAGGTGGCCATCGTCGAGGTCGGCGGCACGGTGGGCGACATCGAATCGCTGGGCTTCCTGGAAGCGATTCGCCAGATGCGCAAGGACGTCGGCCGCGACAACGTCCTCTATATTCATGTGACCCTGGTACCGCACATGACGGCGACCGGCGAACTGAAGACCAAGCCGACCCAGCACTCGGTCAACGAACTGCGGCGCAGCGGCATCCAGCCCGATGTGATCCTCTGCCGCTCCGACCAGCCGCTGACCGACGACGTGCGCGACAAGATCGCCCTCTTTTGCGACGTCGACGCCGAAGCGGTGGTGGCCATGCCGACACTATCCACCATTTACGAGGTGCCGTTGCTCATGGAGGCGCACGGCCTTGGCGACTATATCGTGCGCCACCTGGGCCTGCCGCGCAGTCACGCCGATATCGCCGAGTGGGCCAGCATGGTCGCGCGTATCAAGCGGCCGCGGCCCATGGTGGAGATAGCGCTGGTGGGCAAGTATGTCGTGCTGCACGACGCCTACCTCTCGGTGGTGGAGGCCCTGCGCCACGGCGCGCTGGCCAACGATGTCGATGTGTGCATCCGCTGGGTCGACTCCGAGAAGCTGGAGTCGGAGGATGTGGCCGAGCGCCTGGCCGGCGTTGACGGCCTGGTCGTGCCCGGCGGCTTCGGCGCGCGGGGTATCGAAGGCAAGATCAAAGCGATTCGTTGGGCGCGGCTGCAGGGCGTCCCCTTCTTCGGCCTCTGCCTGGGCATGCAGTGTGCGGTGATCGAGTTGAGTCGCGCGGCGTTAGGCTCTGAGTTGCCCAACAGCAGCGAGTTCGCGCCGGAGACGCCCTACCCGACGATCGCCCTGCTGCCGGAGCAACGCGACGTGGCGGAGAAGGGCGGCACCATGCGGCTGGGTCTCTGGCCCTGCCGCCTGCAGCCCGGCAGCCTGGCTCTCGCCGCCTACGGTGAATCGGTGGTCTTCGAGCGCCACCGCCACCGCTTTGAAGTCAACAACGAGTACCGCGAGACGCTGGCGCAGCAGGGGGCGTCCTTCAGTGGCCTCTCACCCGATGGCCGGCTGGTGGAGATCATGGAACTGCGCGATCATCCCTGGTTCCTGGGCACGCAGTTCCACCCGGAGTTCCGCTCCCGGCCGGATGATCCGCACCCGCTGTTCGTGAGCTTCCTGGCGGCCTGCAAAGTGCAGCGCCGCCACACTGAAGCGTTGGGCTACCCGCTGGAAGCGCGCGAGGTCGGCGCAGTCGAGCTAGTCTGACCTCTCCCGCGCCCTATCCAGGGGAGCGAGCAGGGGGTGAGGTTCTCCTCTGGAACGTTTTGCCGTCGTTGCCGTCGATGATCCGCATGCCCGTGCCGATCAGACGCATCACTACGCGATACCGGAGGCGGTCCGCCCGCACCTGCAGTCTGGCGGCATGGTGATTGTGCCCTTTGGGCGGCGTTTGCGGCGGGGCTGGCTACTGGGCTACGACGATCAGGCGCCGGTCGAGACGGTGAAGCCGCTCGCTGCTGCGCTGGCCGAAGCGCCGCCGATCAATGCCGCGCAGGTCGCCGTGATGCGGTGGGTCAGCCGCCGCACCAACATGGCGATCGCTGCGGCCATCGTGACGGCCGTGCCCTCGGCGCTGTTGGATGAGCGGTTGCCACGCCTGCGGCTGGCGAAAGCCGGGGCGGAGGTGCTGGATGGGCTGGGAAAACCGGCGGCGCCTTTGCTAAAGCGTCTGCGGGCCGGCCCCGTGCGGCTGGATCGGGCCTGGCTGCTTCTCTCGGCTGCTGCTGCCACGCTACTTTCGGAGTTAGAAGCAACTGGCGCCTTGCAGCGACTGCCAGCCACTGGCGCCTTGCAGCGACTGCCAGCCACTGGCGCCGCTCCACGGGGAAGTGGTGGCGTGGCGGCGTCGCCTGCTTCTGTAACGCCCCTCCCTGACCGCGCCACGCGGGAGATGTGCAGCGCCGTTTTCGCCGACGTGACGAACCGGCGCGGCAGCGTCTTCGTCGCGACGGCAACAAGCTGGCCGGCGGCTGCCATTGAGCAACTGATCCGGCATGCCGTGACCGTGGGGCGGCAGGCGCTCATCCTGCTGCCCTGGCCGAGCCGGCGGCGGGAGGAGATCCGCGCGCTGCTGGCACGCTTCCCGGATGCGCTTTTCCTGACGGGTACCGCCGGCATCGGGGCAGTCGCCGACCGGCAGCCGTCTTTGACGATCGGTGGTCGCTGGACGCCGCTGGCGGCCTTCGCCAACCTCGGCCTGGTGCTGGTCATCGACGAGCACGACCCGGCCTATGCCGGCCAACGGGCGCCCTACCTGCACGGCCGGGAAATCGCCTTGCAGGCGGCGCGTTTCGCCCGGGCCAGCAGCGTGCTGTTCAGTCCCAATCCCGACCCTGCGACGCTCTGGCGGGCCAGCCGGGCCGGCGTGCGCCGCTTCACGCTGGGCAGCCCGGAGCCGGTCAACGTCCAGTTGGTGGACCTGCGCCAGGAGTTACGCGCCGGGCGCGGCACCCTTCTGAGCGACCCGCTGCGCCAGGCGCTGACGGCTACGCTTGCCGCCGGTGAGCAGGCGCTGCTCTTTCTCAACCGGCGCGGCGCGGCCAGCATGCTCGTCTGCCGGCGCTGCGGAGTCACCTTGCAGTGCGATCGTTGCAGTACCGCCCTCGCCTACCACGCCGACGAAGCGCTGCTGCGTTGCCACTGTTGCAACGCCAGCGAAGCACGACCGGACACTTGCCCGCACTGCAAGACCCCTACCCTGGATGAGCTGGGGGCCGGCGTGCAGCGGCTGGTCCAGGCGGTCCAGCATGCATTCCCCGCCGTGCGTCTGGCGCGCTGGGATAGCGATGCCGCTGCCGGCGCGGCGGCAGGGCGGGCGCTGACACGCCGTTTCGTCGCTCGGGAGCTTGACGTGCTGGTTGGCACCCTGCCGGTCGCGCTGACGGAGGAGTTGCCGCCGGTGGCACTGGCGGCGGCGGTGCTGGCTGATCTGGGCTTGGCCCTGCCCGACTACCGCGCCGCCGAACGCGGCTACGAGCTCCTGTCGGCCTTGCGCCGCCGCGTCGTTGCCGGTGGGCAACTGATATTACAGACCTATCACCCGTCGCACTGGGTGTTACAGGCGTTAGCAGCAGATGATCCCGCCCTCTTCTACGGTGAAGAGCTGCGCCGACGCCAGGAGCTTGGCTACCCGCCCTTCCGCCAACTGGCCCGGCTGACCTGCCGCGCCGCCTCCCGCCAGCGTTGCGAGGAGGAAGCGCAGCAGGTTCGCGCGGCGCTGGCGGCGCGCCTGGCGGAGGTGGCGCCCGAGGTCCAGGACGCGCTGCTCGGGCCGGCCCCGGCCTACGTGGAGCGTGTGAACGGCATCTACCGCTGGCAGCTCCACCTGCGCGCTGCCAACGTGCAACAACTGCTCAGCGTAGTGCCGCCGCATTGGGTGGTGGAGGTGGACCCGGAGGATTTGCGGTAAAACAGCGGAGTTATGGGGCATAGTTGCCCAAGCGCGACGTCGCTAATCTGGCGCGCTAGACGCCGTCCTCAGCGGGTTCGTTCGCCCCATCCCACAGGAGGTCGTCGGGCAACCGGGCGAAGAATTCGGCAACGGAGATCTGGAGGCCGGGCAAGCACGGCGATTCCACCGTGTCGCTGGCGGCCCAGACGCCAACGCGTCGCAGTTCATCCTGCTCTCGCCGGTACACCTCGATCTGCCGCGCGCGCCAGTTCACGATCCAGTATTCCAGGACGCCCCATTTGGCGTAGAGCGCCAGCTTCTTGACGCGGTCCCGCTGTTGGTTCCGTGTGCCGGGTGAGAGAATTTCCACCATGAGGTCGGGCGCCGAATGCAGTTTGCCGTCATCGCGAAGTACCGTTGACATACGTTCGGATCGGACCCAGACGACGTCCGGTGCCACGGCATTCTCTGGAGAAAAGATCACGCCTGGGGCGATGACGGCAAGACCACGGCGTGTACGGTCGCTCCAGGCGCTGAGCACGATAGCAATCCGGGTTCCAATGAACTGATGCCGCCAATCGGGTTGCGTCGACACGTAGAGTTCTCCATCGATGAGTTCGTAACGAGTGTCATCGAGCGGTTGCTCAATCTGCTCAAGGTCGGCGATCGTCCAGCGCTGCGTCGTGACCAACTCATACCTCCTATTCGTGCCGAGATGGGCCGATCAAAGGCCTTGGCCGAAGACCCGCGTCTCCCAGGCAAGGCACGTTACGCCGCTCTGTTCCCCGCACGACTCACAGCGTCAGGGCGGTTGGCTTGCTTCGTACCAGTACGCTGCCCATCAGGGAAAAGGCCTGGACGCGGATCAGTGGGGCGCCAGGGTGAACGAAGGCGTCATTGACGCGGCAGTCTTTGCTGCCCATGAGAGAGAAGCCGCCCAGGTCCACCTCGACGCCTTCGGGCACGATGATCTCGATGCTGCCCATAAAAGAGATTGCAGTGATGGTTACTTCTGGGGCATCGAGGGCGACCTGACGCAGGTCCAGCAGGCAACTGCCCATGAAGGCGAAGGCCGACGTCTGCTCTTCCAGCCGCCAGCGGCCCTTGCGGGTCTCCGAGGAGAGGCAGGCCACCGTCCAGCGCGTCGCCTTGCGCAGGCTGGCGCGGACAAATGGCGCGGGGACGG
The DNA here is from genome assembly GCA_036734945.1 of Chloroflexota bacterium. GTDB lineage: Bacteria > Chloroflexota > UBA4733 > UBA4733 > UBA4733 > UBA4733. The sequence goes on from DAIMXP010000075.1 coordinate 19,671, forward strand.
TCCCCGGAGTGAGGGCTGGAAGGTCCTGGGTGATCGTGTCCAGATCGGCCTGCGTGCGTGCGTCGTAGACGGAGCGGATGCGACCGGAGAGTTCGTCCAGGGTCAACCGCCCGGCGACACAATGCTCGCGCAAGGAAGCGATGGTGTGCTCGCGGTCACGATCGGCAATACGGAGGGCCGGCTGCCGCTGGTCGTCGGTCTGGCGCTGCATCATCGTCGCACTCCACTTCTGCCTGGGCGGCTCGCGTGTCTATGGCTGCAGTGAGTATACGCAATTACGAGCGCGGTGGCGGGGCGCCTGGCAGTTAAGTCAATGTTGCCAACGCACGCCGGGCGACTAAAGTCGCGGCTATCAAAGCGAAGCCCGCCTTCGCGGGCTGACGTAGTCCGCGCAGGCGGACTTCGCTCGCAGTAGGCGCGACTTCAGTCGCTGGCCGCCTACCCACGAACTGCGCCAGATTTGGTAGACGACCCACTAACCGTGCTGGGTGTTACGGGACCGACATCGACCAGACGGTGCAGCACCACCGGTAAGGCAATACCGCGCAGGTACACTTCGAAGGCTTTCGGCTGCACTGCCGCTAACGGCTTGGGATAGGCAGCTAGCGTGGAAGCGGTGATGACCACCTCGCCTCCGTGCGCCTCGTGTTGGGCTCGCGCTGCCAGGTTGACTACGGTGCCGAAGTAGTCCAGGCGGTCGTTCAAGGTGACGGCAAAACAGGCTCCCGCGTGTACGCCGATTTTTACCAGCCGCGTCGGGTCGACCAGGCCGCGCCCGTCGAGCCGGTGGATGGTGCGCTGGATGGTCAACGCCGCGTCCAGCGCCGCCCCCCCATCGGGGAACGCGGCCATCACGGCGTCGCCGATGGTCTTGACCAGGACCCCGCCGTGCTGCTCGATGGCTTCCCGGAGGAGGGCGAAGTGCTCCACGACGAGGCGAAAGGCGGTGGCATCGCCAAGGCGCTCGTAGAGCGCCGTCGAGCCGGCCAGGTCGGTGAAGAGCAGACCAACCTGCCCGACAGCCAGCTCGATGCCGGGCGCCAGTGCTTCGGTGGAGAACAGCCGCCGAAACTCGGGTGTCAACATCAGCCTGGCCGGCGTGAGCGCCGCATCCTGCCAGCGTTCGTCGTCCAGCGAGACCGTCGCCACCGAAGCAGCGCGATTTTCGATAGTAATCGTGCAATCGCCGGGCAGGAGGCGCGCCTCTGTCGGCTGCATGCCGGACGAAGTAAGCATGAGCTGCAGACTGCGCTGTGTTGCTTCCGGCTCGACCAGCAGGCTGAGCGCGGTGGCGGCTTGCGGGCTGCGCAGCAGGTAGTGGCCCGGCGGCAGGGTGATGCTCCAGGTGCGGTCTGTTGCCGGGAGCAATTCGGCGTTGGCCAGGCGGTGCAGCGTCCGGGCGGGGCTGCCGACGCAGTACGTCACCGGCTGCACGGCGCGGACAGCCGGCGCCGGGTAGAAGCGCGCCTCCAGTCCCTGGTCGGCGTCGGCCACGACGGGCAGGTTGCAGGTCGGGCAGTAACCGGTGGTGGCGATCTCCTGCAAATGGGCGGCGTTGGCCTTCACGCCGCGGCAACTGGCGCAGACTAACTCCCATTGCATGTCGAGGAGGCCCACCAGCGTGGCGTGCAGAAACGTCTCCACCGTTTGGCGCGGATCGGCGCCCCAGCGTTCGGCCAGGGCCAACGGACGCATCCCCAACACGTCGGCATCGGCCGCTTCGGCTAGCAGGTGCTGCAGGCGGGCGATGTTCTCTTCCGGCAGGTTGAGGGCGTGCAGGCGCTGGACGGCCGCAGCGAGATGAGCAGCATGAGCGGGCGTCCGCTGTTGCACAAGGTCCGGTTGGGCATCGGCGCTCTCACCGCGCACGTAGCGGGCGATGTCACGATACTGACGGCAGGCGCCGCGCAGGGCCCACGGTACCAGGCCCCAGCGCACGAGGGGCGAGAGCAGAGCCATTCGGGGTGTGAAGGCAACGCCGATGCGAAGCTGCGTACCCTCTCCCAGCGCCTCCAATTCGGTCCAGCCGCGAAAATGACGGATCGGGCCATGCCGGTATTCCCGGACTATGGAGAAGCCCCTAGGACGTACCCACTCAAAAGGGTGCTCGACCCACTGTGCCGCCCGCAGTCCGAACAGGCGGTACTCGCCTTCGGTCTCTTCTCCACCCTCTGCCCGACGGTGGTGGATGAAGTGCGCCGAAGGGAGGCCGACCCCACGATCCACCCGATCCGAGTCAGCCAGCACCGGCCAGAGTTGCTCCGGCGGGCAAGCGAGCTGCAGCGTTACTGTGGCGGCTATTGGTCGGGGCATACAAGGAGTCCACTCACTGCGGGAGCGCCGAAACAAAACCGCTCTGTTGCACTATACTCTACGCTGACGCGTTGCCTGACCATCATTGCCCTTCTGCTGCATTTCGGCGAGTGCATTGCCCGACGAGCGGGTTGGAAAGGATACTGTCGATGGGACAACCACTGGGACAGGCTGAGCGGGTGCTCTTCGCTGCGGTTGCGCTCCTCACGGGAGTGGTGGGTGTGGCCATGTTCTTTTTCCCGGTGTTTGGCGGTCAGCGGCTCTGGCCCTGGCTGCTCACGCCGCTGGTCTCGCGCTTTTTGGGAGCGTTGTTCATCGCCGTGGCGGTCGGGGCAGTGTTTGCCGCGCGTACACGTTACTGGCAGGAAGTGCGAGCGCTCTTCCCGCCGGCGCTGACTTTCACCGGTCTGGCGCTGATCGCTTCGTTGCTGTACCTACCGAGTTTTAAGCACCCGATCCTGGAACGCCTGTATTTCCTCGTCTATGTCGTCGTCTTCGTCGCCGGACTGGTCGTGTACCTGCGCTACGAGCGCCGGCTCCCTACGGCTCCTCCATGAAGTCTTTGAGCTTGTTGGCGCGATCGGGCGCGCGCATCTTGCGCAAGGCGCGGCTCTCGATCTGGCGGATGCGTTCGCGCGTCAGTTGCAAACGGCGCGCCACCTCCTCCAGGGTCTGGGGACGGCCGGTGCCGTCGAGTCCGTAGCGCCACTTCAAGACTTGCTTTTCGCGCGGGTCCAGGCGGCCCAGGGCCAGTTCCACTTCCGAGCGCAGCACGTCGACCACCGCCGCCTCTTCCGGCGATTGCGTGCGTTCGTCCGGGATGTACTCGCCCAGAGTGCTTTCGCCTTCCTGCCCCACCGGCATCTCCAGTGAGGCCGGTTGCTGAATGGCGCTGGCGAGTTCACGCGCCTTCTGGGGATCCATGTTCAGTTCGATCGCTACTTCCTCCGGCGAGGGGTCCCGCCCCGTGCGCTGGGCCAGGCGCTGGGCGGCGCGCTGATAGATGCCGATCTGGTCGACCATGTACTCAGGGATACGGATCATGCGCGCCTTCTCCGCCAGCGCGCGCAAGATGGCCTGGCGGATCCACCACGTGGCATACGTGGAAAAGCGGAAGCCCTTTTCCGGGTCGAAGCGCTCGACCGCGCGCATGAGGCCGATATTGCCTTCCTGTATCAGGTCCAGCAGCGTCAGGCCGCGATTGACATATTTCTTGGCAATGCTGACGACCAGGCGCAGATTAGAGCGCACCAGGCGCGCACGGGCGATGTTGCCAATCTGCATGACACGCGCCTGTTCGGCTGTCAACGGCAGTTCTGGCGGTAGGGGGAGGTTAGGGGGGCTATTATAGTCCTTGCGAAGTTGGGCCTCAAGCTGAACGGCGGGTCGCAGGCGGCGGCCCAGCGCAATCTCCTGTTCGGCGGTGAGCAGCGGGTCGCCCCCGATCTCGTTGAGGTACATGGCCACGGAGTCACCGACAGTAGAGACGCCGTGCGTCGCAGTGGCTCGGAGCACCTCGATCTCTTCCGGGAGGTCTTCATCCTCCTCGATTTCCTCTTCCGGCGCATCGTCCTCGGCAACCAGCAGATCGGCATCCGGTTCTTCGGTTTCCGATAGCGCTGCTGGGATATCCCTGGGCGCTGGGCCGTTGGCAGCGAGGCGCTTACTATGACCATTGCTGTTGACCAGGGGGGCGTCAAGGGCTGGTGCGGGCGACGTCGCCTCGACGATGCGGGTTGTTCGGCGTTTGGCCGCAGCCTTCGGCGAAGCGTCGTCCGGCGGCGGTGCTGGGATTGGTCGGCGCGGCATACTCCTCCTTTGTCCCTAGGAGCCGACGGAGATTGGGATCGCCAGCAACGACCCGGACGCGCTGCCGGTGGCGGTCAACTGCATTGCTGCGCCCTCGCTATCCACGGGTTAACCGGCAATGGTTGACAATCGGTCAACGCGCTCGGCACTGAGCTGGCGCACGATCCAGTCCAGCACATCATAGGTAGCCCCCGGCGAATTGAGCAAGCCATGGTCGCCGCCGGGATAGGTCACCAGCATGTGTTGACCGGTTGCTTCGGCGTGGATCTGCCGGGCCTCATTGACCGGAATAATGATGTCGGCGTCGCCGTGGATCACCAGCATCGGGCAGGCAATGCGGGCGATGCTGCCGCGCAAGGTGAATTGCTGCACGAGATCGCGCACTTCCAGCGTGCCTTCGATGCCGGTCGCGTACTTCAGCGCGGCCTCCACGAAGCGAGCTGACGCTTCAAACCAATGGCAGGGCTCGTAGAAGCCGGAGATACTGACAACCGCGGCGATGCGGGCGTCCTCCGAGGCAGCCTTGAGGGCGACGGTGCCACCCAGGCTGGTGCCGAGCACGGCGATGCGCGCGGGATCGATACCCGGCTGCCGGGAGAGGATATCGATGGCGTCGCTGACCGCGTGGTAGGAAGCAAAATGCAGCCGTGAGCCGGTGAAGGCCTCGCCGTGGCCCGGCAAGTCCATGGCGAAGGCGGCGAGACCCCGCGCGACGAGCGCCTCCGGCTGGAAGTCCGGCTGCTCCTTGGCGCTGGCCAGGCCAGGCACGATGACGACGCAGGGCACATTTCCTGGCCGGTTTGGCCGGTGCAGGTAGCCGACAACGGGTGACCCGATGCCGCCCACCTGGAGACGCTCGATCTGCGGCGCGCTCAGTTCGGCATAGTGGGCATAGGCGTCGGCGCAACGGGCATACAGGGCCCGCTTGACGGGGGTGTCGGCGCTGATGGCGATATCACCGATGCGAAAGAGCAGCGACGCCCGTTTGTAGAGCGCGGCCGCGCTGTCGTAGCGGCCTTGTGTTTCCAGGCTGCGCGCCAGGTCGAGATAGCGTTCGGCGGTGCGTTCCCAGGCCTGCGCCCACGGCGTGTCGCCCAGTTGCCGGATCTGGCGCAAGGTACTGTCGACGTCCTGGAAGGAGGCCCCCCAGCCGTCAATGAACACGTGGTAGAGCTCGCGGGTAAACGGCCGCAAGCCGACGGCGCCGACGACGCGCTGAGATACCGCAGCACCGAGACGACGCAACACCAACGGTCTCCTGGACAGCCTTGCCGGTTAGGACGTGCATGGTACCACACCCCTCCGACGCCTCAGGACCCGGCAACAGAGCACGCTACCTGCGACTATGCCGGCAAACCCTTTGTAGTCCAGGACACCCTCCACTGCGGACCACAGCAAGCACATGGGTCTCAACTCTAGCCAATTCAGGCTATAAATAAAGTACCAACGGTCTAGTGTGGTTGACGGCTATGGTACTTGCGTCCTACACCTGTCGTAGTGCGGCGTTACCAGGCAGCCTACCCCGGTTCCCGGTTCGCCCGCATCTGTGGAGTAAGAGGAGGGTTGTTGTGCAACGTTTGCGGGTAGTATCTGGTCGGTTCGCGCGGTCCTGGCGTGCCTTACTTATGGGTCTGGCACTGCTCGTACCATTCTTGCAGTATGGAACGGCGCGGGCCGATGGAGCAACCTGGGACGGCATGGTTATCACGGCCTACTGCGATTCGGGACAGATGGCCGATGGCAACTGGGTGCATCCGGGCGCCGCGGCCGGCGGTTGGAATCTGCCGTTTGGCAGTCTGGTCGAAATATCCGGCATGGGCGTGTTTATGGTGGAAGATCGGGGGAGTGCCGTCCACCCGGGACACCTCGACGTCTGGATGGGCTCCTGCGGCTATGCCAACTATTTCGGGCGGGAGTGGCGCTCCGTGCGCGTGCAGCGCTACGGCTGGTGGGGGGACTGACACCCACGCCGATACTTCGTCCGAGCGGGCGGGGACCACACTGGTCCCCGCCCGTTGCGTTCCGAGCGGCGCTGCTGACGGAAAACCGCCCAAGCGTCTATACTGCTCCCAGCAAAACAACGGCACATCGCCAGGAAAGGTGTACACCAATGGCCCAATCCCGACTCGCCGCCCAACTCTATACAGTACGCGAGTTCACCAAGACCGTCGAAGGGTTCACGGATGCTCTCCAGAAAGTGCGCCAGATCGGCTACACCGCCGTGCAGCTCTCTGCGATCGGTCCCGTCCCGCCGGAGCAGGTGCGGGATATCGTTACCGCGGCCGGCCTCACCGTCTGCGCTACGCACGTTGGGTTCGACCGCCTCCAGAACGATCTGCCCGCCGTGATTGCGGAGCACAGACTCTGGGATTGTCGTCACGTCGCAGTCGGCAGCCTCCCGCCGTCCTTCCGCAGTGACGGCGCGGCCGGTTTCCGGCGCTTCGCCCAGGAGGCCACCGCTATCGGGCGCGGCTTGCACGATGCCGGCCTCACCTTCAGCTACCACAACCACGCCTTCGAGTTTGAGCACTTCCCCGGCGAGTCCGGCACCGCCCTCGACCTCCTCTACAACGAGACCGATCCCGCCTACGTGCAGGCGGAGATCGACGTCTACTGGATTCAATTTGGCGGGGCCGATCCGGCTGCCTGGATCCGGCGAGTGCGCGACCGCATGCCGGTCGTGCATCTCAAAGACATGACGATGCTGGCGAACCAGCAAATCATGGCCGAAGTTGGTGAGGGTAACCTCAATTGGCCGGCCATCCTCGACGCCTGCCGGGAGGCCAATGTCGAGTGGTACGCCGTCGAGCAGGACCGCTGCCAGCGCGATCCTTTCGAGAGCCTGGCGATCAGTTACCGCAACCTGAGCGGCATGGGGTTGTCCTAAGCATGTGGTCATAACTTTGGCATGGGTCGCTCCAGAGGGGATCGGCTGCAAAAGCATGCCTTTGTTCTGGTTACGTGCTTAGTGGCGTAGGGGTGGCCAGTATGAGACGTGAGGAGTGACCGTGCTACCGGTTGGGCTTTCCAGCTATTCCTTCAACGTGCTGATGGGGTCCGGCCAGCGGGCGGAAGGGGCGACCTTTACCCCCTGGAGCGTTGACGACTTGATCGATCAGGCAGCGGGGTGGGGATTCTCCAGTGTCGAGTTGCCCCTGCGCGCCTACGCCGATCGACCCGAGGCCGTTGAGCGTTCGCGCCGCCGCTTGCAAGAGCACGGGCTGCGCTGCAGCACCGCCGACGCCGGTATCGCCCGCACCGAAGCGGTGACGGCCGCTATCCCGCTGGCTGCCGCTCTCGGGGCCTCGGTCCTGCGCGTCACCCTCAGCGACATCCTCTGCGGCGACCGCCGTCGCCTCAACGGGGGCTGGCGCGCCTATTTGGAGCAGATGGCGGACCAACTCCGCGCCGCTCGCTCGGTGGCGCAGGTGTACGGCATCACCATCGCCGTTGAGAATCACCAGGACATTGACTCGCGCGAGATGGTCTGGCTGTGCGAGTACGTCGGCGCCGATGTCTGCGCCGTTTGCCTGGACATCGCCAACCCGCTGGCGGTCGCCGAGGACGTGGAGTCGTTCAGCCGGCGCGTCGGCCCCTACATTCGCAACGTTCACCTGAAGGATTACCGCGTCTACCCCTCGCCGCAGGGCTACCGGCTGGTCCGTTGCGCGCTGGGCCAGGGGGTGCTGGACTGGCCGGGCCTGTTCGCGCTGCTGGACGAGGTTGCGCCCACCTGTACCAAGCATGTGGAGTTGGGCGCCGTCCAGGCGCGGCACGTGCGCTTCCTGGAGGACGACTACTGGCCCGATTACCCGCCGCGGCCTCTGCTGTCGCTACTGCCCGTGCTACGCTTGCGCGAGGCGCAGGGCCGGCCGGACGGCGAGGATTGGCAGACGCCGCACGAGCGCGGCGAATCGCCCGACGCCCGGCGCAGTTTTGAGCTGGCGGAGATGGAGGAGTCGGTCCGCTACCTGCGGACCATCCTGCCGAATGGAGCGAGCACGTGAGTAAAGGGATCGACCTGTTCCGTCTGGATGGCCGGGTGGCGCTGGTCACCGGCGGCAGCAAAGGGTTGGGGGAGGCGATGGCCGGAGCGCTGGCGAGCGCCGGGGCCGACGTCATCCTCACCAGCCGCCACTACGACGAGGCGCAGGCGGCGGCGGAGCGCATCGCCAGCGAGTTTGGCCGCCGCACGCTGGCGATCGAGGCCGACGTGACCAACAGTAGCCAGGTAGCTGCTATGGTGCAGCAGGCGCTGGCGACATTGGGGCACATCGACATCCTGGTCAACAATGCCGGTATCAACATCCGCAAGGCGACACTGGATATCAGCGAAGCGGAGTGGCAGGAAGTGCTGGCCACCAACCTCACCGGCCCCTTCCTGGTCAGCCGCGCCGTGGCCCCGCACATGCTCGAACGCGGCTGGGGCCGCATCATCAACCTGGGTTCGATCCAGAGCTTCGTGGCGATGCCCGGCCGGCCCGCCTACAACTCGACCAAGGGCGGACTGATGCAGTTGACGCGCACCATGGCGCTGGAGTGGGCGCAGCAGGGCATCAACGTCAACGCGCTCTGCCCTGGCCCCTTTGATACGCCGCTCAACCGCAGCCTGCGCGACAATCCCACCGCCTACCAGGCCTTCCTGGCCAAGATTCCATTGGGTCGGTGGGGAGACCCGACGGAGTTAGGCGGCGCCATCATCTTTCTCGCCTCCGAAGCCGCCAGTTTTGTGACCGGCGCCGCCCTCATGGTCGATGGCGGCTGGACGGTGCAGTAGTGAGCCAACGGCACTGGAGTCACCGCGGAGCCAGGGCGAAATGAACACCTGTCCGTCATGGCGGGAGAGCCGGGCGGTGAGCGCCGGCCGGCTCCTCGCAGGAGCAACACTGTGGTCCGCTGCGTGCTGCCCGGCTGTGGTAAGGTCGCTGAAGTACATCTCGCAAGGTTGCGCCAGCAGGAGTGAGGGGCCTTGATGGCAGCGAGGAGCATTCCTACCGAAGGCCAGGCGCTGCTACAAGGGTCCGGCGGCTCGATTAACCGCTGCCAAGCCGGCGGCGATGTCGCCCCAGGCGCTCCAAAGGGCCGAAGCGTCGGGAGCACCGGTGATGCCCCGGCTGTTGTCTTCGTCCAGGCCGGCCGAGTAGCTCGGCGCCGGCGCGGCCCAGGCGGCAATGCCGGCCAGCCCGGTGTTAGCGAAGAGTTCGGGCACACTCCACTGCCGGGTGTGCCAGGCGCCCGTGATGTCCTGCCAGGACTGCACAACGCCGCTGCGCAGCGCTGCCGCCCGGTCGCCACCAAAACGCGCCTGGTTCTGGTCCGGCGGGCCGAGGGTGAAGCCGTATTCCGTCGCCACCACCGCGACTCCCGCTTGATGGAAGGTCATGGCGTCGTCGATCGGGTAGGGGTTGAAGTCGTAGGCAGTGAGACTCCAGACGTTCCAGCAGGCGTTGCCGCAATCGTCCAGCATGCGCCGCACCAACTGGCGATACTGCGGCAGGCGGCTCTGGTCCAGCGTGTTGTGCGGTCGATACTCCTAATCGGTCAACTCGCCGATGTACTGCGCGCCCATAAAGATCAGGTGGTTGGGGTCCCGTGCCCGAATGGTATCGACCATATCCCTGGTGAAGTCGAGGTACCACTGATAGGCCCCTTCCGAACTGATGCCGTTGCGAGGACTGCCGCGCGCCTTCAACTCGTTGCCTAACTGCCAGCCCAGCAGCAGCGGGTTGTTGGCCAGGGCGGGGACGACCTGCTCCACCCAGGGCTTGTAGTTGACCTCGTAGTTCGGCAGGTTGTAGACCGTGCCGAAGTTGTGCTCCTGGTCGAAGTCGAAGCTGGGCACGCCGGAGCGGTACCAGGGGGCGGGCAACACGGGCGAGAGGCTGAACATCGGGTGGTCATAGGCGAAGCGATCGCCCGGCACGCCCGGCGGATAGTAGTCGGTGAGGCTGATCAGCACGGAGATCGCCTCGCTGGGAGCGTGAGCGGCATCAAATGCCTGCACCTGCGTCAGGACCGCCTGGAGCGCCGCGATGGCCTGGGCGGCGTTCTGCAGCGCCCGGTCGGCAGTCAGGCCGTGGCCGGTAGCAAAGACGCGCACCCAGCGCAGGTGGTGCTGGCCCATCCACTCCAGGTTCAGGCCCACGTCCTCGCCGTAGGCAAGGTTGGGTACGTTCGTACCGGCCGAGCGCAACAGGAGGCCGCTCGGGTCCTGCAGCGTACCGACGATGGCGCTGACGAAACCGGGAACGTGCCAGTCGTGACTGCGCGGCGCGCTGCCGGCCAGGCCGGTCTCGGGCGTGACGGCAGCGGTCGGGAACAAGCCGGCCTCCTTGGCCAGATCGCCGCCGTTGGCGATGGTCACCTGCCCGGCATGGGCGCTGACGCCGGCCGGCGAGCGCAGCGAGACCCTGCGGCCGTGGATGTCCTGCTTCCAGTACTGGAAGACGACGCGCTGGCAGCGGATGACGAAGCTGTTGCCCTCGTCGGCAGCGCTCATGGGCAGGCCGAAGTGATCGACGGGGTCGGCGTCAGCAAAGTACAGTGTCTTGATGGCAGCGTTGGCGTCGAGCATTGCCCAGTGCCGCTGCTCAACCTGATTCCAGGAGAGTCCCGTGTCCGGCGACGTGTCTGCGGGAGGCGGCGTCTGGCGGAAGGCCTGGAGCCAACCGTCCTCGCCGGCAGCGTGCATGCGGTCGAGCACGTTGACGATCATGACCCGCCTGCTATCGGGATGCCATTGGAAGACGACCTTTTGCATCACCTGCACGGTCAACCCCTCCCAGACGAAGCGCCGGCTGGCCGGATAGCCGACCGCCTGGACGCCCCCCACCTGCTGAAAGGTCGTCCAGAAGGGGATGCTGTCGGCGTCGGTGATGGCGTAGCCGGTGTTCCCCGCCCCGCCCTGGCCGTTGGCCTGCTGGTAGAAGTGGCCGCCGGGCAGGTCGTAGTCGAGGGTGTCGGCGTGGGCCAAGCCAGGGAAATGGAAGAAGCCGATCGACGGCACGAGCAGGAAGAGCGCCAGGAGGAGGCGACGGAGGAGGTTCATCGGCGCGGTTCCCTTTCCAGCAAGGCAGCATGAACGCTAACGGTGCCGCTTCGGTCCTGAACGCCTGGCGGTCTCGTCCCCTGCCGATGAGCAGCCGGACTGCATGCTCCGGGCTATCCCCATACCCATCACTCTCAACGCCGGGGTCCGCTTGGCGTAACGCCAGAACGAAGCGTCGACACCTCTGGAACGAGGCAGTCCCACTGCTCCCACCAAGGGCGGAGCGATCCGCGATAACGGAAGTTTAGGGCAAGAGTCTGCCTACCCGGTAACTCGCTACGCGCTCTGGCTCCCTTTGTTATGCTTGGCAAGTTACTACCGGTGGCGTAGGTCCTGCGCAAGGATGGCGGAAGTGTTCAAGCAGCCTCAGCAGGACACGAGTGATGCAGGCGGTGCGAAATGACAGCTGAGGCGGATGGGGTCGCAACGCTGCTCGCCCGCGCCTATGGCATCGCGCCGGTGGCGCTCAGCTTGCTCCGTCGTGTTCCAGAGAAAGTCGTCTATCGTGTTGACCGTGCAGACCACCCGCCCTGGCTCGTTCGCATCGGGGCGGCGACTACGGCGCCGGACACCTATGCCGCCGATGCCGCGACGCTCGTGTTCTTGGAGCAACACCGCTATCCCGCGCCCCGCGTCGTGCCGGCCGCCGATGGCGCTGTCGCGCTGATGCACGAGGGGCGCCCTGTCCTCATCACCACGTTTGTTACTGGTGAGCCGATCCTGGCGACGCCGACCACCCTGCAGGCGTTGGGCCAAACGCTTGGGCGATTGCACGCGCTGCCGCCAGTGTCGGCGAGCGATAATCTCCCGCCGCTGCGCCCGGCCGGGATGCTGCCTGCCAGTGAGCTCGCCTTTGCCGGCGCGCAGCTTGACGCGATCCGATCCATAACGCCGAAGGAACTGAGGCCACGCTTTGCCGTACTGGAAGCCGCCTGTCACGACCGTGACTGGTACGCGGAGCTGCCGCCGGTTTTGATCCATAACGATTGTCACCCCGGCAATAGTGGCTGTACCGAAACGGGAGAGGTCGTGCTGATCGACTGGGAAGGCGCTGGGCTCGGCCCGGCGATTATCGATCTGGGCTTCTTGCTGATATCCTGCGCGATCCCGTTGCTGGTTGGCTGGGACGACGGGACGGCGGCGCTCCCCTGGCAGTCGCCAGCGCACCCGCCCAGGCTACGGTTGCTCGCCGCGCAAGCGGCGCAGCTCGTCCCGAAGCCGCTCTACCTCGTCCTCAGCGGCCTCCGCTCGCGCTGTCTCCGCTGCTGCACGCGCTGCTTCTGCCTCCGCTCGCGCTGTCTCCGCTGCTGCACGCGCTGCTTCTGCCTCCGCTCGCGCTGTCTCCGCTGCTGCATGCGCTGCTTCTGCCTCCGCTCGCGCTGCCTCCGCTGCGGCCCGGCGCTCGGCGTCCAACCGTGCTTCCGCCTCGGCGTCCGCCCGGCGGCGCTCGCCGATCGCCACCTCGGCCGGCGTTGGTAAGCGTTGTCCCGTAGCGTCAACGACCCGCAGCCACAGCCCCCGCTCGACATAGAGGCCCAACCCACCCAGCGCCCGGCTCCAGAGCACCCCGCGCGCGTCTACCTGCCAGGCGACGAAGGCGCCGACCGCATTGCGCCGCCAGCCGAACAGCTTCGGCCCATCTGTGCGTTCCGGCGCGAACAGGACGTACTCCCGCACCCCCATGCCGTCATAGATCGGCGGCTTCTCTTCGCTGTCGCGCGTCCAGCTCTTCCCAGAAGCCACCTCCAACACGAATTCCGGCGCTTTACCTTCGTCCACAACGCTCCAGGACGTGCGCAGGCGATCCGCCGCTGTGGCCACCAGCAGGTCCGGCGCTGCCTCCAGTGTGCGCTCACCCTCCGGGCGCGGCATGGTGATCAGCAAGTAGGATGCGATGTACCAGGGCAACTGCCGCTGCTGGGCATACAGGAGCAAGATCGGCTTGAGCAGGTCCACGTCCCGGACCTGGAGGTCGGCCATCACCATCCAGGGCGACTCCTCTTCGTCATTCTCGACAGTCAGCAAGAACAACTCACGCTCGCTCAGTCGCGCCAAGACCGCCATCGCTGTACCCCCGAATCGCTCGCGCTGTGGACCCTTTCGGCTGCCCGCAGTATAGCTGGCCGTCGAGCGATGACCTCTTGAACGGCCGACTGTTCTTGCGCCAGTACTCCCGCTTCGCCACACCGGGCGGGTAGACTGGCATCGTGGCGCCCGGCCTGCAAGGGGGAAGCATGCTCAGCGGTGGCGACCGCGATCGGTTGCTGCTGTGCGTCCGCGGCTGGTTCGACGCTCCGGCGCAGGTGCAACACTATCAGGAGGAGGCGTCGAACGGGCCGACGATGGCCGAAGCCTGGCTGCTTGGCGCGCTGCCGACGACGGGTCGCGTCCTCGATCTCGGCTGCGGCGCCGGGCACCTGAGTACGATGCTGGTCCATCAGGGCTACGACGTCGTCGGCGCGGATGTCAGCCTGGAACTCCTTCGCATAGCCGCCGCCTCGCGCCGCGAAGGCGGCGCCGCCGCGCGTTTCCTCCCGGTTGACCCACTGCGCCTCCCCTTCCAGGAGTCCACCTTCGACGCCGCTCTCGCCTTCAAGGTCTATGGCTACCTGCCCGGCCGAGCGGCGCGCCAGCAGTATTTGCATGAAGTCTGCCGTCTGCTCCGGCCGGATGCACCGCTGCTCCTCACCCAATATGTCGTGACCGCAGAAATCTTTCGCACCTATCGCCTCCAGGCGGATCACCAACGTGCCGCCGCCCGGTTCCCATCGTTGGAATCCGGGGACGCCTTTACACTCGGGGGCGAAGGCTACCTCCACGTGTTTACACCCGCCCAGTTACGGCGCGAGCTCGTCTCCTCCGGCCTGGACCTCGTAACCTTTGTCAGCGACCGGCCGCACGGCGGTGAAGGTTGGTTGCGCTTCGCCGTGCTGCGCAAGCCGTCGCCGGATGTCGAATCTCGACCAACCTTGGTGGCTTCGGCGGGCGGGACTGAAGATACGCCGTGATCGCCAGGGGTTGTACAGCAAAGGAAGAGACCACCGCGTGAGCGCGGACGATCGCGCCCTGCTGCTCGATGTCGCGGCGCGAGGTGCCGTCGCCAGCCACGTCTTGCGTTGCCTGGGCAATTCCAGCGTGCGATTCCATCTGTCTCTCACCAGCCGAGCGGGTCCCGTTTGGCGGCGAGAAACTCGCGCAGCAGTCTGGGCGCCGGCTCGTCGTCATTGGCGCTCGGTGGCTCCCCGTTCCCCGTCCTTATCCCGCCAGAGTTGCCGCATCTCCTCCGATGCCGCGAGGACGTCGTCGAGGGTCCCAACGGCGTCGATCCGACCGTCTTTGAGGACGATCACCTGGTCCGCCCGGCGCAGCGCGGCCGGGCGATGTGAGACGACCAGCCAGGTTCGGTCGGGCAAGGTGACAAGATTCTGCCAGATTGTCTGCTCGGTTTCCACGTCGAGCGCGCTGGAGAGGTCGTCAACGACGTAGAGTTCGGCCTCGCGCACGAGCATGCGCGCCACGGCAACCCGCTGCGCCTGGCCACCGCTGAGTCGCACTCCCCGCGAGCCAATCGCCGTTTCCAGGCCCCGTTCCATCGCCGCGACGTCCGGTTCCAGGGCGGCGGTTGCCACCGCCCGCCGCAGCGCGCCCTCGTCTGGCCGGCCCAGGAGCAGGTTCTCGCGCAGCGACGCGCTGAACAGGCGCGGAATCTGAGGGGTGTAGGCAGTGCGCGGCGGACCGAAGAAGCACCCAGAGGACTCTCTCTGTCAAGCCCCCATCAAAAGCGAGTATCGCCGTC
>DAIMXP010000076.1:0-34524 GCA_036734945.1 Chloroflexota bacterium
CCTTCACACCAGGTACGACGCATCAACTATGCCAGGTTTTAGGATAGGCTCTAAGTCTTCCGGCGTGGCCGACTGTCCCGGCCTGAGCGCCACCACGGCATGGACCCGGTCGCCCCACTTCGTGTCCGGTACGGCGATCACCGCCGCCTCCAGGACGGCGGGGTGGGCATAGAGCGCCGCCTCCACCTCGATCGAATAGATGTTTTCCCCGCCGCTGATGATCATGTCCTTCTTGCGGTCGACGATGGTGAGGTAGTAGTCCTCGTCCACCGTGGCCAGGTCGCCGGTGCGCAGCCAGCCGTCGCGCAGAGCCTCGGCCGTCTCCGCCGGCTTGTTCCAGTAGCCTGGCGTCACGTTGTCGCCGCGGACAATGATCTCCCCGACTTCGCCAGGGCCGACGTCACGTTCCTGCTCGTTGACGACCCGCACCTCCACGCCGATCATCGGCTGGCCACAGCTCGCGGCCCGCCGCTCCCAGCGACTGCCGGGCGCAGCGTCTCCAATTGCCCGGTGATCGCCGACTGAAAGATAGGTCACGGAGGGACCCGCTTCGGTGAGACCGAAGGACTGGGCCAGGCCGCACGGCAGCGCCGCCATCGTCCGCCGCAGGAGCGCGGGCGCGATCGGTGAAGCACCGTAGATGAGCAATCGCCAACTCGAGAAGTCGAAGTCGCCGATGGTTGGCGTCTGGAGCAGCGCATTAATCATCGTCGGCACGAGCAGGGTCATCGTCACCCGGTCACGCTGGATCGTCTCCAGTATTGCCGTCGGATCGAACCGGCGTAGGACGGTATGACAGCCGCCGACCAGCGTAAAGATGGGGGAGCAGCATGCTGCCGCAATATGAAAGAGCGGCGCGGTATAGAGATAGTTGTCGCTCTGCCGCGCTTCGAGATGCGGAATTGCATGCAACGCGTTGGCGACCAGATTCTTGTGGGTCAACATGACGCCCTTGGCGCTCGCGGTCGTCCCGCCGGTATAGAAGAGGCCGGCGACTTCGTCGGGCAGCGCGCCTGCCGGCGGCGCGTCGTCGGCAGCATAAACGACCCGGTGCAATCCGCCGAGTGTGGCGGCCAGCGGCGCGAGCGTCTCGTCCACCACCAGCACGGCCGCGCCGCTATCCGCCAGGGTGTAGGCGACCTCGGCCGCCGTCAGGCGAGCGTTGATCGGCACGATGACGCCGCCCATGCGAGGGAGGGCGTGATACAGCTCCAGGTAGCGGAAATTGTTCAGCATCAGCACGGCCACACGGTCGCCGGGCTGCACCCCCAGGCCGCGCAGCCCGGCCGCCACCAGGCGAGTGCGCTCCTCGAACTGCCGCCAGGTAAAGCGCACCTGGCCGTCAATCACCGCCGGGCAATCGCCAAAGCAGCGCGCCGCCCGTTGCAACCCAGTCAGGATATCCATCGAACACTCCTTTCTTTCGCTCCATCCAAAGTGAGCACAGCCTACGGCAGGCGCTCGCGGCTGCCATCGGGGAAAGGACGCATTTGGTGGTTTCCGGCGCGAAACGTTGCTCGCCGCAACGCGCTACGTCTACCGACTCCCCCACGGCGCTGTGTACGGCCGCTACGTAGGGTGCCCGTTCGACGACGTCATACCGCCGGCGACCGTCCAGGCGGCGACCTGGGCGCGCGAACTCAAGCCGAGCTTGTTCAGGATATTGGTCACGTGGGTATCGGCCGTCCGCTCTGCGATCACCAACTGCTCGGCAATCTCCCGGTTCGTCAGCCCCTGCGTGATCAGGAGCGCGACCTGCCGCTCTCGAGAGCTGAGCGGCGAGGCGGCGTATACAGGGCGAGCGTCGGTCGGCCGAGGCGGAGCGATGGGAGCAGTCAGTGGCGCGGCGAGAACGGCGAGAACGCTGGCAACCGCGCTGTCCAGATCCAGCGTTCGCCCCTGCCGCATCGCCCGCTCGCTGGCACCTTCGCCCAGTCGGGAGCGCAAACGAGCGATCTCCTGGTCCGCCGCCGGTAGCTCTGTTGGCGGTCGCGGCGCACGGAGGCGCTCGTGTACCGCCGCTACTGCCGCGAAGCAGGAAAGCGCCGGCGCCGGCTGATCGGCAGCGATCAGGCATGCGCAGCCGATGAGGCAACAGCGACCGCCCGGCGGTCACCGACCTGCCGCCAGAGTCGAAGGCTGTCAGCGTAGCCCTGACGAGCACCTTCCAGGTCGCCAAGCGACCGAGCGAGCTTTGCCAACCGCTCGCTCGTCGCCGCGATGCCCCGACGGTCGCCGGCGGCTCGGGCGATGGCGAGGCTCTCCTCGTACCGCTGCTTCGCCAGCGTCATGCCGCCGCTTTGTTCGGCAATGATGCCCAAACTCCCCACAGCGATGCTGACGCCTCGTCGATTACCGATCTCGCGGCAAACACCCAGGCTCTCTTCGTAACAGGTCACTGCGGCCGTGAGGTCGCCTACCGAGCGCTCCAGATGGCCGAGACCGACCAGCGCTTGCGCAACGGCGGAGCGGTCACCGAGAGCACGGCTGATCGCCAGTCCTTCCTCATATCGTGATCGCGCCAGTTGATACTCGCCCTGGCGGTGGGCCACGACGCCAAGCGTGCGGAGTGCCAGGGCGTACTCGCTCTCGCGGTACGCCAGCATACCCAGCTGGCTCTGGGCAACTGCGGCGGTGCGGTCGTCACCAATCTTGCGCGCCAGCGCGAGTCCCTCCTGGGCGAAGGCGCGGGCAGCACGGTAATCGTCCTCCTCGTAGGCCACCATCGCCTGTATCACCAGCCCGTCTGCGAGGCTGCCTTCGTCAGCCAACGTGCGGAGGAGATCCGCGCCCTCTTTGCAGCGCAGCGCCGCCATCGCGTGGTCCCCCTGACACACGGCCAGGTAACCGAGCGATAGGGCCGCCTTCGCCCGTGTCGTCGGCAAGATGGCCGCGCTGGCGCTACGGGCAAGGAGCCGCTCCAGCCAGGCGCGCCCCTCGCCGTAATGGCTCCGGATGTACCAGAAGTGAAACAGCGCCGTCAGCAAGCGCAGCCCCAGTTCGACGCCCGCCACCGTCGACTCCGCCCAGCCCAGCGCCGCTCGCAAGTTGTCGCGCTCGGCCTCCATCAGGTCCAGCCAGAGCCTCTGGTCGGCCTCGATCAGCCGCGGCTCCGCCTGCTCCGCCAATGCCAGGAAATAGCTCGCGTGGCCCGTCGCGTCGCATCTAACTCGCCGCACTCCGCCAACTGCTCAATACCAAAGGCCCGGATCGTCTCCAGCATGCGGAAGCGCGGCTCGCCGTCCGCCTGTGTCTCCACGACCAGCAGGTTCTTGTCCACCAGCGCCGCCAGGAGATCCAGGGCAACGGATGAAGAGATGAGAAGATCAGGAGATGAGGGGAGGGCGGGAAGGGGACCAAAAGCGCTCTCCTCATCTCCGGGTCCACGGTCTCGCTCCGCTCGCCAGCGCCCCTCATCCCTTACCACCGCCTGCGCCCCGTCCAGGGTGAAGCCACCGGCGAAGACGGCGATTCGTCGGAAGAACGTGCGCTCGGCTACGTCCAGGAGGTCGTAGCTCCAGCCGATGGCCTCCCGCAAGGTCTGGTGACGGTCCGGCACGTCGCGCCTCCCGCCAGTCAGCAGGATGAGGCGATCACTGAGGCGAACCCGGATGGCTTCGGCATTGGCTGGGCCGAGCTGGAAGGAGGACACGACTGCCCGTGCCCGCTCGACGAAGAGCGCCACGGCCGGCGACCGAGCAATCTCCCCAACCTCTCGGCTCTCCAGCGCCGGCAGCGCCAGCGGCGGCACCGCCCACTCCTGCTCCCACTGCAGGTGCAAGGGCTCGCGACTCGTCACCAGCACGGTCAACCCAGGGGATGCAGCGAGGAGATCGGCCAGGATCGCCGCCGCCGCCAGCACCTGCTCGAAATTGTCGAGCACCAGCAACAACCGGCGCTGCGCGAGGTGCTGGCGGAGCGTTTCTTGCAGGGGCTGATCGCCGGCGTCGCCGACAGCGAGCGCATGGGCGATAGCCGCGACGACCAGCAGGGGATCTCGGACGGACGCCAGGTCGACAAAGGCGACCCCGTCGGCGAATTGGGCCTGGAGCCTGTCAGCCAACGCACTGATGGCGCGGGCGGAGAGCCGGGCGCGCTCGGCCAGCGCCGCCTGACTCAGCCCGGCGGCCACCCGATACCGCTGCAGCAGCGCGCCGAAAGGAGCCGATTCAGTGGCGACCATAGCGCCTCCGCCTCTCACGGCCGTTCCCCGCCGCGCCCAGCAGTACTGCTCTCCGTGTCGCCACAGCGATGAGGCGAGCCGCAAGCGTATGAGCAGTGTGTCACCAGTGTATGCCGTCTGTGCCTCCGGCGCAATCTACAGTGTTGAGCCTGTTCGCCCAAACTCAAGCCACGATGAAACCCGCAGGCCCCGAGCATGCACCATGTAGATCCCATCGTGGCTTCAGTTTAGCCCGGCGGCAGAGCAGCGCGACCGGAGCGTTCCTGACTACCGGCCGGAGGGCCGGCGGCCGCGCGTGTGCTGGAACACCGCGTCCACGGCCAGCGAGACGTTAGGGAACAGCGCGCTGGACAGCACGTCGCCTTCTCGCAGTACCACCGGCTCACCGTAGCGGCCGCCTTGATAGGGTGCTCCCAGCAGGGTGTATTGCTGGATCGTCCGTTGCTCCAGATCGACGAGCCAGTAGTGGGGGACGCCGTGGCGCTCGTAGGCAGCACGGATAGCGCCGCCGGCAGCATGTTCGTCGCGCGTACTCGGAGAGAGCACCTCTACCACCAGGTCGGGCACGTTGTACACGATGAGCTCCCCTGCCACGATGTCGTAGAGCTTGTCATCAGCGGGGAACTCGAGCAGGTCGGCCATAACGTAGCGCCGCGTGGTGGTGACCATCCGTTCCCTCCCTTGCTCCGTTGACCCAAGGACCCGTGCCTCCAGTATCGCACGCGAACGCCGTAGCAAGCGCGGCGTCGCCGCTGGGCCGCTGGGAAGAGAACGGCCGGCGCTGGGATCCGTAGCGCCAGCGCCCACCACTTCAATCCGTGATCGGCTCGCCGAGCGGGTCGGCGAAGACGTCGGCGACGGCATAGGCAAAGCCCGGTACCACGTCCTCACCGTCCAGGAAGTCACCGATGCCGAGCGTGGCGACCGGCTGCTGCCTGTTCGCAGCGTGCCACACGTCAACCTGTTGCCGGTCGGGCCACACCACCCACACCAGGCGCGTCCCCCCGCCGAGATACGTCTGCGCCTTCGCCGCCATGTCATCGGGCCGCTGGTCGAGAGAGGCCACTTCCACGGTGAGATCCGGGGCAAAGGGGATGGGTCGGCGCCGATTCGCGATCAAGGCGACCCTGCCAGCCTCAATGAACCCAACATCGGGCACCAGACCTGTCTCGGCGCCGGGGAACTTGTAGACCCCATCCGCGCCGGTCACCCGACCAAGGCGATGTGGCCGGACATAATTGCGCAGCTCGGCAGCCAACTCAAGGCCGAGCGTCGTCGCGTCAAAGCCGCTACCGGCCATCCGGACTAACACCCCCTCGACTACTTCGTATTGGTAGCCATCGTCCGGCAAGGTCAGCAGGATATCGACGGTGACGGGCCCCCAATCGGGGACGACCTCTGCCCAGGGGGCGAAGTGGCGGGGCACTCGTGTCGCGATTGGCATCATGCATCGCGTCCTTCTACAGCACATGGCCTCAACGGCGTCGAGTCAGCATAGCAGGTTCGGGTATTCCAGATCGCCCAGCGTTCGACTCAGACGGGTTCCAGCGCGAGGTATGGTTCCGGTGGCAACTCGATGCGGATGGGGTCGCCGGGCAGCACCTCGCCGTCGGCCAGCACGATTGCCATGACGCCGGCTTTGCGAATGACGTTGCCCTGCTCGTCGCGGCCCAGCGTTGCCGCCAGCAGGTTCGGCTGGATTGTGTTGAGTTGGGTGCAGGGATTGCGCAGGCCAGTCAGTTCGATCACCGCTGTGGCGCCCAGGTGCAGCCGCGTGCCGGTCGGCAGGCCGAGCAAACCGACGCCGCGAGTGGTGACATTCTCGCCCATCTGGCCGGCTGCGACGGCGAAGCCGGCGGCCTGCAACTCGGTGTGCAGCTCGGCATGGATCAAGTGGACCTGGCGCAAGTTGGGCTGACTCGGGTCACGCACCACCCGCGAGCGATGCTTGACCGTCTGGCCCATGTGTGCGTCGCCCTCGACGCCAAGGCCGGTCAGCAGTCGGATGCTGTCCCGATTCGGCTTGCTCAGCGTGTGCGTCGCACTGCGGCTCACCGCCGCCACTACCCCGCCCACCCACGTCGCTCCCTTCTCCGGCCCACAGGGTCCCGGTGCTCAGGATACCAGCACGTTGGACTGCATCCGCTGCGCCGGCAAGAACACCGGCGCGACGATGGTCAGCCGGGCGGGACCAAAGCTTGTATGCTATGATGCAGGTATGAAACGCACAACGATTACTCTCCCCGACGAACTCGCCGCCTGCCTGGAACACGAGGCCCAGCGCAGCGGTACCTCGGCATCACACGTCGCCCGGCAGGCCCTCACTGTCTATTTAGGTCTGGATGCAACCCAGCTTCGTCACCTGCCATTCGCAGCGCTCGGAAGCAGTGGGTTCCACCATACCGCTCGCGATGTCGAGGAAATCCTGGCAGCCGAGTGGGACCATGCTGGCGATCGTTGATGCTGGCCCGCTCTACGCAGCCGTTGATACCTCGGATGCCGACCATCAACGTTCGCTTGATGTCCTGAAACGCCCGGACCTGCGCCTGGTCATCCCGGCCCTCGTCGTGGCCGAGGTCACCTACCTCATTGGACGACGGCTTGGCTCGTCAGTTGAAGCGGCGTTCTTACGCAGTCTTCACGACTTTGATGTTGCGTCGCCCACCAGCGCCGATTGGCCCCGCATTGGCCACCTGGTTGAACACTACGCCAACTTTCCCCTGGGCGGCACCGACGCTTCGGTCGTGGCGCTCGCTGAACGTCTTGGGGCAGAGATCGTTATCACGTTAGATCATAGGCACTTCGGACAGATCCGACCCCGTCACTGCATGGCCTTTCGCCTCCTTCCCGCGTAGTGGGCGGCGCGCCAACAGCTCTCGCATGGCATCCCTGCGTTCGACACAGCCAACACCGCGCCGATTTTCGGTATACTTCCAGCAACGACTACGAACAAGAGGAGTAGGCCCGCACGGCGTCGCCAGAGACTGGGGCTCACCGGCTGCAAGGCCCCACCGGCACGGACGGCTGAAAGTCACTTGGGAGTCGGGTGGTGAACCGTCGGCAATCACCGGCCGGATAACTGCCCCGCCAGCGCTCCGTTAAAGGCGCACACGAGTCTCGATGCTGTCTCCTAACGCATCGGGAAAACTGGGGTGGTACCGCGGTGCCCTTTCCCGTCCCCAGGGCGGGAAAGGGCGCGCGTCGTTTAGGGAGCCATCCAGTCATGTCCAAAGCAGCACGCCCATCGTCCGTAGCACTGCGTCCCAGCCCTGGGTCCGCCGAGATCGACCTCCAGCAATGCTGGCAGGAGGACGGCGTCTACCGGTTCGAGCCAACTGAGGGCCAGCCGGTCTTCTCCATCGACACGCCGCCACCTACAGTGTCGGGGGCGTTGCATATCGGCCACGTCTGTTCCTACAGCCAGGCCGACTTCATCGCCCGCTACCACCGCATGCGCGGTGACGCGGTCTTCTACCCGATGGGCTACGACGACAACGGCTTACCCACCGAACGGCTCATCGAGCAGCGCCTGGGACAGACCGCCGAAAGCATGGGCCACACCGCTTTCGTCGCCGCCTGCGAAACGCTGAGCCGCGAGACTGAGCAGGAGTATGCGGCGCTCTGGCGGCGGCTGGGTCTCTCCGTCGATTGGCGCTACACCTACCGCACCATCGACGCTGCCGCCCAACGTATCGCCCAATGGTCGTTCCTCGATTTGCTCCGCCAGGGTCGGGTCTATCGCAAACAGGCTCCGGCCATCTGGTGCCCGACCTGCCGTACCGCCATCGCCCAGGCTGAACTAGAGGACATGGAACGGCCAAGCGAGTTCTTCACGCTGGCCTTTCGCCTGGACGATGGCGCGCCGCTGCCGATCGCGACGACCCGGCCGGAACTGTTGCCCGCATGCGTGGCGATCTTCGTCCACCCGGAAGACCCGCGCTTCCACGGACTGGTCGGGCACACGGCAATTTCGCCGCTCGGTGAGCGCGTGCCGATTCTGGCCGACCCGGCGGCGGACCCGGCCAAGGGCAGCGGGGCGGTGATGTGCTGCACCTTTGGTGACAGCGCCGACGTGGACTGGTGGCGCAGCCACGACCTGCCACTGAAGGAGATCATCGGCCGGGATGGGCGACTCACGGCAGCAGCAGGTAGCCTGGCGGGGCTTTCCGTTGCCGAGGCGCGCCGGCAACTGGTGGACGATCTGGCCCAGGGCGGCTTCCTGCTCGCTCGCCAGCCGATCAACCAGGCAGTACGCGTCCACGAGCGCTGCGACACGCCGGTGGAGTACGTTGTGGCGGCACAGTGGTTCGTTCGGCTGCTTGACGCCAAGGAGCAACTGTTAACTGCCGGCGCGGCTGTCCAGTGGCGTCCGGCAACGATGCACGTGCGCTATCGGAACTGGGTGGACAATATACGTTGGGATTGGTGCATCTCCCGGCAGCGCCACTATGGCGTCCCCTTCCCCCTCTGGTACTGCGCCTCCTGTGGCGCCGTGTTGCTGGCCCAGGTGGATGAACTGCCGGTCGACCCGCGGGCACAGCCGCCATCGCGTCCTTGCGCCTGCGGCAGCCGCGACTTCCTGCCGGAGCAGGACGTCATGGATACCTGGGCTACCTCCTCACTGACGCCGCAGATCGCCGGGCGCCGACTGGAGGACCCGCAGCTTTACGCCCGTGTCTACCCGTTCTCGCTGCGACCGCAGGCGCACGAGATCATCCGGACCTGGGCCTTCTACACCATCGCCAAACAACAGTTCCATTTCGACAGCCTGCCCTGGCATGACCTGATGATTTCCGGCTGGGTGCTGGCGAACGACGGCACTGGCAAGATCAGCAAGAGCCGCGGCGGCAGCGGCGCGGCGCCGCTGGAACTGATCGAGCGCTACTCCGCCGACGCCGTCCGCTACTGGGCCTCCAGTGCCGGCCTGGGCAAGGACGTGCTATTCAATGAGGAGAAGATCCGGGCCGGCGTGCGGCTGGTGACGAAGCTGCAGAGCATCGGCCGCTTCGCCCAGCGCTTCCTGGCCGGCTATCAGTTGCCCGCTCAGACTCCCGCCCTGGCGCCCATTGACCGCTGGCTGCTGTCGCAGGCGCAACGCCTCGTGCAGCACAGCACGGACCTCCTGGAGCAGTACGACTACGCCGGAGCACGGCAGGAAGCGGAGACCTTCGTCTGGAAGCTGCTGGCCGACAACTACCTGGAGTTCGCCAAGCAGCGACTCTACGACCCTGCTGACTCCAACCACGCTGCCGCCTGCTTCACCTTGCACCGCGCGCTGTTCACCGCCATAGCGCTGTTGGCGTCGTATCTGCCGCACGTCACGGACAACCTCTACCGCTCGCTGTATCGACGGGACGGCAGCGAGCCGTCCATCCACGTCTGCCGCTGGCCGGAGGCCGATGCGTCGCTCATCAATACCGACGCCGAGGTACACGGCGAGACGCTGCTCGGCATCGCCACCGCCGTGCGCCGCCACAAGAGCGAAGCCGGCCTGGCGATGGGCGCCGAACTGGCCCTTCTTGAACTGGCTGTCAGCGACGCCACGCTCGCGCAAACAATTGCCGATGCTCAAGGTGACCTGCGTAGCGTGACCCGCGCACGGCGGATCACCGTCGTAGAACGGCCGAGCGGCAAGGCCGAACCACTGGGCCCTGCAGGGGCTGTCATGATCGGCGTCCTGCCATAGGCGGGCTTCCGACCACAGGCCTGCCGGAGGCGCCGTTCAGTCTCCGACCAGCGCCGTCAGCGCTTGCAATACCGACGGTTCTCGCCCGCCGTTGAAGTGCTGAGCACCGGCGACAACGGTAACGGTGGCACCGACTCGTTCTTCCCACAAGCGCCTATTCTGCCTGAAGTCCGGCGTGAACGGATCGTCATCTGCGATCAGGACGTGAAATTTGGCCGAAGCGCTCCGTACACACGCGACGTCAAACGGCGTTTCCATCCAGGGGAGGATGCTCCCCCAGGGCTGATCGACTGACCACCATCCAGCGACGCCGAGCACCCCGGCAACTTTCGCTCCCGGCTGCAACGTGGCCAGGTAGCGCATGATCGCCTGGCAGCCGACGCTGTGTCCGACAAGGATTGTCTGCCCGAGCAGGGCATTGTCCGTTCCGACGAGCTCGGTGAGCGCCCCGACCCAGGCCTCGATGGTCGGGTCGTCCGGGTCCGGCATATTCAGGGCGCCTACCGTCCCAAACAGACGCGGTTTGTGCGAGGCCAGCTTGCGTTCCAGCCACGGATACCAATCGTCATCAGGTCTACCCGACCACCGCGGCACGATAAGAAGGCGCTCATACACTGGTCATCTTGCTCCCTCTGCCTGTAGCATCCCCCCCATGCGAAGCTCTCCTGGATAGTAACAGTTGACGGCACGTTCCTCGGCCCGGCTGATAGTCCTTGACGCATTCGCCACTGCTGCTAGAATCCGCTGATGGCACGGTGTCCCCTACCGAGGGCGCCTGTGAGCATCAGGCCCGCCGCTACACTACCGCCTGCGCGAACGGTAGAGCGTGCGTTGCCGTGGTATGTGGAGGCTCGGCGAGAACGGTCAGACAGAGGAGGGCGGCGGTGCGAGGAGAGATTGACGAATTTGTGCAGAGTCTGGAAGACCAACAGGCAACCCGTGAACGCGGGGTGTCGCGCAACACGCTCATGGCCTATCGCAGCGACCTTGAGCAGTTTCTCACCTATCTGGGACGCCAGGGCCTGACCTCCTGGAGCATTTCCGCGCTGGATGCTATCAACTATAAGCGTGACCTGGAGGAGCGCTACAGCAAGGCCACTACCCGAGCACGCAAGCTGGCCGCCGTCAAGGCCCTCTACCGTTACCTGACGGCGACCGGCAAGGTGGCGCACGACCCGATCCGCAACCTCGATCTGCCCTCGCCCATCAAGCATGCGCCGGAGACACTGTCGCGCGAGCAACTCCAGCGCCTGGTTGAGAGCGCGCGTGTCAGCGACACTGCCCCCGACATGGAGCGGGCCAAGGCGCAGCGTGATCACGCCATGCTCTCGCTGCTCTGTTCCACCGGCCTGCTGGCCAGCGAGCTTGTTGCCATCGACCTAGCCGACTACGGCACGGACGGCTCCCTAAGCCTGGGCGGCCCGTCGCGCCGCCGCGTCGTTCCAATCGATGGCCTCACCAGGACATCGCTGCTGACCTACATCGAGCGTGCGCGGCCGACCCTCACGCACGGTGAAGGAGAAACTGCGCTGTTCGTCAATCATCGGGGCAGCCGTCTGACACGGCAGGGCTTCTGGCTAATCATCAAGCAATGCGCCGCGCACGCCGGCATCGCCGGCATCTCGCCCCGTCTCCTGCGCCACTCCTGCGCCGCCTACAAGTTGACAAGCGGCACCGAGCTCAAACAGGTACAGGAACTCCTCGGCCACGCCCACGCCTCCACCACCCAGGCCTACCTGCGCGCCCGGCCGGCGGAAGCACTCTCCTGATGTCGGACACAGCTGCCCACGGCGCTGCCGCGGCGCGCCGGGCTGCCGCAGCCGTCCGCCGTGACGACTTCCAGCCGGCGTGGGGTGTGGTGCTCGGCTCAGGCTTCGACAAATTCGTCGAGGCTCTGACCGACTGCGCGTCAATCCCGTACAGCGAGATTCCCGGCATGCCCAGCACGTCGGTGGCCGGGCATCGGGGTGTCCTGCATCAAGGCTGGCTCGATCAGACGCCACTGGCAGTGCTGGAGGGACGACTCCATACCTACGAGGGCCACGATGCTGCAACTGCCACGTTCCCGATCCGCCTCCTGGCAGCGCTCGGGATCAAGTCGCTGTTCGTGACGAACGCGGCGGGCGGACTTGACCCCGCGCTGCACGCCGGATCGCTCATGCTGATCCGCGACCACATCAACCTGCCGGCCCTGACCGGCAACAATCCGTTGCGCGGCAACGCGGATGAGAAGCTACCGCGCTTCGTCGCCATGCGTGACGCCTACGCTGCTACCTTGCGACGGCAGGCCCAGGCCAGTGCCCAACGCCTCGGCATCGACCTGGCAGAGGGAGTCTATGCCATGGTCGCCGGGCCGAGCTATGAAACGCCGGCAGAGGTGCAGTTGCTGCGCGCCGGCGGTGCGCACGCCGTCGGTATGTCCACCGCCGGCGAGGTCATCGTCGCTCGGCAACTTGAGCTGCCCGTGCTGGGGCTCAGTTGCATCGCCAATGCCGCGCACGGCGAAATGGAAGGCGACGTGCAACACGACGACGTCCTGGCGGAAGTCCGCCGCCAGGCGCCCAACGTGCTGGCGCTCTTCCGCGATCTGTTGGCGCACAGTTGATGCTATGGTCCAACCGAGCGTCTGCAGTCTGCACACGCACCTGGTCGACCGCTTACAAGGCGGTGCTCGGTAGGGGCAGGCCCCTGTGCCTGCCCTGGCTCGGGCGCGAACCTCGATCGTTGTTTGCGCCCGAGCCAGGGCAGGCACAGGGGCCTGCCCCTACCGAGCACCGCCGCAGTTCGTCAACATCCAACAGATGCCGGCATATCAAGTCGCCGCACCGAATAGCGCATCTTCCTGCGACGTTGACCGTTCTCATGCTGCTCGTTAGCGCCTGCGCCCATCCCGCTGCCACGATCTCACCGACCGTCGCAGCGAGCAATCAGGTTGTCACACCCGCCTCCATCGCCCGTGCATCCCTCACCGCCTCACCTCCGGCCGTTAGGACCACTCTACCGGCGCCTTCGTCATCCGCCTCGGCACAGGCATCGACTACGTCCATCAGCAGATACGGTGGCACGCCGCGAGAAGCTGCGCCGGAACAACAGTCGGCCACACCGACGGCGACTGCCGGCGTCGTGCCGGCGACTACCGTATTGCCTGCCCCCGTCGCCACCGCCAGCGAGGCCGACATCGCGGCACAGACGCCGCCGCGCCATCTGGTCGCCCTGGCCCAGCGCCTGCGCCACATCAGCGCTGTGGTGACAACGCCGGTCGCCCTGCCGCTTGACTACCCGGTGGGCTACCAAACCACCTTTCAAATCGCTGATGAGGCTAACCGCCGCTATTTTCCGATCACCGCGACGGTCCGTCTCAAGACGCAGCACGCCTACTTTTACGTGCAGGACAAGCTGCCCTATGACACCGCCGGACTCCAACAGGCCGCGCAGACGTTTGAGACGCAGATCTATCCTGCCGACACCGGCATCTTTGGTCTGCCGCGCCAGCCGGGGCCCGACGGCGATAACCGCATATCCATCGTCAACGCCGCCGTGCCGGGTGTCGGCGGGTACTTTTCGGCCTCGGATGGATACCCAACCGCCGTTATCCCGTACAGCAACCAGCGCGACGCGATCTACATCAACGCCCAG
Organism: Chloroflexota bacterium; assembly: GCA_036734945.1. GTDB lineage: Bacteria > Chloroflexota > UBA4733 > UBA4733 > UBA4733 > UBA4733. The sequence goes on from DAIMXP010000076.1 coordinate 13,506, forward strand.
GCCGAGCGCATCGGCTCCGCCGATTATCTCTCCACCATCGCCCACGAGTTCCAGCACATGATCCACTGGAACGTGCGCCCCCACGACGACAGTTGGCTGAACGAAGGCATGTCGATGCTGGCGCAACACATCAACGGCTACCCAGTGGGCGCCGTCGTGCCACTCTTTCTCGCCGCGCCCGACACCCAACTCGACGCCTGGGCCAGCGCGCCCCAGGCCGCCGTCCCCCATTACGGTGCTGCCTACCTGTTCCTGGAATACTTCCTGGAACACTACGGTGGTCCGGCCATCATGAAAGAGCTGCTGGCGAGCAAGGCGCCGGACGTACAACTGTTCGCGAACTTCCTGCGCCGTCACGCTCCCGACACGACGTTTGACAGCGTCTTTGCCGACTGGCTCGTCGCCAACGAACTGGACGACCCGTCGGTGGATAGTGGCCGCTTTGCCTACGCGGATACCTCGCTGCACGCGGCGATCAGCCCGTTGCCGCTGACCGCCGACGCGCCGCTCCATGGCGCCGTTCACCCGTATGCCGCCCGCTACTACGAAATTCCAGCCGCCTCAGCCACAGGGACGCTACAGTTTCAAGGGGTAACGAGCGTCCCCCTCATGCAGCAGCCGGCGCACGCCGGGCTGGAGTGGTGGGGGAACCGGGCAGACACGATGGACACGACGCTCACCCGCCCGATCAACTTGCGTCGCGTCACCAGCGCATCACTGGATTTCTCGCTGTGGCTCAATATCGAGGATACCTATGACTATTTCTACGTGGAGGTGTCCCAGGACGGTGGTACGACCTGGACGACACTGCCCGGCACGCATAGCACCACCGCCGATCCCAACGGCCAGAACTACGGCAACGGCTACACCGGCCAGAGCGCCGAAGCCGGCGCAGCGCCCGGCTGGTGGCAGGAACATGTGGACCTCACTCCCTACGCCGGCACGCTGGCGCTGCTGCGCTTCGAGTACGTCACCGACGAAGCGTACAGCGGTCCAGGCGTGGGCCTGGCCGATATCTACATCCCGGAAATCGGCTTCGTCGACGGGCAAAACGGCTATGGCGGCTGGACCTCCTCCGGCTGGCTGCTCACCGATAACCGCGTGCCGGTACGGTTCATCGTGCAAGTGATCGCCAACGGTGTCAACCCGGCGGTATACGGCATGCCGTTGGACGCCGCCAATGGCGGCAGTCTCTCCCTCACCGCTATCGCGCAACCAGGGCAAAGCGTGGTAGTAGTGGTCAGCGCGTTAGCGCCGAAGAGCAGCGAGCAAGGCGGGTTCACCGTGCAGATTGGGCCGTGACTATCGCCCATCTCCTCATCCCCTCCGCGCTCCTCCTTGCCGCCGTCACATCGTTCCTCCTCTGCTGGGTCATCAACCGGCTAGCGCGGCGGCGAGGCTGGCTGGATCAGCCGAGTCCGCGGCGCATCCACAGCGTGCCGGTGCCCCGGTTGGGCGGCGTGGCGATGGCATTGGCCTTCTTGCCCCTGGCCTGGTGGATCGGTGGGCTAACGCTGGCGCCGAACCTCCTGCCGGAGTTGCACTGGGGCCTGCTTGGCGCGCTCCTGATCATGCTCTCGCAGATCCCGGACGACCTCTTTGGTCTGCCGCCCTGGCTCAAGCTGCTGGCGCAGGTCGCCGTTGCTGTGCTGGCGATGGCCGCCGGCCTGCGCATCGACCACATCTCGACGCCGTTGAACAACCCGTTCAATCCAAACCCCCTGGCCGCGCCGGTGACCTTGCCGCTGGTGCTGGCGATCCCGGCGACCGTGCTCTGGTTCGTCGCCATGATCAATGCAGTGAATGCGCTGGATGGCATCGACGGTCTGGCGGGAGGCGTGGTCGCCATCGCCTCCGGCGTGCTCGCCTTGCATACTGCGCGCTACATGGGCCAGGAAATAGGCGTCGCCTACCTGCTTGGCCTACTCGCGGCAATTTGCGTCGGCTTCCTGTTCTGGAACTGGCCGCCGGCGCGTCTGATTATGGGTGATACCGGGTCGCATTTTCTGGGGTTCACGCTTGCGATGCTGTCGATCCTGGGCGGCGCACGCCTAGCCACGGCGATGCTAGTCCTGGGTATCCCGATCCTCGACTATGCCTACGTCATCTACACTCGGCTGCGGACCGGTCGCGCTGCCATGCGCTACGACCTGGGCCACCTGCATCACCGGCTGCTCAGCGCCGGCCTGCCACCTTCCGCCATCCTCGGGCTGCTCTACTCCTTGACCATCCTGGCCGGCGTGGCCGCCCTGTTCCTGGAAAAGACACAGAAGCTTTTCGGCTTCGGCGCGTTGCTGGTGCTGGCCTTCGGCGTCATCATCGCCCTGCCAAAGGCGATGGTGGAACGCCACTCCCGCGGCTCAGGTAGCGCGCGCCGCCTCAGCCAGGGAGGACAGGCGCAGCAAGATGCCCAGCACGATGAAGTTGATCACCATCGAACTGCCACCGTAGCTGACGAAGGGCAAGGTAATGCCGGTGAGGGGGATCACCTCCAGGTTGCCCGCCACGATCACGAGACACTGCAACCCTAAGAGGCAGGCCAGACCAAGGGCCAGCATCTGCTCGAATGGGCCAGGGCAACGCAAGGCAATGCGCAAGCCCCGAAACACCATGATCAGGAACAGCACAAGGATCGCCAGCGCACCGAGCAGTCCCAACTCCTCGGCGATGGCCGCGTAGACGAAGTCGGTATAGACCTCGGGGATATAGCCCGGCAGCCCCTGTCCCAGACCGGCGCCGAAGACGCCACCGGAACTGACGGCATACAGCGCCTGCACGATCTGGTAGCCCTGGTTGGCGGCGTAGGTCCAGGGGTCGAGCCAGACATCGACGCGCGAGCGTACGTAGCCAAAGAAATGATAGGTGAGGATCACATTGAGCACAAAGAGCGCCAGCCCGCCGACAACGTAGGAGGGGCGGCCCGTGCTGCCGTAGAGCATGGCCAACGCCACACCGAGCAACAGTAGCGTGCCACCGAGGTCACGCTGCCAGAGCAGGGAGAGCAGCGACGCCAGCCACATCACGCCGAGCGGTCCGACGTACTGCAGGGGTGGCAGGCGCAGCGGACCCCAGCGGTGTTCGCCGAGGGTCAGGAGGTCGCGTTTCTCCTCCAGGTAGCCGGCAATGAACACCACCAGCACCAGCTTCATCACTTCGGTGCTCTGGAACTGCAAGGGACCGACGCCGATCCAGAGCCGGGCGCCGTTCACCTTGCGGCCAAAGAGGGCAGTGATGACCAGCAGGGCGAAGCCGGCAGCAGCGAAGGTGTACTTGTAGCGCGAGAGCCACCACAACTCAAAGCGGCTGCCGGCAATACCAGTAGCAATGGCGAAACCCAGCACAATCCAGACAAACTGCGGCAGAAAGGACGTGGGATGCAGGCGCTCCACCACCGTCAGGCTGATCGCCGTCAGGACTCCGGCGGCAGGCAACAGCACCTCGTCGCCCGTCGCGCCGTTCACCGAGAGCCAGAAGTGCGCCGCCAGGAAAACGAGGCCGAGCGCAACAACCGCCGGGGCCACACTGGCGGCGGAACGGTTGCCGACAGCGGCCAGGGTCATCTGGCCGACAGAGAATACCAGCAGCGCCAGCACGAGCAGCCGCAACTCCAGGGGGCGTGTTCCCAGGCGACCGCTCACGATGGCCCGTCAGGCACGGGGCCGCCGACTCACCTGCACGGCGCCGTCGACCTCGCGCACGTCGTACACCGGCAGCGGTATGGCGGCTGGAGGGCTGTTGACCTCACCTGTAAAGACGTTGAAGCCGGAGGCGTGGATGGGGCACCAGATGGTGTCCTCGTCCACCTCCCCATCGATAAGCTCGACATTCTCGTGCGTGCAGATGCCGCTCAGGGCGTAGACACGCCCATTGACGCGTGTCAGGACGACCGGTCGCTCATCGATCTCGACGCGCCGCAACTGGTGGTCGCCCACCTCTTCGGCTCGGGCCACAGTAATGAACTCGTCCGGCATCTGGCCACGCTCCTACTCGCTCGCCGCTACCGCCGCTTCCGCCGCCTTGAAGCCGATCTTCGTGTGGGTGCCGTCGCAGAACGGCTTGGTCGTCGAACCGCCACAGCGGCACAGCCACGCCTCTTCACCATCATACTCAGCGACGTTGCCACGCGGGTCGATAATCGTCGCCTTGCCCTGCACATGATACGGGCCGTTACGCGTTGCCCGAATTGTCACTTCCGCCACGGTAGCTCCTCTGATCAGTACGCCGCTCACTGCGGGGTATCAGTGTATGGTAACGCACGAGCGAGGCTGCGACCCGCAGTCTGCTGCCCTGCTCGCCATCATCGCCCAATGTGAATCGTGGTAATTGCCGTGAACTGACAGATCAGCGCCGCCGTCAGAAAAACCAGCCCGAGCGCTATCTCGTTGAAGTGCCGGAGTTCACGGCCACTGGCGGCAAAAGCGAACATCGCCAATGCTGCCAGCGTCAAGATCAGAGCCAGTAGGTCCATCGCGTCTCCCTGTATGCCTCTCCAGAACCGCGACGGTGGTCGCGGAACCCAAAGGTATTACGTTCATCCCCACACGTCGGGGCGGTAACGGTTCTCCGTGGTCGCCATCTGCACCATGTACGCTTCGGCCGCCTCGGGCGTCATCGCGCCGTACTGGGCGAAGACGCTGACGAAGGCGCTCCGGACGTCGTCGCGCATCACCTGCGCGCCGCAGACGTAGATGAAGCCGCCCTGCCGGACGAGGTCCCAGACCAGGGGACCCTGGCTCACGATCCGGTCCTGGACGTAGTCGCGCTGCCCCGGCACTTCGCGCGACATGGCCACGTACAGGTAGTCGAGCACGCCCTCCTGGACGAACATCTCAATCTCGTCACGATAGATGTAATCGAGTTTGCTCGCCCGGATGCCGTTGAACAGGGCCGCCGGGGCGAGCTGGACGCCCTCGCGCTGCATCGCCAGCCGCTCCCACAGGAAGGCCCGCATCGGCGCATAGCCGGTGCCCGCCGACACGAAGATCATCGGCTTCGTGATGTCCTCCTGCAGATGGAAGCCCTCGGCACGGTCGATGAAGATGTTCATGCGGTCGCCCGCGCGGCGGGTATGGACATAATGCGAACTCATGCCCCGCAACTCGCGACCGGGCATCCCCGGCACCGGCGTCGCGTGGCGACCGACCGAGACGTGCGCCGTGGCGTTGCCGTGGATGCGCGGGCTCGAGCTCGTGGAGTAGTAGCGTGGCCGCAGCGGCTGGGCGACCTGCAGAAACTCGAAGATGTTGATCGAGCAGGAGCGGAACTCCTCCAGCAGTTGCAGCACGTCGTAGCCACTGTCGTTGATGGCGGTGCGCAACGGCGACGCCGGGCCGTCCGGTGTCAACAGGACGTCCTTGATTTGCTGCAGCTTGGCCCGCTCGTCCGGCTCCGCGACCTTGTCGAGCACCAGGTCGAGCAGCGCCACGCGCGGCAGCGAGGTAATGTCGACCAGGCAGGTGAGGACGTTGCGCACCTGGAGGGCGACACCCTTGGGCACGGCACGCACGTTCATACTCTTGGGCACGGCAAAGACGCCCTCCAGCGCGGCCCCCAAATGTTGCGCCAGCTTCTCTACGATCTCCTCGTCGTTCTGCGGGCAGACGCCGAGGTGGTCACCGGCCGTGTAACGGCAATCGGCTGGCAGGCTGACCTCCAGGTGGCGCGTGCGCGTCGGTGACTCGGGAGCCTGCAGCTCACGGCAGACCAGCACCCGCACCTCGAAGGTTGTCAGGCCAACGGCGTTGGTCATGAGCGTTGGGGCGACGATCTGACCGTCAAGTGAGAGCGCCATGGCCGTGGTCGTGTCGGTGGAGGTCAGCGCCTCGTGGGCAGCCTTCTCCGCCGCGATGCGAGCGGCGGCGGCGTCGCTGGGGCGAGCGCCGGACATGTCGATGAGCATGGGCCAGGTGCGGTCGTTCCAGGCGACGTGGGCATCCTCCCAGACGGGAGAGCCGACATCACCAAAGGCGATGGGGCTGAGCGACGTGGCGCCGAGCTCGTCGAGCCGGCGCTGCACGTAGCGTGGGAAAGCAAGAAAAGCGTTCCACTGGCTGTTGCCGAGGCCCCAGACGAGGTAACGACAGTTCTTCCAGTTCTCGCAACCCTCCGCTGTATGGTCCAGCCAGGACTTGAAGGCGATCGCATTGCCCGGCGGGCTGCCGGTATAGGTCGAGGTCATGACCACCAGCAACCAGGGCTGCGTGCGCGCCGGCAGGTCGACCAGCTCGTTCAAGGTGACGAGGTCGCTGGTGTAGCCGTAGACGTGGCTGCGCTCGGCGAAGCGCATCGCCAACTCTTTGCTGCTGCCGAAGTTGCTGCCGTAGGCCACGACGACGTGCCGATAGGCGCTGGTCTCCGGGATCTCCGACGGGCGGTCCCAGGCACGGGAAGCACCGGGACCGGCCGCCACGCCGGCAGCGACCTTGTGCTTGCGCTGGGCGAGGGCGGCCCGCCGCTCCTCCTTACCCTCGCGCGGCAGGCGGACAACCGGCACCGCGACCGGCTTCGTCGTGGCGACGGTGTTCTTCTTGACAGTGACGCCGGGAGGCAAGCGCAAGCGGTAGCGGTTGTAAATCTCGAACAGCCCGACGCGCAGCATCATGAACGTCACTTCCTGGGCCATGCACTGCCGTGGACCGACCGAGAAGGGGATGAAGGCGTGGCGAGGCCGCTCGACCACCTTCTCCATGGCGAACTGATCTGGATCGAACACGTCGGCGTTCGGCCCCCAGTAGCGCGGGTCGCGCTGGGCGGCCAGGGTCCCGACGAGGATGATGTCGTCCTTGCGCACACGGTAGCGACCGAGCATTCCGTCCTTGCGGCTACGGCGGACGGTGACTGGCATGGGCGGGTAGACGCGCAAGGTCTCCTTGATCACCTGCGTCATGTAAGGCAAGGCCATGAGATCGCTGTACTGCAGATCGTAGTCGGGGTCGCCGCCGGTGATCCCGTCGATCTCCGCAATCAACTTTTCCTCGACATCCAGGTGGGTGGCCAGCACATAAGCGAGCCAGGAGCCGGTCACCGACGGGCCGTTGAAGCCGTTCGACAGGTGCATCAGGATTTGATCGCGGATGGTCTCGGTATCCAGGCGCTTGCCGGTTTCGGGGTCGGGGACGGTGATCAGCCGGGTGAGGAGGTCGGTCTGTTGTCCGATGGGGCAGGTGTTCAAGCGGCCCTTGACGATGGCCTCGGCGGTCGAGAACAGGACCTCGTTCTGCTGGTGATACTTCTGCTTGCGAGCCCGTTTCGCCCGGCCCGAGAGCAGCGTGAAGTCGGGTCGGGACTCAGCGATGCGTGCCACGCTTTCCTTGGTGCTCTCCGGCACTGCCGCGGCGAACGGGCTCTTGACAGCGTCCTTATCGAGCAGCCCGAAGTCGTAGTTGCAGGCGCCGCGGCCGGAGATCTCCAGCGAGTAGCGTTCCATCCACTCGCGCATGTTCAGCGGCTCGGCGTCCGGCATGGCTGCCCACGCCGCCATCGTCATCCGGGCCATCTCCTTCATACGCCCGAACTGCGTCTTCTGGTGCGCCGGCGCGTACCAGGGCAGCATGATCCGGCGCACCCGGTTGTAATAGTCGCCATCGCTGACCACGGAGATGCCACCGCCGCGCGACCCGGCGAGCTGATCGAAGAAGTTGATATCCTCAACACGCTTGCCGAACTGCTCCTCGTTGCCGGCGACCTCGTCGAGCAGTTCCGGGTCAGACACGACGACCAGGCGCCACTTCTTCGTCGGGATGCCCACTGCATAGATGTGGCCGAACTTGCGCCAGTAGCCAAGCTGCGTGTCGTTGTCGTTGATGATGTCGAAGTTGGCAAAGCGCTCGCCCTGCGGCACCAGCCACCGGACAGCGTAGGGGATGTCGAGCGCGTCCTTCACGATAGGACTCGCCGCAGGTGCGGCAGCCTGGGTTTCCTCGCCCGCGCGCCGCGGCGGGGGAGCACCTGACGTCAGGGCCGGTCGCCCAACGTGCCTGGGCGGCCTGGCGCCTTCCTTCAGCCGACCGACCTTAAACGACTGCGTCAGGTTCCACGCCTCGTCGGAGTGGCCGATCTCGTTGAAGGCGGCGGTGACATCGTGCCCATAGCTTTCGATGAAGACCTCGGCGCCGCCGGGGTGGTGATACATCCACTCGCTGACGTCGTAGACGCCATCGCTGAAGACTACCCAGAAGTCACCCGGCTTATCGTGCCGAAGGATCTCGTGCCAATCGAACTCGGGTAAAGTACGCGAATCGGCGGCTGCCCCTTCAGGCTCCGCGAGCGGTCGGACCTTCGGGCCGGCCGCCACCGCTCCGGGACCACGCACTGCCGGACCCAGTGGTTCGGTCATAGTGGGAGGCCCGACCTGCGCCGGCGGCTTCGCGCCGGCCTTCAGCCGGCCGACCTTGAACTTCTGCGCCAGGTTCCAGGCTTCCTCCGAGTGGCCAACCGCGTTGAAAGCGCCGGTACCGTTGCGCCCGTAGAGCTCAATGTAGACCTCTGCGCCGCCGGGATGCCGGTACATCCACTCGCTGATGTCGTAGACGCCACCCCGGAAAACTACCCAAAAGTCACCCGGCTTGTCATGCTGGAGGATCTCGTTCCAGTCGAACTCGGGCAGTTCCGCCGACGTGGGGGCTGCCACGTCTACTGTACGCGCCGATGCACCGGCGTCGACGGTCGGGATCACCGGCGGTGCCGGACTGATCGTCAAGGAACTCGGCGCCTCAGAACGCGCCGGAGGATGCACGCTCATGTTGCCTCCCTAGGTTACGAGCAGGAGCGATGAAAGTATAAACATGGTAACAATCGAACCGTAAAATGCCGCAGCCTCATGCCGATCCTCATAGTAGCATGTTGCCCTGGAGGTCCCATGCTCAGGCACGCTAGCCATCGGGGAGGAAGACGCTGATGATCACCACCAGCCGGCGCTACACCTACACGGACCTGGAGGAGTATGTCGCCGGGCACTATGGCAAGCCGGTGCTGCTGCGCGACGGAGACAGGATGCGTTCTCCGCTTCTCCCCGACGTCTCCATGCCCGTGGCCGACATTTTCCGCGACGTGGTCACGGAGTAGCCAGGGCAGACGAAGGGGAGACGCCGCGGCCTGCTCGGCGGCCTGCGCCGACCACGCCGCAATGGCGATACCGGCCTTTAGTCACGCCTTCCGCCGGGTCTGTGGCGTTCTGTCCGACAAAGGCGGCGTCAGGCCGAAGCGTCCCCCTGCCACAGTCGCCGCATCTCTTCCGACGCGACCAGCAGTTCCTCTAAACTGCCCTGCGCCTCGATGCTGCCGTCTTTCAGCACGATGATGTGGTCGGCCCGCCGCAGCACGGTGCGTCGGTGTGACACCGCCAGCACCGTGGTCTCGCGCCGGGCAAAGACACGCTGCCACATGACCTCTTCCGTCTCGACATCCAGGGCGCTGGAGAGGTCGTCGAAGACCAGAAGTTCGGCGTCGCGCACGAACATGCGCGCGGCCGCCGCGCGTTGCAGCTGGCCGCCGGAGAGGCGCACGCCTTTGGGTCCCACCGGCGTGTCCAGGCCCTGCTCCATGCTGGCGACATCGTGCTCCAACACTGCCAGACGGATGGCATCTGCCAAGGCGTTGCCATCATCCGGCATGCCCAGCAGCAGGTTGTCGCGCAGCGTTTCGCTGAAGAGGCGCGGTACCTGCGGCGTGTAGGCACAGCGCGGCGGCACGAAGAAATGCCCGGGGGGCAGGTCGGAGTCCGCGACGAGCCGGCCGTTCCAGTGCATCTCGCCTGCGTCAAGGGGCAACAGGCCGAGGAGCGCCCGCACTAGCGTCGTCTTGCCCGCGCCGACGCGCCCGGTGACGACCGTGAAGGAGCCGCGTTCTAGATGCAGGTCGATGCCCTGCACGCCCCGGCCACCCTCCGGATAACAGTACGTCAAGCCGCGCACGGTCAGACGCTCCAGGCGATCGTCCGATGTTCTCGTGACCGCCGGTACCGCTGGGTAAGGACCGGCGGTGTAGACGGGGCCGAAGCGGACCAACTCCTCCGGCGGCGCGCCGCGCATCAGCGTGTACATCCGGCCAAGCGAGACGCCATCCTGGCGATAGCGGGTCAGGAACTGGCCCAGGATCGTCGTGAACTCGGTAATCCAACCGAGATAGAAGGTGAAGAGCGCAAAATCACCGAGCGTGAAGGTACCCGTGCGCATCGCCTGCCCGGCGATGAGCAGCATCAGCCCGGTGCCAAGGTTGACCATATTCCAGAACAGCGAGTGCATCATCTGGTCGAACAGGCGGTCGCGGATGGTCGAGCGCAGCCGGAGATCGTTCAGGCGGCGGAAATGGTCCACCACCCGACCTTCAGCGTTGGCAACCTGCACTGCCTGGACTGCGCCGAAGACCTCGCCCAGAAAGCCGGTGATGTTGCCCGTCGCCTCCCGGCTGGCCTTGCGGTAGCGCTCGATGCGCCGGCCGGCCAGCGTCACAGCGGCCACGATGGCGACGATGGGCAGGAAGACGCCCACCGTGATCAGTACATTGATGCGCAGCATGATCACCAACGCCACGAGCGCAAAGACGCCCATGCCCACCACGTCGTTGAAGTCGATCAGCGAGTTCGTGACCTCGTCCACGTCGTCCCGGAAGCGGCTGATTGCCTCGCCGGAAGGCGATGGTAAAGCGGCAGCCCCCGGCAGGTGCAGCACGCGCGTCAGCATGTTCTTTTGCAGCAGGGCAGCAGCAGTCAACATAAAGGGCCCATTCGTCAATTGCAGGCCGACCAAAAAGCTCACCGAACCGAGCGAGGCCGCCAGCAGCAGCGCGACGAGCGCCGGCAAACCCAAGGCAGCCGGTGCTGAAGCCGTCAGACGGTTGAAGAACTCCCGCACGATCAGGCCCGGAACCATGTTAATCAGAACAAGCGCCGTGATGCAGAAAAGGTTTATACCCCACAGCCATGGCCGAAATCGCACCAGACGGCTGAGAAACCAGGCGGTTGAGCGCATCTTCACACCAGCACCTCCTCAACTTCCGCGCCGCTGGCCTCAAGAAGGCGCCCGAACCTCGAATCAGCACGGGCTAGCAATTCCAGGCGCGGACCGTGTTCCAAAATGCTGCCGGCTTCCAGAATCATCACGTCGTCCACTCGTTGGATGGTGCTCAGGCGATGGGCGATGATGATACCGGTGCGACCAGCCAGCAGCTTATCGACAGCGCGCTCGATCAGGCGTTCGGTCGCCGGGTCCAGGCGCGACGAGGCTTCGTCCAAGATCACCACGCCCGGGTCACGCAAGAAGACGCGGGCAAAGGCCAGCAACTGCCCCTCACCTGCTGAGAGGCCATCGCTTCCAGTGAGGAGGGTATCTAACCCGTCGGGCAGCGCCCGGTACCAGTCGCCCAGCCCGAGGTCATCCAGCACCCCGACGATGCGTGCATCGTCCAATGCCCCGTCGAAAAAGGTGAGGTTCTCGCGGACGCTGGCGCGAAAGAGCTGCACATCCTGGGTCACCATGCCGACCCGCGCGCGCACTTCCGCCCGGCGAGCGGATCGGACGTCGACGCCGCCCAGGCGCACGATTCCCGCGGCGGGGTCGTAGAGGCGAAAGAGCAACCGCGCAATCGTCGTCTTGCCGCTGCCGGTGCGCCCCAACAGCCCCAGCACTTTCCCCGGCTCCAGCCGAAACGAGAGATCGCGCACGACCATGTCTTGCTCTTCATAGCCAAAAGCCACACCCGTGAACTCCACTGATAGTGCGCCGGCCGGCAGGATGCCGTCGGTGCTGCCGGCGCCATCAGTCAGGATGCTCTGCGTTTGCAACAACTCCTGCACGCGCAGCAGACCGGCGCTCGCCTTCTGGAAGTCCATCAGTTGATAGGAGATGACGTTGAGCGGCTGGAAGAGCAGTTGGGTGTAGTAGTAGATCAGGAACGCTGCTCCGATACTGAGCGCGCCGGCGCGGTAGAGGGTGGCCGCCAGCACGATGGACAGCGCCACGCCGCTGGTCATCAGGATGCCCTGCACCGACCAGCCGATGGAGGCAACGACTCGGGCCAGTCGGCCGGTGCGCAGCCGTTCCCGCGTGAACCGATACAGGCGACTCAAGACATAATCGCCGGCGCCGCTGGAGCGAATATCCTCCGTGCCGCCCAGGCGCTCCTCCAGGAAGCCGAAGAGGTCGGCATTGGCCTGACGGGAGGCCGTCCAGTGGGGAACGGCGATAGCGCGCAGACGGATCATGGCACCGAGCACGATGACAGCGAAGATCGACAACGGCAGACCGGCCCGCCAGTCTTCCAGCCAGAGAGCGACGAGGACGCCGAGCATGAAGAGCAGGTTGCCGACAATCTGCACCACAAACTGGGAGAAGAAGTTGGCCAGCGCGGTAACATCGCCGTCCACTCGCTCGATCAATTCGCCCGGCGTACGCTCCTTGTGGAAACCGAGGTCCAGGCGCAGCAAGTGTAATGTCAGGTCAGCGCGCAGCGCGTTGGTGGCGGTCCAGGCGACCCGTTCGCTGAAGTAGGTGGCCGCCAGCGACAAGCCCTGCTGGACCATAGCAACACCGACATAAAGGAGCGCCACCCGTGTCAGGAAGCCCATCGTGTCGCCCGATTTGGCAGCATCCAAAAATGCGCGCAGGACCTGCGGGTTCAAGAGCTGTAGCGCGATGCTGCTCAACAGCAACGCAGTGAGGATCGCGACGCGTGCCAATTGCGGTCGCAAATACGTGAATAGCAGGCTGCGATGGTGAGTGAGAGAGATCGACATCGTTATAGTTCTCCCCATACGAGCCGGCCAATAGGCCGGCGCCTTTCCTGTGTTTCGGAATACCGAGGGGATCCCTTTGCCCGCCGCCCCAGCGAAACGGGCAACAAAAAACCTCCCGGCTGACCGGGAGGTTGCGAACGTTACGTCGCTCAGTTGCCTACGGACGCAGGCTTCCCTCTCCCGGGCACAGCATTCCCCCAGCAACGGGAGGAGCCGGCAGGAAGAAGTAGAGCGCCATGCAGCACCATCACTTTCACGCGTGGGACGACGCGAGCACTGTACCATAAGCCCGGTGAACATGCGAGTGGCGACCAATTGAAGGGTGACATTGCGTTGAGCGACCGGCCGAACATCATCTTCCTGATCGCCGACGATCACCGCGGCGACGCCATTCATGCCTTCGGCAACCCAGAAGTCCAGACGCCCGTCCTCGACGGATTGGCCGAGCGTGGCGTCTCCTTCCGGCGGGCGTACACCATGGGCGGCATGAGTCCGGCCGTCTGCGTCCCCAGCCGTGCCGCCCTGCTCACCGGTACCAACCCGTTGCGCGCCTCCATCCATCCAGTGCCGGGTGATGGCCCCGGTTCGCTCACGATCAACCCGGCGTTAGCGACGCTGCCGGAGGTCTTGCGCGCTGCCGGCTATCACACCTACGGCGTGGGCAAGTGGCACAACGACAAGGCGAGCTTCACCAGGGGCTTCGCCGGTGGCTCCCGCCTCTTCTTCGGCGGGATGAGCGACCAGTGGAGGGTCCCCACCTTCGACTACGACCCGACGGGGCAATACCCGGTCGAAGCGCGGCAGATACGGGAACAGTTCTCAAGCGCATTGTTCGCCGATGCCGGCATCCAGTTCTTGCGCGACTTTCAGGGTGACGCCCCCTACTTCCTCTACGTCGCCTTCACCGCCCCGCACGACCCGCGCACGGCGCCGCCCGAGTTCGCGGCGCTCTACGACCCGCAGCGCATCACGCTGCCGCCGAACTTCCTGCCGGAACACCCTTTCGATAACGGCGAAATGCGCGTGCGGGACGAGCTCCTGGCCCCCTTCCCGCGCACGCCGGCGGTCATTCGCCAGCACATCGCCGACTACTACGCCATGATCAGCAGCCTTGATGCCCAGATCGGCCGCATCCTGGCTGCGCTTGCGGAACGGGGCGACGCCGGCCACACCATCGTCGTCTACACTGCTGACCACGGGCTGGCGGTTGGGCAGCACGGCCTGCTAGGCAAGCAGAACCTCTACGAGCACAGCATCCGCGTGCCGCGCATCATGGCCGGACCCGGCCTCCCGGCCGGCAACACGGTCCGGGCCCTGACCCACCACGCCGACGGCTTCCCTACCCTTTGCGCCCTGGCCGGCATTCCCGTCCCCAGCACCGTCGAGGGCCGGAGCTTGCTGCCCCTGTTGACCAACAACGATGCCCCCTGGCGCGACAGCGTCTTTGCCATGTATAAGGATGTGCAGCGCGCTGTCAGCGATGGCGACTGGAAGCTGATACGCTACTACCGGTCAGGCGACCCTGCCGTGGGCAGTAACCGCACCCAGCTCTTCCATTTGAAAGATGACCCGTGGGAGATGCACGATCTTTCTTCTGACCCCACGCAAAAAGAGCACCTTCGAAGATTGGCGGAGGAAATGGCAGCCTGGCAACGTAGGACTGGGGACTTCCTTGCGCTGCGGTCGTCCGACCCGTCCCCATCGGTCAGTTGACGACCAGAGAGAAAGGAACCGTGTGACATGGGAGTACAGCGTCTGAGTCGTCGAACCCTCGTTCGTGCGGCTTGCGGCGCCGCTGCCTTATTGGCCGCCTCGCTGCTGGCCGCCTGCGGTCAAACGGCGGTGAGCACCGCCAGCACCAGCGCCGTACACACGACGAGTCGAACGGCGTCGTTAACCCAGGGTAGGAGCAGCGCCACGTCCACGGCCGCCAGCGCTGTAGCTGCCGCCACGTCCAGGGGAACGGGTAGCACGACGGCCAGTACACCCGCTGCCGCCACCAGAGCAACGGCGGCCGTCACGGCGCTGGAGTTCATGCGCCCCTCCGGCAGTCCGGCTGAAGACAAAGCGTACATCGCCATGCTCAGCGGCTGGAGCGCGGCGTACCCGGGATCCAAAGCGACGTTCGTCTCGGCGCCGAATGCCAACTACCAGGCGAAGCTCCTCACGGAAATCGCCGGTGGCGTGGTCCACGACGTGGTTGGCCTTGTGCCCGGTGATCTGACGGTGTTCGCCAGCAAGACAGCCGTTATCCCGCTGGACCAATATATCGCCCGCAGCACCACGCTCAACAAGAGCGACTTCTTCCCGGCGCACTGGGCCGATGGCCAGTACCAGGCCAAGCAGTTCGGCATCCCGCCGGACGGCAGCCCGGTGGTGGTCGCCTATAATGCCGACCTCTTTCAGACCAATTCCGTGCCGGCGCCGACCGCGGCCTGGACCTGGGACGACTGCCTGAAGACGGCGCAACAACTGACCAAAGGCAGCGGCGGCACCACCACGCAGTTCGGCTGCACCTTCACCGGCGGCGGCGCGAACTTGCTCTCCTTTCTCTTCGCCAACGACGCCAACGTGATCGACACGACGACCAACACGGCGACGATGGACAGCCCGCACGCCCTCCAGGTGCTGAACTACCTTGGCGATCTCAACAACAAGTATCACGTCAACCCACTGCCAGCTCAGATGGCGAGCCTCGGCGCCAACGCCTTCCTGGCCGGCAAAGTCGCCATGGTGATCGTCAATCGCGGCGCGCTGGGCACGGTGTACCAAACGGCTCCTTTCAAGATTGCGGCGGCGCCCGTGCCCAAAGTGTCCGCCAGCGGACATAGCGGCTCGCAGATCACGCCGCTACAACTCGTGATCGAGACGCCGAACAAGCATCCCGACGAGGCCTGGCTCCTGCTGCAATATCTGGCCTCTGCCGCTTCCCAACTCGCCCGTTTCACCCAGTTCGGCGGCTACCCGTCGCGGCGCAGTGTCGCCAACGACCCCAAGTTCCTGGCTTCGGTGCAACCGTCCTGGGTGGGAGCGGAGGTGAACCAGGTCTTCGCCCAGGTTGCCGACGCCACTGGGACCGGCTTCGTGCCCCATCACCCCAACTGGTCACGCATCAACGACGCCCTGAACACCCAACTGGCCTTCCTCTGGAGCGGCGCCCGCCCGGCGGATACCGTGGCGAAATCGGCCCAGGAGCAGATCACCCCGCTGCTTTCCTGAGCGAACGCCATCTGCCAACAGTCCGCCAACGCATGGCGCAGGAAACCGCCTTAACAGTACCTGAAACCGTAGACATCCCCTTACTCGTCGTAACTCGAAGTGTCTACAGTGAGTTCGTATATCTCCCTCAGTGAGACATCACGGTCCAGCAATACATGAAATTTGAAGGGGAAGTCCGTTTCCACAGTGCTCTCGTCCAGTGACTGGCTGCTCCTATCCCGACGAACGATGTTCACGACGCCATTGCCGGCAACGTCAATGGCCTCCTGAGTGATTCGCACCGCATCAATCTCCAGCATGTCCACAGAATCGACCGACATCCGAGCGGCAAGCGCTCCAAGTACGGGGGGGACGTGTTTCCGCAATGCTTCCTGCAATACACGACTTAGCCCTGGGATATCTACCTGAGCTTCGTGAGGCGGCGTTACCACGACGAGCCGAAATTCCGTATAGCCGTCGTTATGCGCAAGCCGGCGAAGGTCACGGATTTCCTGCGCTGTTCCACGAAGCGCCGTCCGTTCTCGTACCTCCACCGCGACGTGTTTGTCGCCTTTATGGGCGACAAGGTCGAAAGGCGCAGTCCCATTTGCCTTAGGCACATCAACTTGGAATCCTTGAGATCGCAGGCTTTCGGCAATCTCCTCAACCTTCGCGGCCTCTAAGTACTCAACGGCTGCAGTCACTCGCTACCTCCATCTATCGGCCCGAAGATCACGCGCTGGCCGACTACGGGTCCAACTTCAACGTACAGGATATCGGCAATGTCTCGTTCCAGAAAACCAAGCAACCGTTCGTAGGCCCAGTCAGCAATGCGAGGCTCCGTGACTTCATAGTTCCGTCCCTGATCGACCCTTTCGGTGACGCACTTTCGCCCCGGGTGATCGTCGCCGAAGACGACGCCCTTCAAGGTGTCCAGTATCGCCTTGGTTATATTGTCAACGTCGCGTGTCGTCTTATCACGGTGAAACCAGATGATGCGCGCATACAGGTCGCCTTGCAGGAAGCCACGGGTTCCATGAGCCTCCACAGCCTCGGCGCGGAGCCGGGAGCGGTACGCCGTCTGCCGCTCCGCCTGCAGCGATAGGGGCCGGATAGCGGCTACTAGAGAAAATGTCGGGATGTCAGTCATTGCTTCACCGACAGTCTAACCGTCGCTCCCGACTTCGGACTGCCTGGGCGGAGCAAATAGGCGTTTGCCATCCCCGCAGTACACTCACTTCGCTGAAACGGTAATTCCTTGTTGAGGAGTAGAAAGATGGCCGACTTCGACCCTTCCATGCGCATCGCGCCGGAGATCATCGAACAACTCAAACACGTGAGCACGGCCACCCTGAGCAGTCAACTGCACAAGCGAGGCTTTCGACAACTGGTCATGCGCGGCGTCGCGCCGCTGCGGCCGGATTTGCGCCTGGCCGGGCAGGCCTTTACCTTGCGCTACATTCCGGCGCGGGAAGACCTGGAACGCAGCGGGGAGTTTGATAACCGCACCAACAAGCAGCGTCTCGCCGTCGAGCAGGTGGGGCCGGGGGACGTATTGGTGATCGACGCCCGCGGCGACATGCGCGCCGGCACGCTCGGCAACATTCTGGCGACGCGCATCGCCGGCCGCGGCGCCGCCGGGATCGTCACCGATGGCGCCTTCCGCGATGCGCCGGCGATCCGTTCCCTCGACCTGCCCACCTACGCCGGCGGATCTCATCCCAACATCTCTTTCACCATCCACCACCCGATCGACATCAACGTGCCCATCGCCTGCGGCGGCGTGGCGGTGTTGCCGGGGGATGTCATCGTTGGCGACGCCGAGGCGGTGATCGTCATACCGCTGGCAGTGGCGGAAGAGGTGGCGCGGGACGCTTACGCTCAGGAGCAACGCGAGGAGTTCATCCTCGCCAAAGTGGCGGCCGGCAGCAGCATCGTCGGTGTGTACCCGCCGGATGCTCGCACGCTGCAAGAGTTTGCAGCCTGGCGGGCGAAGCGTCCGGCCGGCGAGGAGTGAGGACCGCTTACACGTCTGGCGTGCCGTCTACCGGGACCGTGCGGGTACGAGCCTCGTGAATCTGGACGGGCTGCGCCGGAACGTGCTGCACGGGGATGTCGATATCCGGGTCCTCCTCAGCCGAAGCAACCGGCTTGCCGCCACCCAACCAGGCGCTGCCCGACCCCGGCCGGCGCAGAGTGGGCAGCCAGCGTACCGGCGCTGCCTGGCGCTCGGTGCCATCCTCTTCCAACAGGCGATTGGCCGACCGTGAATTTACCACAGCATCGTCCGGCACTACCACCAGGTCCGGGCCGACGCGCAAGTCCGCCTCCGCACGGATATAGTCGCCGTCATCGTCCCGGCGGTCATTGCCGAACAGCTCTTCCAGGCGTCCCACCGGCCCGTGACCGTCCAGGGCATAGCCGATGATGCTGCCATCCTCCGGTGCAATCAGCACGTCGGCAATCACACCGAGCATCTTGCCGCTATGCGTCACCACCTTGCGCCCGGTCATGGCGGACAAGCGCGGTAGCTCCGCGAGGTGATCGTCATGGAGGGTCTCGGCGCCACCCGCGTGTACGGTCAAGGCGTCGGGACCGATGGCATTGACGGCCGACGCCGGCAACAGCCGTTCGTGGCGGTCGCCCAGCAACATCGGTCCCTGGCTCATCGCCAGTCCGGCCACCCGCCTATCTTCTGGATCCAAAATCAGTTCGTCTAACTGACCCAGCTTCGTCGCGGAGTCCAGGTCCACTACAGCGCGCCCCCGCAGCGACGTGGCACGAATCATGATTGCCTCCTTTGAGCGGTGACGGTCAACACGTCCGATCAAAAAGGAATGAAGCAAGCCGCGTGCCGGGTTGTCTCCGGCGTCGGCCGCCAGTACACTGGGCTGATCGGCGCGAGCGCGTGGTCGCCGGATTGGGAGGAGGTTTCCATTGTGGCTGAGTCCAGCGGCAGGAACCGCACGATAACGCCGGAGGCTGCCTACCGGGCGCTCAAGGACCACCCCAACTGGGTGGTCGAGCGCGCGCGGCTCTACCGTGACTTCCGCTTCGACTCTTTTGTCGCCGCCATCGCCTTCATCAACGGCGTGGCGGGACTGGCCGAACGGCTCGGCCACCACCCGAACATCCGGCTCCACGAGTGGTGCTTCGTCCAGCTCGAGCTCTACTCCCACCTGGACGGCGCGCTGAGCGTCAAGGACGTGGACTTCGCGGTGGCGCTCGACGCCATGCTGGCTGCCGAAGGAGTACCCTAACGGCGAATACGGTTTAGATAAGGCCGCGACGGCAGGGAGGGAGCAGTGTCGCCACTAACTAAACTACTTTACCTTAAGGGCGACGGTAGGCGAGACGAGTGAAAGGCGTGACCCATGGCTCCTGTCCGCGCTCAGACTGACCATTCGCACTACGGCGTCGTCGTGATCGGCAGCGGCCCGGCAGGCCAGCGCGCCGCCATTGCTTCGGTGAAGTCGGGGCGGCGCACGCTCATGATCGAGAAGCGCTCCGTCGTGGGTGGCGCCTGCATCAACACCGGCACCATCCCCAGCAAGTCCTTCCGGGAGGCCGTCGTCTACCTCTCCGGCTATCGCGAGCACGCCATCTACGGCGAGAGTTACGCGGTCAAACGCGGCATCACGATGGAAGACCTGAACGCACGCGCTTCCTATGTTATGAAGTGCGAGCGCGACCTGGTCCAGACACAGGCCTACCGCAACGGCATCGCCATGATCTGCGGGATAGCCTCCTTCGTCGACCCGCATAACATCCAGGTGCAACTTGCCGACGGTGAGGGCAGCCGCACGATCTCGGCGGAGACCATCATCATCGCCACCGGCAGTGAGGTGGCGCAAGTGGGGGACATCGCCTTCGATGGCGAGCACATCCTGAACTCGGATTCGATCCTCACGATGAGCGACATCCCCAGGACGTTAACGGTGGTCGGCGCCGGTGTGATCGGCTGCGAGTACGCCAGCATGTTCGCAGCGCTGGGCACCCGCGTCACGCTGATCGACGCCCGCGACGAAATGCTGCCGTTCGTGGACCGAGAGATTGCCGCCGAACTGGCGCATTACCTGCGTTCCGTCTGGGTCACCCTCTGGTTGGGGGAGACGCTGAAGAGTTGCTCCGTGCTGCCCAACGGCCACGTCAGGACGGTGCTGGCCTCGGGGAAGGTCATCGTCACCGAGAAGACGTTGCACGCCATCGGGCGCCAGGGGGCGACTGCCGACCTCAACCTCGCCGCAGCCGGTCTGGCGGCCGACAAACGAGGCAAGCTGACGGTGAATGAGCACTACCAGACGGTCGTGCCGCACATCTATGCAGTGGGCGACGTGGTCGGCTTCCCTGCGTTGGCGTCCACCTCAATGGGCCAGGGCCGGGTCGCCGCCAACCACGCGGCGCACGTGCCGTTCAACATCATGCCTGAGGTCTTCCCCTACGGCATCTACTCCGTGCCGGAACTGAGCATGGTGGGCAAGACCGAGGAAGAACTGACCCAGGCCAACGTCCCCTACGAGATCGGCAAGGCCTACTACCGCCACGTGGCGCGCGGGCAGATCATCGGCGCCAGCGACGGCATCCTCAAGCTCATCTTCAGTCCGAAGACGCACAAGATTCTCGGCGTCCACATCATCGGCGAGAACGCCGCGGAACTGGTCCACATCGGCCAGGCCGTGATGGCGCTGGGCGGCACTGTCGACTACTTCGTCGACACCGTGATGAACTACCCGACGCTGAGCGAACTGTACAAGATCGCCGCCCACAACGGGCTGAACCGCCTGGCCGGCGAATCGGCCGACGTGCTGAGCGACCTGCCGACCACCGATTCTCCCGTTGCCGAAGCAGAGCGCGTGGCGGCCGCGGCGGCGCTGGTGCGCGAACTCGCTCCTGTTGCATCCACGGGCAACAACGGCACGGTCAGCGCGTAGGCGCACCCTAACGCTGAAGCGTAGGGCTAACACGGGCGAAGCCTGCTGAAGCAGGCTGGGCTACGAATCCGACGGCGCTCAGCCTGCTTCAGCAGGCTTGGTGTTGTTAGCCCTACGCTTGAGACGTGTGATGCGCATTGATTATGGGGAGAGGCGGGAA
>DAIMXP010000077.1:0-34460 GCA_036734945.1 Chloroflexota bacterium
TCGCCTGCTTCCTCCTCACCTATCGTATCCGCCAGGTTTTAGGATAGGCTCTTAGGCGGCAGTTGGCTCAACATGGCCGAGTCGATTCAACGCATCGTCGTGGGCCGGGCCTTGAACGGCCAGCACCCCACGACCCCGCAAGACATCATCCTCTGGTTGGAAGCCACGGCCCGTGCCTGGAATCGGGAACCGACCCCTTTCGAGTGGAACGGCAAACGTGCCGCTCGTCGCAAGCGCGCCTTTGAGCGGCGCCATCGGCTCGGCGGCTCCGCCGCCTGCACCCATCGCCCCATCCGCCGCCGCGAAACCACACTGGAACAATGGCAGGATGCACAACAAGTGGCCCACTAGCATGGTTTTCCGACAGCGGTTTCGGCTTCGGCCCCACCAGCGGTATTCAGTCACAGATGACGCACATGTATTTCGCCAGACAGCTCAATAATAGCGCGACACGCATTTACACCTGGACGGAAGGTAGTGGGACGATCACCTGGGCAGATATCGGCCATGCGTCGTATCTCTCCCCTCTATCCGACTGTGTCAGCCAGGACGGCACGAACATGTGCCAAAACGACAACGACTGGATTCGTGGTGGTTGGGTCGAGAACGGACGAATCGGCTTCATGTGGGATGCCAAGGACGGTTCCAGTTCCTTTGGGAACATGCAGTATCCCTGGGTAATGGCTATTGAAGTCGACCAGTCAACGATGAACCTTATCTACCAGCCGATCATTGCGTGTGGCGGAAACTCGTGGGCGTGGCCGGCGGTGGCCGTGAATAACAACGGGGCGCTCGGTTTCAGCGCAGCGTGGACGAATGGCTCTTCCTATCCGAGCACGAACGAACTGGATAGAGACGCGGTGTCCGCGCAATCGTGCGGCGCGACATGCTACAACGTACAGGTTGGCTCGCAAGGGACGAACGGTCCGCAGAATGATCAGTGGGGCGACTTTCTCACGGTGCGTGTAGCGTCGGGCAGTTCCAACACATTTGTTGGCACCGCTTTTGCCATCCAATGCCCCAACTCAGATTGCTCGCAAGTGGCGCAGCCTATTCAGCCGATGTTCCTTTGGTTCGGCCGCCTCAGTGATCAGACGCCGACGCCATGATGCCTAGTTGATCGGGGTAAACTGCTTGCCACCTGGGATGGATGCGGGCCACATGAACAGAGCGCTCGAAGCCATCCCAGGCGACTCCCGGATTGCAGCGGTTAACGTTGCAAGATCATTCACGGGGGGAGAAATGGGAAAACGAGAGAGGCTCTTCCTTTTCGCCGCTCCAATTGGCCGCGTGCTCCTCGTAGGGCTGTCCATCATTGCGCTCGTCATGGGCGTGAGTTGTGGGGCTCGTGCGGGCAGTTCTGGTTCGATAAATGTCGGTCCAGCACCGTGCAGCACCCCCGGTGGGACAGGCCCGCGTCTATCGGCGACAACGGCAGCGACAGTACGTGCTCCAGCGGGTGCTATTGCCGAACAACCTATCGGCAGGGGGACGAGTTCGGCCACGTCCGCATCCGAGACCCGCATAACAGCGACGACCGGCAGCGGTCCCTATTCCATGTCCCCCCAAGCCATCAAGACGGCAAAGGCCTGGGCAGAGTCGTTTGAAAATGCCATGCCGTCTCGCTATCCAACGACGATCGTCGCGACCCCGTCGTCCAAGTCATCAGGCCCAGGTGCATACCTCTCGACGACTGCGACTTCGAGCTCGCCTTGCTCTCGCTGAGGCGGCAGCCATGTCAGGTGTGCATTGGCTTACCAGTCCAGCGCTATCGAGCAACCGGGAGCCGGCAAGACCGGTAAGCTTCTCTGCACGCTGCCGGCACGGGGTTAGTCATCGGCGTTCTCCTCGTCCGGCGCCCCGTCTGCATCGGCTTGCAGGTGCCACTCAGGATCAAGAGTTCGTCCTGGTGCAGGTGCGGCACCTGTATCCACCTGCGGTGGGTACCCGCCGTCAACAACGGGCTCCATTGACACCTGATCCATCTCCACGTTCCTTTGCTACCTGCCATGCTCCGTCGGTCGGCGGCCTCAGCGATAGGACTGAGCCTGGAGCTCGAACAGCTCGGCGTACACGCCGCGGCGCGCGAGGAGCTCGGCGTGGCTGCCCACCTCGACGACCTGCCCGTGGGCAAGTACGACGATGCGGTCGGCCATGCGCACGGTCGAGAAGCGGTGCGAGACGAGCACCGTCACCGCGCCGGTCACTTGGCGGAGTTGGCGCGCGGCGGCCGTCCAGCGCTCGAAGAGCCGATCGGTGTCGGCGTCGAGCGCGGCGGTGGGCTCATCCAGGAGCAAGAGCAGCGGCTGCGCCCGCAGCATCGCCCGGCCCAGCGCGAGCTTCTGCCACTGTCCGCCCGAGAGGTCGATGCCATCGTCCCAGTTCGGGACGAGCTGGGTGGCGAGGCCGGCCGGGAGCGGCGTCGAAAATGCCGAAGCGCCGATGCTTTCCGGTACGTCGGCACCATATGTCCTCGACCACGGGCGAGAGCGACGGAAAGTGTTGCCTCCGCTGCCCCTGGCCAGAGGGACCTTCACACCAGACCTCTCCGTGCGCCCGGGCCGTCATCCAGCGGACACGGGGTTGGGCGCGATGGGCGAGTCGTCTTGGGCGGGGAGCCAGCCGGTGCGTTCGTGCCAGTGTCGGCCAGCGCGGTGTATGATGTACGCCCGCTGGAGGGTGGTGTCTTGTGGGAGCTGCTCGAGCAGATCGGTGGGGATATCCGGTTCGGAGGTGGACCGGCCAAAGATGTAGGTGAGGATGACGTGATCGGCTTTCGCGTAGTCGGGTGTCGCTGTTCACGGTAATTTACCACCGTAGGGGCAGTTCTGTTCAACGGAATTTGCCAGTTGATGTCCAGGGGAATTTGCCAAGCGTCCGCTGATCTTGAGGCGTCACGGATCATCCTTGCCGAGCAAGGAGGTGGTTCGTGGCACGACGGAGGATGGACGTGGCAGATATCAAGGAGATCCTGGTGGCATGGCATGCGGGCGGGCTACGATCGCCAAGCCTGCTGAAGCAGGCTAAGCGGCGTCCAAAGTCGTGTTCAGCCTGCTTCAGCAGGCTTGGCGATCGTAGCCCTACGCTTCAGCGTAGGGTGGCGCGGCGGACCAGCGGAGGTTCGCCAGCAGTCACAACCCTGCGGCGCACCTGTTACCGGTGGGTCGGCCCCGCTACCCGATGAGGTCGTGCATTGTTGACGCTACCCCAAGATCACCGGCAAGTGTTCGCGCCTCGGCCAGGTACCAATCGCGCCGGCCGCCTGCCGTGACCGCATTGGCGTCATCGCCCGCTTCCCGGCTCCTCAGCACTTGGTGGGCATTGCTTCCGGCGTAGTCGACAGTGCGGGCGAGCGCTGCCAGCCGCAGCCGGGTCAGATCAACCTGGGAACCAAAGGCCTGGCCGACCAGGTGGTCGAGGGTCCTCCAAGGAACACGTATCCCTGGATACCGGAGCAAATCGGCGATGTCGAATTCGGGTGGCGCTAAGGCCATCGTCTCCCAATCAACGAGGCGAAGCGTCGGGCCGAGTACCACGTTGAGTGGCGACAGCGAGTTATGGATCATCTGGCGCGGACCGGTCATCAGTGGGCGAATCACCTGGTCCGCATAGGCCCGAACGCTGCCCGCTGTTAAGGGCAAGCGTCCAGCGCCAGACAAAGTATCCTCACGAAGACGTGCTTGCGAAACGCGCGCTCTGGCGAGCAGCGACGGTGCCGTGATGCGGTCCAGGTCTATACTCTGACAAACGCGCCGGAAAATCCGCTCTTGAGCGGCAAGGGTGCGGTGCAGGTCCGCCAGGCGATCGAGCACCGGCGCCAGTAACGCAACCTGCGCTGTCGCGTTCGTTTCCACCGGGTCATCGCCCCCGCTCGCCACTGGCGAGTCGGTGGACTCCGTCCGCGCTTCTTGTCGGGGACGCTCAGCGGCAGCACGAGCGCTTCCGCCGAGCGCTTCGGCCAACGAAACGTCGCCGACGTCCTCCATCATCAGCAAACCCCACCCATGTCCGATTACGAGTGCGTAGGGACGGGGCGCGCCACCTGGCCAGAAGCGTTGCAGTAACTCCAGGAGCCAGTGTTCGCGGCGCAGATGGTGCTGCCAGAAAATGTCGTCTTGCTCTCGCACCAGCTTTAGGATGACACTGGCCTGGGGTGCATCCGTCAAGTGGATGCGGTAGAGGCGATTCCGCGAGCGCAGCGCGACACGTGTGGCGGCGAGCCAACGGGCCTGCTGGAAATTATCCCCCAACAACGTGATAAGGGCTGCCGACGGTAGGGGCACATCGTCGTTCGGAAACGGCACGTCGGTCAGCGGCGGCACGAACGCCACCGTTCGGGTTGGGTATCGCCGAGACGCGGTGCATCGACGTGGGCGTTTAGGGACGCCGCCAGTGAAGGCTTGTCCAAGTCGTTCGCCAGCGTCGCCAACTGCTCCAAGACGCCATCGAGGCGACCTTCCTGAAAGACAAAGCGAAGTGCTCGGCGCCAATTTTCAACGAGCGCGGGCAACTCGCCTGCCGCGACGGCTCGCTCGACGAGCAGCAAGGCCGCCTCGGGGCGTAACAGGACGTTCAAGGCCGGCAGGCGGCGCAACAGCGCATGCGCCTGATCCGGCTTCCCCGCCTCTTCCGCCAGGAACGCTGCCCAACAAAGGGTGTCATGCCGCTGCGTTGGTCGGCATACGTAGGCCAGCTTGTCTGTCGGCACATGGATGCCCGGCAGACGTTCCACCTCGCGAAACAAACGAAAGTGGCCGAGCTGGAAGGGCAGGCCACGCCGAATTGACAGTCCATGGATGCCGTCATCCGCCGTGTATACGTCAAGAAACAGTCCCTTGGTGGCCGCGAGTGAGAACGCGGGAGTGAGGAGTACAACGACGCCGGAAGCCCAAAAGACAGCACGCCAATTTGATGAAACCAGCAGGGCAGCGGCGAGGCCCAACACCGATGTCGCTATCTGCGCTGCCCAGAAGGCGGCCACGACCTGCAGCGGTCGGAGACCGACGAGGTTCAGGTGATGATGGACCGGTGTCGCCAGAAAGGGCAGCGGGAACTCGGTGTGGGGCACAAACGTCGTCGCGGTCTGGAACCGGCGCAAGCGCAGCCTGCGCCGGAACAAGGGCGTGAGCAGCCCCGTCTGCAGGAAGACGGTTCCGCCCTCCAAAGCGAAACCGGCAGCCAGCAATGGCAGCAGCGCTACCGCACCGGCGGTAATGGCGATCCCGACCACAACAGCGCCGGCGAGCAGCGCTCCTGAATCCCCGATGTAGCCGCGGGCGCGGCGTCGCACGGTACCGGTACGCGTCCAGTTGGACGGCGCGTTCACAACCACCGCGCCCGCCGCAATCCCGAAGCCCGCACCGGCGCTCATGCCCAGGGCGTGGCTTCCCCAAAGCAGGCCAAGGACGGCATAAGCGGCGCAACTGAGTGCCATCAGGCTACTCGTCAACCCATCGACACCGTCGGAGAACCCGGCGGCCAGCACCATGTACAGCAGCGCGATACCGACAACGATGGCCGAACCCCACTGCTGCCAGAAGCCGGCTGACCCGCCAAAGCCGAGGGCAACGTAACTCACGGCTGCGGCTACAGCGATCGCGACGTGAACGACGAGCCGTATTCGCTCGCCTAGACCCATACCCCGCGACTTGCGCAGGTCATCGAGAAAGCCGAGCGACCACTCGGCCCAGCAGATAGCAAGGATATAGCCGATACGCGAGCGGTCTGCCGGCCACCAGTACGCCGTTGCCGCGAGCACGACAGTGAAGCCAACCAGCATTGCCGGTCCGACGACACACGCCAGCCGCGATGAACCGGCGCGCGCAGCAGAAACCGTGTCGCGGCGATACTCCCCGGCCTTCTGTTCTCGGGAGCGGAATTCCGGGAACAGGCGGATACCGGCGAGGCTCAGGACGACGGTCAACAGCCCTGAGATGGACGCGGCCAGAAGGCTGGCAGCGAGCAAACTGACATTAGCCACGCCGAACATCGCTTACGGCCGTCAGCGGGAGCTGCCGTCCTCGCTGTTCGACTCACCCAGGCCCACCGACTTGGGTGGCAGCCAGGTAAGGTGCCGCAACCCGTGCTCCGTCACGCTTTCGTTCTGGAATTCCAGGATCAGACCGAACACCTGGAGCAGGAGCCGCTTGCCCACCGGTTCGTGGCCCATATTGAGATCGTGGCGGATGTTGAAGTCGATGCACCAACACTCCCGCTCAGTCAGCGCCAGCGGCAACGTCGGCGTCTTGCATCCGGCCTCAAACTCCTTGAGGAGGCTGAACACCTTAACGAGCAACCCCTTGCCGACGCCAGGCGGCCCCTCATCGTCCTTCCACGTATGCCGGACCAGATAGTCGACGGCCCAGCAATCCGCCTCGCTGAGATGCACGACCTTCGTCGGCTCCACGTGTTGCACGTCCTCTCAACCAGCTACAGGCGTTCGAAGCGCGCCACGTCCAGCACGAACACGGTGGCCGCCCCCGTGCGCACCGCCTCGCCTGGCCGTTCCATGGCGGCAGCCACGGTGCGCGGCCGGCAGGTTTCTTGCACGATGCGCAGGACGTCCGGCACCTGCTCCGCCTCCACGCCGACCAGCAAGGTGGCATTGCCGCGTCGCAGGAAGCCACCCGCCGTGTCCAGGCGGGTCGACCGGTAATCCGCCTGGCGGAGCGCTTCCGTCAAGGCGGCTGCATCATCCTGTTGCGCGACGACCGTCACTAACTTCATCGTGCGCCTCTCTCAACTTCTCCACGATTGCCAGTGTAGCATCCGCGTCGCTGCCTGGTCGCCACGTTCAATGATCCGTCTGGCGCCTTCACAACCGACGCGATCCGCCACGACCTAGCCGGCGCCACCACTCTGCCAGCCGGACCTCGGTCCGCCGCGTCGGGTAGTTCAGGACGTTGCCGCGCCACATCTTCGGTGGCTGCGGCCGCGCGAAGGCGCGAACGACACTGGTCACGACTGCGAAGATGATCAACGCAGCGGCGAGCCAGGCCAGCATGCTGGCGCCGGCAGCGCCCAACGCCGGCTCACCGAAGCGAGCAAGCACCGTCAACAGACCCGCCATGATGTAGGCATCCCGTGCCCACCAGTCCTGCAACGTGAACGGCCCGCGGCGCGGCGTCGACCGGTGGGGGGGGCGGCCGGGCGCGGGGCCGCCGTCACCGAGAAACCTCGGCATCTTATCCAGGATCGAACGAATCTCTCGCTCGTACTTCGGTGTTGGCATGCGCTCATCCCGGCTTCGTCGAAAAGGGTTCGCCTGCACCTCCAGTATACAGTGCCAGGAACCAGCATATGTACCGTATGGTCTATATTTCGACTGGCTGCACCAGCCCGATCTTCAGCACATCGTCTAGATGGTCCATCGGGAGCAACCGCAAGTGCAGCCGAACCTTCTCCGGCACGTCCACGATGTCCTTCTCGTTGTCACGCGGATACAGAAACGTCGTGATCCCGGCGCGATCCACCGCCAACGCCTTCTCCTTCAGCCCACCAATCGCCAGAATTTTACCGCGCAACGTGATTTCTCCGGTCATAGCGACATCGCGGCGCACCGCCCGCTTCAGCAGAGCAGAAATAAGCGCGATGGCCATCGCCGTCCCGGCGGAGGGGCCGTCCTTCGGCACGGCGCCGGCCGGCACATGGATGTGAATGTTGTGGACATCGAAGTACTTATCGTCCAGCTTCCAGTCCGCGCTGCGGCCGCGCGCATAGCTGACGGCGGCCATAGCTGACTCCTGCATGACCTTACCAAGCTGACCGGTGAGCGTCAGTTGTCCGGTTCCCGGCATGAGACTCACTTCCACCGCCATAACGTCACCGCCGGCCTGCGACACAGCCACTCCCGTGGCCACGCCAATCTCGTCGCGTTCCTCTGCCAGACCGTGGGTGAACCGGCGGGGACCCAGGTACCCCGGCAGTTCCGCCGCCGACAGCCGCCACGAGGCACGCTCGTCGGGGGTTGTTGCCGTCACTTTGCGGGCCACTTTACGGCACAGGTTGGCCAGTTCACGCTCCAGGTTGCGTACTCCAGCTTCCCGCGTGTATTCGTGGACGAGGGAATGGAGGGCAGCATCGTCCATCAGGAGCTGGTCTGCCGCCAGGCCGTGCGCCTCACGTTGCTTGGGCAACAGGAAGTCTTGCGCAATGCGGACCTTCTCTTCGTCCGTATAGCCGGGCAGTTCAATCACCTCCATACGATCAAGGAGGGCCGGCGGGATGGAGTCCAGCAGGTTGGCCGTGGTCACAAAGATTGTCTTCGAAAGATCGAAGGCAACCTCCAGGTAGTGGTCGCTGAAGGCGTGGTTCTGCTCCGGATCGAGCACCTCCAGCAAGGCCGAGGAAGGATCCCCCCGGAAGTCGGTGCCGACCTTGTCGATCTCGTCAAGGATAAAGATCGGGTTGCAACTCTTGGCGTCGCGCATGCCGCGGATGACGCGTCCCGGCAAAGCGCCCACGTAGGTTCGGCGATGGCCGCGAATCTCCGCCTCATCGCGCACGCCGCCCAGGGAGATGCGCACGCTCTGGCGACCGAGCGCCCGCGCGATGGATCGCCCCAGGCTGGTCTTGCCGACGCCGGGCGGACCGACAAAGCACAGGATGGGACTGCGCATCCGGTCGCCGGCAAGTTTACGCACGGCAATGTACTCCAGGATGCGCTCCTTGACCTTCTCCAGCCCGTAATGGTCCTCGTCCAGGATCGTAGCGGCCCGATCCAGGTCAAGGTTGTCCTCCGTGCTGATACCCCATGGTAGCTCTACCAGCCAATCGAGGTAGGCGCGAATCATGCCGGACTCGGGAGAATGGGGGCCCTGCAGTTGCAGCCGTTCGACCTCGTGCAAGGCTTTCGCCTTCACCGTGTCGGGCATGCGCCCCTGTTCGATCTTCTCCCGAAACTCATCGATCAGGGCAGTCTCCGGGTCATTTTCCCCCAACTCCTTGCGGAGCACCTTAATCTGTTCACGCAGGAAAAAGTCACGCTGGCTCTTTTCAACGCCCGCGTGTACTTCCTCCTGGATCTTCTGTCGAATCGACGCCAGTTCGATCAGGCGCGACATGAAGCCACTCACTTTGGTGAGCCGCTCCGTCACGTCTTGTATCTCCAGGAGTTGTTGTCGTTCCTCGAAGGTATAGTCTGGCGAGTAGGCGCTCATGTCAGCCAGGCGGCTCGGATCGTCGATGCCACGCACGAAGTTACCCACTTCGTTGGGGATGCCGGGCACCAGGCTGACATAGGTATCGATCTGGGAGACAACACGCGCCATGAGTTCGCGCATCGTGACATCTTCGCGGGCCTTGTCGGGCAAGTCAATGGCGTCGATGCGGAAATATGGGTCTTCCTGAGTTACCTTGCGCAGGCGAACTCGCTTGATCCCCTGGATCGAGACGCGCTGACCGCCGCCGGGAAGTGCCTGAACCTCCTGCACCAGCGCCAGGCAACCGACGGATACCAGGCCTTCGACGCTCTCGCCGTCCTCTTCTTCCACGTGACGCGCCGCCAGAACAACCCGTCGCTTGTCGCGCAAGGCAGCGTCGAGTGCCCGCAGCGAGCGCGGAGAATTGATCTGGATCGTCAGTTCCATCGTGGGAAAGACGACAGCCTCACCCATCGGCACCAGGGGCAAGTTCTGGGTCCGCGAACGGCGCACCACGCGCCGCACCGGTGCGGCTGGCGCCGCCGAATCGTCGGTACGTATCTCTTTAACCATAGCCATGCATGCTACGAGCAAGGGGGCATGACCGTCAAACGGCGGGTGAGGCGCGGCGCCCACACCTACCGGTCGCCCAACTCGATCATAATGTGGCCACCGGCGGCGCTGCTGGCGGCACTGCTGCTCGGCGAATAGACAGCCGCTACGACGCGGGGCAACTCCTGTAAAATTGGGATGAGCGGCACCGGTCGATCCACGAGCAAAGGGACGATCAGCGTCTGATTGCGACGGATTGGCGCCCGCACGGTGATTCCAGGCTGTTCACGGAGCACGGCGATCATCACCTCGACGGTCATGCGATCGGCCTGCTCGGGCAAGACGAGGTCCACCTCGCCGGTTGCCGTACCATTGCGCGCCGCGGGAGGCGCCGGTCTCATCTCCGGTTCCCGCATGGGCTGTGCTACTTGTACCGGTTCGGCCCTGCTTGGTGGGATCGGGCTTCCACTACTCGGGGGCTGGACACGAGGGGGCGGGGCGACGGGTGGCGCAGTCGGCGCGATGGCTGCCGCCGCAGTTCTGGTTGTGGTATCTACTGCTGCACCGGCGGCCACCAGGCGAGCCGGCGCAGCAGACGCGGGCCGAGACGCTGCGACCGCAGGCCCCATCGTGGGAGCCAGCAGCGACCGAGCCCGATCCAGGTGTACCACCAGCGTTGCACCGAGCTCCCGCAGCGCCGCTAACTCTTCCCAGGCTAGCTGCAACTCCTGAGCGGCCTGCCGGCGCTCATTGCTCGCCTGCGTGCGTGCTGCTTCCACTACCTGGGTCGCTTCCCGTTCAGCGCGCGCGCGAGCCTCGCTCAACATGGCTTCCGCTCGGGCCTCGGCATTGGCGCGGACGAGGTCAGCCTCGGCGGTGGCTGCTGCCAGAACGCGACCAGGAGCATCCCAACTGACCTGTTGGACGGCCTGGCGGCTCGTAGCTTCCTCGGTCACCCGCTCAACCTCGGCACGCGCCGCCCGCAGCATCGCCTCAGCCTGACGCGCGGCCTGCTCGTGCAGTTCTTCAGCACTACGGCGCGCCGCCTCGACCAGCCGTTGCGCCGACGCCAGCGCGGCGGCACGCACACGGGCAGCATCAGCAGTCATTCGGGCGTTGCTCATGCCACCGGAGTAGTCTCCGGCCGAACTATCAGGCGGTGATGCTGCCATGAGACCTAGTGCTTCGCCTTGAATCGTTCGCGGTGCCGTCGCTTCTTCAGCTTGTGTTTGGTAATCGCCTTCCGGCGCTTTTTGACCACGGAACTCATACCGAGATCGTACTCCCTAACCGAGATGCGCTAACGACACATGCCCAGCACACCACGGCGGGCGCGCCACATGCTCCGCTTGCACTATAGCCGCCCCAAGGATGCTCTGGCAAGCGCAACGGCCAACTGGCACCCTGGCCAGCCAACTGTCGGTGCTAGACTACTTCCGAAAACTTGGCTGGCGGAACCGCCGGGTACCTTGGAGGCATCGGGCACGGGTGGACGAGTTTGCCGACTATCACGCCGCCGTCAACTGGCTCAAGAGCAACATCCGTGGCCCCGCCGATCTTCCGGAACACCGGCCAGTTCATACCCTGGAGGAACGCCACCAGCGTCGCTTCCTGCGCATGCGCGGTTTCCTGGAGCAGATCGGTCACCCCGAACGCGCGTTTGCTGCCATCCATGTTGCCGGCACTTCCGGCAAGGGGTCAACCTGCGCGATGCTGGCCGCCATCGGTCACGCCGCCGGCCTGCGCACCGGTTTGCACGTCTCGCCCTACCTGCAGACGGCGCTGGAAAAGCTGATCGTCAATGGCCGGTGTATGAACGTCGGCCGCTTTGTGGACCTGGTGAACCAGTTTCGGCACGATGTCGCTCAGTTCAATGCCAACAGTCCGCAAGGTTCCCTTCGCTACGGCGAGATCTGGGTCTCCTTGACGTTCGCCGCCTACGCCGCGGAACGCGTCGACCTCGGCATCGTCGAGGTGGGAAGTGGTGGCCGTTGGGACTACACAAACGTCCTTCTGCCGAAAGTCGCCGTGATTAACCGGATCGGCATGGATCACGTGCGAACGCTCGGTCCGACGATCGCCGACATCGCCGACCATAAAGCCGGCATCATCAAACCCGGCGTCCCCGTTGTTGTAGCCGAGCAGCACCCGGAGGCACTGGCGGTCGTAGAAGAGGAGGCAACGGCGCAGGCGGCGCCGCTACGGCTGGCAGGTCGCGACTTCGTCTGGCATATTGATGGGCGGGAAGCCACCGGCAGTCGCTTCACTTTCGAGGATCGTGCCACGCGCTGGACCAACCTGTTCGTGCCCATGCTGGGCGACCACCAGGTTGCCAACGCTGCCCTTGCCATCGCCGCCGCGCGCGCGCTCCCCGGCGTGCCGTCCATCGGCGAACATGCAGTGCGGCAAGGCCTGGCAGGCGTTGCCTTTGCCGGCCGGCTGGAGCGGATGCAGCACAACCCCGAAGTCGTGCTCGATGGCGCGCACAACGCCCAGAAGGCCGAAGCGCTAGCCACTGCACTGCGCCAGATACGCCAGGGTCGCCGCCTTGTCCTGGTGCTCGGCGTCCTGGCCAGCCACGTTCCGCAAGGGATGATCGAGCTGCTCGCCCCCCTGGCCGACGCCATCGTCTGTACCGCGCCGAAGGTGATTGGCAAGCCCGCTCGACCTCCGGAGGAGCTAGCCGACCTTTGTCGACCGCTGTGTCCCCAGGTCGAAACCCGCCCCGGTCCGGTTGGCGCCACGCGGCGCGCCATTGCACTGGCCGGAGCGGACGGGCTGGTCTGCGTAACGGGTTCGCTCTACCTTGTCGGCGCGGCCCGCGGCCTCTGGTACACGGAGTCCACGCTCCTCCGCTCCGCCTGGCAGGGCAGTGAAGATCCGCTGCCGGCTCGGTTGGCGGTGGTATGACCGAGCGTTGGTTGGGCGTTACACTTCCCCGCGAGGCCAAGGCGAACGGCCCCCAAATGGCATGCGAAAGGCGACGGCGAGCATGAAGCTTTCCGTTCTCATCCCGGCCTACAACGAGGAACGGACGATTGAACAGATCATCCGGCGCGTCACCGCCGTGCCGTTGCCGGTCGACGTGGAGATTCTGGTCCACGACGACGCCTCCACCGATCGCACACCAACGATCCTGGCGGCCTTGCAACAAGAGATGCCCCACCTCCGCGTCGTCCGCCGCGAGCACAACGGCGGCAAAGGCGTAGGTATTCGCACTCTGATTCGCGAGGCAGGCGGCGACGTGTGCATCTTTCAGGATGCCGACGAGGAGTACGACCCGCAAGACTATCGCCGCCTGATCGACAGGTACCGAAACGGTGGCTGGCCGGCGGTGTACGGCTATCGCAATCTCGCGGGTCAGCCACTGATCGGGCAGGTAGGCAACCACGGGCTGACCGTCCTCACCGATCTGCTCTACGGCTGCTGGCTCAAGGACATGGAAACCTGCTACAAGCTGCTGGACGCCCGGTTGCTGCGTAGCTTTGCCATGCACGCCAACGGCTACGACATTGAGCCGGAAATCACCATCAACCTGCGTAAGCGAGGCTATCGCATCGCTCAGGTGGCGATCAGCTACCACCCGCGGCCGACGCCGAGCAAGAAGCTGCGCCGCCTGACGGACGGTTGGCTGGCGCTGCGCATGATTCTGCGCCACCGGCTGCCCTTCGCCCCGCAAATGCCGCGACTGCCCCTCGCGCCGTTGCGGGACTGAGGCAGCCTACGGCGCAGCAAGCGATCATTGCGATGCGGCTAGAATTCAAAGGCCGCGACTGCGGTCTGCGGCCCTGCTCTCTTGGAAACAAATGTAATTAGCTTGCTGCACAAGACTCTTCGCCACACCCGTCCTGTGGGTGACGCTCGTTCAATGGTACGATGCTGCCCGCTGGGATACGCTGCCCGACGAGGCGCGCCGGCCGGACGACGGCGCTCGGTGGCCAGCAACGAAACGAGAAGAGAGGATAGCAAGCGACAATGCGAATCGCCAGAGTATCAGTCAACGGCTCGCCGCAATGGGCGACGATCGACGGGGACCAACTGTTCGAACTGGATGACGTGTATGGGACGCAACGGCGCGGCGCGGCACTGGGGCCACTGGCGGGCGCCAGGTTGCTGGCACCGGCGGAACCGAAGAAGATCGTCTGCATTGGGCGGAACTACGCGGCGCACGCCGCCGAGAGCGGCAACCCGGTCCCGGACCCGCCGATGATGTTTTTCAAGCCGCCGACCGCCCTCAACAACCCGGGCGACGACATCACCTGGCCGATTGGTGGCACGCGCATCGAGTCGGAAGCCGAACTCTGCGTGGTGATGCGCCGCCAGGCCAAACTGATCCGCCCAGAAAGCTGGCGCGACTACGTGCTCGGTTTCACCTGCGGCAACGACGTCAGCGAACGCGACTGGCAGGACAACGACAACCAGTGGAGCCGGGCCAAGGGCTTCGATACGTCCGGGCCACTCGGTCCCTGGTTGGAGACTGACGTCGATCCCGACCACCTCCAGATTCGCGGCTGGCTGGACGGCAAACTCCAGCAGGACAGCAACACTGCGGACCTCTTCCACAAAACCGGCAAGCTGGTCTGGTTCATCTCCCAGTTCATCACCCTCGAACCTGGCGACGTGATCATGACAGGCACGCCCGCTCACCCCGGTCCTATGCAAGACGGCACGGAGTACACAGTAGAAATCGAAGGTATCGGCCGCCTGACCAACCGCATCCGCAAGCCGGCAAGCTACTGACACAGCGCGCCTGGCCGGAAAGACCGTTGCCGACCGGAAGCCATCTCCATCGCGGCCTGCCCGTCCCTTCAGTTGTATACTGGAACAATCAACGCTGGTCGCACGTCGGAAGGGAATAGCATGGCGGCAACGCTTACCAAGAGGCCGATCCACGTTTATCTTCGGCCCGAACAACTGGAGTCGTTACGCTGCCAGGCGCGGCAGCGCAACGTAAGCGTCGCTGAGCTTGTTCGGCAAGGGGTGGATCGCATCCTTGAGGAGGCGCCCTGGGACGAGGATCCCCTGTTGGAAATTATAGGGCTGGTGAAGGGCGGACCGGGAGATGTCGCTGAGAAGCACGACGATTACCTGGCGCAGATGGTCCAAGACGAGAACCGATGATGGTCCCAGAGGTCTTTGTCGACTCGGGTGCTTGGATCGCCCTGAGCATCGACCATGATGCCCATCATGGCGCAGCCATCAGCGAGTATCATCGGCTTGTTGACCACCCCGTCTTACTGGTTACGACCAATCTGGTGATCGGCGAGTCCTATGCCTTGATTCATCGTTTTGGTGGCCACCAACGCGCCGTTCGCTTCCTGGCGATAGTTCGACGGAGTCCGAGCCTGAACAAAGTGTACTCCGACGCAGCCCTTGAGGACGAGGCCGAGGCGCTGTTAGTCAAATATGCCGATCAAGACTTCAGTTTTGTCGACGCCGTTAGCTTTGTAGTGATGCACAGTCGAGGTATTGCCGAGGCATTCGCTTTTGACCACCACTTTCAAACTGCCGGCTACACGCTGGTTCCCAACCTGAGGTGAAGGCACGCTAAATACGTCCACGGTGATCCTGCGTGCGTTGCAACAGCCGCCGCCCGCTGGCTATTACGCCCGTGGCAAGCGCAATTTTCACGGCTTCTCCTGGCAAGAAAGGCAGGACTCCACCAGTCCAGGCATGGCTGTAGCCGATGAAGTGCGCTAACCAGAACGTGCCGACAGCAAAGAGGATCACGTCGCCAAGAAGGAAAGTGCCGATTGCCATGGGCACAACCACGCGCTCGCCTCGCTCCAGCAGCCAGCCGATGACGAACGCCGCCAGCGCAAAGCCGAAAATGTAGCCGCCGGTAGGACCGAAGAGCACGGCCGGTCCGCTCAAACCCTGGGCGAACACAGGCAGGCCCGCCAGCCCTTCCGCCATGTAGCCGAGCACAGTTGCCAACCCCAACCGTGAGCCGAAGAGCGCACCTATAAGCAGCACGGCCAGGGTCTGCCCTGTGATCGGCACCGGCGTGAAGGGCAAGGGCGCCGCGATGCGCGCCGAAGCGGCCAGGAAGGCGGTTCCCGCTACCACCAGGCCGAGCTGCGTCATCCACGATGACCGCATCCAACCAACGCTGCCGATCCGTCGACGCATCACACGCTCAGCGAGCACGTTGACCTCCTTTCACTACAGACCCGCGGCCTTATGTTCGCCTATCTGAACCGCACTGGCCCTGTCGCCGCACCATGATAGGGCGTAGCCCGCCCTCAGTTCAACCGCACCGCTATTGCCGCCAGTTCGTCTATTAGCGCCTGCGCCGCGCGCGGCACGTAGCGGTCGCGCAGCCGCGCCCAGCCAATGCTCCGGCGTAACGACGGCTGCGTGATCGAAAGGAGGTGTAGTCCTGGGCGCGAACGCTGGACGCACAGGCGGGGAGCAAAAGTTATGCCGGCTCCTTCCTCCACGAGGCGGATCAGCGCCTCGTGGAGGAAGGAGCCGGCCCGGCGACATGCAGTGTCGATGACGGCGCGCAAGCCGGTACCAGGAGCACGATGTCTTCGGAATACAGCGGCTCAACGGTGAGTCCCGGGTTGCCCAACGGCAGGGTGACTATGGCGATGTCGATTTGGCGGTCCAGCAGGAGCGCGACAGCGTCGTCGGTGCCGAGCATTTCGGCTTCGTTATCGAAGAGATGCCTGACCTATCTTAGACAATGGGGCCGCTGCTGGGTAGTCTTATTGTCGAAAGGAGTCGCAATGCCTGGTAAGACGATGTTCGAGAAGATCTGGGACGCGCACGTTGTGCGCGAGGTCGCCAATGAACCGGCGATCCTCTACATTGACCTGCATCTCGTCCACGAGGTGACGTCGCCGCAAGCCTTCGACGGCTTGCGCCTGGCGGGCCGCCGGGTACGCCGGCCCAACCTCACGCTGTCAACGCTGGACCACAATGTGCCGACTCGCGACCGGCTGCTGCCGATCGCCGATGCCATTTCCCGGCAACAGGTGGAAGCGCTGGAGCGCAACTGTCAGGAGTTTGGCCTGGAGTTGTTCGATCTACGCAGCCGCTATCAAGGGATCGTGCATGTCATCGGGCCGGAATTGGGCGCCACCCAACCGGGCATGACCATCGTCTGCGGCGATAGCCACACCTCCACGCACGGCGCTTTTGGCGCGCTGGCCTTCGGCATCGGCACCTCCGAAGTCGAACACGTGCTGGCCACCCAGTGCCTGCAACAGTCCCGCCCGAAGACCATGGAAATCCGCGTGGACGGCGAATTGCGTCCCGGCGTGACGGCAAAGGACGTAATTCTTGCCATCATTGGCAAGATTGGTATCGATGGCGCGACCGGCTACGTCATCGAGTACACCGGCGAAGCGATCCGCTCCCTCTCGATGGAGGGCCGCATGACCGTCTGCAATATGTCCATCGAAGCCGGAGGTCGAGCCGGGATGGTGGCGCCGGACGAGAAAACGTTCGCCTACCTACGCGGCCGGCCGCGCTCGCCCCAGGGGGCCGACTGGGACGCCGCCGTTCGGTATTGGGAGACGCTCCCGACAGATACCGACGCCGTCTACGACCGCGTCGTGACGCTGGATGCCGACGACCTTGTGCCCTACGTCACCTGGGGAACGAACCCCGGCCAGGTGGTGCCGATTACCGGCACGGTGCCGGACCCCGCGCAGTTTGCGCTGGAGGCTGATCGTCGCTCCGCAGAGGGTGCGCTGGAGTATATGGCGCTGCAACCTGGGACCCGCATGGAGGACGTGAAGCTGGATCGCGTCTTCATTGGCTCCTGCACCAATGCCCGCATCGAAGACCTGCGGGCGGCGGCCAAGGTGATCAACGGCAAACGGGTCCATCAGGACATCTACGCCATGGTGGTGCCCGGCTCGATGCCGGTGAAGCTGCAAGCCGAGCAGGAAGGCCTGGACCGCATCTTCAAAGCGGCGGGCTTCGATTGGCGT
Source organism: Chloroflexota bacterium (assembly GCA_036734945.1). Taxonomy (GTDB): domain Bacteria; phylum Chloroflexota; class UBA4733; order UBA4733; family UBA4733; genus UBA4733. Next base: position 17,639 of record DAIMXP010000077.1, read on the forward strand.
GATGCAGGCTGCTCCATGTGTCTGGGCATGAACCCGGACATTCTGGCGCCGGGCGAGCGGTGCGCTTCGACCTCCAACCGCAACTTCGAGGGCCGCCAGGGGAAGGGCGGGCGCACCCACCTGGTCAGCCCCATGATGGCGGCGGCTGCCGCCATCACCGGCCACCTCACCGACGTGCGCAACTGGCAGATTGAGGAGTAGCACCAACATGGAAGCATTCGTCTGTCATACCGGCCCGGTATTGCCGCTGGACCGGGTCAACGTCGATACTGACCAGATCATCCCCAAGCAATTCCTCAAGCGCATCGAGCGCACCGGCTTCGGCGAGTTCCTCTTCTTCGACTGGCGCTACCTGAACAACGGCCAGCCCAACCCGAAATTTGAACTGAACCGCCCCGGCTACGGCAGTTCCACCATCCTTGTTGCCGGTCGCAACTTCGGCTGCGGCTCGTCACGCGAGCACGCCCCCTGGGCCTTACACGACTACGGCTTCCGCGCCATCATCGCGCCATCGTTTGCCGACATCTTCTACAACAACTGCTGCAAAAACGGCCTGCTCCCCGTCACCCTACCAGAGGAGACGGTCAAAGCGTTGCTGAAGCAAGCCCAGGCCCAACCAGGCTACCAACTCACCGTCGACCTGGAGGCGCAGGAGGTACGCGATGGCGCCGGCTTCCGCGCGCCGTTCACCGTCGATCCCTTCCGCCGCGACTGCATGCTGCACGGCCTCGACGACATCGGCCTGACGCTGCAACACGAACCGGATATCACGGCCTTTGAGGGAAGGCGGCCGGCATGGCAGCAGGCTGTTTCGGGGTAGGCCCCCTACGAGAACTGCTCGAACAGCCTACCCATCACCTCATTGGCGTCGGCTCCTTTGGTCTGGAGGCGCTGCATGCGGCGATCAAAGCTTTCCGACTCGGTTGTCTGGTAGAACAGACCCAGGTAGAGCGGATCGTCCTGTAGAGCCAGCTCCATCGCTGCCGCGCGGTTGCTGGGATCGTGGCCGACCGGCAGCGCTTTGGTGACGTCGCGGAAGAACTTGAAGGTGTTCACCTCGTTGAAGGTCGGGCAGGGGCTGTAGACATCAATAAGGGCCATGCCGGGATGGTTGATCCCTTGCACGATCAGGTCCGCCAGCTCCTTCGGCTTCGCGGAGAAGCCGCGCGCGACAAAGGTGGCTCCGGCGACCATTGCCAGCGCCAGCGGGTTGAGGGGTTGATCAATGCTTCCCTTGGGCGTGCTCTTGGTAATGAAGCCAACGTTGCTGGTCGGCGAGGTCTGCCCTTTAGTGAGACCATATATCTCGTTGTCCATGATGACGTAGGTCACGTCCACGTTGCGCCGCATGCCGTGGATGAAGTGGCCGCCGCCGATGGCGAAGGCATCGCCGTCGCCACCCACAACCAGTACCTTCAGGTCCGGGTTGGCCATCTTGACGCCGGTGGCAATCGGTATGGCCCGGCCATGGACGCCGTGGAAGCCGTAGGCGCTGACGAAGAACGGAAAGCGGCTGGAACAACCGATGCCGGAAACGACAACGACCTCCTCGGTTTTGTAGCCCTGCACTTTGAGGGAGTTGTAGACGGCGTTGAGCACGCCGAAATCCCCACAACCCGGACACCAGGTCGGCTTGGCCGAACTCTTGTAGTCGTCGACGGTGTGCGGACGCTCAATAGTCAGCGTTGCTGTGGAATCAGGCATTGACGGCAACCTTCCCTGCGACGGCTTCAACGATCTGGGCAATCCGGAACGGCACGCCACCGTAGGTGGTCACGCTCTCCAGGTGCGTGCCGTAGCGGGCGCGAAGGATATTGGCATACTGTTGCGAATAATTGACCTCAGCCACGAGTACGCGCTGCTTGCGGCGGATGAACTCGCCGACCTGATGATCCGGCACCGGCCAGAGCATCTTCGGCGCGAGCAGTTCCGCCTTCACGCCTTGTCGTTCTAAGCGTTGGATCGCCTCAATGGCGGATCCCGAAGTAGAGCCCCAGGCGATAATGCCTATTTCGGCATCGTGGTCGCCAAAGCGGAGCGGCTCCGGCGCGTCTGCAGCCGCCGCCGCCAGCTTGCGGTGGCGCTTTTCCGTCATGCGGCTGTGGGTGGCCGGGTCGTAGCGCAAGGCGCCCTGCTCGTTGTGTTCCAGCCCGGTCGCCACATACTCGCCGCCCGGCATGCCGGGAATGGACGTGGGAGAGACGCCGTTGGGTGTGCTGGCGTAGCGGGCGTAGCGTGCCGCGCCTTCCTCTGCCTCCAGCATAGGACTGCTACCCTCGGCGTAGCCGTTGACCCCGTTACTGTGGCCATTAGTAACGTCAACCGGCTGGACTGCCGCCAGGATGGCGCTGTCGGCGTGACTATCGAGGCCGTTGGTGTGGCCATTGTGTACGTCGATCAGCAGCCGGTTCGCCGGCCGAACCGCTTCCAGGTCGGGCCGCTCCACGCTCTCCGTGCGCACCGCCAGCACCGTATCCTGCAGCAGGATCACCGGCAACTGGTAATTCTCGGCGAAGTTGAAGGCGTCGACTGCCGTAGAAAAGCAATCGCGCACCGACACCGGCGCGAGGACCAGCTTCGGCACTTCACCGTGACCGCCATAGACTGCCTGGTTGAGGTCGCCCTGCTCATGCCTCGTCGGCATACCGGTGGAAGGACCGGCCCGCTGGGCATCTACGATGACGCAGGGCAGTTCCGCCATTGAGGAGAGGCCGAGCATCTCGATCATCAGGCTGAAGCCAGGACCGGAGGTCGACGTCATCGCCTTCTTGCCGGCGTAACTGGCGCCGAGCACCATACCCATCGCCGATATCTCGTCTTCGGCCTGGACGACGACGCCGCCCAACTCCGGCAAGTTAGCAGCCATGAACTCCATAATATCGGTGGCCGGCGTGATGGGGTAGCCCGCCAGGAAACGACAACCGGCGGCCAGCGCGCCAAGGCTCAGGGCCTGGTTGCCGTTCATCACCATGACGCCGGGAATCGGTGGCGCTGCCTGCAGGCGGTACTGGGAGCGATCCGGCACATGCTCTTCTACCCAGGTAATGCCGGCCTCCAGGGCAGCGACGTTCTGGGGCAGGAGGTCAAGGTGGCGCTTGAACTGTTTCCTAAGCAGGTCAACCAGAGGCTCCTTGGGCAGGTCGAAGAGGGCGGCGGCCATGCCGAAGGCAACCACGTTACGGCCGCGCTCGAAGCGCAGCCGCGTCTTGGCGATCTCCGTGACCGGCACGGCCAGCGCGCGGTAGTTGCCGGCGGGCGGCGCTTCCATGTCCTTCGGGTCGTAGAGCAATAGTCCGCCGGGCCGCAGGTCGCCGATACCGTCTTCATAGCCTTCCTCATCGAAGGCCCAGAGGATATCCAGCGTCTCCGCCCGTGCGTACAATTGTTCACCGCTGAGTCGAACTTCAAAGACCGCCTGGCCACCTTTGATCTCTGCCGGTGGGCTGTAAAAGGTAAGTACCCGAAAGCCGACGGTGGCGGCAGCTTTGGTAACGAGCTGGCCGATCGACTGCAGGCCACCGCCCGTTTCACCGCCAAAGCGAATAACGAGGTCGCGTTTCTCCACGTCTTCTCCCCACGAGACCGTGTACCTGGCGGGCATCGTTGCCTCCGGCGCCCCGGCATCCGCCGCCGGGAGGCCGGTTCAGCCAAGATGGCAGCGTGGCAGCCGCGCTTCGGACTGGTATACCGGTCGCTATCACTGGGAAGTGTAGCACGGCAGGAGCCGTTCCGGCGCACTCGGCCGAACGGAGCACGGCGACACACGTCTCAAACCTATGTGATCGCCGTTTCAGCCTCGGGCAGTTGCAGCATGTAGCCGATACCCGGGCGAGTAATCACCCAACGGGGATGCTCCGGATCGTCCTCTATTTTTTGCCGCACGCGGCTGACGTACAGGCGTACGTGCTGCGTTTCGTCGCCGTACTCCGGGCCCCAGATGCGGTGCAACAAGGCCTCTGTGGGCACCACGCGTCCGGCGTTCTTCGCCAGTTCGGTCAGCAGTTTGTATTCGGTGGGACTCAGGCCGACCTCGCTATTGCCGATCGACACGCGGTGCTGCGCGAAATCAATGTGCAGGTCGCCCGCCCTGAAGGTGGGTGACGAGCGTTGTCCCTCCGGCAACTTCGCTCGCCGCAAGACGGCGCGAATGCGCGCCAGCAGCTCTGCCGGTCCGAAGGGTTTGGTCAGGTAATCGTCGGCGCCGGCGTCGAGGCCCTTGACCTTGTCGGCCTCACCGGCCTTAGCGGTCAACATAATGATAGGCGCTTCTGAGAACTCCCGGATGCGTCGACACGCCTCAAAGCCATCCATCACCGGAAGGCCCACGTCCAGCAAGATGAGGTCGGGACGCGCTGCGGCTGCCAGGTCGACAGCGCTCTTGCCGTCGCGAGCCGCGACGGTTTCGTAGCCTGACCCTTCCAGGTTGACAGCGATCAGCCGAACATATCGCGGCTCGTCGTCAACGATGAGCACACGCTGCTTCGTCACGCCGTCCCCCAGGCTTCCGGCGCCCCTGCTGTCGCCTCCTGGCAACTGGCCACGTGATGCTACATGTTCGTTCGTCGCCGTCGCCGGTCCACCGGCAGCGGCACAGGAATCGGCGCCAGTTTCGGCGCCGGTGCAAACGCAGCCACGGCCTCACGCCAGGCTGCGGCGAGCGCTTCGATAATCTTGCGCATATCCAGCCCCGTTCCCCCTCGAAGATCGGCGGCGATCACACAACCCAGTCCGCATGCCGCGCCCTTACACTATACGTGAGGACGCGTGCCATATGGGTATTTGGTCACACCGGCACGGCCTGGCACTCAATATGCGTGCCGGTGAACGCAAGTACCACCACAGGGTACTCCCCGATCCTAGGCGAGGCACAACGGTGAAATAGTCAGTTTTTGCCTCCATCGTTACGTTTTCGTCACAGTTTCCGTACAACATCGGCGTTATGGGTTGACGCTCACCCCAAAGGCGGGTAGGGTATGTGCAGTGCCGAACCGCGCTTCCGAGCGCGGACGGGGGACCCATCATCGTGGGGTGAATCCGCCTGTGCGTACGCGGTAGGGTAATCTCAGTACCCGAACCCGACAGCTAACCCCGTAGGCTTGCTCGAGAGCTGGGCTGCCATTTTCATGGCAGGCCGGCTCCCTTTTTGTTTGGGGCCAGCACTACTCCCCAGAGCAGGCACACGTGATCCCCTGCGGTCAGGAGGCACACAGTATGACAGTCTTGGAAGCGGAACGTCCCACGACCGCCGTTGCTGACTCTTCAGCCGGCGACCAGCAATCGCCCCCCTTCCTTGGGGCTGAGCGGGAGCTGTTTCGGTTGGCTAGCGACCTTAACGCCAAAGGCCGCTACGGCGAACGCTGGCTGGTCGTCACCGACCGGCATGTGCATGTCTTCGATAGCGATCCCGACGGCCCGCAGAAGCCCGTGCTAACGGTCGCTCTGGCTGATATCAAAGATGCGAAAACAGAGGCTGCCGTCAGCGGCGAGCGCCTGCTGATCGAGACGGCTGAGCGTGTCATCGAGGTACTGCGCTATACGCGGACCCTCTCACCCCACTTTTCGGACGCCGCTCGCGGCATCAAACAACTGGCGGAAGGGCACCCGCTGCTCCGTTCCGACAAGCTGCCGAAGCTGCGTTGCGAGCGCTGCGGTCGGCTGATGCCGGGAAGCCACGATCGCTGCCCGGCCTGCGTCCGCGCCGGCGCCGTCTTGCTGCGCATCGCCGGTTATCTCAAGCCTTACAAGGCGGTGACCGCAGCCGTCGTTGTCGCCACGCTCTCACGTACCTTGCTACAACTGATCCCACCGCTCGTCAATCGCCAGATGATTGACGGCGCGCTACGCTCCGGTCAGACCGGCAGCCTGACCGGCCGTTTCCATCTGGTCGCCTGGCTCGTCGCCATCCTGGTAGGCGTCGCGCTGGCCAATGCCGTTATGCAGACCGTCAGCCAGTGGCTGACGGCGGTGCTGGGCAGCAAGATCACCTCGCAAATGCGAGGCGACGTCTACCGGAAACTGGAGCGCTTGCCGCTCGCTTTCCATAACGATCGCGGCACCGGCTCGCTGATGTCCCTCGTCAGCCAGGATACTGCCTCCCTTGAGCTGTTCCTGGTGTCGGGCGTGCCCTTCATCGCCACCAACGTGCTCATGTTCTTCTTCATCCTGGTGGTGCTGTTCAAGGTGCAATGGGCCCTGGCGCTGATCATCTTGATCCCCGTACCGTTCGTCATCCTGGGCAGCCGCTACCTCTGGAAGCAGATGAGTCGCCTCTACCGGCGTTGGTGGCGCGTGCGCGCCGGCTTTTCGACGCAACTCTCCGAGTCGTTACTCGGCATTCGCGTCTCCAAGGCCTTCGCTCAGGAAGACCGTGAGGTGGAGCACTTTAACGAGCAGAACCTCATCTATCGCGACGCCGGCATCCAGACCACCGTCACCTCGCAGCGTCTCTCCACAGCGCTCAACTTCATCAACAGTTCCGGCGTCTTCCTGGTCTGGCTCTTCGGCGGCCGCGACGTCATCTACGGGGTCATCACCCTGGGCACCCTGGTGATGTTCAATAGCTACCTCTCCCAGTTTTACGCGCCGCTCCAGTACTTCAACCAGATTTCCCAGTGGATGAGTCAGGCATTTGCCGGCGCCGAGCGCGTCTTTGAGGTGCTCGATGCGCAGGAGGAACCCTACGATGAGCAGGGCGCCATCGCTGCGCCCAGCATCCAGGGGCAGATCGAGTTCCGCGATGTCAGCTTCAGCTACGAACGCGGTAAGCCGGTGCTGAAAGATGTCAACGTCGCCGTGTCGCCCGGCGAGATGATCGGCCTGGTCGGCAAGTCCGGCTCCGGCAAGAGCACCTTCATCAACCTGATCAGCCGCTTTTATGACCCGGACTATGGGCAGATCCTGGTAGACGGCATCGACCTGCGAGAACTACGGCTGCGCGACCTGCGCGATCAGGTCGGCATCGTGCTGCAGGACCCGTTCCTGTTCAACGGCACGATCGCCGAAAACATCGCCTACGCCCGGCCCGACGCCCCCTTCCGCGACATCGTGGCGGCGGCACGGGCAGCCAATGCCCACGACTTCATCGTCGATAAGGACGACGGCTACAGCACCCGCGTGGGAGAGCGCGGCCATCGCCTCTCCGGCGGCGAGCGGCAGCGTATTTCCATCGCCCGCGCCATCCTGCGCGACCCCAAAATCCTGATCCTGGACGAGGCGACGGCTTCCGTCGATACCGAAACGGAGAAGGCCATCCAGGATGCGCTGGCGCGACTCGTCAAGGGCCGCACCACCTTCGCCATCGCCCACCGCCTCTCCACGCTGCGTAATGCCGACCGCCTCTTCGTCTTCGACGACGGTGAGATCAAAGAGGTCGGCACCCACGACGAGTTAATGGAACGATCCAACGGTATCTACCGCCGGCTCGTCGACCTGCAACGCGAAGTTTCCAAGATGAAGGCGGTGGACGGATGACCATGGACTCGGTACTGTTGGCGCCGGAAGCGCCACTCGGTGACGACGTTGACCCTAGTACACTGTGCCTCGAGCGCGGCCCGAAATCGCTTCGTTTGCTCGTCGGTGCGGAACGCTGCTACCTGGACGTCCGCCTGCGGCTGGCCGATCCGCTGCGTTTCCCGCATCAATACGTCAGCATCGTTGACCGGCGTGACCATGAGGTCTGCCTGCTGGACTCGCTCGCGGGTCTGGAACCGGCCAGCCGCGAACTGGCAGAGCAGGAGCTGCACAGCCACTACGACATACCCATGGTTTCATCAGTCGCCGACCTCTCTATCAAGCACGGACCGCTCTACTGGCGTGTGGACACTAACCTCGGTCGCCGCGAGTTCGTGGTGAAGTGGAGCACCGAGCGCGTGCTGACCATGCCCAACGGCAGCCTGCGCGTCACGGACGTCGACGGCAACCGCTTTCACGTGCCCCACCCAGGGCGATTGGATGCGGAGAGCCGCAAGCGGATCGAGGTGCTGGGGTAGGGCGAGGCCTAATTCACCGCCTCCTGCACCTCCGCAAACGCCTGCAGCGCCCGATCCAATTCATCTCGGGTGTGTGCCGCTGATATCTGGGCACGGATGCGGGCGGCGCCGCGCGGCACCACCGGAAAAGAGAACCCCACGACATAGACGCCCTTCGCCAGAAGGGCATCCGCCATGGCTGTCGCCCGCGCCGCGTCACCGATCATCACCGGGACGATGGGATGCTCGCCAGGTAAAACGTTGTAGCCAAGGGCACGCATGCCAGACCGGAAGAACGCCGTGTTCTCCTGGAGTCGGGTACGCAAATCGGCCCCCGCTTGGACGAGGTCCAGGGCCTTGAGCGCTGCCACGACGATCGGCGGCGCCACGGAGTTGGAGAACAGGTAGGGGCGCGACCGCTGCCGTAACAGTTCGACGATCTCCCGCCGACCTGACGTGTAGCCGCCGCTGGCGCCGCCCAGCGCTTTGCCGAGGGTACCCGTGAGAATATCCACACGACCGACGACGCCGCAAAACTCGGGCGTTCCAGCACCGTGTTCCCCCATGACGCCGACGGCATGCGAGTCGTCCACCATCACCAGGGCGTCGTAGCGATCGGCCAGATCGCAGATCTCGCGCAACGGGGCGACGTAACCGTCCATGGAGAAGACGCCGTCGGTAGCGATCAGGCGGTAACGAGCGCCGGTTGCCTGCTGGAGTTGGCGCTCCAGATCGACCATGTCACGATTGGCGTAGCGGTAGCGTTGCGCCTTGCAGAGTCGGATGCCATCAATGATGCTGGCATGGTTCAGGGCATCGGAGATCACCGCATCACGTTCGTCCAGTAGCACCTCAAACAAGCCGCCATTGGCATCGAAGCAGGAGCCGTAGAGGATGGTGTCCTCGGCGCCGAGAAAACTGGTGAGCCGACTCTCCAACTCCCGGTGGATCTCCTGGGTGCCGCAGATGAAGCGAACCGATGCCGTGCCGAATCCCCAGCGGTCGAGTCCCTCCCGCGCCGCTGCAACGATTGCCGGATGGTCGGCCAGGCCAAGGTAGTTGTTGGCGCAGAGGTTGATCAACTCCTGCCCGTCACCGACACGCAGGAGTGACCCTTGCGGCGTGGCGATCACGCGCTCAGCCTTGTAGAGGCCGGCGGCGCGAATGTCAGCCAGCGTGGCCGAGATGTCGCTCTTCATCTGCGCAAACATGCATCCCTCCGGGTCAGTCCATCGTCCAGTCCAGCACAATCTTGCCACACTGACCCTCGCGCGCTGTCTGGAAGGCCGCTTCATAGTCCCGGTAGGCAAAGCGGTGCGTGATGACCGGGGAGATGTCCAGCCCCGACTGGATCAAGACCGACATGGTGTACCAGGACTCGAACATCTCCCGACCGTAGACGCCGCGCAGGGTGAGCATCTTCAGCACCACCTGCGACCAGTCGATGGCGACCTCGCTGGACTGGAGACCAAGCATGGCAATCTTACCGCCGTGCGCCATGTTGGCAATCATGTCTCGTAGGGGCTGCGCGTGGCCTGACATCTCCAGACCGACATCGAACCCCTCCTGCATGCCGAGTTGGCGCTGCACCGTGGTTAAATCCATCGACCGCGCGTCCACCGCCCGCGTCACGCCTGCTCGTTGGGCTAGTTCCAGGCGATAATCGCTGACGTCGGTGATAACCACAAAGCGCGGCCCAACATGGCGCACGACGAGGGCGGCCATGATGCCGATTGGCCCTGCCCCGGTGATGAGCACGTCGTCACCCACCATCGTGAACTGCAAAGCGCAGTGGACGGCGTTGCCGAAGGGGTCGAAGATGGCGGCGACATCAACGTCAATCGGCGTTTGATGTGGCCAGAGGTTCATCGCCGGGACGACGATGTACTCAGCGAAGGCGCCGTCGCGTTGCACGCCGATGCCGACCGTGTTGGCACAGAGGTGGCGGCGGCCAGCCATGCAGTGACGGCAGCGCCCGCAGACGAGGTGCCCTTCGCCGCTGACCAACTCGCCGGGACGAACGGAGTCCACGTTGGCCCCCACAGCGACGACCTCGCCGGCAAACTCGTGACCGATCACCAGCGGTGGCCGGATCGTAGCGCGTGCCCAGGCGTCCCAGGCGTAGATATGCAGGTCGGTACCGCAGATACCGGTTCGCAAAACACGAACCAGCACATCACTCGGGCCCGGAACCGGCTCAGGCACTTCCTGCAACCACAACCCCGGTTCAGACCTGGCCTTGACCAATGCTTGCATGTTGCTTCCTATCCCAGCGCCAACCGCCGGATCGCCTCGCCGTACAGCTCGCTCTGCTCGGCCAGCGCTTGCAGTTCCAGCGTCAGCTCGTGGACCCAGTGGTCGACGGTGAGGTCTTCGTGGGAGATCTCCACGCCGCGCACCGTCTTGGCGCGGCGGGCTTGCAGCATGTTGCGTTGCGTCTCGATGCTGTAGCGATAGTCGCCTAGCGCCACTTCCACCAGCCGCACCGGGCCGCGGCCCAGGAAACCCCCACGCTCGGCGCGCATCTGGCCGGGCAGCGCCGCCTGAAACTTGGTGGCGAGGTAGCCGAGCAACTCGTTGGGATCGCCGGAGCGCCGGACCACCGCGGCGGCCAGATCGAAGGCTGACGGTTCGTAGGACATACGGCCTCCCTTACACGAGATCGCGGAAAAGGTCGGTGGAGAGATAGCGCTCGCCTTGGTCCGGCGCGACGGTGACGATGAGCTTCCCTTTGCTCTCCGGTCGCCTGGCAACCTGAAGCGCCGCCCAGACGTTGCCGCCACTGCTGATGCCGACGAGCAGTCCCTCTTTGCTTGCCAGTTGCCGAGCGGTCAGCATCGCCTGCTCGTCTTCTACCTGGATCACTTCGTCGATCAACTCGCGGCGCACGATGTCCGGCACAAAGCCGGCGCCAATGCCCTGGATGCGGTGCGGACCGGGCTTCCCGCCGCTCAACACCGCCGAGTTGACCGGCTCTACCGCGATGGCGAGCAGTCCGGGACGGCGGGGCTTGAGCGCTTCCGCCACACCGATGATGGTGCCACCGGTGCCCACGCCGGCTACAAAGACATCAATGGCGCCTTCGGTGTCCCGCCAGATCTCCTCCGCCGTCGTTTCTCGATGCGCCTTCGGGTTGGTCAGGTTCTTGAACTGTTGCGGTATCCAGGCTTTGGGGAAAGTGGCCGCCAGTTCTTCCGCTTTGCGAATGGCGCCACGCATCCCCTCGGTACCCGGAGTCAGCACGAGTTCGGCGCCAAAGGCCCGCACCAGCTTGCGCCGCTCCAGGCTTACCGAGTCGGGCATAGTCAGGATCAGCCGGTAGCCGCGCACCGCCGCCACCCAGGCCAGGGCAATGCCGGTGTTGCCGCTCGTCGGTTCGATGATGACAGTGTCCGGCGTCATCACGCCCCGCTGTTCGGCATCGAGCACCATGGCCACGCCGATACGATCTTTGACACTGCCTCCCGGTTGGTACGACTCCATCTTCAGCGCTACCGTGGCCTGCAAGCCATCGGTGAGGCGATTCAGCCGCACCATAGGCGTACCGCCCATCAGTTCCAGGGCGTTGTTCGCAATTCGTCCACTCAGGGCCAAGGGTGTTCACCTTTCGCTTCTATCTCAGTAGCCGCAATTATAGGGTGTTTGGTCGCCCACGGCACGCGCCGGTGCGCTATGATCCAGCCGCAAAGGAGTTATGCATGCGAATCGGATTCATGAGCTCAGCGGCGCCGCAGTGGGATCTGTCCACCTTGTTAAGTGAGGGACGGGCGAGCGGTTGCACCGCCCTTGAAGTGCGCGTCGAGTGGAAGCATGGCCACGGCCTGGAACGTGGGACCCAGGCGGCTTGGTCGAGCGCGCGGCAGCAGGCGGCAGATGCCGGCCTTGTGATTAGCGCGATTGCGTTGGGCACGCGGCTCAACCGAACGACGCCGGACGAGCGCGCCGCCGCTGTCGAGGAGATCGCCGCCTATGCCGAACTGGCCGCCATTGCCGGCGCCTCGGTGTTGCGCGTCTTCGGCGGCCCCATGGCGCCGGGCTGGACGATGGAGCAGGCGCGCCCGTTCGTGGCCGATACGCTGGCGGCGGCGGCGCAACGCTGCGCGCCCTATCAGGTCATGCCGTGTCTAGAAACCCACGACGCCTTCTGGAACCCTGCCGACGTCGCCTGGTGCCTGGAGCACGCCGGCCACGCCAACACCGGGGCAACGTGGCACGCCGCGCACCACGTCCGCCGCGGCATCAGCGTGGACGACGCCTTCGCGACGCTCGGGCCCTGGGTACGACACGTGCATGTGTCGGAGATACCAGCGGTCGCGTCGGCGGCCCAGCAAGGTGACATCCCGGCGCCGCTGGGCGAAGGAGACGGCAGCATGCGGCGCCAGGTGGAGATCCTGGCGAAGCAAGGGTACGCTGGCACGCTTTCCTTGGAATGGATCAACAACAAAGAGACGCCGATAGACCCGCGTCCCGTCTTGCTGCAGTACGGGTCAACGATGCAGCGCTGGCTCAGTGAGGCTGGCGCCCAACCATCGGTCGCGGGAACGCAATGACCGCACACACGCCCGGTTCCGAACGAGCCGACGCCGTTGGCCTCGTTGGCGGGGGCTACCTTACCGACCACATTGCCACGCGCCTGCTGGACGCCGGACGGCGCCTTGTCATGCTAAACCGCGATCAACAGCAGACACGTCGCTATGTAGCGCTGGGGGCGAGCGATGTCGCCAACGCCTTCTACCTGACGTCGGCCGTCGATACTGTCCTGCTCGACCTGCCGGATGTCCACGCCCTGGTATCGGTGATGGAAGGTCCCGATGGCGTACTCTCGGCCCTGGCGCCGGGACAGGTTGTCATCAACCTCGGCGCCAGCGTTCCATCCAGCGACCGCCGGCTGGCCGCCCTGGTGGCCGCGCGAGGCGGGCAAATGCTTGATGCACCCCTGATACGCCACGGCGAACACCTGATTGCGCCGGTTGGCGGCTCGCCGGACGCCTTCCAGAGCGCCCGGTCGCTGCTGGAGTTGCTGGCCCAGCGCGTCGCCTACGTCGGCCCATCAGGCTTCGGCCAACTGACTACACTGCTCGATCAGATGCTCCGGGCAGCGCGCACCGTGGCCCTGGCGGAAGGCCTTTCCTTCGCACGTCGGGTCGGCCTCGATAGCTCGCTGACGGCCGATCTGCTGGACCTACCCGACGCCGAGCCAATGCTGCAAGGCGCCTTCGACGGCCAGGGAGAACTACGCCAGCACACCCGCGACCTCGGCTACGCCCTGGAAGTGGCGCAAGAGGCCGGCCTGCTCGCCCCCCTCACCGCAATGACCAACGAGATCTACAAGGCGGTCGCGGCCCACGGCGACTCCTCCTGGCAAGAGGCGGCGATTATTCGCTATTGGGAGTGAGGCCCTACCCCACCTGGAACGAGGTCGCCCCGTGGTAGCTCTGCCCGTTGAAGGTCATGTAGACATCGACAAGGATCGTGGCGCCGGTGCTGACGCCAATGATCGGCGCCGAAACCCAGACCAGGCCACCCGACCCGGACTGGGCCGGGGAGACCCAGACCTCTGAGTGCCCACCCGGAAAATGGCCGATGGCAAACAGGCGGGCGCCGGCTACGCCTTTGCCGGACGCATCGGTGAGCGTACCGTTAATGCGAACGGTGCCGCCGGCGCGTATCACCGCCGGACTCGGGGCTGCCGACACCTGCAGGTTGCCGTTCGCCACTAAACCAGGGACCAGCGTGCCGACCGCGAACGGTGAGGGGAACGGAAAGGGAGCACTGGAGGCTGAGGGCGTCACCGCCACCGGCGCGGCGCCTGGCGTGCCGAACGGCACGTAGGCGACGATTGGTGGGTTGCCGACGGGGGCCGAGCCGCCCCACGGCTTGGCATCAATGAGGAACGATTGGTGGTCGATCTGGCCGCTGGTCACATCCTGCACCTGGACGCTCACACTGCCGCCCGACGCCAGCGGATCAACTGTCCATTTGTCGGCGTAGGCGCCGTTGATGTCCAACTGCGCTCCGATGTGGCTGGCGGCGTTGAAGTGGTCGCCATTGGAATAGCTCACGATGACGTTGATGTAGCGATCCGGCGTGCCGGTCACGTCGATCTCTTGCGTCTCACCCGGCTTCACGCTGAGGCGCGCCACATTCACCGCGAGGCTTCGCGGAACGATCACGACGGCAGTCGGCGTCGGGGCCGGCGTGTTGATCGCTGCTGCGTACTCCGCCGACGACGGTGTGCCGTCCGGCGGAGCGAGCGCAGCGTCGACCAGACTCTGGCCGGAACAGGCACTCAGGGCCATGACAACCGCCAAGCAGAGCATGCTGACGGCTGCTGCGCGGGACGATGTACGTGGCTTCATACGTCGCGTAGCGCCCGCAGGAGGCTGTCCGGGTCCATGTTGCGGCGTTCGGCCTTGGTCGTCATATCACGCAATGTTGCCACCTGCAGGGCTGCCTCCTCGCTGCCCACGATCACCGCATAGCGCGCGCCATAGTGCTCCGCCTGCCGGAACTGTGCCGGCAGCTTGCGCACGCCGGGCGTTGCAACCACACTGAGGCCGGCCGCGCGCAACTGCATGGCGAGGCGCAGCGCCCAATCTTGCGCTTCGACGCCCAGGTGGCAAACGTAGGCGTCCGGGCGCGGTCCCGGCGGCAACACCACACCCTGCTCTTGCAAAGCCAGCAACCAGCGCTCGATGCCGGCGCCGAAGCCGACCGCCGGCGTCGGGCGACCACCCAATTCGGCGATCAGGCCGTCGTAGCGGCCGCCCCCGCCCAGGGCCGATTGCGCCCCTCGTTCCGAGGTATAGAACTCAAACACCGTGCGCGTGTAGTAGCCCAGGCCGCGCACCAGGCGCGGGTTGAGTGTGCAGGGGAGTTCCAGCACGCTCAGCAGGTGCTGCAGGCGAGTGAAGTGCTGCGCGCAGGCGTCACAGAGGGCATCGACGGGCTTCGGCGCTGCCGCGATCAAGGGCTGACAGCGCTCCTCCTTGCAATCAAGCAGCCGCAATGGGTTCTTCTCCAGCCGGACGCGGCAGTTGGCACAGGCCCGGTCAATGCGCGGACGGTAATAGGCCACGAGTTGAGCAATGTAGGCCGGACGGCACTGCTCGTCACCGATGCTGTTCAGTTGCATCGACACGCCGCGAAGACCGATCTCCGCAAACACCCGCGCCAGCACCGCGATGACCTCGGCGTCAATGGCCGCGTCGGATTCGCCAATCGCCTCCAGGCCCAACTGGTGGTGCTCGCGCAATCGCCCCTTCTGGGGCCGGTCGTAGCGAAAGATCGGCGCGACGTAATATAGGCGTAACGGCGTCAGAAAGCTCTCCAAGCCATTCTGCAGGTACGCGCGCATGGTCGGAGCGGTACCCTCGCTACGCAACGTCAAGCGATTGTCACCGCGATCAACGAACGTATAGGTCTCTCGCTCCATCAAGTCCGTTCCCTCGCCCACACCGCGCACAAAGAGCGACGTCTCTTCAAACGTCGGCGTGTCGATGCGTCCGTAACCGAACTGGGCTGCCACCCGTTCCGCCCGCGACGTGACGTAGTTCCAGGCAGCCTGCTGCGCCGGTAGCCGATCTGCCGTCCCGGTCGGGCGCTGAAATGTCATGCGATCAGCCAAGCAGTGCCTGCCCCAGCCATTGCTGCAGCAACTGCAGCAGGAAGATCGCGACAATCGGTGTGATATCCATCATGCCGATCAGCGGAATAATGCGCCGCAGCGGCGCCAGGATCGGCTCCGTCACCTCAATTAGCAGGCGCACGAAGGGGTTATTAGAATTCGGCGCGAACCAGGAAATGAGCGCCCGACCGATAATAGCGAAGGAGAGCACGCGGAGCAGCCAGGCGATCACGGTGTAGAGCAACAACGAATTCACAGTAGGCAAGACCTTCGACTTCAAGAGAGCCGGCGCGTTTCGACACGCCTACTCTACTCTACCCTAGCTTTTGCGCCTTTGCGTAGGCCGCTAGGACCGCTTCGACGATGGAGGCGCGAACGGCCCGCTGTTCCAGCACCAGCAGCCCCTCCACCGTCGTGCCACCCGGTGACGTCACGATGTTGCGCAACGCTGCCGGATGCTGCGGCTCCTGTTGGATGAGCTGCGCCGCCCCCAGCATCGTCTGCTGCGCCAAAATAGCGGCCTGCTCGCGCCGAAAGCCGAGGTGTACGCCAGCATCGGTCAATGCCTCCAGAACCAGGAACATATAGGCAGGGCCACTGCCGGAAACTGCCGTCGCCATGTCCAGGTACTTCTCGTCCAGCACCGCAAACTCCGCGCCCATCGCCCCAAACAAGCGCCGGCAGAGGTCACGCTGGTCATCGGTCACGGAAGGCATCGCGTACCACACGATCATCCCGGCCCCGATCCGGCAGAGAATGTTGGGCATCAACCGGACGACAGCGGGAAACTGCAACCCGTTGACCACGGTCGCCAGGGGAATACCCGCCATGAGTGTCAAGACCAGTTGCTGCGGCGCCAGCAGCCCGCGCAGTTCCCCGGCCACAACCTCAAACGTATCCGGCTTCACCGCAATGAGTACGACATCCGCGCCGTGTACGAGGCCGCCCAGTGCCGCGCTCGTGCGCACCCCGTACTGCCGGCTCAGCACCTCCCGCCGAGCCGCCACCGGCTCAACCACCGCGACATCGTCGCCCTGCAGTAGTCCATCAGCTCGCAGTAAGCCCGCAATGAACGCCTCCCCCATCGCGCCACCGCCGATGGCCGTGAGGCGGATGTTGTTGGTCATGTGAACCTCCTTCTCTGACTCTTTTTCCGGCGCGGGGAGAGACCCCTCTTTCTGGGGTAGGTATTTGGTGAGAGCTGGCGGGTGATGAAAAGGGATGCTCC
>DAIMXP010000078.1:0-34301 GCA_036734945.1 Chloroflexota bacterium
GAGCATCCCTTTTCATCACCCGCCAGCTCTCACCAAATACCTACCCCAGAAAGGGCCCCTGGCCCCCGACCCCACGGCGTGGCACAATAGCATCCGGCAGGAGCAGCAATGGAAAGGGAGCACGTGGCGGCGATAACAGAGTTGGCGGAGAGCGCGGTCGCCGAGTGGTACAACGATGTCGTCCAGCGCGCCCAGTTGGCCGACTATTCGCCCGTGCGCGGTTGTATGGTCATCCGGCCCTACGCCTACAGTGTCTGGGAGTCGATTCAACGCTGGCTGGATGACCGGTTGAAGGAAACCGGCCACCAGAACGCCTACTTCCCCCTGTTCATCCCGCAGAGCTTTATCCAGCGCGAAAAGGACCACATCGAAGGGTTCGCGCCGCACCTGGCGATCGTGACGCACGGCGGCGGCGAGGAATTGGCCGAGCCGCTGGTGGTGCGGCCCACCTCCGAGACAATCATCTACGATGCCTACGCGCGGTGGGTGCAGAGCTACCGCGACCTCCCGCTCCTGATAAACCAGTGGGCGAACGTGGTGCGCTGGGAGATTCGTACCCGCCTGTTCTTACGCACGATGGAGTTCCTCTGGCAGGAAGGCCACACCGCCCATGCCACCGTTGAGGAGGCCGTGGCAGAGGCGCGCCTTATCCTCTCCCTCTACGTCCGGCTGATTGAGGGACAGTTAGCCATACCGGTCCTGCAAGGCCGCAAGTCCGCCAAGGAGCGCTTCGCCGGCGCGCGCGACACCTACACAGTGGAATCGCTCATGCGCGACGGTCGGGCGCTGCAGATGGGTACCAGCCACGACCTGGGCCAGAACTTCTCCAAAGCCTTCGAGGTCTGGTTCTTGGATCGTGATGGCGAGCGCCGCCAGCCCTGGTCCACCAGTTGGGCCGTCACCACCCGCCTGATCGGCGCGCTCGTGCTGGCTCACGGCGACAGTAAAGGGTTGCTGCTGCCGCCCCGAGTGGCGCCGACCCAGGTGGTGATCGTGCCGATCTATCGCAGTGACGAGCAGCGCAGCGCCGTACTGGCCAAGGTCGCCGAGATCGTCGCCGAGTTGCGCGCTGCCGGCGTGCGTGTGCAGGTAGACAGCCGCGAAGAGGTGACGCCGGGCTTCAAGTACAACGACTGGGAGATGCGCGGCGTGCCGGTGCGCCTGGAACTCGGCCCCCGCGATCTGGCTGCCGGTCAGGTGGTCGTCGCTCGGCGCGACATGGCGGAAAAGCAACCGCTACCCGTTGCGGAGTTGCCGGTGCGCGTGCCGGAGTTGTTGGAGCAGATGCAGGCTGCCCTCTTCCAGCGGGCACTGGCCTTCCGGGAGAGCCATACCTTTACGGCGGCCAGGCTCTCCGATCTAGCCGTGCTTGATGAGCAGCCTGGCTTCTACCGCATGAACTGGTGTGGCAGTGGCGACTGTGAAGACCGCCTGGGCGAGTACAAAGCGACCATCCGCTGTATCCCTCTGGACGATGAAGCTGCACAATCGACCGGTGATTGCGCAGTCTGCGGCCAGGCGGGTCAGCACATGGTCTACGTGGCGAAGGCGTATTAGGGGACCCTTGATACCCTTCGCTTTTCGCATCGCCGCACGGGATGCCGGCACGCGGGCGCGCGCGGGCGTGCTCCAGACACCGCATGGGCTGGTGGAGACGCCGCTGTTCATGCCCGTGGGCACGCGCGGCACGGTCAAAGGGCTGGCCCCGCGCGACCTCAGCGAGGCCGGGGCGCAGATCATCCTGGCCAACGCCTATCACCTGAGCCTGCGTCCGGGAGCCGAGCAGCTTGCCGCCTTCGGTGGCCTGCACCGCTTCATGGGCTGGAGCGGCCCGCTGCTCACCGATAGTGGCGGCTTTCAGCTCTTCAGTCTGGCCACCCCGGACCGGCGCCACGGCAGCCAGGGCAGTCTGGTCAAGGTGACGGACGACGGTGCCTGGTTCACTTCGCCGCTCGACGGCTCCCGCCAGTACATCAGCCCGGAGCGCTCGATGGAGATCCAGCAGGCCATCGGGGCCGACATCATCATGGCCTTCGACGAATGTTCCCGCAACGACGATGATGTCGCGGTCGCGGCATTGTCGATGCAGCGAACGCATGTCTGGCTGGTGCGCTGCCGGCAACGCTGGCAGGAGCAGGAAGCTGGCAAGCGAAACGCGCCGCCTCAGGCACTCTTCGGCATCGTGCAGGGCGGCAACAGCCAGGCGCTGCGCGAGCAGAGCGCCGCTTTTGTCGCCTCGCTGGACTTGCCGGGCATCGCCCTTGGCGGCGAGTCGATCGGCTATTCCCGGCCCATGACTGCGGCCATACTGGACTGGGTCGCCCCGCATCTACCGGACGACAGACCCCATTATGCCATGGGCATCGGCGAGCCGGAAGATTTCTTTGCCGTCGTGCGCCGGGGCATCGACATGTTCGATTCCGTGCTGCCGACCCGCATGGCGCGCAACGGCACCCTGCTCACGGCGCAGGGCCGGCTGCGGCTGCTCAGCAGCAGGTATGCCGAAGACCAGACGGCGCCGGATCCCCGATGCCACTGCTATACCTGCCGCACCCACAGCCGCGCCTACCTTCGGTACCTCTTCAAGACCAAGGAGTTGCTTGCCCCCTACCTGGCCACGCTACACAACGTCACGTTCTGCCTCACCCTGGTACGCCAGATGCGACAGGCGATTATCGAGGGCCGGTTCGGCACCTTCGAGCGCGCGTTTCTCGCGGGCTACCGTCAGGAAGATGAAGCAGAGAACGGGCGGTTGCCCGTGTTGCCCTGAGTTTCCCTGAAAGACGTACAATCTCCACCGAAACTTGGCGCGGCTGGAGGCCGACAGCGGATCACGTAATGAAGGAAGCGCATCAATGGCGTTGCACCTGATTCTGATGGGGCCGCCGCACGCCGGCAAGGGAACACAGGCGAGGTTGCTGGCTGCCCGCTTCGGGTTGGTCCATCTGGCCACTGGTGACTTGTTACGCGAAGTTTCTCAGGACGACACCCCCCTTGGCCGGCGCGTCGGTAACTTGCTGCGCCGCGGCGAGTACGTGCCGGATAACGTCGTAACTGAGATGGTCGTGGAACGAATGGATGACCACCACATCCTGCTGGACGGCTACCCGCGCACGGTCGCGCAGGCCGAAACCCTGGAGCGGCTCGCTATCCCCGTCCACTGCGTTTTCGTGCTGGACGTGCCGGAGCAGGAGTTGATTGACCGGGCACAGGAGCGCGTGTTCTGCCCGGAGTGCAATGCAGTGTTCGGCAGTCGGACGAATCCGCCACGCGAACCCTGCATCTGCGACGTCTGCGGCCACGGTCTGGCACACCGGATGGACGATGCGCCGACCACCGTCAAGCATCGACTGCAAGTGTATCGCCAGCGCAGCGAGCCGGTGGTGTACTTTTACGAGGAGCGCAGCCTGGTGCAACGGGTCGAAGGCAGCGGGCCGGTCGAGTGTGTGGCCACCGCCCTGGCAGACGCCACCGTGGCAGCGTTTCAAGCGCAGGCGAGATAGACCCGGCGACTGAAGTCGCGGGCTAACCGTGCGAAGCCGCCCTTCGGCGGCTGGATTAGTCCGCGTAGGCGGACTTGGCGATGCTAGCCCGCGACCTCAGTCGCCGGGCGAAAACCCACTTGACACGACGGCCATCTGGACGTATCATCCGTAATGAGGCAACATAATGGATGAACGGTTCAGCGGCGGTGCCCTGGCGCGGCTGCGGGCGGCGCTCACGGCGATGACGCGGGCGGAGCGCGTGGCGGCGGAGTGGATCCTGGCGCGTCCGGGCGAGGCTTCCCGCTCGACAGCGGCGGCGGTAGCCGACGCGGCGGGGGTTGGCTTTGGCAGCGTGATGCGCGCCTGCAGCCGCGCCGGCTATCGCGAGTTTGGTGACCTACGCACGGCGCTGGCGGTGGAGCTGCTGTCACCGCCTCCGCTCGGTGGGGCGGCGGTACGCGCTCCCCAGCCGGGTGACCCGCCGGAGGTCGTGGTCCAGGCGGTGTTTGCTGCTGCTGCGCAGGGGCTGCGCGACACCGCCGGCGCCCTGGATATGGCGGCGATCGCCCAGGCCGTGGCTGCGTTGGCCGAGGCGCGCCTGGTGGCCATCTTCGGCGCCGGCAGCGTCTCCGGCGCCATCGCCCAGTTGATGCAGGTGCGTTTGCTGGGGGCCGGGCTGGCGGCCTGCTGTTACCCGAACGCCAACGACCACGTACCGGCGGCGTCTGCGCTGGGACCGCTGGACGTGGCGGTCGGCATCTCGCAGTCGGGCGACACAGACAGCGTGCGGCTGGCTTTGCAGGGAGCGAGCGCAGCCGGCGCCGCCGCCGTGGCGCTTACCGCCTATGCGCATTCGGCAGTGGCCCTGGCGGCGGACGTGGTGCTGGTGACGGCGATCGCCCCGGCCTTGCAGGGTGAGCCGGCGACATCGCGCGTGCCCATGCTGGCGCTCATCGACGCGCTCGCCGTTGCCGTCCTGCTCCAGCGCGGTGTTGACGGCACGCCAGTAGGTGCTGCAACGACTCCCCGCCCACAAGGGCGGCGTCAGACGCAGCAAGGAACGTAAAGAGAGGAAGAGCCAATGTCCGTGACAGTCGTGGTTGGGGCACAGTGGGGTGATGAAGGCAAAGGCAAGGTCGTTGATCTGCTGGCCGGAGCTTCCGACCTGGTGATGCGCTTTCAGGGCGGCAGCAATGCCGGCCATACGGTCATCAATGACTATGGCGAGTTTGCGTTACACCTCTTGCCGTCGGGGGTCTTCAACCCGGACTGCACCTGCGTGCTGGGCACCGGCACCGTGGTCGACCCGCCGGCGCTGCTGGCAGAAATAGCGACGATCACCGCCCGCGGTATCCAACTGCCGCCGCTGTATGTTTCTCATCGTGCCCACGTCGTGATGCCCTACCACCGGCTCTTTGACCGCCTCGAAGACGAGGAGCGCGGCCGCTTCCGCGTTGACACCACCGGACGCGGCATCGGCCCTGCTTACTCCGACAAGATCGGCCGGGTCGGCATCCGCATCGGCGAACTGACGCAGGAGGCCGTGCTGCGCGACAAGCTGGCGATCGTGCTGCGGCGGCGCAACGCCATGCTCACCAAAATCTATGGCGTCGAGCCCTTCGACGAAAGGCAGGTGCTGGCCGAATGCCTGGAGTGGGGACGGCGTTTGCAGCCCTATGTCATCGACACGGTGCCGTTGGTCCGCTCCGCGCTGCGCGACGGCAAGCGCATCCTGCTGGAGGGCCAGTTGAGCGCCATGAAGGACATCGACTGGGGTTCGTACCCCTACGTCACCAGTTCCTCCCCGACCGCCGGTGGGGCTGCCGTCGGGGCGGGCATCCCGCCGCGTGCCATCGACCGGGTGATCGGCGTCGCCAAGGCCTACAGCACGCAGGTCGGCACGGGCCCTATGCCTGCTGAGTTTGCGGGGGAGCAGGCAGAGTATCTGCGCCGCCTTGGCGGTGAGTTCGGCGCGACCACCGGGCGACCGCGCCGTATCGGCTGGTTCGACGTCGTCGTGACCCGCTACGTGGCGGAACTCAACGGCTTCAGCCAGCTCGCCCTGACCAAGCTTGACCTGCTTGACACACTTGACGAGATACCCGTCTGTGTCGCCTACCGCTATCAAGGCCAGCGCCTGGACGACATCCCCGACGAGGAGACGCACGCCCGCTGCGAGCCGATCTACGAGGTGTTGCCCGGCTGGAACACCGCAACATCCCAGGCGCGCACCCTGACCGACCTCCCTCGCAACGCCCGCCTCTACCTGGATTTCATCAGTGAACAGGTCGGCGTACCCCTCCACAGCGTCGGCCTGGGGCCACACCGGGACCAGACGATTGTGGTGTAGAAGGTGGCGCAGACCGAGCCGGAGCGCTTGAGGTATCCTGGGGGTACAGTCGCGGCGTGCTCATGTCGACGGTGGCACACTTCAGTGAGGGGATATTGGCCGTGAAGATAGAGACATTGCCCACAACCATAGTGATGGACGAGCAAGGCCGGGCAGAACTGCCCGAGGGAATTCGGCAAGCGGCCCATGTCGTTCCAGACACCGCGTTCGAGGTCAAGGTTGCAGCAGACGGAAGCGTTGTCTTGCGTCCGCTGCGGGATCTTGATCAGGCCTGGTTTTGGACCGAGTCCTGGCAAGAAGGTGAGCGCGAAGTCGACGCGGAGATCGCCGCCGGCCTGGGCACGTTCTACGAGAGTGGGGAGGCCTTTCTTGAGGCCCTTCTTGCTCGTTACCCAACCGACAAGGTCACCGGTTAGCCTGTTTGAGGGCCGCGGCACAGAGAGGAGTTGGCCGAAGCAATGGTGCTCACAAAGCAGCGGTACACCTTTGAGCAGTGGTTGGAGATGCCCGACGACGGCCGGCGCTATGAATTGCTGAACGGAGAACTCGTCGAGATGGCGCCGCCCACCGCGAATCATGCTCTGCTGATCGCTGCGCTCCATGCCTGGCTCTTGCGCGCGCGAAATGCCGGTTATGGAGCCGCGCTGATGGGGCCGGTCGCGGTGTTACTGGATGCGAGCATGCGGCGAGAGAACGCCCCGGAACCTGACGTGTTTTTCATCCGACGGGAACGAGAGCATATCATTACCGACGTTGCGGTAGAGGGAGTGCCCGATCTGATCATTGAGGTTCTTTCTCCTACCAATCGCCGCGACAATCTGCCCGGTGGGACGAAGTGGGACCTGTACGAGGACTACGGCGTGCCTGCGTACATGCTTGTTGATCCCGAGGCGCGCACCGTGACGCAGTACGCTCATCAGGGCAATCGCTACGGCGCG
Organism: Chloroflexota bacterium; assembly: GCA_036734945.1. GTDB lineage: Bacteria > Chloroflexota > UBA4733 > UBA4733 > UBA4733 > UBA4733. The sequence continues at coordinate 6,774 of DAIMXP010000078.1, forward strand.
GCGGTGCTGTGGCGAGAGGGCGATTTGCTGGTCTCTCCGCTCTTTCCCGGGGTCGCGCTTTCTCTCTCTGAACTCTTCGGAGAAATGCGGCCGCCAAGGCGCTAACTACACATTCAGCGAACCCGCCGCCTGGCGACTGAAGTCGCGGCTATGGCGAGCGAAGTCCGCCTGCGCGGACTCGTTTCCAGCCCGCGGAGGGTACCGCAGCCGACCGGCGCCGGCTCATCCAGTCCGCGAAGGCGGACTTGGCAATGTTAGCCCGCGACTTCAGTCGCCGGGTCCCTCTTGGTTAACGCCGGTACAGCGGGCTGACGCCGCTCACCGGGTCGTGCAGCGTGATCTCCTCCGCTGTGAAGCTGGCCGTTGCCACCGGCGGCTGCCCGGCGGCAAATAGTGCGGCGTTGCGAGCGATAACCGCTCGGGCGGCGTGGATGACGGCCGTGGGGCGGCGCAGCGAGGCGGCATCCGGGTAGCTGCCGGCGAGGTCGTTGGCGGCGGCCAGGCCGTGAACGCAGCGAAAGACCTTCTCCAGGCCGAGCACCAGGCTATCCTTGCCGTAGCCTAACGACACCTGCGAGCCGTCCGGGCGGCGCACCTTGCGGAAGAAGTGGGTGTTGGCGGTGCGAGAGCCGCCGTTCTCGATCCAGTAGCGCAGGCCGCGATACTGCGAGTCGGACTCGACTTTACCGCGCGTCGCCACCATGTGCGATTCCTGGTTCACCGGGCCTTCGAAGTCGGCCGGTGTCAGCCAGTTGTTCTCGTAGATGATCGTCATGCCGCTGGTATGGGTCACCATCACCTGCGTGCTGTCGAAGGCATCCAGGCCGTACTCCTCTTTCAGCCGGCGTTTCTGACCGACGCCATACAGCGCCAGCGGCGTGAGGTCCAGGTAGTGCATAAAGAGGTCGACCCAGTGGATGCCGACGTAGCTGAAGGGATCGCTCTGTTCGACCCACTTGAAGGTCGACGTGGATACTTCCAATGGCTCCTCCAGCACACCGCGCGCGTAGAGCGGTGTGCCGAGGCTGGTACCGAGTTCCTGGAAGATGCGCAGGTGGTCTGGGTCGTAGCGCTTGTGCATGTCCACGGCCACGACGCGGTTCCGGCTCCGGGCTAACTCGATGATCTGGTCGGCCTCATATAGGTCCAGGCAGAGTGGTTTTTCGGTGATGACGTGGACGCCGTGCTCCAGGGCCGCCAGGATCGGCGCCGTATGCAGGTGGTCCGGCGTCGCCACGATCAGCACGTCGAGGTCCGGCACGTCGCGCAGGATGTCCAACCAGGGCGTGTCGCCGAAATAGCCGCGCAGGGGGTGCCCGGTGGCCGCCAGCGTGTCCGCCTCGGCGCGACGAGCGCTGGCTTCGCTGCGCGTGCCGATGGCGACGAGGTCGAAGCCGGCGCCCTGGTAGCGGCTGGTCCAGTCGTCCAGGCCGACACGGTCGAGGTAGGGTGCGATGCCGTTGCGCTGCAAGTCCCAGAGCGTGCCGATGACCACGTCGGCGCCGAACATACCGTAGCCGACCAGGGCGGCCTTCACCGTCTTCATGCTGGCAATTCTCCCCAGACTACCGTGCCCTGCGCCAGGAGCGCTTTCAGTTGTACCACTTGCTCGCCTTCATCCCAGGAGAAGAGCATCAGGTCCGCCGCCCGCCCCGGCGCCAGTTCCCCCCAGGCAGCGGCGATCCCAAGCAGCGCCGCAGGTGTCGTTGTTGCTAGCGCCAGCGCTTGCGCCAGCGTGATGCCGGTGAAGCGAACGGCATTACCGACGCCTTCCGCCAGCGACAGCGCCGAGCCGGCCAGGTAGGGCGTGCCGACCAGATTGACACGCCGCTCTGCCGTAAGTTCTACGTCGAGGTCCATAAACCGCGCCCGGCCCGGGGGCATGCCGGCCAGATAAATGGCGTCGCTGACGAGCAGGCTGCGGGAGAGGCCCTTCGCTCGCAGCATGCAGCGGGCGACGGACGGCGGCAGGTGGTGGCCGTCCAGGATGAAGCCGGCGGACAGCCGGTCGTCGCCCAGTTGATCCCAGATGTAGTTGGGGTGGCGCGGCAGTTGGGCGTGGGCGCCGTTGCCCAGGTGCGTGCAGAGGCGTGCCCCTGCCTGCACCGCCGCCTCCAGCTCCACAGCCGTCGCGGCGTGGTGCCCCAGCGCGACGATGATGCCCTGCGCCGTGAGGCGGGCAATGAGATCAAGAGCGCCGGGCAGTTCCGGCGCCAGCGTCACGATGCGAATCGTGCCGCGCGCAGCTTCTTGAAAGTGCTGGAACTCGTCCCAATCGGGTGGGCGAACGTAGGGCAGCGGATGGGCGCCGCGCGGCCCATCCTGCGGCGAGATGTATGGGCCTTCCAGGTGTATGCCGGCGACGGCGTGGGCAATCGTGACGTCCTGCTCGCAGGCATCACTGACCGCGCGCAGCGCTCGCCGGGTCTGGCCGAAGCCGCCGGTGGTGATTGTCGGGCAACAGAGGCCGACGCCGGCCTCGCGCAAGGCAACCACGGCGCCGGCAGCAGTTTCGGGAGCCGGCGTCGGGGCGTTGAAGTCGAATCCGCCGTAGCCGTTGACCTGTAGGTCGATTAGCGCCGGCGCCACCCAGTACGACGCCGGCGCTGACACCTCCTCCACAGTCGCGATACTGCCATTGGCAATGTGCAGTGCAAGCGTCTGGCCGCTGCTCGGCTCCCTGGCCGTTATGCGCATCGTACCGCCTCCCCTGTTATGAATCAGTGAGGATAGCACGGCACGAAGGGAACCGCCGGTCCAGCCGCTTCCCTCCCTCGGCATTGTCCTATGGGTTGTGGCCTTCGGCCTTCGCTTCGGCGCGGTCGACTTCGCGCAGCACGTTCTTCGCACTCTGTTCGGCCGGCGTAAGGCCGGGTCCGGGCGTCTCGGCGGTGGTCGGGACTGGGCCGGGCGCCGCCGCCGTTGTTTGTTGGACCGTCTCCCTGGCCTGCTGGGCCACGGCGGACGCTTTCTCGCCGGCCTGTTCGGCGGCGTCACCAACTCGGCTCGACACCGTGTCTGCTGCCTTGCCTGCCTGTTCTTGTGCTTGTTGGGCAACATTGGCGCCCTGCGAGCGCACCTGATCGGCGACGTCGCCGAGGCGGGACGTGACTTGCTGCGCCGCCTGGCTCAGGTGTTGTTGCGCTTGCTGTCCGACGCTGCCCATCGAGTCCTGCGCGCGCTGGGCCATTGGCCCAGCCTGCTGGCGCGCCTGGTCCAGCGTCTGACCGGCGACGGCGGCGCCCTTCGTTGCTACCTGCTGCAAGTGCGACTGCACCTTCGGCGCCGTCTCGCCTGCCTTGCCTTGCAGCCAGGTCCAGAGGCGACGGCGGTTCTCCGCTCCCCCTCCCGGTGAAAACAGCAGCCCCAGGACGATACCGAATACCAGAGACCGTAACCGCCAGAACATCGTGTTTCCTCCATCCCTCGCGCGCCCCTGCCCCTACGACGGCCCAGGCGACGCTCGCCGACCCGGTCGAGGCCGGCACGTGAATACCTTTGCGGCATCGCAACGACGGCGACACCCTGCCACAACAACCGGCACCGATTCTTCTGACCGGTTGTGCAAGCGACGTGCCAACCAGTGTCCCAGCCCGGACTATCACCCAAACTTTACCGGAAGTACTGTACAATCATGTCGCAAGCCCATACAATGGCGTGGGCTTTCACCTGTTGTAATCTGGGCCATGGTCTCCAGCATATAGCCAAACTGGATAGCAGTGGCTTGAGGGTGGCGAGGAATTCGCTATGATGGACGGCATATGGACTCTGAACACTTAGCACCGCTCGTTCTCGTCGTTGATGACGACGCGCACGTTCGACGCCTGGTCGAAGTGCTGTTTGAGCGCGTCGGCTTTGACGTGATCACGGCCAGCAACGGGGCGCAGGCGATGGCGGCGCTACGCCATGGCGTTCCTGATCTTGCCATAGTCGACCGTAGTATGCCCGTGATGGATGGCTTTGAGTTGGCGCGCGCCTTGAAGGGCCGCGCCGATATTCCGATCATCATGCTGACGGCTTCCAGTGACAAAGATATCGTCATACAGGCGATCAACACCTTCGCCGAAGACTACATCGTGAAGCCTTTCGACGGACGCGAGTTGATCGCTCGGGCCAAGCGCATCCTGCGTCGCTTCGGTGAGATGCCGGTCCAACGCGGCAAGGAGCTGGTGCTGAGCCCGGAAGTGCAGGTCAGCTTCAGTGATCGAACAGTGATCGCTGCCGGGCGCAATTCAACGCTAACGGCGACCGAATCACGTCTCCTGAGCGTGCTCGCCCGGAACGCGAACCGCGTGGTGCCGTCCAGCGCCTTATTGCAGCGCGTCTGGGATCCGGCAGAGGCGATCGACGTGGATACCTTGCGCGTACACGTTCGTCGCGTCCGTGAAAAGTTGGAGCCGGATCCCACACATCCGGCGTACCTGGTCACCGAGCGGGGTGTTGGTTACCGCCTCGTGGTGCAGGCTGTACCGGCAACATAGTCCCGCGCCGGTTGTCGCTCGTCCGACGGCGCCGTACCATGTGTGCGATACGCGCGGCTGGCACGGCGGGCGCCACGCTCTCCTCTCGACTGGAAAAGGCGGATGAGCTTCCCATGATGCGTTTTACGATCGTCGAGGCGGAACAGGCGATCAGTTTTGTAGCGCCACCGACGGCCCTGGCCATCCTGGTCGCCTGTTGCGCGCGCAACCCGTCAGGAATTGACGCACTGCTGGTGGCAGTCGAACGTGAGGACCGGCAGTTAGTCGAGCAGGTCAGATCCGGCCTGGCCGTGTTCGACGAGCACAATGCCTACGGCGATTTCCAGCACGTCCACAACGCGCTGGCAGCCGATCCCGACCTGTATCAGCCGGTTTTTCGCGTCGTCGACGACGTGACGCAGGCGGCCAGCCTGCAACCGTACCAATGGGGCGTCGTGGTGTTCAACGTCACCCAGAAGCGTATCATTCAAGTGCAAAACACCTATGTCGAAGTCCGCCGCCAGGGCCACGTCCCGACCTTCCGGGAGGAGAGCCCGGACGGGCGCCAGCGCATCTATCGGCTGCCGGCGCAGTGGCGGATTGTGCCGTAAGAATGACAGTGAGGTATCATGCGCTTGCCCGCCACGTGCAGGTAGTCTGATCACAGGACGGCCCAGCAACGTCCGTCAGGAGGAGGCTACATGTCTGTCAATCGTTTCGCGCGTCATCCTGTCTTGAGCGCCCTATTCGTCATCGTGTTACTCGCTATGAACGGATTGCCAACGGCGGTAGATGCATCCGGGCAGGCCAGCAAGATCAAAGGGGTAACAGCGGACGTCGGCATGTCGGTGAAGAACGACGTATCCGCCCCCCTGCGCTCGCTCAAGCCGGCTGCCTCCCTTCCCGCCGGTACCAAGCGGGTGATTCCCCTGCATCCCCTGCCTCCGATACCGGCCGCAACGGGGAGCGCCGCTGCGTCCATACCGGTGCAGACCCGTGTTGGAGGCGAGAAGGTGCCAACCACCAGCGTCAACATTGATGGCATGGGTGTTGGTTTCACCGGTCCACAGGGTACCTTTACTGTGCAGTATGCGCCGCCGGATACCAACGGCGCGGTCGGCTTGACCCAGTATGTGGAAACGGTCAACGTCGATCTGGCGGTGTTCAACAAGACCGGAACCCCAATCTATGGCCCCGTTCCTATCAATACGGTCTGGAGCGGCTTCGGCGGCATCTGCCAGACGAACAACGACGGTGATCCAGAGGTCGTCTACGACACCCAGGCCAATCGCTGGGTCATCATGCAGTTTGCGCTCGACTTCAGCACCCCCAGTTTCATGATCTGTGTCGCCGTCTCCCAAACCGGCGATGCCACCGGCGCCTACAACCGCTACGCCTTCGCCGACGCGAATTTCCCGGACTATCCGAAGCTGTCCGTTTGGCCCGACGGCTATTACGTCACCACCAATGAGTTCAACGCCGCCGGGACGCAATTCCTGGGCGCCGAAGTGACCGCGTTGAACCGGAGCAGCATGCTGGCGGGACAGCCGGCAGCGACCCAGAGGTTCACGAACGCTGCCTACGGTGGTCTGCTGGCGTCCACACTGGATGGAGCGACCCAGCCCCCGGTCGGGGCGCCGAACTATGTGGTCGGTCTGGGAGCCGATACCTCGCACCTGGCCTACTGGACCTTCCACGTCGACTGGACCACACCGGCCAACACGACGTTTGTCGGCCCGACGGCGCTCGCTGTCGCCCCCTACACTTTGTTGTCCTGCGGGAGCAGCTGCATCCCCCAGCCGGGCACCACCGACGGGCTCGACTCTCTGGGTGACCGCCTGATGTATCGCCTGGCCTACCGCAACTTCGGCGATCACCAGTCGCTGGTGGTCAATAACACCGTCGCTGTCGGCGGTGCGGCCGGCGTCCGCTGGTATGAACTGCGCGTCGCCACGCCGACCACGCTCTCGGTCTTCCAGCAGGGCACCTACGCGCCAGCAGATGGCGAGTACCGCTGGATGAGCAGTATCGCGCAGGATCAGTCCGGCAATATGGCCCTGGGTTTCAGTGAATCCAGCACCAACCTTTTCCCCTCCGTCCACTTCACGGGGCGGCTGGCCGGCGACACCGCAGGCCAGATGACCCTGGGCGAAGGGAGCATTATCACTGGCGGCGGCTCCCAGCTGGGCACCTCCAACAGGTGGGGCGACTACAGCAGCATGGCCATCGACCCCTCCAATGATTGCACCTTCTGGTACGCGCAGGAGTACGAGGCGACCACCGGCAGCTTCAACTGGCACACCCGGCTCGCCGCCTTTACCTATCCGAGTTGCGGTTCCACGATTGCCAATGACTTCAGCATCAGTGCGAGCCCTTCAACGGTCACCGGGTCACCTGGGGGGACCGCGATGGCGACGATCAGCACGGTGGTGACGCGTGGCAACCCGCAACCCGTGTCGCTCAGCGTCGTTGGTTTGCCGACCGGTACGACCGCCAGTTTCAACCCGTCGGCTATTACCTCCGGCGCGAGTTCAACGCTCAGAATCACCATCGGCGCGTCAACGGCGCCTGGGGTATATTCGCTGACCATTTCTGGAGCCGGTAGCGATGTGACACGGAGTACGATACTCGGTCTGGATATCGCCAACGTCGGCATTACCAATGGCGGCTTCGAGGCGAGCGGCGGCACCCTGAATGGGTGGACTGCCATCGGCACGACGTCGGTGAGCTCGACGATATTCCATTCCGGCGGCCATTCGGCAATGCTGGGTTCCACTGTTCCCACGAACGGTGACAGTTCGATCAGTCAGATCTTCCAGGCGCCCGGTAGCAACGGTACCTTGAGCTTTTTTTACCGGGTGACCTGCCCGGACACCGTGACTTTTGACTGGGCCACTGCCACACTGGCGGACCTCACCGCCAGTACCACCATCACGCTGCTGCCGCGTACCTGTACGAACACCGGTAACTGGGTCAGTGTTTCGGGACCGGTTACCGGCGGGCACGTCTATACGCTCACGCTCACGTCGCACGACGACAACTATCCCTCGGATCCAACGTACACCAACTACGATGACGTGAGCCTGCTGTCTACCGGCAACCCGTACAACCCGGTGGCACCAGCGCGGCTGCTGGACACGCGGCCGGGCAGCCAGGTGGGGCCCTACAACACGCCCTTTGGCGCGAATACGCCCCGGTCGGTGCAGGTGACGGGGCTGGGTGGCGTACCAGCGACAGGCGTGTCGGCCGTCGTGCTCAACGTGACGGTAACGGACACCAGCACGGCCAGTTTCCTGACGGTGTACCCCAGTTGTGCGAGCAGCGTGCCCAATGCGTCTAACCTGAACTGGGTGGGCGGCGTGACCATTCCCAACCTGGTGGTGGCCACGGTGGGCTCGGACGGCAAGGTCTGCATGGACAATGCCTACGGCACGACCGATGTCGTGGTGGACGTGGAGGGCTGGTACGGCACGGGCGGGCAGACGCCGCCGGCCGGGACCTACCACGCCCTGTCGCCGGTGCGGCTGCTGGACACGCGGCCGGGCAGCCAGGTGGGGCCGTACAACACGCCCTTTGGCGCGAATGCGCCGCGGTCGGTGCAGGTGACGGGGCTGGGTGGCGTACCGGCGAGCGGGGTGTCGGCGGTGGTGCTCAATGTCACGGTGACCGACACCAGCACGGCCAGTTTCCTGACGGTGTACCCCAGTTGTGCGAGCAGCGTCCCCAACGCCTCCAACCTGAACTGGGTAGCGGGGAAGACGATACCGAACCGGGTCATGATTCCGGTGGGGTCGGACGGCAACGTTTGTATGGACAATGCCTACGGCACGACCGACGTGGTGGTGGATGTGGCGGGCTGGTATGGGAACGCATCCTCGGCGCTGGGGAGCCAGGAAGTGGCGCTGGCGCCCTGCCGGGTGTTGGACACGCGGCCAGGCAGCCAGATCGGGCCCTACAACACGCCGTTTGGCGCAGCGGTGTCGCGTGCGGTGACGGTAGACGGCGTCTGTGGCGTGCCGGCGAGTGGGGTAGCGGCGGTGGTGCTCAACGTGACGGCGACGGACACGAGCCAGGCGAGTTTTTTCACGGTGTACCCGAGCGGGAGTGTGCCGAACGCCTCTGATCTGAACTGGGTAGGTGGGGTGACGATCCCCAATCTGGTGCTTGCCACCGTGAACGCGAGTGGGCAGATCACCATCTTCAACGCCTACGGCACCGTCGATGGCGTCGTCGATGTCGTCGGCTACTTCCAGTAGCCCGTTTGGAGGAAAGGCTGGCCGACGGTCATCCGTCGGCCGATCGTTGCGGGCCGCGCCGACGAATCCGCAGGGCTGCCGCCGACCTGATAGCGGCAGATCGGGCCTGAGACGTGTCACGACTGGCGATAGCAACGCTATCTTTACCATTGTCCTTGCCGTTCGCGTCCAAACGCCGTAGGCTAAATGGTAGGATGGCGAGGCGCTTCACGAGGTGAGGACCCACGAAGAGGCCGGCCGGGCCGATTGCGGGACGAAAGAGGCACGTGTCGACGGGGAAAGATGCGTGACCTAACTTGCCGTAGAGCGTTAAGACGCCAGGGTGGACGACAATCATAGGGGGAGCGAATTGCATGGTTAGGTGCGGTATTGCTTTCGCGCAGCCGTCGATATTCGACTTCCTTTCCTGCAGCCGACCACGGTACCGGATGACCTACCGTGGCAACTGACATTCAGGTGAAGGCGCCGCAACTCGCTGCTGTCGCTCCGGCGATTGCCTGGCGAAAACTTCTCGCCGGTGGGACAGTAACGGTTGTCGGCGCGCTGGCTACGAACATACTGAGCTTCTTGTTCTCCTTCGGTACGGCACGGCTGCTGAGGCCGGAGGATTTTGCCACTGTTACGGCAGCACTTTCACTCCTCGTGATGGTGACTGTGCCGGCTACTACCTTGCAGCTCGTCGCGGCGCGCTATTCAGCGATTTGGGGACAAGAGCAGCCTGCTCTGGCGGGAGCGCTCGCGCGCCGGCTTGGCAGAGTTGCCTTAGTAGTGGGATTTGCGCTCGCCCTGGGCGTGGCCGGCTTCTCCGGTCCTTTGGCGCAGTACCTGAAACTCCCGACAGCGCTGCCGGTACTGATCGTGTCGGGCGTACTTGCCTGTAGCTTTGTTGGCCCTGTGTATCGAGGCTTGCTGCAAGGGCATCACCGTTTTGGATTGTTTGCGCTGGCATCGAGCAGCGAGTTCGCCGTGCGGCTTGTTGTCGGTCTTGTCCTTGTGGTCTTTGGCCTGCGGGAAGCGGGCGCGTTATTGGGCGTGATGGTCGGCGCAGCAGCAGCTGCATGGCTGGCCTGGTGGTTTTCGACGCAGGTGACTGAAACTGCAGACGATGTCTCGGTGCCCTGGCGACGCGTATTGCGTTGGGCTGTGCCCACGCTGCTCGTGCAGGCGGCACTCGCGTCGCTCCTTTTTCAGGATACGCTGTTGGCCAAGCACTTCTTTAGCCCTGCCGACGCCGGCGCCTACGCGGGCCTTGCGACATCGGCGCGCGTATTGGTGTACGCATCGGGAGCGCTCACGTCCTTCCTGTTTCCTGTGGTCGCCCGGACGCACGGTATCGGCAGACAGAGTCGTCTGATCACGAATGTCACGCTCGGCATCCTTGCATGTGTTGAGGCAACGATTCTTGCGGTTTACGCGCTAAGGCCCGAGCTGGTGATGCATATTCTTGTTGGTGGCCAATATGAGACGGCACAAGGTTATCTACCGCAACTTGCCCTCGCTCTTGCGGCGTTCGGCGCGGTCAGCGTGCTGGCCAGTTACTTCCTGGCTGCGGGTCATCGGGCTTTCTTATTGCCTCTCCTCGCCGCGCCTATTGTGGAGGGGATACTGATGGCGCTTTTCCACACCAGTCTGGGTGAATTTGTGCATACGGTGGACGCGGTGATGTTGGGTACACTGGCAGTGCTTCTGGTGATCTACTTGAAGCCTGCAACTTGGGCGTTCGTCCCGGAGGGGAAGGCAGAATGGCGATAGAGGCACCCGTCGGCATGGTGGCGGCTACATCGCACGACTGCGCGGTTGCCGTGGACCTCTCCGTCGTGATCCCAGCCTACAACGAGGCCGATAGGATTGCTGAGACTATACGCGTCACGATCGAGGAACTTCGTAAGCTCGACTGCAGTTACGAACTGGTGATCGTGGATGACGGGAGCGAGGACCATACCCGCCGCTATGCCTGGGAAGTTGCCATGGAGCACACGGAGCCGGGGCGCGGTGAGGTACACGTCGTCACCTACGAGCGCAATGGCGGGAAGGGACACGCGGTCCGCCACGGGGCTGCCAGCACCAAAGGGAAGTTCGTGGCGTTTCTTGATGCCGACCTTGAGTTGCATCCCCGACTGTTAGCTCGGCTGCTGAAGATACAGGCAGATACCAACGCGGATATCGTTATTGGCTCCAAGCGCCACCCTGAATCGGTGATTGACTACCCGCGCGAGCGCAAGATCTATAGCGCCGTCTATTCTTTCCTTTGCCGCTTGCTCTTTGGTCTCCCGGTGCGTGACACGCAGACGGGGATTAAGCTCCTTCGCGGCAGCTTTGCGCGCGACATACTGCCGCTCCTTACGGTCAATCGCTTTGCCTTTGATCTCGAGATGCTCGCCGTGGCGCACCGCATGGGGCTGCGTATTGCGGAAGCACCTGTTGCACTCACATTCAATCGCCCGTTTGGACGCATCGGGGTGAGAGATATCTGGGAAATTTGCGCAGATACGGCGTCAATCTGGTGGCGTCTGCGGTCCTCGCAGGTTGTGCCCATTCAATCAAGGACGGGTTTCACTATTCCGTCTATTACGCATATGGACAACGACTAACGGTGTCACGATGCTATCAGATTGTTACCTTGTTTGCGATGAATCAGATCATGTCGGCTCGGCCGACTCTCCGCTGAACTCCGCATGAGAATCGTCGTCTTCAGTTGGCGCGACCTGAACAACCCGCGAGCGGGTGGCGCGGAACGCGTCACGTTTGAGCACATGCGGAGTTGGGTTTCGGCAGGCCATGAGGTGACACTCTTTACAGCTTTGTACCCGCAGGCGCTTAAGCGCGATGCCATAGCAGGAGTCCAAATAGTCCGGGCAGGTAGCGAGCGAACCGTCCATTTGGCGGCGCAACATTGGTACCGGCGTCAGTCCAAACCCGACCTCGTTGTCGACGAAATTCACGGCGTCCCCTTCGGTCTGGTTGCGTATACCGATGTTTCTGTGCTCGCGTGGATCCATGAGGTGGCGCGGGACATTTGGAAAGTCATGTATCCATTTCCTGTTTCGGTAGCGGGACGGTTGCTAGAGACACAGGCTCTGCGCTGGTACGCCAAAGTAGGGATTCCGTTTGTAGGCGACTCGGCCTCTACAGCAAGTGACCTTCGGTCTTTCGGCGTTGCGCCCGGTAGCATCACCGTGATTGAACCTGCGATCGACCATGAACCGGTGGATTGCCCGCCAGAGAAGGCATCTATTCCCACCCTTGTCTACGTCGGACGCCTTGTTCGAATGAAGGGGATTGAAGATGCTATCCACGCCCTCGCTCTAATCCGCCATCAGGTGCCTTCCTGTCGGCTTTGGGTCATCGGGGTAGGTGATGCGACGTATACGCAGCAGTTACAACAGCTAGCTCAAGACCTGGAACTCGGAACAGCGGTGCATTTTTTCGGGCGGGTGACCGACGAAGAAAAGCAACAGCGTCTTCTCAGCGCGCATCTCTTGATTCATCCATCGCGTCGAGAGGGCTGGGGCATAAACGTCATCGAAGCAAATGCCATGGGTACACCTGCGATTGGCTACCACGTTCCCGGTTTGCGCGACTCCATAATCAACGGGGAAACGGGGTTGCTGTGTTCAGCAGGACGGCCCGAGGCACTTGCCGCCGCGGCTGAATGGCTGTTGCTAACACCAGAGCGCTACCGGTATCTCCAGGGTAACGCCTTACATTGGAGCAGGCAATTCACGTGGCGAGCCGCGACAGCACGTAGCCTCGCCCTGGTATCACACGTGGCCGGCCCGGAACACGGGCCAAGGCCGGCTGTCACCAGTGCGTCCTTTGCCAGACGTTTCTGGCGGCTTCGTCTCCCACCAGTTCCGCCATCGGCACGACGTGAGATTCCATAGGACTCCCCGAACAGCATCGGGTACAGTTCTTGATTCCTCGGTGCATGCGGAAGGAGCGGAAATGAGCGATCAACAACAGCCGTTGGTATCGATTATCATAACAACGCGGAACTCTGAATTGACGATATCGAGTCTACTCACGTCTATAAACGAACAGCTATATCGAAACATTGAGGTGATCGTCGTTGACAATTCAACGAACACACAAACCAGCAAGATTGCGGTCAGTTTCGGTGCACAGATCCTTCGCTTCGGTCCGGAGAGATCCGCCCAGCGAAATCACGGAGTAGGACGAGCCACAGGTAAGTACGTGCTGATTCTTGATGCAGACATGGAACTTACACCCAGTGTTATTTCCGATTGCGTAGATTGTGGTGCGCATGGTGGTAATGTAGGAGTAATTATTCCAGAAGTATCTTTCGGGGCGGGATTTTGGGCGGCATGCAAGGCATTGGAACGTAGCTGCTACATAGGGGATGATACAATAGAGGCGGCACGTTTCTTTGAAAGATCAGCCTTTCTAGATCTAGGAGGATATGACGTCGAAATGACCGGTCCCGAGGATTGGGATTTTTCGCAACGCTTCCGAGCCGCACACAACGTAGTTCGAGCACGGGCTTTCATCAAGCACAACGAAGGACGACTATCTCTATTGGGAACCGCCAGGAAAAAGTATTACTATGGGGTATCGTTTCGGCAATACCGAAGCCGGCATCCCCGCACCGCAGCTCGGCACGCAAATGCAGTCTTCCGTCCAGCCTTTCTGCGTTCATGGCGCAGACTCATACGAGACCCGTTGCATCTTTGCGGCATGTTCGTCATGAAACTAGTGGAGACGGCGGCCGCGGCCGCCGGTGTGGTCGCCAGCTTTAGGTCCGATCCACCTGGCCAGGCATCCCTATTGCTCAAGGAGAAGTGAGGATCAACTGCGATCGAACAACGTCACTTATGGCTGATGGGTGACGGGGGAACGTCCTCCAGAGTACGATGGCGGGACTATACCAACCAGCCATGTACCCCGGAGGCTCTGCGCGGCCTGCGGACATGGGCCCCGCGATGAGCACCAAGCGCTTGGCGCACCTCACCGACGCGAGGGGTGGCCAATCGTCTCCATTGCACGAGGAGGTTGGCCGAGAGTTGCGCGCGAGCGCCGAGGTGAAGCATCAGATGGCGGCCCAGCCGACGGTAATCGTGGAGATCGCGCTTGCCCTTAATCGGCGCGCTCAAAACTGGCCAGAAGGTGCTATTCTGTGGCCTCAGCCTTTCGCGCCGTCAATGGGGACTTGATGACCGACCGAGACCTCCAAGCCTTGCACCGGCAGCACCGTGCCTACGGAGCGCTCGCGGCGATGGCCGTGGCACCGCTGCACTCTCCGCGTGGCATCGTGCTAGTGAATGGTGATGAGATCGTCGGCTTTCAGGAAAATCCCGTCCTGCCGCACTGGATCGACGCGGTCATCTATGCGATATCACCGGAACTCATCACGCGGGTTCCTGACGTCGGTGACCGGGAAGCCGTGTTCTTGCCGGAGCGTGCGAGCGCTCGCCAGCTCCGTAGCAATCCACTAGACGGTTGGTGGCGCAACGTTGATACCGCCAAGGCCGTTGCGGCGGTCGGCAATGAGTTGGGGTGCGGAGAGGGCGCCACGGGTTGGTGGAGGATGGACTGTGGCTAAAAGAGTGGACAAGCCAGCGTCGATGCCCTTGCCGGGCCAGCTCGCTCGCAATGCGATAGCGTGGATTGCGACCAAACCGGCCGGTGAAGCGATCTTGGGACGGACGTTAGGTGGATACAAGGCGCGACTGTACGCGCGTCTGCTGGCGGACCAGCATTTGCGAGAATGCTTTTATCGCGGTGGCCAGTTGCCCGAGGGGTACGGTGCCGGCCTGATGGAGCGGTGTGTCGAACTGCCCTGGGCTTTGGCTCACTTGCCTGAAACTGCTCGGCGTGTATTGGACGCCGGCTCAACGCTGAACCACCGGTACGTCGTGCAATCCCCGGCGCTTCGTGGTAGGGAACTGCACATCCTGACATTGGCGCCAGAGCAGAATTGCTACTGACGACGCGGTATCAGCTACCTCTTTGGCGATCTGCGCGACGTTCCCTTCCGAGATGCGTACTTCGACGCAGTGCTCAGCCTGTCGACACTGGAACACATCGGCTGCGACAACACTTGCTTTACCGCCAACCCCGCGCATCGGGAGAGTCGGCCCAGCGACTGGGCCACTGCGGCGCAGGAACTCGGCCGAGTCCTCCGGCCAGGCGGCGTACTGCTTTTCACGGTCCCTTTCGGCATCTATCAGCACTTTGGCTGATTCCAGCAGTTCGACGCCGAGTTGCTGGAGCGCATGATCGCCGCCTTCGGCCCGGCGACGACGGTAGATCGTTTCTTCTACCGTTACCGAGGCGGCGGTGGCTGGCAGTTGACGGCGCAGCTAGACTGCGAGATGTGCGAGTATGGGGTGGCCGGGCGCGGCTCAGGTGCTGTGGTCTGTGTGCGTGTGGTGAAGGCAAGGTCACATCCGTAGGTCTCTCGTTTGCAGCTGGGAGCTGACCCGTCCGTGAATGAATGCGGTTTAAGTGAAGTGTGGTCAAAAATCCCTACGATGTGCGACGGCCCCACCATGGGAGGAGCGAACATTGTCGAAACTTCGAGCGTTGCGAGCGCATCTGGCCGGGATTGGCAGCGGCGTAACTTTCACCGATCGGGCGCTGATCATAGACGCGCTCGGCAGGCGCGGACTCGACTGGGCGACTCTTCCCTTACGCCAACGGGGTTTGCCGGCCGTCGCGGGACGTGGCCGCGCCTATCGCATTCGGGATGACGTGGGCAACTGGGTAGTGCCCCCGGAGGGCGGGGCTGGTTGGCTCTTTCCCGCCACGCGCGGCGGCAGCGTCGTCTCCGCGTTCGCTAATATACGCGCGGGGACGATCATCGACGTAGGTGCGTCCTTCGGCTACTTCACAGTGCGCTGGGCGAAGCAGGTGGGCGCTGCCGGGCGGGTCCTGGCCGTCGAGCCGCATCCCGCCCGCTACGCAGCACTCTGTGGCAATGTGGCGGCGAACGGTCTGACAAACGTCGTCCCCATCGCTGGGGCTGCGGGCGACCGTGCGGCCGCCGTCACGCTCTACGTTCCGCCGACAGGTAGTCGCCATGATGCTTCGGTGCTCCACCCAGTGGGCACGCCGTTCCAGGTCGTCATGCGCCCGCTCGATGCGGTCGTGGCGGATTCGAACGGCCCGCCCGTCTCGGCGGTGAAGATCGATGTGGAAGGCGCGGAACCACTGGTGTTGGACGGGATGGTCAGCCTGCTACGGCGAGATCGGCCCCTGGTGCTCTTCGAGGCGCTGGACGCGGCCGGTCTCGCGGCGAGCGTCGCCCGCCGTGGCCTACGATGTTCCCGGTTTGCGCGACTCTATTCGCTCCGGTGAAACGGGGGTTGCTCCGCCCATTTGGGCGTCCGGATCTTCTCGCAGAGGCGATGCATGGGTTGCTTGGTGACGCGCTCCGCTATCGCGCGATGCAAGCGGCCGCGCTCGATTGGAGCAACCACTTTCATTGGGACAATGCGGCGCAGCGCAGCCTGGCGGTTCTGACGCGCCTTGCGGACACGAATCCCAGAAACAGGTGTGTTCGGTGAAAGGGCGGGGACCGCATGGGCGAATGAGCAGTGAGTGGGACCATTGGGGTACAACGACCCGCGAACTCGCAAACGGCGTCCTTATCGACCGGTATCAGTACGACGATACACTCGGCACTGGGCATGCGATGCAGTACACCTGTGATCGGACCAGGCCGGCAAGAGAGGGAAGTGCGCGATCCAAGCCAAGCAGCGGCGCCAAGCCGGCATGCCGACTCGAAAGTTCACGTAGTCCAACCGCCTTAAGCATTCGCCGCAAACTTTTGAGCGTGTAGAAATGGAGGTGCGTCTCATCAAGTATCCCTTCGCGCTCATAACGCCAATCGCCGCGTAGGCCAAGTTGCAGCAGCACACTTACATGGCGGACGTTTGGGACGGAAATGAGGACGAGACCGCCAGGAGCCAACCACTCTTTGGCGCGGCCCAACGCCCGCACCGGGTCAAGTAAATGCTCTAAGACGTCGGCAAAGATAATCAAGTCGAAAGCTTCACCCGGCATCGGCCTCCATGCTTCGAATGTTTGCGTCGACACGTGATCGTAGACGGTCGCCGCCTGGGCGGCGGCTTTAGCGACCGGCTCTATCCCAACGATGTACGAGGCGCCGAATCCCCGAAGCACTGGCGCATCCGCGCCGCCGGCACAGCCGACGTTGAGTACCCGCGGAAACGTGCGCCGGACATTGCCGGATAGGAACTCGTAGAGCAACGTCCGTGGGTGTCGATAATAGCTATCGTGCTTCGCTTGAAGCATTATTCGGCATCTCCTGAATCATCAAACCCATCGTTCACCTTGAGTGAGCACCTATCGTACCTGGATACGCGGCAACCGGCGCGCCAGGCGAAAAGCGGTGCGCAAGCGAGTGAACGGCGGACCGAAGTAGCGTCGAATGGTACCGTCATCCACGCAGCGAGTCCGCTGTACTATGCGTCGGCGCTTCCAGGTTGCTCTAATGTTGCGCATATTCCAGCCTACCGCTGCGGCGTACGCGCGCCAGAGGCCAGCGTGCCCCAACGCCGTTGCGCCCATGCACTCAATAGCACCGGATAGTCCCCAGCATGCCAGGGCAAACGCCAGAGACGGCCGTGAGTAGTTCTTTAGTAGCATCGCCAGTTGATTACGACGTCCCAAGTACAGGCGTTGCCAGGTGGTGGTCACGGCACCTTCCTGGTAGCCAAGGAGAGCACCCGCGAGCGTCCCACCGCCGATGTGATAGACGGTTGCGCGTAGGTCACAGCCCACGCGGCACTTTGCCAGATGAGCACGCCACTGAAGGTCCGCCTCTTCATAGAAGGCAAAAAAGCGGTCGTCGAAGCCACCGAGTGTCAGAAAATCGGTTCGGTTGACCAGCAAGGCGGCACCACATACAAAAAATGGTCGCTCTAGGACGTTGGATTGGACTGGATCCCCTAAGAAGTCTATAGTCATCGGCCCAGACTGGAAGGTGCCATCGGGATTGACGAGGATGGGGCCAGCAATGCTATACCCCGTCCGCGCGAACGCGAGCAGTTCTGCCAGTGCGCCCGGAGCGCACCACGCGTCATTGTTCAGGAGCAAGCAGTACTCACCCTTTGCGGCACGGACGCCCCGGTTGCACGCCTCGGCAAACCCGCAGTTGTGCTCCAGGGCCATGACGTTCACCGCCTCCTCCTGGCGACGTAGGCCGACGAGGGTTCCGTCCGTCGACCCATTATCAACGACCAGAATCTCAAATGGCTCGGCAAGACTGGCGCACTCGGTGAGAGTGTTGGAAAGGCAGGTCGCTAAGTGATGCCACCCGTTGTGGGTGGGGATTACTACAGAAACGCTCACGATCTTGTCGCAAGCCTCTGGAACCGTACTTGCTAACCGCCCTACATCGTCACTTACCGACACTGGCTAAACCTCCTGGTTCCGCCGCTATCGTACCTCGGCGGCAACGCGCATGGTAGCCTAGCACCAATGTTTACCCCGCCCGACCCCATAACTGCCCAAGTCCATGAACCGCGACGCGGGGTACCGAACGGCTATCTCCTGGGTACTAGGACGTTTCGGGGTGTTGTCCGCCGCTTGGGGGCGCTGACCGGCAACGTTCGAACGAACCTGGCTTGCCGAGCAATGCGACAATATGTGGCGCAGATCACTCTCGTGGTGCTTGCCGTGCTAACGGTATCCGCCTGGGGACCGCCGAGCGCTCTCCTAGCTAGCGGCGACATCTTCCCGACGACGCAGTTAAATCCGTCCAAATGGTTGCCGGCGGGGCTTCGGGTCTGGAATACGGCCTTTACTGGCGGAGGCGACCTGCACTACGGCTCAGGGCTAGCGCTCTTGAGTGCCGAAGCTTGGCTACCGCGGCAACTGGGCGTTTCGGCGGCGTTGGTGCAGCGAGCCGAGCTCGCCGTCTTGCTAGCCGTCACGCTCGTCTCCATGTACGCCTTAATCCCCGAGCTTGGTATCAGCACTCAGCCATTGCCGCGCACACTCGGCAGTATCGCCTATGCGTATAGCCTGGGATTGATTGTCGGCATCCCGAATACCCTCGACTTCGTCGCCTTTTGCCTGCCGGTCTTGCTTCCTTTGCTCTACGTGCGCGTCTTGCACGCTCGCGGTGCGCAAACGACCCGACGAATAGCCGTGTTGGCCATCGCCAGCCAGTTACTTGCCATCGCCTTCAACAATCCGCCGCTCGCTTTGGTCAGCGTACTTCAGTCTGCCCTGGTGGCTACAGTACTCCT
This sequence comes from Chloroflexota bacterium, assembly GCA_036734945.1. Classification (GTDB taxonomy): domain Bacteria; phylum Chloroflexota; class UBA4733; order UBA4733; family UBA4733; genus UBA4733. Next base: position 25,728 of record DAIMXP010000078.1, read on the forward strand.
AATCCGATATCAGCGACGGCCCCATGTTGTCTTCAGGACTGTGGTTGCGCTGGTTGCTGTCGCTGCCCTTAGCACATGGTGGCTCATCCCTGCTTACGTTACGTCGTTCAACGCGTCCGTGCAGATCACTACTGCTACGAATGTCACATCGTGGTCATGGACGCACGTTCGGGCCAGCTTGCTCAACGTCTGGCGCTTCACCGCCAGCTGGGCTTGGCGCCTACCGTCAGTCTTTCCATGGTCTGCATTCTACAACCCACGTTGGTTACAGATACTGTTACTCTGGCCGCTGGGCGTGGTCATGGTTAGTATGTTGGTGGCCTTTCGTCGGCGACGAGGCGACCTCTTGGTGTGGGTCAGCGTCGCCATCCTCACAGCGTGGTTGATGAAGGGCCTCCATCCCCCGCTCAGTGCCACGAACCTCTGGCTCTATCAACACGTACCCGGCTTCTTCCTATTCCGTGAACCTTCCAACAAGTTCAGCCAGTTCCTCGCGTTCTCCTGCGCCTTGCTCCTGGTCACTGTTGTTACCAGCCCGAACGAGCGACGAGTGCGGGTGCTGTCCCTAATGGCCGGTTTCGTCCTGGTGGCGACGCTCGCGGTTCCGGCCATCACTGGTTCGGTCACTGCCGATGATCCGGTACGACTCGCCCCGGTGCGCGTCACGATTCCCAGCGACTGGTGGCGTATGGCAACCTATATCAACGGCTTACCTACCAACGGTGGTGTCGCCTTGCTCCCTGACGACGACTACTATCAAATGCCCTATCGTTGGGGCTTTTACGGTGACGACCTGTTAGGGGAGGAACTATTCGATCGGCCCGTATTCTACCTATACGATACCCCTCAGGGCTATTCGTCGGCAGCCGGTTCGTTGGGGGATCTGGATGCGCAACTTATCCAGCAACTGAAGAAGAACGATGACTCGGCTCTGGCGCCGACGCTCGGCGCACAGAATGTACGATACGTGCTCCTCCGGCGCGACGTGAAGTCCGTTATGCAAGGTCGCCAATATGTTCCGCCCGAGCGTTTGGCAGTGCTTCTTGCTGCCAATCCGGATATGCGGCTGGTACGCACCATTGGCTCCCTGGACCTCTACGAAATAACTTCGGCACTCGTGCATGCCGGTATTTATGCCGTTGCCCCGGAGCAGACCGTGCCGGTTCCGGCAGCAGCGATCAGCGACGTGGCAACCGCGAGCCGTCATGAAATGGTGACAGTGAACACGTCCAATGGCGCATGTACTTCTCCCGCCGTCTCAGCACCTGGGACGGCCAATGTCCATGTTGCCTTGCGCGCTCGCCACTGGGACGGGTATACCCTGGAAATCACCGGGGCGCGAGGTCCTGTGCTCTTAGTTTTGAATCAATCGAACAATTCCGGTTGGGTAGCCGCAGTGCAGTCGGGCGTGGTGAGCGGTTGTCCCATATCTCACGTGGTTGTCGACGGATTTGCCAACGGCTGGTGGATTGACGCACCGGGGCCGACGACCATTCGGCTTACCTTCGTACCCCAGCGTTTGGCAGATGATGCCGCGCTCCTCTCACTCGTAACCCTAATACTCTGCGCGGCGTTTGCCACCACACCGCTTGTAGTCGAGGTTCTCCGGCGTGCCAGGGGGGCGCCGCGCCGGGTAGACAGTAACGTAACTCCTAGCTGCTGTCTCGCGCGCGCTGACGCTGGGGCCGAGAGCAGAGACCGCGGTAGTCAGAACGTTGCTCCTGACGACTGACACGGACCGAAGATCTCCGCGGGGCGGACTCTCAAAACTGGGAGAGCAGGATCGAGCGCAAGATGACGCCGCATTTTGGTAGACGCACTCCGTCATGGGTGGGATGTGTCGGCGCGCTTCTGCTATTCATGTGTAGTGTTGGCTTGATGGGCGCTGTTCTGCGGCACTGGAATGGCTGGCTGTATGGAATCGGTGGCGATGGTGCGGGCGCACCGGCGGGCATCGCCACGTTCCGCCTCGCAATGGCCGACGGTGGGCCGTTCCCATCGCTCACTGGCGCACCTTTTTTCCAGCCAAATCTGGGCGCTGCGGCCGATCCCTTATGGTGGCACACTGGAGCGCTGTTGGCGGGCATCTTCACTTCTGTGGGAGCCGCGAACACCCTCGTCTTCATTGGACTCGCCGGAAGTGCTCTTGCCATCTATGTCCTACTACGCGGTTACAACGTGGCGAGCGGTGCGGCAATTCTCGGTGCATTGATCTATGGATTCTGTCCTATCCGTCTCGCTGAAGCGCAAGAGCACTTCCTGATCCTTGATGGATTCTGGTTTGTCATTGAGGGCGGGATACTGCTCGTACTCGCCCGCCGTCGGCAGCTTCGCTGGGCAGGACTGCTTGGACTGTGCATCGCCGTCACTGAGTTGGACAATCCCTACCTAGGCTACTTTGCCAGCGTGTTGGCGGCGTCCTGGTTCGCGGTGGCTGGAGTTAGGCAAGCTCTTCAGTATAAATGGTCTTCGCTCAGGTCGCTAGTCTTCCAATCCATCGTTGCGCTGGCGGTGCTTCTCATCGTGGTCCTTCCCACGCAATGGTCGCTCCTCGCCGCTCCGAAGGCCGCATCCTACGCCAACGATAATTCCATTTCTTTAGACCGTAGCCTCGGCGATCTCGATCGCCTCTCACTACGCTGGTGGAACTTCTTCCTGCCGTTCCCTGAAAATCCCATCCTTGGCCCTCTCGGTCGCTCCACGTTCGACGCCCACCTCGGGGTAGATGCGGTAACTGAGCAGAGCACGATGATCGGCTACATCGCCCTGGCACTGGCGGTCGTCGGCGCTTTCTACGCCTTTCGTCTGAAAAGGCCAGTTTCTCCGAGCCCGGTCGCATCTCCAGGAGCGTCACGTTACCTGGCAAAGCCTGGCGAAGCCGTTGGTTTGGGCACATTGGAGCCGCGACCACGGGACACACGTGAACTCGCCACTCTCGCCCTCGTCTGTGTCGGCTCCGGCATTATCTTCGGGCTGCCGCCAGAATTCCGGCTTGGTCCGCTTCTCATCCCCACGCCGCCTTATTTTGTCCATGCGTTGCTTCCTGAAATCCGGACGACCTCCCGTATCGACCTGGTGATCCAGCTTGGCGTCGCTATCCTGGCGGCGCTCGGTGCTTCCTTCCTCCTCTCCAAGGTCCGCTCTCCCGGTCGCCGGAACCTCCTAGCCGGTGCTCTCGCCTTGGGCATCATGCTCGAGTACACAAATGTTCCCCCCTGGCGCTACGTGAAGCTGCTGCCGGCGCCTCCAATCTATCAGTGGTTGGCTTCCCTTACACCGCAACAAGCGGGAATCGTTGTTCAATACCCTATCGCCCCATCGGACCAGGCGACCACTCCCCTGTACGCCTTTTACGCCTACGATGTTCATCACCACCCGCTCTTCAACGGTGGCCTTCGCGATACGCCGCCGGACGCCTTGCGTCGTAATATGCTTGATCTACTCAATCCTACCGGTCCTGCTGTCTGGTCCGCACTCGGTGTGAAGACCGTCACCGTCGAGACGACCTACTACGCCGAGTCCTACCACAACGTTGGTCTGACATGGCATAGCGGCTCCAACGGCTTCTCGCAGCAGTTACCGGCGGGTCTTGCCGTACGCCACATTGATGCGGGCGCCACCGGCTACGCCGTGACGGCTGCTCCATCCGCGCTGGCGGCGGGATTAGGAACAGGCTTCGGCGACGCCGTGCTGGAACAGGATGGCCGCGAGTGGCGGTGGATCGGCGGGCAGTCAACGGTCTGGCTGGATAACGTCACGCAGACAACGGTGAAGACAGTCCTGTGGACGGTAGCGCATAACAATGCCACGGCGCATACGCTGGGCTGGCCTGGCTACCTGCCGGCGCCCGTGTCCGCCGCCGAGCGCGAGACTCCTGTCGCCCTTGCCTTCACGGCCCAACCAGGCATGCACTCAGTTGTGCTGAATGTCGAAGGACAACAGCGGCCGCTGCAGGGCGGCAGCACCGCGATACCGGTCTCGCTAGAGCTGCGCAGTCTGGAGCCGGCACCGGTACGGCCATTAAGCGCCCAGTTCATTGAGGGAGGAACCGCGCGCTGGACCATCACGGGGGTGAGCACTGACGCCTGTACCGTTCAGGCGGGCGGTACCCTCGACATCGCCTTACTCTGGCACGTAAATGCGCCTACCGACGCCGATCAGACGGTCTTTGTGCATCTGCTTGACCCGTCCGGCAAGCTTGTCGCGCAAGCGGATGGGCAGCCCGATGGCGGATCCATCGCCACCGGCCAGCCGGCGCCCTCCCCGGATGTCAGCGATGCCCATGCGTTGCTGCTTCCACGCACCCTGCCGCCTGGCCGCTACCGGATGCAGGCCGGCCTGTACAACGCCAAGACGATGGCGCGGTTGTCCCTGGCAAGCGGCGGTGATGCAGTGGACCTCGGCAGTGTCACCGTGATTGCTCCCTCCAACGGGCCGAAGCGGATACCGTGTTCCTGGTAAAACGACCGCTGTGAACACTCCTGTGATACCGGAACTGGAATCCAACCATCCGCGCATCTGGTATGTAGACGACAAGAACAAGCCAGGCCACCTGGCGCAGAACGCGTTGGACGCATCGGCAAAAATTATCGGCTATTGGAAAACCGATAGCGGCGCCGTTCGTCTCTATTCCACAGGGCATGGCGGCACCGCGGCTTTGATACACGAAGGTGGTACGGTAGAGTGGTGATGTGGCACGGTGGCGTGATGCAATGGTAGCGACAGAGGCCGTTGCGACGGTGGTCGTCGGCGGTTCTGAAGCCGAAGCAGCTCCAAACGTTGGCGGCTTCGTCGCCACTGCCTGTATCATCTTCCTCTACCTGCTGCTGGCGCTTACCTGGCGCATCGGCGCTATCGGAGATGTGCTCTTCGGGGCCGCTCTGGCCGGGCTCGTGTTCCGCATACCGCACACGGTAGCAATTTGGGCCGGGCTCACAATCCTCGTTGCGACCGCCCTTGCCCTTGCCCTCAACAGCGCAGTCGTTGCGGAGAGTCTTGCCAACTATGCCTACTACGGCCTTGCCGTCGGTTGTCTGTGGGCTATCTGGAATGGCGCCGCTGAGCGGTTCCGCTGGAACATGCCGGCAACGGTACTGCACGAGTACCTCTCACGTCGCCACGTCTACCGGGCGATACCTGCCCCCCTGTTGGCGGCAACTCTGGTGCTCGCCGGTGCAGCGATCTTAGTCGCGGACGTAGCGAGACCTGCCGGGAGCCTACTTGCCGGTGCTATTGTGTTCACCGGCCTCCGCCGACCACGCTTCACCTTTGTCCTCTGCGCAGGCGCCACGCTCATCGTGCTGTCCAATTTGCTGGTCTTTGCGCATCTCCGGTCTCCGGCGATCAGTGCCGGTCTGCTGGCCGGGGGGGCGTTTCTTGTAGCACTCATCCAACTCGGCTGGCGAAGGATACGGCGGCAGTTCAGCCGGCGTGTAGAGCGGCAGGCGTTGGTTGCTACCGGAGGGGCCGAACGGTCCGTCGGTACACCTCACCCTGTTCAGGGCAGTGATCGAATGCCAGCGGATGTCTGAGTCAGCACCGAAGAGTTCTGCCCGGAAAGAAGCTACCGCCGGCATCATCGCCGGCATCGTTCTGACGCTCGCTGCGTGGCTTGGCACCGGTACGCCCGGCGCCTTCCTGAGCAGCCACCTTACGGCGGAACAGGCAGGCATCGCCCGACAAGCCGTCCCCGGCGCTGCTGCCGTGCTGCCGACGCCTACGGCCACACCCGTGCCCCCCGCCGATTGCACCGCGCCCGCCAGCACCGTCGCCAGTATTGGCTTTGATCCGTATGCCATCCTGTTGCAGAAGCGACCAGATGTGCTCCAGTACTATCGCCAGAACGGCTGGAACCCGGAAACACAGTGCGTGGCCATCTATGACGACTGGACGAAGGAGGGCGCAGGGGGTAAGCAGCCAACTACGCCGGTCGCTTACGTGAAGGCGCAAGGGTGGGCGCCGTCTGCACCTGTCGCCACGCCGGCGCCGCCGGCCGACTGTGCGGCGCCGCCGAGCGAGGTTGCCCGGCTCGGCTACGACCCCTATCGTCTCCTGGCCTTGCATCGGCCCGATGTGCTGAATCTGTACAAGTTGAACGGCTGGAAATCCGATACGCAGTGCGTCAAGCTTTTTGATAACTGGCTGCAACACCCCGATGGTGGACCGCCAATGACAGCGGCAGCCTTTGTTGTCGCGCAAGGGTGGGCGAAAGCGCCCACGCCGTCCGTTCAAGCTACGCCTACCGTGACGAATTCACCGGCCCCTGTCACGGCGCCTCGCGCGGCAAGTCCTACCGCAACGCCCCAGGCCTCCCCGGAACTCGGCGCAACGCCCACAGCGGCAATATCCAGTGCAACAACGTACACTGTGCAACCAGGCGACACCCTTGCCGGCATCGCCCAGCGCGAACACGTTGCTCTGGCGGCGCTGGAGCAAGCTAATGGGATTCGCAACCCAGACGTCATTCAAGCCGGTCAGGTGTTGCGCCTCCCCAGCGCGACTCCCACGCCGTAGAGCCAATGGCCCGCCTCCTCGGTGCAACCCCTGCGGCGGCCCCGCCGAACAGTGGGAGGTTCCGACTCCTCGTGAAAGGGACATTTTCCACTCGGCTGGCGGGTTACGTGAGCGTGCTGGCGCTCGCCGGGCTGGCATTTTGGCACGCCGGTGTGCAGCCGCTTTGGATGGACGAGACCTACGGGCTGCTCTTCGCGCAACGTTCCCTGCCGTCCATGCTGCAGGCCCTGGCGACCAGCGAGCCGCACTTGCCGCCCTACTTCCTGCTGTTGCGCGCCTGGGAGGCGCTGGCCGGGCCATCGGCGTTTGCGGAGCGCTGGCCGTCGGCCGCTTGTCTGGTCCTCACCGGCATCGTCGTGTTCCGAATTGGCAGGTCGCTGGCCGGCCGGACTGCCGGAGCGCTCGCCTTTGGCTTCTGGGCGATCCAGCCGGAAGGCTTCTGGTACGGCCAGGAAGTACGCATGTACGCTCCGCTCATCTTCTGGACGGCGCTGGCGCTGTTGCTGTTGCTGCGTGCCTTGGCGAGTACTACCCGGCGAGCCTGGTTCCTGTTCTCCCTGGCTGAGCTGGCTGCCCTCTGGACCCACTATTCCGGCGCCTTCGTCGTTCTGCTGGCCGGCAGTATGGTGCTGCTGTTCGCGCGGCGTCCGCAACGCCTGAGAGCGCTCGCCTGGGTCGGCTGGCCGGCGCTCACCTACCTGCCCTGGCTGTGGTACGTCCGGCATATTCAGCCGCCGACCGCCCGCCCCAGCGGCTCACTCGCCGACCAGATCCTCGCCGTGGGCCGCGGGCTTCTGCTCGGCTACGGCGGGCCGCTGCTGCCGGCAGGCGTGGCCATCCTGCTGCTGCTCTTCCTGCTGCTGGGGACATTGGTCGCGGCAGTGCCGGCGCAGCGCCGACCACTCCAACTCATTGCCTGCCCGGTCGCCGTTATCACCCTGTTGCCGTTGGCCATTCCGCCGCTCCATTTCCTGTTCAGCCCCCGCTATCTCTGCCTGGTCACCCCCTTGCTGTGTGTCCTGTGGGCCGTGACGGTGCGGGAGCTCGATCTGGTGTGGCGTCCCCTCGCCGTTGGCCTGGCCTTCGTCGTGGCCGGCGCCAGCCTCGCCGGGATGGCCGTGGTGCTTGCTCCAACATTCCGGCACTGGTACGACTATCCGGCGGCGATGGCCTTCGTTCGCCAGCACGAGCAATCGGGACAGGTGCTGATCGATAACAGCGGCGGGGACCCAACGGCGCGCTACTACTATCAGGACGTCGATCACGGCCCCCTGCCGCTCCTGCTCTTGCCGCCGTACCACCCAGGCAGCGTTCCCGACGTGGAATCCACCGCGGTCACGCTGTCCCAGCGCTACAGCGGCGTCTGGCTGCCGCTGGACGCGGCCGGAACGTGGGATGGCGATCGGGTGGTGCAGCGAGCCTTCGACGCCACACTGGTTCCCGCTGGCCAGTGGCGGTTCCGTGACGTACCGCTGCGCTTCTACCTTACCGCGCGCGGGCTGGCCGGGCAGCAATCGGCGACGACGGTCTTTGCAAACAGCATCCGCCTGACCGGCTTCGGGCTGTCGCGCTCCGGCGATCAGTGGTTCGTGGCGTTCCATTGGTTCGCCATACGGTCCATCCTGCGCAACTACACAGTATTTGTCCACGCCGTAGACGGCAGCGGCAACCTTGTCGCTCAGCACGATGGCCCGCCGGATGATGGTCGGCTACCCACCGTCACCTGGTCACCCGGCAATGATGTCTACGATCTGCACCGGCTCACCGTCCCCTCCGCCGCCGGAGCGCTCCACCTCGTCGTTGGTTGGTACGATCCGTCGACTGGCCAGCGGCTTGCAGTAGCCGGTGGCGGAGACAGCGTGGACCTGGGTACGCTTCCCTTACCGGTAATGCCGGAAGCCCCGCCCGGCGACTGAAGTCGCGGGCTAAGCATGTGGCCATAACTTTGGCATGGCTCCCTCCAGAGGAGATCGGCTGCAAAAGCATGCCTTTGTTCTGGCTACGTGCTTAGTCTGGATTTCGCAGTGTGATGGATGGTGCTACGCTGGGTAATTCGCTGAG
>DAIMXP010000079.1:0-20377 GCA_036734945.1 Chloroflexota bacterium
CCGCTCGCCGCGCTCAGCCCCACGCCCCCGGCTGATCACGCCAATGTAGTGCTAAGTCGAAACATGAAGAGCGTGGGGTAACCCGGCACGGCACGTACCGCATCACCCTGTTGCCCGCGTCGTGATCCGCCAAAATAGGAACGCAAGCGATCCGCCGTTCCAGCCTGTGGTTTGAGATTACGCCCTCGGCGCACAACGAGATACGCCTTATTTTCGAATTGGGGGCTATCCCTCAACGTCTCGAGAGCTGCAGTGATCCGTTGATCGTCCCACAGACCACCACCCTTAGGGTGCGACCTTGTCATGCCGACCAGACTAATGGCGTCGCTTATAGTAATTTCCTTAGCATCGCCATCGGCACCGGGATACAACGCATCAAGCCGAACGTCAAGCTGAGCCGTGCGGTTCTCAACCTAATCCCGAAGAAAGAGTGGCCTTTGTGGAAAGTAAGAGTGGCCACCACCATACGCACCTATGTTGTTAGCATTGAGCACGTTATGCCGAGTAGGATTGAGGTTCTTCCCTATGTAAATCCCGCGGTACTCCTCGCCCGGATACTTTTCTACGACGTCTCGCAGCCCTTGCTCTGACTCGCTAATCAGGCGAAAGCGCTCTCTAATCTCCGGCGTAACAAAGAGACGGATGAAGTCCAGGTCTGCCTGGCGATAGCCGTACATTCTAGCGTGCTGTAACATGGTATCCATATTGGTTCGCTTCGCTTCACGGCCGTAGTATGTAACTAAGAGATTCTTGATAGTGACTCCGCGAGACAATTTTGTACCGCCGACGAGTAGGTTATACCGGCGACTATACTGCGGCTGATCCTGTGGTTTATCACTGTTTATGATCTGAACTGTTGTACCAACGATGTACTGTCTGAGTTCTACCAACGCGTCGTTGAACGATACCGATCGGATATGACCAGGACGTGTCGTCTTCAAGTCGTTGTAGGCGCTTAATAGCGCATCTTCTACCTCACTCCTTATGGCAGGCGAAGCACTACTGCTCAAACCGTTTCGAAGGTATGAACAGAATGCAATAATTGCACCGCACGCCTTATCGTGATCCAGCTTTCTTTGGCTTATATGGCACAGGAACGAGTAGGCGAGCTCCGGTACCTTTCCTGCGGCGCGTTGCGACAAGTATTGGATGGTTGATCCGACATAAAAGATGGATATGGCAGCTTGAAGGCTACTTGGTATCTGGCCCACGTTTTCTGGTACATACTGACCTGGCCCCGTGAGCAGTTTGTCAAGATCATCTTGAGGAATTGACCGAATGAGGTGATCTCCTTGTCCACTATGTGGCTCAATGAGAATTGTGAACTCTGGCCTATAAGGATGGTGAATGTCCTGAAGAAATAAGGCTTGGGGAGTGGCCGTCACCTGTAGATACGTGGGAACCAGAAACCGTGCTCGTAGGTCCGTGATCATGGCGTTTATCCGTCCTGGATCCAGATCAGGATTCCGGGCCCGCTGACTCGTTTTCGTATCGAGGCTGGCTTGGTCTGCTTCGTCATCTATAATCAGGGCCGGCGGCAGTCGGCCGCCGATCCTGTCTTGGAGGCCATTCAGGAGGTCGGAAAGTTTGGTCAGTACTGCGGCGTTCTTTGTGGCGACTAGCACCAGCCCGCTATCCGTTGACGTAAGACTAAATCAAACCATGATGACCCTGCGTCGCGGATCGGCGCGCATCCCCCTGGGCCGCTACGCAACTCCATGGTGGAAGGATTTAGCAGGCATGAACGATGCCTGGAGATCCCAGTCAAACTTTCCTTCAACCTGCAGCCCCGGCAGTGAGGTTTTCAAGCGGTTAATTGTCTGATCGTAGAGCCAGAGGTTGTCGGAGGTTAACACAACGAAGCAGGTATAGCCATTGTCTGCAGCCATAGCTATTGAGGTTATGAGGGCAGAGGTCTTCCCGCTCTGCACGAGGCCCAAGAGGAGACCGTGGCCAGATGCACTATCGGCTGAGAGGTCCGGCAATTTCTCAACCAGTTCCTGAGCCTTTATCACAACCCCTGTGGCATCTGAATCATTCATAGCTCTATGCAAGTCAGCCAGAATGGAAGTGATATTCTTTCCGTTAGATATTATGGGTCCCTTCACACCTGTCCCCCAACAGCTAAGAAATGCCGTTCACAATTTGGGCTTGGCTCGATACAGCCAACAGTGTCACCTGTGAATCTGACTAGCGGCCGTACCATATTGTGCATGGAGGGCACAAGCTCACACTACCGCACCGGTACTACACATCCAAATCCTTTACCGACTTGGCGTGCGACTCGATGAAGCGCTTGCGTTGGGCAACGTCGTCGCCCATGAGCATGCTGAAGACCTGGTCGGCTACGACGGCGTCTTCCAGGTTGACCTTGAGCATGGTGCGCTTGGTCGGGTCCATGGTGGTCTCCCACAACTGCTGCGCGTTCATCTCACCGAGGCCCTTGTAGCGGCTAATGCGCGGGTTCTTGCCTTTCATGTCGGCGACGATCGCGTCACGCTCCGGCTCGGAGTAGGCGTAGCGCACATCTTTGCCTTGCTCCACGCGGAAGAGCGGTGACTGAGCGATGTAGAGGCGGCCTTCCTCGATCAGTTGCGGCAGATAGCGGTAGAAGACGGTGAGGATCAGCGTGCGGATGTGCGCGCCGTCGACGTCGGCATCGGTCATGATGGCGATGCGATAGTAGCGCAGCTTCTTGGAGTCGAAGCGGTCGGCAATGCCCGTGCCCAGCGCCGTGATGATGTAGCGAATCTGCTCGTTGGCCAGCAGCTTATCCACGCGCTGCTGCGCCTTCTCCACGTTGAGAATCTTGCCGCGCAAGGGCAGGATGGCTTGAAAGCGCCGGTCACGGCCCTGCTTCGCTGTGCCGCCGGCGGAATCACCTTCCACCAGGTACAACTCGCAGTTTTCTGGGTTCCTGTCGGAACAATCGGCCAGCTTACCGGGCAGGCTGGTGCCTTCCAGCACACCCTTGCGGATGGCAAGGCGAGCCTTCTGGGCTGCTTCGCGGGCACGGGAGGCGACGAGCGCCTTTTCCAGGATCTTCTTGGCGTCGGCTGGGTTCTCTTCCAGCCATTCGGTGAGCCCTTCACCAAAGACCGACTGCACGAGCGGACTCATCTCGACGTTGGCAAGTTCCAACTTGTCCTGCGAGGTGAACTGCGGGTTCGCCAACTGCACGCTGATGATGCCGGTGAGACCCTCGCGCACATCCTCGCCGGAGAGGTTATTTTCGGTCTCTTTGATCAGGTTGTTCTTGCGGGCGTAAGAATTCAGTGTGCGGGTAAGCGCCGCGCGGAATCCCGTCATGTGGCTTCCGCCGTGCCGGGTGTTGATGCCGTTAGCGAAGCTGTAGAGTGTCTCGCTGAAAGTGTCGTTGTACTGGATTGCCACATCCACCACGCCTTGCGGGGTGGTCTTGGAGATGTAAATGGGCTTGGCATGCAGCACCGTCCAGCTCTTGTTGAGCTGGCGGACAAAGGAGACGACGCCGCCTTCGAAATAGTAGTTGACCTCGCGGTCGTGGCGCTCGTCGCAGAAGCTGATCCAGAGACCCTTGGTCAGGAAAGCCATCTCCCGGAAACGCTCCGCCAGCACGTCGAAGTCGTAATCCAGGGTGCTGAAGATGGTGGCGTCGGCCACGAAGGTCGTCAGGGTTCCGCTGTCGGTGCTCGGGCCGAGTTCCCGCGCGGCATACGACGGCTTGCCTTGCTTGTACTCCTGCACGTAGGCGAAGCCATCACGGCGGGTCTCCACCCGCATCCATGTGGAGAGCGCGTTCACCACGGAAACGCCGACGCCGTGTAGGCCACCGGAGTACTTGTAGCTGTCACCGTCAAACTTGCCGCCGGCATGCAACTGGGTCATCACCACTTCCAGCGTGGAGCGCTTCTCCGTCGGGTGCTTCGCCCAGGGGATGCCGCCACCGAAGTCACGGACGTGGACCTTGCCGTCCTGGTGAATCGTGACCTCGATCCGGTCGCCACGGCCGGCCCGTGCTTCGTCGACGCTGTTGACGACCACTTCGTCGATCAGATGGTGCAGGCCGCGAATATCCGTATTGCCGATGTACATGCCGGGGCGGACGCGCACGGCCTCCAGTCCTTTGAGGACCCGAATGCTGTCTGCGGTCTGCCCTGCCGGCTTGATCGCTGGAATCTCCGCCGACTGCTCTACCACCTGACCTGTTACCGCCACGCTCGCATCTCCTACCGTTGGCTCTCGAATGAAATGTGCCTATCATTGTAGCACACAAGCCGCCTAAACCGCGACCGAACCTTGCCTTTCGCGCCTTTTGCATCTACTAAGTGGGGCCTGGCTCAGCACTAGTGGCACATGGCTAATGGTCGCGTCGCCTCGTTTTGTCGGGCACTACGGCGCCGTCGTTTCCACGTGGGGGTGCTTTTCCTGCGACCGTGCCCGGCTCGTCCCCGCCTCCGGCACGATCATCGGCAGATTGCCCGTGGGGTGGCGAACGACGCGGATGCGCCCTTGAAAGACTGGATCGAGCACCGACGGCTGCAGCACTTGCTCGGCATCGCCGTCAGCCACGATGCGCCCGGCGTCCAGGAGGACCAGACGCGGGAAGTAGAGCGCGGCCAGATTGAGATCGTGCAGTGTGACGAGCACGGTTAGTTTTCCCGCTGCATGCAAACGCTGCAACAGGTCCAGCATATCGACTTGATAGTGAATATCCAGGTGGGCAGTGGGCTCATCCAGCAGCAGCAGTTGCGACTCCTGGGCGAGGGCCATGGCGAGCAGGCCGCGCTGACGTTCCCCGCCGGAGAGCGTGCCGAACTGCCGGCCGGCCAGGCGCGCTGTGTCGGTCAACAGCAACGCTCGCTCGATAGCCTGCCGGTCCGCGCCAGTGAGGCCTGCCAGCATTGGCGCATGGGCGGTGCGCCCGAAAGAGACGACTTCGCCTAACGTGTAGCCGGGAGGGATGGTCATATCCTGCGCCACGACCGCCAGTTGGCGTGCCCGTGTACGTGGGGAAAGTGCGGCAACCGGCGTGCCTGCCAGCAAAATCTCGCCGTGCTCGGGTCGCAGCGCGCCGGCGATGAGGCGAAACAGCGTGGACTTACCGGAGCCGTTGGGGCCGAGCAGCGCTGCCATCTCGTCGCGCTGTAAGGTCAGCCCCACCGGCCCGAAACGGAAGCCGGCCGCGTACCGGTACTCGACGGAGTCGACAACCAGGGCGGCCTGTGGGGTGGTTTGCTCAGCAGCGGCTGCCCGCGCGGCCGAGGTCGGTGACGGTGCGATGCTAGAGCGCATGCGGTCGCTTGCTGCGCTGTAGGAGGTAGAGGAAGAAGGGACCGCCCAGCAGCGCGGTGACAACACCCACCGGCAGTTCGATCGGCGCTAGCGCCACGCGCGCTCCCAGATCGGCCAGCACCAGGAAGCTGGCCCCGCCCAGCGCCGCGGCGGGCAGCAAGGTGCGATGGTTCGGTCCCAGCAGCAGCCGCATGGCGTGTGGCACCACCAGGCCGACGAAGCCGACGAGGCCGCTCAGCGTCACAGCGAAGGCGGTGAGCACCGTGCTGACCGTGATGATGGCAATCTTCTGGCGCTGCACCGCCACGCCCACATAGCCGGCGCCCTCCTCACCAAGCGCGAAGGCGTTGAGTGGCCGCGCAAAGGTCCAGGCGAGCAGGATGCCCAGCAGCATGAGCGGTCCAACGACCGCCACCTGTGTCCAGCCGACGACAGAGATGCCGCCGGCCAGCCAGAGGAAGAGTTCCCGAATGCGCGTGGAGAGTTGACCGCTGACCGTGTAGAGCAGCGTTGTCATGGCGCCGAAGAGCGAACTGACGACAAAGCCGGCCAGCAACAACGTCACCACGGGCACGCTGCCACCGATCCAGGCCAGACGATAGACCAGCAGGACAGTGAGCAGCCCCCCCCCGAAGGCCAGGAGCGAGGTAAGCCCAAAGCCGGCCAGGCTGGAGGCCATAGGGCCGAACAGCGCAGCGACGGTAGCGCCCAGCCCTGCGCCGGAGGAGACGCCGATGAGGTACGGGTCGGCCAGCGGGTTGCGCAGCAGCCCTTGCAACAAAGTACCGGCAGTTGCCAGGGCTGCACCGACCAGCGCCCCCGCCACGACGCGCGGCATACGCACCTGCAGGAGTATGACCGCCTCGTCGGCCGGCCACGTCACCGCAGCATGCCAGAGGCCCAGTTGTTGGGCCAGGATGGCCAGTTGGCGGCCGGGCGGCAGGGGTGTCGGGCCGAAGGCCACGCCCAGTACAACGCTGACGATCAGCAGCAGCACCAGGAAGGGGAAGACAGCCAGTGGTCGTTTCACTGGAGGTGGGGGAAATACACCAGCACGCACATGACGGGGCACCCTTTCACGCGAAGGCGCAATACCAGCGCAAGGGACGGCATTCTGACTCACGGCGGATTGCTCCGCCGCTCACAGTTGCGCGACAGCTCCGGAATCGCACCGGATTTCCCGTTGTGGCCCCAAGTTGCCTCAGGGTCCCCTTGCGTCTCTTCTTCTGTTCGTGCATAGTGTAGCCGCAGATCGGCGAAATGTCTGTGCAGCGGCTGCGTGGCGGCTTGCCTGGGAGAAATCAAGCCGTTGACGTGGCCGCCACCCGGCGCTAGAGTTGCGGCACGCGAGAAGGAGGAACGACGTGGTAGTGCGAACAGCAGTGGTCGGGTCCGGCGGCATCGGCAGGAACCATTGCCGGACCTACAAAGCCAATGCGCAGGCGGAACTGGTGGCCATCTGCGACATGGATCAGGCGCGGGCTGATGCCGCCGCCGGCGAGTTCGGCGTCAAAGCCTATTACGACCTCGGCGCCATGCTGCAAGCCGAGTCACTGGACATGATCTCGGTGGCGACAGCCGGTATTGAGAATGGCTCCCACCACTATCAGCCGGTGATGCAGGCGCTGGCAGCGGGCAAGCATGTCCTCTGCGAGAAGCCGCTGTCCAACAGCATCGCCCAGGCCCGGGAGATGGTCGCCGAGGCCCGAAAGCGCAACCTTTGCCTGGCGGTGGACTTGAATCACCGCTTCACGCCGGCCACACGCCTGGCCAAGGAGAAGATCGAGTCGGGCGAACTCGGCACACCGCTCTTCGTCAACATGAACCTCTGGATCGGCAACCGCAAGGACGACCCTGAATATTTTCACCTGCGGGCCCTGCACTCGCACTCGGTCGACGTGATGCGCTACCTTGCCGGCGATGTGGAGCGGGTGCAAGCCTTCTTCTCCAAGGGTCCGGGACGGAAGATCTGGAGTAACGCTTCCATCAACATGCATTTCACCTCCGGCGCCCTTGGCCACCTCACCGGCAGTTACGACATGACCGGCAACCACCCGATCGAGCGCACTGAAGTCGGGGGCAGCAAGGGCCGCGTGGTTATTGACAACTCCACCGTGGACTTTCGCTGGTACCCGCACAACAGCAAGGAAGAGGTCCACATCGCCAACGCCGGGGGACTGGCTTCCTTCAGTGAGACCCTGCCGGCTCGGCTCAATCGCTGGATTGCCCAGTTGGCGGCCGGTGACGGGCCGGACGCGATTGAAGGCAGCGGCGAAGACGGCCTCCGTGCCCAGGCAGTGGTCGAGGCGGCCATCCGCTCGCACGAGACCGGCAAGGTGGTCGAGGTGGCGGAGTTCCTGCGCTAGAGGAGACTTCGCCTAACTGCCGGCCCCCGTCACATATGGGCGAAAGCGCGGCAGCAGGGCCTCCGGCACCCGCCCGTGCAGGGTGGTGCCGGAGGCGGAAAAGTCTTCCCGCTCGATCTGGCCGCGGCGGTGAAAGAGTTGCACCAGTTCCGGCAGGTGGAAGGGAATGTGGACGGTGATCTCGCGGGCCTGGCGGTTGAGCACGTCGCCGATGGCTTCCGCCAGGGCGTCCAGACCGATGCCTTCCTGCGCCGAGATGGCGATACTGCCGGGGTAACGCTCCAACAGGCTGAGCGGCAGGTCGGTCAGCAGGTCGATCTTGTTCAGCACCGTGAGCCGCGGCAGGTGCTGCAGCTTCAGTTCATCCAGCGTGGAGACGACGGTGCGGTACTGTTGGAAGTGGTTCGAGTCACCGGCGTCGACGACGATGAGAAGCAGTTCCGCCTCCAGCAACTCTTCCAGGGTCGCCTGGAAGGCGGCGACCAGCTTGGGCGGCAGTTTCTGGATGAACCCCACGGTGTCGGTGAGCAGGATCTCCTGGCCCGTGGGCAGCGTCACCCGGCGCGTCGTCGGCTCCAGGGTGGCGAAGAGCTTGTTCTCGGCCAGCACGCCGGCGCCGGTGAGGCGGTTCATCAGCGTCGACTTGCCGGCGTTGGTGTAGCCGACCATCGAGACCACCGAGACGCCCTGTTTGGAGCGATGGGCGCGGTGTAACTGGCGCGTTCGCCGCACCTCCTCCAGTTCGCGGTGCAGCCGGGCGATGCGCTGGCGGATGTGGCGGCGGTCGGTTTCCAACTGCGTCTCGCCGGGCCCGCGTGTGGCGATGCCCGACACGCCCCCTACAGCGCCGGAACTGCGCGAGAAGAACGTGAACATGCCGGCGAGGCGGGGCAGCAGGTACTCCAGTTGGGCCAGTTCAACCTGCAACTGCGCGTCCCTGGTGTGCGCCCGTTGCGCGAAGATGTCCAGAATGAGCGCCGAGCGGTCCAGCACCTTGCATTTCAGCGTCTCCTCCAGGTTGCGCTGCTGCGTCGGGCTGAGTTCGGTATCCACGACCACCGTGTCGTAGGGCAACTCCTCGCGGAGCGCGACGAGTTCCTCCAGCTTGCCTTTGCCGGCCAGAGTAGCCGGGTGGAAGCGGGCAACGCGCTGAATGGTGTTGCCGACGACCACGCCGCCGGCAGTGGTTACCAGGCGTGCCAACTCTTGGAGCGATTGTTCGGCAGGAAAGACGCCGCGCTCACCTTTCGCCTCCACAGCGAGCAGGTAGCATCGCTCCGCAGGTTGTCCAGAGCGGCGGGGTAGCGATGAATCAGCCGGCGTGGCGATGCTCCTCTCCCGACGCGTCAGCGCTGACGCGAACGACCGCTTCGGGTTGCTCTTCCGCTTCGCCCTGCGGCATAACGTCGCGGGACGGGATCGTGGCGCTACGGAGCCGCTTCAGGGCGTCCTGAAAGCGCGCCTCTTCCACGGTCAGGGAGAGTTGAATATACCCTTCACCGCGCGGACCGAAGGCGGTTCCCGGCGCAACCAAAACGCCCGTCTGCACGAGCAGCAGTTCAACGACCTCGGCCGAGGTATACCCTGCTGGGACGCCGGCCCAGATCGCCGGGACGGCTTTCGGGCGCCACAATTGCAAGCCAAGCTGCTCTAACACCGTGGTCGCCTGGTCGCGCCGCGTTTGGTAGACGGCATTGCGCTGCACCAGCCAATCGCCGCCGACGCGCATCATCGTCTCGGCCAGAGCGCGTTGGGCGGGCACAAAGGTGAGGTGATGTAACTGCTGGCGGTAGTGGCGGAGCAGGCGCAACGCCTCGGCGTTGCCGGCGGCGAAGGCCCCGGGCCAGCCGTGCAGGTTGTAGGTGGTAGCGGGCGAATGCAATTCGACGCAGACCTGGCGCGCTCCAGGAATCTCCAGCAGGCTGATCGTCCGGTAGCCCTCGTAGGCATACTCGCTGAAGTCGGCAATGTGGACGACCAGCAGGTCGCGTTCCTGGGCAAACTGCAGGACCTGATGAAAGAAGCTGGCCGGGGCCACGGCGCCGGTCGGCAGGTTGGGGTAGTCCAGCCAGAGCATCCGGGCTTTCGCGGTGACCTCCAACGGTACTGCTTTCAACTCCGGCAGAAAGTCCTGCTCAGGCCGCAAGGGGAGGCTGACCGCCCGCGCTCCGGAGACGACGAGCGCCGCCTGGTAGATCGGTCGCGACGGATCGGGCACCAGGACTACATCATCGGGATTCAGCAACACTTCCGCCAGGCCGACGATGCCGTCCTCAATGCTCGGCAGCGGTAACACTTCCCGATTCGGGTCCAAGCTGGTCTTGAAGCGGGACTGGTACCAGCGCGCCACGGCGGAGCGGTACTCGGGTACGCCGGCTGCGCCACGCACGGCGGGTACAGCCTTCAATGCGAGCGCCAGTTGCTCCAGTGCCTCCGCTGGTGGTGGCAACTCCGGCTCAACCAGGGCCAGGTTCAGGACATCGCCCCCGGCGGCGCGGCGTTCAGCGATGAGGCGTTCGATGTCGCCGCCGGCGGGTGCGAATAGGGCGGCTAGCCGCTGGGCCGGCAAGAGCCGGCGCGGTTGCTTGCTGTCGCCGGTACTACCGGCGGTACCGATCTGTTCTTCCACTCTCAGTTCAACGGCCATTCACCCCGATAAACAAACGTCGCCGGGCCCGTCATGGAGACGCCGCCGCTGCCGTCCCAGCGCAAGGTAAGGTCGCCACCCGGCAGGTGCATCAGCACAGTATCGTCCACAATTCCCTGGCGCCGGGCAACCGCCATAACGGCGCAGGCGCCACTTCCACATGCAAGAGTCATGCCGGCCCCTCGCTCCCAGACGCGCATCGTCAGTTCGGTCCGGGATTGCACCGAAACCACTTCGAAGTTGACGCGGCGGGGAAACCAGGGGTGACGCTCGACCAGAGGACCCACCTCTGCCAGCGGGATGCGCTCGACGTCGTCAACGAAGGCGACAGCGTGCGGGTTGCCCATGGACACTGCACTGATCTCGAAGCGGCGCCCCTTGACCACCAGTGGCTGTCGTTCGACCAGGTCAAGCTCCGAAGCAACGGGAATCCGTGCTGCCGCAAATATTGGCGTGCCCATATCGACCTCCACAGTCTGCACACGACCAACGGCGTCTGTCTGGAGGCGTACCTGTTGGACGCCGGCGCCAGTCTCGATGCGCATCGTCGTGTCGCGCGTCAGACCCGCATCGTAGAGGTACCGGGCAAAGCAGCGGATGCCGTTGCCGCACATCTCAGATTCGCTGCCGTCGGGGTTAAACATGCGCATCCGAAAATCGGCGGCCGCGGCAGCCGGAGCGGTGCGTTCCACCAGCAACAGCCCGTCGTGGCCGATGCCGAAGTGCCGGTCGCCGGTCTCGCGCGCCAATCGCGGCCAATCGAGTTCCCGGCCGGCGTCTTCCGGCCCCACCACAACGAAGTCGTTGCCGATGCCGTGCATCTTGAGAAAGGGGAGCGATTCACTCATATTGGCAGTATAGCGCAGGGGTGGGGGATCAGGGGCTACCAGGGCCGCGACTGCGGTCTGCGGCCAAGCGACGAGGGGCGACTGCTGTCGCGTGCAGCATTGAGCATCACGGCGCTAGCGCCCGCAGTCGCCCCCGGTTCTTGGCCGCAGACCGCAGTCGCGGCCCTGCTCACCGAAGCTGAACCGTATTACCCCTGTCCTAAATCTGCGCCACCTGGTTCACCGGGAAGCGTGGTCGTTCGCCGCGTACGACACGCAGCACCTCGTCGATGGCCAGATGGGCGGAGCGCGTGTGCGCTTCCACCGTGCCCCCAGCGGAGTGCGAGAAGGGGAGCACCTTCGGGTGGTCGACCAGCAGGCGGTTCGTCGGCGGCTCGGCAGCAAATACGTCAAGGGCGGCGCCGGCGACCTGACCGCTTTCCAGGGCCTCGTACAGTGCGGGTTCATCGATCAGTTCACCGCGCGCCGTGTTCACAACATAGCAGCCGCGCCGGCATTGCGCAAGCGTCTCCCGATTGAGCAGGTGTTGGGTCTGCGCTGTGGCTGGTGCGTGGAGGGTGATGACCGCACTGTCGGCCAGTAGCTCCGGCAGAGGTACATAACGAACACTGTGCGCTGTAGCCCAGGCGGCGTCGGGGTACAGGTCGTAGGCGACGATCGCCATGCCGAAGGCCTGGGCGCGGGCGACGACTTCACGGCCCACGCGGCCCGTACCAATTACGCCGAGGGTCTTGCCGCGCAGGTCGCGGCCCTGGACGCGTTGCCACGCGCCACTGCGCGTCAGTTCGACAGTTTCGACCAGACGGCGAAAGAGACAGAGGATCAGGCCCAGGGTGTAGTCGGCGACGGCGTCATGGTTGGAACCGACAGTGGTCGTCACCCAGACATTATTTCTGGTGGCGGCATCCAGGTCGATGGAGTCGTAGCCGACGCCTGCTCGGGCAATCAAGCGCAGCGTTGGGGCGCTGGCCGCCAGCACGCGGGGCGTGTAGGCGTCGGGCATGGCGATGGCGGCGACGCAGCCAGGCAAAATGGCGAGGAGTTCATCTTCCGTCAGCGCTGGACGTGTCATTGGCGGAAAAACGAACTCCAGGCCGGCCGCTGTGATCTCCGCCTGCCGTTCCGTCACCACATTCGCCACATGGCGCGGCGTGACCAGGACACGCTGCGGGGTATCAGTACTCACCAACCGGCTCCCTCACTTTTCTTCGTCCCAGCAACACGTGGGATGATCGGAGAGCGATGGTCGGCGGTGTGGTCAGGATAGGCGGATGCCCATGTTGGGGACCGTCATGGCCGGGAACATGGGGGACTTGGGGGCGGGCGGCGTCAGCAGACTCTCGACAGCATCGACAACCTGGACGCTCCACTGGATCCCCTTATTCCGTCGCAACTCGATCAGGGCGTATTCTACCGGCATGGCGGCGCGGTACGGCCGGGCCGAGGTCATGGCATCGATCGCATCAGCAACGGCGATGATCTGGGCGCCCAGGGGCATCTGCTCGCCGGCAAGGCCACGCGGGTAGCCTGCCCCGTCCACCCGTTCGTGGTGCGCCAGCACGATGGCCTTCACCTGTTCCTGGCGGTACAGGGGGAAGCGGGAGAGCAATTCACAGCCGATCTCTGGGTGGCGCTTCATTTGCGCCCATTCCGCCGCATCCAACTCGCTACCCTTGTGCAACACGGCGTCGGGAATCGCCATCTTGCCGAGGTCGTGGACCCGAGCTGCCAGGCGGATTGTGGTGATTTCGTCCGGGCTCAACCCCAGGCGGCGTGCAATGCGCTCGGATTGCGTCGCCACGCGCTTGGAATGCTCAAATGTATAGCTGTCGCGGGCATCGACCATGTCGGCCATGGCCTCAATCGCCGAGATGGTCTGTTCGGTCAGTTGCACGGACCGCTTGAGCGACAGGTAGATGATCACCGTGGGGATGATCAGCACCGGCAGCGACCAGGGATGGTTGGCCGTGGTGAGCGCAGCCAGCAGGCCGATCAGGAAGAGGCCGGCGAACTGGAGTACGTCCTGTGTACGCCCCTCACGCCAGACGTCGTAGGGGTGCTGCTTGAGGCGGAGTGCCACCATCGTGGAAACGAGCACGCTATTGGCGAGATACATTGCCACCGCTGTCACCGGAATGGCAAGGAAAGCAAGGACCTGGTCCAGGGCGGCAGGCGCTACCTGGGGAAGAACGGCGTAGTAGGCAAGGCCGCCCGCACCAGTGTAGATGACGATCTGTGCGGTATTGAAGATCACTTCCAACGGCCGCCTACGGGGTCGACCGGTGCTGGGGTTGTGGCGCAGACAGAGGACAGTCCCACCGACCACCTGGCTTGCCCCGGCCACCAGCATGGCGAGCGGAGCGCCAAACAGCAACAGCGCAGCGAAATACACGGCGATCCCCACGTTGACCTTGTAATGGGGAGTGAGGAGCAGCGGATAATTGACGGCGACCGCTCCGAGGGCGACCATGAGCGTCATCAGGGCGTAACTGTGCGACCACGTGCCGTACCAGGTCTGACGCCAGTACGCCAGGAACAGGCCGGCGCCCACGACAACCGACCAGAGATAGATTCGATCCATTGACCACGACTTCATAGCAGCATTCCCCCGACCCGTGCTGACATCACGCTCAAAACGGCGGATCCTCTATGGACAGGCGATGGTGAAGCGCAGTTCCATCGGCTTGCTGCTCTTGCCGTGCGTTTTGGCGTACAGCGTCCCAGTACCGTTCGGTTCCGAACTGACGATGGCGCGCGTCTCAAAGACCCCATACTTGGCGTCGTTTGGAATGGTCACGATCACCGTGAAATTGACTGCCTGGCAATCCTGCTGTTGATTCTGATGATCACCGGTCGCTTGGCCATCGTCACCGGCATTGCGGGACGTTGAGGTGATCTGCGCGGCCTGGAGGTCTTTGAGCAGGTACTTCTGTTGCTCCTCCCGAGACGTGAAGGCGGCAGAGCGACCGGAAAGCGTTACAAAGGCATGCACCTTCTTCCCTTCCGGTGTCGTCAGGGTGATTGGCGGGTCATCGTCGCACCACTCGGCGCCAGCGAACACGGGAGCAGCCAGGGCTCCCAGCGGCACAGCGCTTAACACTGCTGCCAGCATCGTTCGTCGTGAAACCATCATACCGCTCATAGCAACACATCCCTTGTTTGCCTGCTGACACCCCGTTGACGCTCTGTGACGTTCCTAGACAAACTTTAACCGAGGCGAGACTAAGCATAGGCCGTTATTCCTACCTGCGCAAGGCTCGGCGGTAGCAATCTAGTCCTGCCCCTGACCCGTACCTTAGTACTGAATGCTGTCCAAACGTGCATAAGCAGGACAAATGACGGAGCCGCGAAGACACCATCGTTACGCTCAATTGGTATTCGATAATAGTCCGCGACACTCAGGCAGGCAAATATGGGTCGATCAATAACCCCAGGCGGCGGCGTGTCTCGGCGGGAATACGCTCCGGTGCGGTCATGATGGCGTTGGCCAGCGCACTACCACAGGCGCATGCCGGGGCATCGGTCAGAGTAGGGACCACCCCCTGCACAATGCGTTTGGCGTTATCAATGTTCGCGCCGAGGTTTCGGATCACCATTTCCACGGTGACCACTTCAGCGCTGGCGTGCCAGACGTCGTAATCTGTTACAAAGGCGAGGGTGGCGTAACAGAGTTCGGCTTCGCGCGCCAGTTTTGCTTCCGGCACAGCGGTCATGCCGATCACGTCGACGCCCCAACTCCGGTAGATGCGCGACTCTGCCTTCGTGGAGAACTGCGGGCCTTCGATGCAGAGGTAGGTCCCGCCGCGATGCGTGCGCACCCCTAATTGTTCGGCGGACAGGGCCAGCGCGGCGCTCAGGTCCCTGCAGAAAGGGTCGGCGAAGCCGACGTGGGCCACGACGCCCTCACCAAAGAAGCTGTTGACACGACACCTGGTGCGGTCAAAGATCTGGTCCGGGATGACAAGATCCAGCGGGGCGAGCTCCTCCCGCATGCTGCCGACAGCACTGACCGAGATGATGCGCCGCACCCCCAACGCTTTCAAGGCATAGATGTTGGCGCGTACCGGCACCTCGGTAGGGAGTAAGCGGTGACCGCGCCCGTGCCGGGGCAGAAAGGCGAGCCGTTGCTCCCCGATGTTGCCCAGGATGATGGCGTCGCTGGTGGCGCCGAAGGGGGTCCGGGGGTTGACCTCCTCTACCTCTTCCAGCCCCTCCATTGCGTAGAGTCCACTGCCGCCGATAATGCCGATCGTCGCCCTATCCGCCATTGATTCCCCTCGCCATCCGCTCTTCTGCTGCCGCCACCACTTGTTGGAGGAGTACGGCCGTCGTCACAGGCCCGACGCCGCCCGGCACCGGCGTCAGTGCCGCCGCTACCTCGGCTACCGAGGCGGCGTCCACGTCACCACGCAAACCATTCACCGTTACTGTCGTGCCGGCGTCCAGCACCACCGCTCCCGGCGCCACCATTGGACCGGTGATGAAACCCAGCCGCCCGATCGCAACCACCAGCAACTGGGCACGTCGCGTCTCGGCTTTCAGGTCGGCAGTTGTGCGGTGGCACACCGTCACGGTGGCGTTGGCCTGGAGTAGCATGAGCGCGGCTGGAAGGCCGACGACGTCGCTCCGCCCGACGACGACGGCGCGCGCTCCGGCAATGGCGATGCCCGACGCTTCCGCCAGCAACAGCAAGGCGCGGGCAGTGGCCGGCACGTGGCGGGGTCGCCCCTGCGCCAGGAGGCCGGCATTTTCAGCGCCCAGGCCGTCGACGTCCCTCACCGGCGGTATGGCGTCGGTGAGGGCTGCCCGCCGAATCGTGGCCGGCAGCGGCGTCTGGACGATAATGGCATCCACAGTGGCGGCGTCGCCCAGGCGCCGTATCTCGGCGACTGCCCCGGCTTCGTCGGTGGTAGCGGGAAGCTGCGCCTCCTCGCCCCGCAGGCCGGCACGGCGGCAGGCCCGTAGCAACGAGCGTGTGTAAACCTCGGCATCGGCGTCGGGCCCGATCGACACGATGACCAGCGTTGCCGGTCGGCCGGCAAGCCGGGCAAAGGCGGCAGCGCGTGCAGACACGTCCGCCAGGATGCCGTCCGCCACCGGCTTGCCGGCGAGTAGCGTCGCCGTCATTGGGGTAGGACGCCGCCAAGCGCCTGCTCCACGCCCGAGCGGAGCGCACGCAGGTGCTGATCCGCCAGGCCGCGCGTTGCCTCCAGTTGGTCGCGCAGCGCAGTTGCCCGAGGGTCGGCCTTCAGTGCGCGCGTGTTGGCTTCCACGTTGAACGTGGCGATGCGCAGGCTGGCTTCCAGGAGGGCTCCCGCGGCCCCCAGATCGCTCACGAGTTGTGCGTTGGTGCGCCCGACGAGCGCCAGGGCCACTTCCGCCAGCGTCGCTGCCGCCGCCGCCGCCTGCAACGGCGGTTGGGCGGCGGTTGCCAGGGCGTCATCAACCACCCGCCGTCGCACAGCGCGCTCCTCCCGCCCGGCACGGGGCAGGTCGTAGGCGGCCGTGACGGCGGCAAAGGCGGCGGCATCCGCGTCCATGCTGGCCAATAGCTCCTGGCGTAGGTGGGCGGTGATAGTCAGGCTTGCCAGAATTTGCTCGTGCCATTGGGCATAGGCTTCGCGTCCCTGGCTGAAACGGCACACCATCTCGATCAAGGCGGCAGCTGCCGCGCCGACTACCGCTGCGGCCGCGCCGCCGCCAGGCGCCGGCTGGTCGGATGCGAGGGCATCGAGGAAGGCGCTGATGGTGAAACCGGCAAATGGCGACTCAGCCAACGACACGTCCCTCCTCCGCTGACCGAGCATACCAAAGCTCCTGCAGGGCTCGCATGTGCGGCCCTGCAGGTACGCGAGTGAACAAATACGTGCCGCTGGCGTCTACCGGCGCGCCGCGCTGCGGCGGCCCGGAGCGTTGGCGACTTGCCGCTGGTTGGCCGGCGGCAAGTAACGGCGCTTCAGCAGATCGTTGTCGTGCGCCGCCAACTGGCGCGGCAAACGGCCGTAGAGTCGGAAGAGCAGGCCAAAGAAGACAACCGTGCAGACGGCAACGTACAGGCAAAGCCAGATGCGCCACGACAGCACCGGCACATCACCGTGACGGACCAACAGGAGCACCGCCGCCACGGCCGTCAGGCTGGATGCCCAGACCGCGACGCGGTCCAGGAACTGCTGCACCGGCCGGTAGTTGCGGAAGCGGCGGCGCGCCTCCAACAGGTAGTGATCTCCAACGAAGATGATGGCCGCCGTGATGGCGACGATGAAGGGCACGTAGTAGTGGAAGGCGGCCCCGGGGGAAGCGAAGAGATAGGTCTGCACGGTAGGCCAGCTCATTCGATCGTCGTCCCGCCTCTCTGCGCCAAACCGCGCCCGTCTGTTTACCGCCTGCGCAACAGCACGCGCACCTGTCCCTGCAGGCCGAGCTTGGTGATGTGCTCGTCCACCACGTCCTGCGGTACCAGCCTTAGGAACAGTTGGATCACCAGCAACAGGAAGAAGAAATCGCTGATCTGGCCGAGCACCGGAATGGCCTCGGGTACCAGGTCGATCGGGGAGAGCACGAGCAGCGCACCGCTCACCAGCCCGATCTTCAGGTACACCGGCACGCGCGCGTCCTGCAGCAAGCTAAAGGCAAGTTGGCCGTACTTCCAGAGCAACGGGAGCATGCGAAACGCGCCGCCCAGGCCCATGCCGCCGCCGCCCTTCTTTTTTGCCACGCTGATCTCCCTTTCACTATGCAGCATGATCTGAGACCATTGTACGACTTCCGTTGCGGCATCGGAGCCATCGAGCCGGTAGCATGGCCGTGTGACAGAGAAAGCCAATGCTCCCCTGCTTCATCGCCAGCTCCTGGCTGACTTCTGGCTGGACGATCCACGTCTGCTGCGCTTCGTCCAGCCGCTGTGGGCTGTACTCCTTGTCGGCGTTCGGAAGAGCGGGGCGACGCTCCTGGCAGAGCAGGTTCACCAGTTTACGCCGCATGGCTTCACGGCAGTCGTGCTGCTGGCGCAGTCGCACGTCAGTGTCCACACGTGGGTAGAGCAGGGTCTCCTGCTGTTGGACGTGCAGAGCTGTGGAGCGATGCAGCCGGAGGTCATCGTGGACCGCCTGCGTGAGTACCTTCAGCCCCAGCGCCTGGAGATCCGGCGGCTAGAGCGGGGCCGTGCCGAACTGCCGGTCGCCGGCGTCACCGAGGCCGGGAACAATATAGGCACGGTCGTCCAGGCGTGCGTCAACGGCAGCGAGGGTGACGGGAACTGTTGGGTGCGCCGCGAAGAACGTGGCGATGCCTTCGGGGGCGCCGATCACGCCGACGAAGCGCACGTCGGGGACGCCCCAGCGCCGTAAGATCTCCACGGTAGTAACGGCCGAGCCGCCGGTGGCCAGCATCGGATCGAGCACGAAGCAGAGGTCGACGCCAGGCTGGGCAGGCAACCGGTTGTAGTACTCCACCGGCACCAGGCGGTGCTCGTCGCGGTAGACGCCAAGGTGCCAGACTTGCGCCTCGGGAAAGAGGTGCAACGCCCCCTGGAGCATGCTGGTGCCGGCGCGCAGGACGGGCACGAGGCCGATGCGCGGCGCGATGGCCAGGCCGGAAGCGCCTGCCAGCGGGGTTTGCACCGTTATCGGCCGCTGTGTGAGGTCCCGGCTGGCCTCATAGGTCAGCAGCGTTCCGAGCTCTTCTACCAGTTGCCGAAAAGCTCGCGTACCGGTAGCCACGTCGCGCAACTGGGCCAGCTTCGCGGCCACGACGGGGTGCCGAACCACGTGGAGGGGCTGTGGCGCGCAGTTGGTCAACGGCGGATCACTGCTCGTTGGGAATGCCGGGGACGGGATAACGCGAGCAGATGGCGGCAACCTCGCGCCGCACGTCATCCAGCACCGCCTCGTCTTTCCAGTGCCGGAGCGCCTTCGGGATCAACTCAGCTATCTGCTTCATCTCGGCAGTGCCGAAGCCGCGGGTGGTCGTGGCAGGTGTACCGAGTCGAATACCACTCGTGCGCGCCGGGGGCAGCGGATCGTTCGGTATCTGGTTCTTGTTGACGGTGATGTGGACCTCGTCTAGGACGCGCTCCGCGCGCTTGCCGCTCATTCTGGCGATGCTGCGCAGGTCAACGAGCATCACGTGGTTGTCTGTGCCGCCGGATACCACGCGCAGCCCGTGCTCCTCAACGCCCTTCGCCAGTACACGCGCATTCGTCACGATCTGTTCAGCGTAGGTGCGGAAGGCCGGCTGCATGGCCTCCTGGAAGGCGACTGCCTTGCCGGCGATGATGTGGACGAGCGGGCCACCCTGGATGCCGGGGAACACGGCAGAATCGATAGCCTTGGCGTACTGCTGCTTGCTGAGGATGAAGCCGCTGCGCGGCCCCCGCAACGTCTTGTGCGTGGTGGAGGTGACGATGTCGGCGAACGGCACCGGACTCGGATGGACGCCGGCTGCCACAAGCCCCGCAATGTGCGCCATGTCGACCAGCAGCAGCGCCCCGACGCTGTCGGCGATCTGGCGCAGGCGTGGAAAGTCAAAGATGCGCGAGTAGACGGTGGCGCCCGCCACGATCATGCGGGGGTGCTCCTTTTCCGCCAGCGCGGCGAGGGCGTCATAGTCGATCAGTTCCGTCTCGGGGTCCAGTCCGTAGGAGACGAAATGATAGAGCCGACCGGAGAAGTTGACCGGCTTGCCGTGCGTCAGGTGGCCGCCCTGGTCGAGCCGCAGCCCCAGTACCGTGTCACCCGTTTCCAGCACCGCGTAGTAGGCAGCCATGTTGGCGCTGGCGCCGGAGTGCGGCTGCACGTTGGCGTGTTCCGCGCCAAAGAGCGCTTTGGCCCGGTCGATGGCCAGTTGCTCAATCTGGTCTACAAACTCACAGCCGCCGTAGTAGCGGTCGCCCGGGTACCCTTCGGCATACTTATTGGTCAGGATGGTCCCGGCGGCCTCCAGCACCGCCTCGCTGGTGTAGTTTTCCGAGGCAATCAGTTCGATGTTCTGCCGCTGCCGGCGCTCCTCCTTGCGTAACGCCTCAAAGAGTTCCGGGTCAGCGCGCTCCAGCACTTTGGTCTGAGTCACTCCCCTGTCCTCTCTGGCCCGGACTTTTGGACCTAGCCCGCGCCTGAGACCGTTTCTGCCAAGCACCGACGGGTCACAGCGTCACAGCGCCCACCGCAGTATAGCGGATGGGATCGCCGACCTTGGCGGCGTGTCGTTGGTGGTGAATCTGACAAGTCCAGGAGGGTTCCCGGCGA
>DAIMXP010000079.1:20477-34078 GCA_036734945.1 Chloroflexota bacterium
CGATGTACGAGAGTGCGCCGCAAAGTTTTGCATAGCAAACAAGCGCTCCAGAGGGAGCCATGTCTTTGCCCTCTGGCTGCGGTTCGCATCTCGCGGCGCATCGCAATGCTCACTTGCTGTGCAAAACTTTGCGGCGCACTCGGCTACGTGGTGCGGGTTGTCCCTGTCTGAAATAGACAGTAGACTAACGGCTATGGAAACGTACGAACTCTGGGACAAGGATAGCCGCAGCATCATTGGAGCCTTCGACAGTGAGGCTGAGGCGTTGACGGCGGTGCGCGATGCGCTGGAGCGCCATGGTCAGGCCTACGCCGAGACCTTCGCAGTAATCCGAGAAGATGTCCGGGGTCGTTCAAGACTGCTTGGGGAAGGCCCGGCACTTGTCGAGCTCGCCCGCCGCGCTGCCCCGTCGCAATCGTCTACCCGCGCTTCATGATGTCCAGTTGGCCATTCCGCGCTCCTAAATCTCCTGTGCGCTGCGCGAGAACGCTCAGCGGGTGGTTCGTTGTACGCCGTCCCACACGTTGGTGGCGCGAGCGATTTTACGCAGTGAACAGAATTCGTTCATCCGGGTAGAGTTAATCTTGTTTTGAGTGTCCCGATGGGGCGCAGATGCCATGACTTTGAGTTTGGAGAACATTGATATGCCGAGTGGTGGAGCGGGGCGGCACTGGCACCAGACGTCTTCTGGTGGTAAGGATGCGGCGCGGTGCGCCTGTGGCGAGGGGCGCACGGCCATCCGCAATGTTGGCGGCGTGCCATTGTGCCGGCAGCACGCGGGGGCCTGCAAGGCAGCGCTGGGTGAATCGCTAACGGGCGAGCAAGTACGGGCATGGGTCACACAACAATCGACAGTTGCCGTCGCCGGCTGATCGGGTTGTCGGCAACCGACCTCGTGTGACAGTACCCGCGCAGAACAGTATCGTGGGGGAGGAAATCAGTTGCGCGTTGTCGTGATCGGCGCCACCGGGCACATCGGCACCTATCTGGCGCCACGGCTCGTGCAGGCGGGCCATACGGTCATTGCCTTGAGCAGGGGTCGGCGCTCGCCCTATCGACCCGATGGCGCCTGGAATTTCGTGCAGCGCGAGACCGTGGACCGTCAGGCTGAGGAGCAGGCGGGAACGTTCGGTCCGCGCGTCCGCGCCTTGCAGGCCGATGTCGTGGTCGATCTGATCTGCTTTCGGGAAGAGAGTGCCCGCCACCTCGTGGAAGCGTTGCGCGGCGACGTGCAGCACTTCCTGCATTGTGGGACGCTCTGGGTACATGGACCGACGGAAACCGCGCCGACGACGGAAGACCAGCCCCGCAGGCCATTCGGTGACTACGGCGTGCGCAAGGCAGCGATCGAAACCTACCTGCTCAACGAGGCGCGCCGACACGGCTTCCCGGCGACGCTGTTGCACCCCGGCCACATCGTCGGTCCCGGCTGGCCGCCGGTCAATCCCCAGGGCAACTGGGAGCCGGCGATCTTCTCGCATCTGGCCGCTGGCGAGCCGGTCACGCTGCCCGATCAGGGTCTGGCGATGCTGCATCACGTCCACGCCGACGATGTGGCGCAAGCGTTCCAGCGGGCGATGGAGTGCCGGTCAGTCGCCGTCGGGGAGAGCTTCCATGTGGCGTCGCCGGCGGCGATCACCCTGCGCGGCTATGCCGAGGCGGTAGCGCGCTGGTTCGGCCGCGAGGCGAACCTCCAGTATCTGCCCTGGCCGGAGTGGCGGCGCGGTGTAGCGGACGGGGCGGCGGAAGCCACCTGGAGCCATATCGCCCACAGCCCCTGCGCCAGTATCGCCAAAGCGCAAAAGTACCTTGGCTACCAACCGCGCTACACCTCCCTGGAGGCGGTTCGTGAAGCCGTGGCCGCGCTGATCACTGCAGGCGCTGTGCAGGCTTCGCCGCTCGTATGAGTCCCCTTCACCTGTGCGTGCATGGCCACTTTTATCAGCCGCCGCGCGAAGACCCCTTTACCAGGCAGGTACGGCGGGAGGTGGAAGCCGTCCCCTATCACGACTTCAACGAGAAGATCACCGCCGAGTGCTACCGTCCCAACGCCGAGCTGGGCAACTTCGAGCGCATGAGCTTCGACCTTGGGCCGACGCTGGCGCGCTGGCTGGCGCGACGGGCGGCGCCGACCCTGCGCCGCATCCAGGAGTCCGAACGCGAGCACGTCCGCCAGTTCGGAGCATCCAATGCCCTTGCCCTGCCCTACAACCACACGATCTTGCCGCTTGGCAATCGCTCGGAGAAGCGCGTCCAAATTGCCTGGGGCGTGACCGACTACGAGCATCGCTTTGGACACGCCCCCGAGGGCATGTGGCTGCCGGAAACGGCAGTTGATCTGGAGACCCTGCGCTTGCTGGCCGACGCTGGGGTGCAGTACACCATCCTGGCGCCCTGGCAGGCGGCTGCTCCAGTCGATCCCTCCGAGCCTTATCGGGTTGACCTGGAAGACGGCCGTTCCCTGGCGGTGTTTTTCTATCACGGTGCGATGTCTGGATCAATCTCCTTCGATCCCCGCGTGACGGCGAATGCCGACGAGTTCAGCGCGACCTCGCTGGCAGCGGCTGCGAACCCGGCCAAACGGGCGCGCGGCGAGCCGCAAATCCTGCTGGTCGCCACGGATGGCGAGTTCTACGGCCACCACCAGCCCTGGCGTGACTATTTCCTGGCGCGGCTCCTGACGGAGAGCGCGCCGGCACATGGATGGACGGTTACCTCGCTCGGCGCCTACCTCCAGCGCTACCCGCCGCGCGCGACTATTGGCATCCGGCAGCGGACGTCGTGGAGTTGCCAGCACGGCGTGACGCGCTGGAGTACGGGCTGCGCCTGCACCGAGGGAGAAAGTGCCTGGAAGGGGCACCTCCGTCAGGCGCTCGATCAGCTCGCCGACCAGCTT
Organism: Chloroflexota bacterium; assembly: GCA_036734945.1. Classification (GTDB taxonomy): domain Bacteria; phylum Chloroflexota; class UBA4733; order UBA4733; family UBA4733; genus UBA4733. The sequence continues at coordinate 23,374 of DAIMXP010000079.1, forward strand.
GACCTCCTCTACACGCAGGAAGCGGGTAAGCTGCTGCAGGATCCCTGGGGGGCGCTGGCCGGTTACCTGGCAGTGCGGCTCGGGCGAGAGACGTTGCCTGCTTTCCTGGAGCGCCACGGCGGATCGCTAGCGCGAGTTGCGGCGCACACGCTGGTGTACTGGCTAGAATCGCAGTATTACCGGCAGCTCATGCTGACCAGTTGTGCAACGTTCTTTGACGACCTGGCGCGCGTCGAACCTCGCAACAGCGTTGCCTACGCGGCGCGCGCGCTCTCCTTCCTGCCCACCCGCTGGCGGCAACCGCTGGAGCATGAGTTTGTGCAGACCCTGCAGCAGGCGCGCAGTTGGCGCTCCAGCCAGACCGGCATTGACCTGTACCGGGAGGTGATGGCGACAGCGCCGGGTTAAGGCGCCAACTGGACCTTCATTGATCCTTCCCCAGCTCGCGCCGCCAGCAGCCTTTCAGTGTAGCCGGAGAGAGGCAGCCGGTGGGACACCAGGGGATTCCTCCGTCCTGTAACCTTCGGCCTGTGCGTGTGGTACGTTTGTAGGTAGGGACTTCCACACACGCACGGCAGAGAGGTGGCGTCGTGTCTGATGATAGCGTACACGCCCTGATTATGGCGGCGCGGCGCGGCGATCACACGGCCTACGGGGAACTGATTCGCCGCTACAGCGACGCGCTCTACCGCGTGGCCTATCGCCTCCTGCGTGACCATGGCGAGGCGGAAGATGCCTGCCAGGAAGCCTTCTTGCGCGCCTACACCCGGCTGGAGACGTATGACTCCCGCTACGCCTTTTATACCTGGATATCGACCATCGTCACCAATATCTGCCTGCGCATGTTGCAGAAGCGCGACTGGCGGACGATCAACGTCGATCCAGCGGTGCTGCGCGCTGCACCGGTCTTCGCCCGCGATGAGCCGGAGTTCGTGCTCCTGCGTAAGGAACGGGCGGATGTGGTGCGCCGAGCGCTGGACGCCTTGCCCGAGACCTACCGCCAGGTCGTGATCCTGCGCCACTGGCACGACCTCTCCTACCAGGAGATTGCCGACGCGACCCGGCAGTCGCTGGCGACCGTCAAGATACGGCTGTATCGAGCGCGCCAGATGTTGGCGACGCAACTGGTGGAACGGCGGACGCTCGGTGGGCTTGCCTGAATCGCACGCCGCGCAAGCGCCAGCCGGCTTGCCGCCGGGCTTCACAGAGCGCGTGCTGGCCGGACTGGACGGCGCCGAACGTCGCCGTTCCCAGCGGGAGGCGCGCCGCCTCGGCGTTGCCACACTGTTCATTGGCGTCGCCATCGGCCTGGTGCTGCTCGCCGCTGTTCCCTTTCATGGTCCCGGCTTCGGCACGCGCACCATCGTGTTGTGGCTGGCGCGGGCACTGGTGGTTCTGAACACGCTGGGGCGGCAGGAGGATGCGCTGCTGGCACGGCTGCACCTCGATGCACTTCCGGTCGGCGTGACGACGCTGACCCTGTTGTCCTGCCTGGTGGCCGTCTGGCGCCTCACCACGTATAACCGTCGGCCGGGTCGGCGTCCGCGCCGCCGGACCTTCGTCGCCCTGTTCGCTTTGATGGCTGTCGCCCTTGCGCTGGCGCTCCTGACGCCGCTGCGCGCCTGGCAGACCGGCGCCTTGCGCTGGGGAGAAACCAACATCAGCGACCCGAGCGCTGGCGCTGTGCTGGTCGTGAACGGCAACGTCACCCTATCGGCGGGCTTGAATGGCGGTGTATCGGTGATCTTCGGCAGCGCGCACGTGACCGGCACTGTGCAAGGTGACGTGGTGGCGGTGTTGGGCGGTGTCGTGCTCAACCCGGGATCGCTCGTGCAAGGGGATGTCATCGCCGTCGGCGGCCGCGTGGACAACGTCGGCCAGAGCCGCATCCTGGGCGATGTGATCGGTAGTGCGCCGATATTGACGCAGTCGCCCCGCTCCGGGGCAGCGCGCATCAGGCTGGCGCTCGCCGCCTGGGTCGGCCTGCTGCTGCTGGGCATTATGCTTAGCGCCTTGTTCCCCTGGCCGATGCTACTCGTGGCGGCGACAGCCAGACGCTTTACCTGGCAAAGCATGCTGACCGCATCCGGAGCCGGCATCGGCCTGTTACTGGTGATCGTGCCGTTGGCGCTCAGTGTGGCCGGGCTACCCATCGCCATCGCCTTGTTGACAGTGACCCTGCTGGCCTGGGCCTTCGGTCTGGTGGCCGTCGGGGTGGCGCTGGGGCGGCGCATGCTGCGACCGTTTGGCAAGGAAAGGTCGACCCTGCTGGCGGCCGTTTGCGGCCTCGGCGTGCTGGGAGCCGTTTCCGCCATTCCCCTCGCCGGTCCGGTGCTCATCGTGGCGGCGGGGCTGCTCGGTGCAGGCGCGGGAGTGATCAGTGCGCTGGACGCGGATACGGCTGCGGGTGCGTTGGGGAACCCCTCTCTCTGACTCTCTCCCCCTCACGGGAGAGAGAGAACGCACCTCACGCCGTGGTGGCCTACGGGAACAACGCATGGCCCAAAAGGCTCCCGATTGGCCAACCGACGGTCGAATTGCGTTCCCCCTCTCCCGTGAGGGGGAGGGGGTCAGGGGGTGGGGTTACGCCGTGGTGCGACGCCGACCCGCGATGCTCGTGAGTACGAGGCCCGCGCCAAGAATCAAGGCCAAGGGCAGCGATGCCGACCCTGTTGCCATACCACCCTCACCGGTCGCCGGAGCGGCCTTGGGTGTCGCGGCAGTTGTGGCTGCGGGAGCAGTCGTCGAGGCGCCGGCGGTTGCCGTGATGTTGCCACAGGCAATGTACACGGTGACCTTCGCTGCCGACTCATGCAAGTTGACGGCAAAGGTGCCGGCCGTAAGTGTTGCTAGGGGCACGTTAACCATTGTCGTTGCGGTACCGTTGACGACGTTCGCCAGCGGGTACTTTACCGCGCCGACAGCGGGGCAGGAACCGACGTGGATATGCTCGGGCTCCGAGCCGCCCGCCGGCTCGCCCTTGACGTTGACGACGACCTGGGTCTGGTTGCCCACAGCGGTCAGGGTAGCCGTGCCGGAGACACCGGAGTTGTTCTGCGTCGCCAGCGTAACGGTCACCGGTGCGCTTTGCGCGGCGACACTGCCCACCAGGGCCAGTGCCAGCAACAGAGCGAGGCTCAAGACAAGAGATAGACGCTTCATCTGTTTCGGGACCCTTCCATTCGAATACTCTGCATGTACGGGCGACGACCCGCACCACGGGACGAAAATGCCTGGGCTGGTGTGGTGCGCCTCCTCCCTGCCGGTACGGAGCCGGTGCGCTGGCGGTGCGTCGCACGTGGGCGCACGTTGCCGTGTATCGCACGATAGTACAGCATGGGTTACAGCGTGCGCTAGCCGGGCGAGCCGACGCGGCATGCCCGGTATACTTGAGCCGCTTCCGGGCGAAACAACGAGCGGACCAGGGTGTGGATACAGCGCGGCGCATCTCGCGGGGATCTCTCCAAGCGACACTGCGCGCCCACAATGTGCGGCCTTCCAAGTCGCTCGGCCAGAACTTCCTGCTTGACTTAGACGTCGTTGACGCCTCTCTGGCGGCGGCGAAGGTCGGTCCAGACGATACCATCCTTGAGGTTGGTCCCGGGGCCGGGGTGCTCACGCTGGCGCTCGTGCGGGCCGCCCGGCGCGTGGTGGCGGTCGAACTCGACCACGACATGCTGCGCATCCTCGCCGCGGTGCGGCGGGACCACCGCAACTTGGAACTGGTGGAAGCGAACATCATCGCCTTTCCGCCCAGCGACTTTGTGGGCGATGACCCCTACAAGGTGGTGGCGAACCTGCCCTACTATCTGACATCAGTAGCGATCCGCCATTTCCTGGAAGCGCAGCATCGCCCGGCACTGCTGGTGCTGCTGCTGCAGCGCGAGGTGGCCGCACGAATCTGCGCCCAACCGAACGACATGAGCTTGCTGGCGCTGAGCGTGCAGTTATACGCAGCGCCGGAAGTAATGCGAGTGGTTCCGCCGACCAGCTTCTATCCTGAGCCGAAGGTGGAATCGGCGCTGGTACGCCTGACGTTGCGGGCTGAGCCGCTGCTGCCCCGGTCACGCATCCCGATGTTCTTCCTACTGGCGCAGGCCGGCTTCAGCGATCGCCGGAAGCAGATCCACAACTCCCTGCGCATCAACTTGCGGCTGCTGTCGGAAGAAGTCGAAACGTTGCTGGATTCCGCCGGCATCGACGGTATGCGGCGCGCGGAAACGCTGTCAATTGCGGAGTGGGGGAGACTGGCAGAGTTGGCGGAGGGCGTCCCGCGTGTGGCTGAAGCGCTTGCTCGGACGTAGCGCAGCAAAGGCGGCTGTCCCGGAGGATCGTGAAAAGTCGCTGCCTCTCCTCGTCGTAGGCCTGGGCAATCCTGGCGCTACCTACGCCCGCCAGCGCCACAATGTCGGGTTCATGGTGATCGCCGAGTTGGCCCGGCGCCACGGCGTCGCCGTCACGGAGCGCAAGAAGCAGGCAGTTCTGGGCACGGGGGGCATAGCGGGGCGGCGAGTCATCCTGGCGATGCCGCAGACCGGTATGAACGGCAGCGGCAAGAGCGTGCAGGCGTTGCGCGAATTCTACCAGCTTCCACCGGAGCGGGTCATGCTCGTCTACGACGATATCGACCTGCCCTTCGGTCGTGTTCGTGTGCGCCCGAATGGCAGCGCCGGCGGCCACCATGGCCTGGAGTCGATCTTCGCGCTAACGGGTACGATCAACTATCCGCGCGTGCGCATCGGCATCGGCCGTCCGGCGACGCGTGACGAAGTCATCGACTTTGTGCTCTCCCCCTTTCACCCGAGTGAACAGGCGGAAGCCGAAGCCGCCATCGCTGCGGCCGCCGACGCGGTGGAACGTTGGATAGCGAGCGGCACAGGGGATGAGGGGACGATGGGATGAGGAGTGTACGAAACGGCGGATGGCGGATGACCGAGAGCAGAACATCTTGACGATGGCGCGTACCGGCGGGGGGGCCCTTCCCCTCATCTCCTCATCTCCTCATTCCCCCGTCGCCTGGCCACTGCCGGAGGCGGTGGAACGCTTCTTAGGCAATCCCAGTGGAGGGCGCGGACTGCTGGTGAACGGCGTGCTGGACGCTGCCCGATCGTTCGTGCTGGCGCAAATGGCGCGGCGAATTCGGGCGCCGTTTGTGGTGGTGGCGCCGCCCGGCGCTACTGCCGCCCGCTTGCAGAGTGAGTTGCAAGCCTGGCTGGGGAGCGAACGACCGGTGCTGCTCTTTCCGCAGCAAGATGCCCTTCCCTACGAGCGGCTGATCTCTGATCCAGCCATTGCCGGACGGCGCATTGCCTGTTTGCTCGCCCTCGTCGCCGGTGAACTGCCTGTCATCGTGACCACGCCCATCGCCCTGTGTCAGTCCACGCTCAGCGCCGAGGACGTGCGTACCAACAGTCGGCGCTGGCGGCCGGGCGATCGCTTCCCCCTGCAGCAGGTGCTCGCCGGCTGGCTGGAGTTGGGCTACGAGCCGGCGGCTCTGGTGGAAGAGCCGGGCGCCTTCAGTCGGCGCGGCGGGGTCATCGACATCTTTCCGATCACTGCTGATACACCGTATCGCCTGGAACTGTTCGGCGACGAGATCGAAACGATCCGCCGCTTCGATGCCGCTACCCAGCGCTCGCAGGATGCCGTGGAGGAGTTGCTGATCCCACCGGCCCGCGAGGCGCTGCCCAGGCAGGGGCCGCGTGCGGCCGAGCAACTGGGCGGGCTGGGCGTGGCTCACCTGCGACCAGACGTGCGCGAACGCTGGGAATTGGACCTTGAGTCGCTGCAGGGCGGGCAGTCGGTCGACGGCATCGAGTTCTTTAGCGCGTACCTGCAGGACCTGACGGGCCTGCTGGCGCACCTGCCCTTGGACGCTGTCGTAGCCCTGCTCGACCTCACGGATCTGGATGCGGCGGTGCAGCACCACAGCGAGCAAGGGGAAGAGCAGCACAGCACCGGCATCACCATCGGCGATATCCCGGCAGGCCTGCGCCGGCCCTACCTGACCTGGCGGGAGCTGTTAGCCCCGCTGCAACGCCGCCGTGCGCTGCTGTTGGAGACGGGCGCAGCGCCAGCCTTCCAGATCGGTGGCGACCCGGTGGTGCGCGAACTGGCGCGGAGTCTCCCCGACTTCCAGGTGGAAAAGGCGACGGAAGACCTTGCCCTCGTCACTCCCCCAATGTTCGCCGGGCGATTCAAGCCGCTGGTAGACCAGTTGGCAGCCTGGTTGGCCGCCGGCGTGCGGGTGGCCGTGTGTACGCCCCAGGCCGAACGCGTCTACGAGCTGCTGGAGGGGTTCAGCGTCCCGGTGCGTCAGGCGTCGGCGCTGGCCGACCCGTGGCCCACCGGCTTCGTCACGATCGTCAAGGCGACGTTGCACGAAGGTTGGCGCTCCGAGGCGGCCGGTCTCGTGCTGCTGACCGATTACGAACTCTTTGGCCAGCAGGCGCAGGCGCGCCGCGAGCGGCGGCCGGCGGTGGATCGCGCCTTTCTGGCCGAACTGCAGCCGGGCGACCACGTCGTCCACGTGGATCACGGCGTCGGCCGCTTCGTCGGCGTGGTGTCGCGCGACTACGGCAGCGGCAAGCGCGACTACGTGATGCTGGAATACCACGGCGAAGACCGCCTCTACGTGCCGACCGACCAGTTGGACCGTGTCACCCGCTACATCGGCGTCGGTGAGGGGAACCCTGCGCTCAACAAGCTCGGCACTACAGAGTGGGCGCGCGCCAAGGCCAAGGCTCGTGGCGCCGCCCACGACATTGCCGAGGAGTTGCTGAAACTCTACGCAGTTCGCGCCTCGCGCAAGGGGCACGCCTTCTCCCCCGACAACGAGTGGCAGCTCCAGATGGAGGCGGCTTTTCCCTACGTCGAGACACCAGATCAGTTGCGGGCCATTGAGGAAGTCAAGGCAGACATGGAGACGCCGCACATCATGGACCGACTGGTCTGTGGCGATGTCGGCTACGGCAAGACCGAAGTGGCCTTGCGGGCGGCCTTCAAAGCGGCGATGGACGGCCGGCAGGTGGGCATCCTGGTGCCGACGACGGTGCTGGCCGAGCAGCATTACCTCACCTTTACGCGCCGGCTGGCCGCCTTCCCGGTCAAGGTCGAACTGTTGAGTCGCTTCCGCACCACGGCTGAACAGAAGCAGGTGATTGCCGCGCTGGCGGACGGCACTATCGACATCGTCATCGGCACCCACCGCCTGCTGCAAAAGGATGTCGCCTTCAAGCAACTGGGCCTTGTCGTGATCGACGAGGAACAGCGCTTCGGCGTTGCTCACAAGGAGCGGCTGAAGCAACTGCGCCAGGAAGTGGACGTGCTGACGCTCTCCGCAACACCCATCCCGCGCACGTTGCACATGTCACTCGCCGGCGTGCGCGACATGAGCGTGATCGATACGCCGCCGGAAGAACGCCTGCCGGTCAAGACCTTCATCGCCCAGGAGGACGACCGGCTGATCCGTAATGCAGTGCTCCGCGAGTTCGAGCGCGACGGTCAGGTGTACTTCGTCCACAACCGCGTGCAAACGATCGGCGCAGTGGCGGAGCGGCTGCGCGGGTTGATCCCGGAGGCGCGCATCGCCGTCGGCCACGGCCAGATGCCACCGGAGCAGTTGGAGCGGGTGATGCTCGAATTCTCCGACGGCAAGGCCAACCTGCTGCTCTGCACCACGATCATCGAGAGCGGACTGGACATCCCTAACGCCAACACCATCATCATCCACCGGGCGACGCACCTGGGGCTGGCCCAACTCTATCAGTTGCGTGGGCGCGTCGGGCGCAGCAACCGTCGCGCCTACGCCTACCTGCTCTACGGCAACGAGGAGCAACTGCCGGAGCTGGCCGAGCGCCGACTGCGCGCGGTGTTCGAGGCGTCCGAACTGGGCGCCGGCTTCAAGATCGCCATGAAAGACCTGGAGATTCGCGGCGCCGGCAACCTGCTGGGCGCCGACCAGCACGGCCACGTCGGCGCCGTCGGCTTCGACCTCTACACCAGGCTGCTGGCGGAGGAGATCGACGAGCTACGCGGTCAGGTAGTGGCGGCGCCTCCGCAAGTCACTGTCGACCTGCCGATTGGCGCCATGCTGCCGGACGCCTACATCGGCGACCAGAGCGTCAAGATCGACCTGTACCGCAAGCTGGCGGCCATCACGACCGTGGACGAGGCGCAGGCAATCCGGCAGGAGATCACCGACCGCTTCGGCCCGCCTCCTGAGCCGGTGGACAATCTATTGACGATCCTCGAACTCAAGGGGATGGCGATCGCCATGGGCATCCCCAGCATCACGGTCGTGGAGAACGACCTCGTGGTGAAACTATCGAACCGCCAGTTCGCTCGCTCCGCGCTCTACCGCGCCTACGGTTCGACCCTGCGCCTCACGCCAAACCAACTGCGCCTGCCCATTGCCAGGCTCGGCCCGGAGTGGCCGGGCAAGGTCAAAGACCTGCTGGTAATGCTGGCGTAACTCCGCCGGTCTTCTCCAGGTCGAGCACGACGTTACCGGGGCCGTACTCTTTGATCGCGTAGGTTTGGGCGCCTTCGAATCGGCGTACAATCTCGGCAAGGCGGTCCGCTGCCGTGACAATTTCCGCGGCGTAGCCGCGCATATCCTCGGCGCTTGCGCTCTCTTCAGCGAGCAGGGCAGCATAGCCCATGATGCAACTGAGCGGCTGGTGCAGTTCGTGCGGCAGGCTGCGGCCAATGACGTGCAGGGCCTCTAGCCGGGCAGCCTGGGCAGCCTGTTCAGCCTCCAGCGCTCGGAAACGGCGCTCCAACTGCTGGCGGCCGACAGCGCGGCGTACCCCCTCAGCAAGGCGAATCAGGTTGAAGGGCTTGCTGAGGTAGCCGTCGACCCCAAGGTCGGCGGCGGCGATGGCGCTCTGCGCCGTTTCCCAGCCAGTCATGACCACCACCGCCAGACTGGGCTGAGCCTCCCGTGCGCGTTGAATCAGCGTGAGTCCGTCGATTTCCGGCAAGCCCAGGTCGGTTAGCAAAAGGTCAGCCGGGGAAGCCGCTAGAAAGGCCAGAGCCTCTGTGGGACCGCCAAAGGCGTGGGTGATGCAGCCCTCCGCCAGCAGGGCACGCTGCACGACCGAGCGCAAGGCGCCATCATCCTCGACGATGACGACCGTAGCGTCCTGTAACCGGCCGTCCATTGGTGTCGTCCTCGTGCGGCGTGTTGGTGCCACTCATAGTTGGTACGGCGGTAGTGTAGCCGATGGTGCGGGGTGATGGCTGGCGAAGAGGCAGGGACGAGTGCGTCGCAAAGTTTTGCACAGCAAGTGAGCATTGTGATGCGCCGCGATTTTCAGGGCCGCGACTGCGGTCTGCGGCCAAGTTACCGGGGCGACTGCGGTCGCGTTTTGCGACTGGCGCTACCGCGCAAGCGACCGCAGTCGCCCTCGTCGCTTGGCCGCCGATCGCAATCGCGGCCCTGTTGGTACCGACGTGGCGCCGCCCATAATGAGACCGCATTGGACTTAACCCGCTGACGCGCCGCTCCCTGCCTTCCAGGCTGCGATCAAGCGGGCGATCGGGTTGTCGGTGATTTCTAGCGGCAGGGCGACTTGCGCGCGCCGGTAGATCGACTCGTAGCCGGCAAGGATCACTTCCAACGCCTGGCGGCCGTTGCCCCCGCTGTTGCGCGGCTCGCGCTTTTCCTCAATGGCAGCGACCAGTTCGGCCACCGAGGCTTCGAAGTGGACCATGCCGTGAATCCCCTCCGGCATGTCAGGCATTACCCAGTCGGCGTCACCGCGGCCGCGCAGGCGCAGGTGGGGACCATTGGTCATGCCGAGCTCGATCCGGCCATCGTTTCCGAGGAGCCGGATAGCAGGCTGACCTTTGATCGGCACGCCAAGCTCAATGTAGGCGCGCACGCCGTTGCGGAACTGGTAATGGGTGATGGAGTGATCCTCCACCTCCACGCCGAAGAGCGAGCGGTCGGTCTGGCGGTCGGCCATCGCCATGACCCATTCCACCGGCGCCTGATCCTGGAAGAAGAAGAACATGTCGATCCAGTGCGTCCCCCAGTCCAACAGGTTGCCGCCCGGCACGTAGCCCTCCAGCCGCTGCAGTTCGCCGATGCGGCCCGCCTGCAGCAGTTCCTTGGCAAGGCCAAAGGCGCGGCCGAGCCGCCGCTGGTGGTCGATGGTGAACGTGACGTTGTTGCGGCGGCAAGCCTCCAGCATGGCGTCGGCCTCCGGCAGCGACAGCGCCATCGGCTTCTCGCAGAGGATGCCCTTGGGCTTGCTGTTGGCCGCGTCGATGCAGATTTGCGAGTGCAGCCCCACCCAGGTGCAGATGCTGACAATATCCAGGTGCTCCTTGGCCAGCATCTCGCGGTAGTCGAGATACCCGGCAGGTACCTGGTGGCGTTCCTGAAAGCTGTCCAGATTCTCCTGGCTGATGTCGGCAGCGGCGACGATCCTGGTTCGCCCGTGTACCTCGTACCCTTTGGCGTGGTTCTCCGCGATACCGCCGCCTACCCGACGGCCGTCCGGTCCCACGCCCGGCTTGCGCCCGCAGCCAATGATGCCAACCCGATACTCTGCCGCCATGCCGTGTGTACCTTTCCGCTCTGCGTGTCTCGTGTGCTGCGGGGAGCATACTACACGGGGGCCGGGGGCCAGGGCCAATGCGGTTTAGTTGAGGCCTGGTCATAAATCCCCAGGAGGCACACAGGCAGGCGGGGCGA
>DAIMXP010000080.1:0-32706 GCA_036734945.1 Chloroflexota bacterium
TTAGAGAGTGTTTGACTAACAAAAGTCCGTCACTAACCGAAGATAACCCATCGAATACCTATGTAGTGGCCACTACCTGCCAGCACTTCTCATCAGTAGCACCGTTTCCAACACCGTATGGTTGCTAAATATTAAGATCGTTCGTTGCGAATTGCCGGACCATAAGTATCTTACGCTGTTTCGTCGATCTACAGTAGCCTAATGCACGCCAGCGCACTATGTTAGTCAAACACTCTCTTATCGACCCGGTTCCAGTTCACGAACACCGTGCCACCGCAAACCAGCGGGTTATGCACCAGGTATTGCTGGATACTCAGTCCCAGCGGAGACTGGGGCAGCGGCTGAGCCCCAGCGAGCACAAACAGCCCGTGCGGCGCGCTCGGCTCGGCCACCTTCGTGTCGGCAGGGTTGCCACTCGGAGCGGAACAGGTCGGCGTACTCGCCCCCTTCTCCGACGAACTGGCGGCGAGACTCGACGTGCCGATGGCAATCGATGCGCTGGCGGAAGTTGATGCGCCGGTAGAACTCGACGTGCGAGCAAGACCCGACGTGCCCGTGGAACTACAGGCGGTCACGAGCACCAGCGCGATGGCAGCGAGCGCCAGCGACAGGCGACGGTGGCTGGAGGGCCTGTCGGAGTCCACGGGCATCCTTTCATACCTTCAGTAGAGCCATGCTCCCGACTCGCCGGTACTCCTTAGCATGGCGACAGGTCCCTGGCAAAGGGCATACGCGAGATTGTTCCGGTGTCGATTCCATGATACCATTTCCATGACATAGTTGCTTCCGCTACAATGGAGGTTCACGGCATGATCGTTCGACATATCTCCCGGCGCACCTTCCTGACGGGGGCGTCCCTGGTCGGCGCTGTCCTACCGCTGGGCCTTCTCGCCGCCTGCAGCGGCACGGCCGGCAACCCTGCCGCCACATCCTCGGTGACGACGACTGCCAGCGTCACCGCCGCCCTGACTGGCGCCAGCAGGCAGACCACTGTTGTCGCACCGTCTGCTGCCGCGACTGTTTCCGGCAAGGCTCAGGTCGTCAGTTACTTTGTGTCCGGCGATCCCGCCTTTCTCGACGCCTATCAGACCGCCATCACGACCCTCTTCAATGCCAAGACCGCCGGTGAAGGCTGGCAGCGGGAGGCGAACGTGCAGGGCAGCGTGATCCCCGTGCCCAGCAACCCCATGAACAAGCTGCAGACCATGATCGCCGGCGGCACGGCGCCCGATGTGTCCGGCATTGGTTACGAGGACTGGGTGCCGCTGGTCGTGCAGGGCGTCACCCTCAATCTGGATAGCGCCATCGCCCAGCACAGCGAACTGAACTTGTCCGACTTCGTTCCCTACGACATCGACGCCTGCCAGTACAACGGCCACTACTACGCCTTGCCGCGCGACGGCGGCTTCACGGAGTTGTACTACAACGCCGACCTCTTTGCCGGCAGCGGCCAGCAGACACCAACCGCGCAGGCCAAAGCCGGAACGTGGGACTGGTCTCACTTCTTGGTCGCCGCCCAGGCGTTGACGAAGCGCAGTGGCACCCAGACGACGCAGCATGGCGCCAGTACCGGCGATTGGCTGACCTGGCTGTTCAGCAACCAGGCAGACGTGCTGAATGCTGGTGGGACGGCGGCCAGCCTCGACACACCAGAGGCCATCGCCGCCTTGCAGTTCGTGCAGGACCTGCTGATCAAGGAACAGGTAGCGCCGACCGCGGCCGACCTCGCTGCCCAGAATCTCAACCAGCGCTTCATGACCGGCAAACTCGCCATGACCTTCGGCTATCGCGGTGCCATGGCCAACTTCAAGAGCATCACCGGCTTCCATTGGGACGTCGCGCCGATCCCCAGCGGCAAAGTCCGCATGGCGCACGGCACATCCGGCACCAACTTCATCTCCACCCAGAGCAAGTATCCGGCGGCTGCCTTCTCCTTGCTGGCTTTCATCTGCAGCACGGAGGGCCAGATCTATCGCATGGGGAAGGAAGGCACCGGCATGCCCTCCCGCAAGAGCGTGCTTGACTCGCCGGTCTACCTGAGCTATAAAGCGCCAATGGCAGCGTCGACCGGCATCGACACCGTCTGGAAGGACGAGTTAGAGGCTGGCCACGCCAAGACAGTGCCGGGCACCCCGAAGTGGGCCGACATCAATACAGCGCTCAGCAAGGAGTTGACCCGCCTGCTGGATGGCTCCAAGACCGGCAAGGAGGTCGGCCTGGCCATGACGACGGCAGTCAACGGCGTGTTGAAGAGCTAAGGTTGGGTCGGAAACGAGCCCGGCCCCTGGAAAGGAACCTGATGCTCACTGCTCACGATTGGCGGCGGCAGGCGGACCTGGCGCTGGTGGCGGGCCTTCCCTGCGAGCTCAAGCCCTACAGTGACGCCATCGCCGAGGGCTACGGCGGTGGTCGCGCCATCCCGATTCAGCGTGCCGCCGTCCAGATTGCCGGCCTGACGGCCGAGGGCGGCACCCTGGGCGACTACTACGTCTACGTCGAGCGCTCGAAGGAGGAGAGCAACGAACGCGTGGTCGTTGGCGGAAAGCAGGAGGGCGTGTGACCGATCTTGACGCGCTCCTCGCGCCGCCGACGCCGGACGAGGTCGCCGCCTAGCCGCCTGGCAGCGTCGCGTGAACGACCCGCTGGCGAGCATTCCCGTGCTGCCGGCCTGAGCCGTGCCGGGCGGCTCTACCCCACCGGTTGCGGTCTGTTCTGGAGTACGGCTGCACGGCCGCTCGCATTGCCTGTCGCTGCGTGTGCTATCGTTTCGGCGTCAGTAGGGAAGCAGACGGAGCAGAAAGGGCAAAGCGATGCCGGTTGCCGACGACGCAATCCGGGACTCGGAACGGCAGCGAGTGGAAGCCCGAAACGATCCGCGCTTGCACTGGTTCCGCGAGGCCAGGTTCGGCCTGTTCATCCACTGGGGGCTCTACGCCATTCCCGCCGGGGAATGGCACGGGAAACGCACTGCCGCCGAGTGGATCATGAAGCGGGCGCAGATTCCGGTGGCAGAGTACGAGCAACTGGCGCAGCAGTTCAACCCGGTGAAATTCAACGCCGCTGAGTGGGTCGCCATAGCCAAAGCCGCCGGGCAGCAGTACATCGTGATCACCGCCAAGCACCACGACGGCTTCGCCATGTACCGGTCCAAGGTCTCCGCCTACAACATCGTTGACGCCACGCCCTTCCAGCGCGATCCCTTGAAGGAACTGGCCGACGAGTGCGGAAAGCAAGGCATCAAGCTCGGCTTCTACTACTCCCAGACGCAGGACTGGCACCATCCCAACGGCGACGGCAACGACTGGGACTACGTGGAAGCGCAGCAGGACTTCGACGGCTACGTCGAGCAGTACGTCAAGGCGCAGGTCCGCGAGTTGCTGACCGGCTATGGGTCGATCTGCTTGATCTGGTTCGATACGCCCAAGCGCCTGACGCTCGAGCAGAGCCACGAGCTGGCCGACCTCGTCCACGCGTTGCAACCCGACTGCCTGGTGAGCGGGCGCATCGGCAACGCCGTGGGCGATTACGCCGTCGCCCGCGACAATCAGATCCCCGCCGGTGCGGTGAGCGACGACTGGGAGACGCCGGCCACGCTTAACGGCACCTGGGGCTTCAAATGGTACGCCGACAACTGGAAGTCGACGTCCGATCTCTTGCACAAGCTGGTGGATATCACGAGCAAGGGCGGCAACTACCTGCTCAACGTCGGGCCGACGGCCGAGGGCGTCATCCCGCCGCCCAGCGTGGAGCGCTTGCAGGCCATGGGTGAGTGGCTGGCCGTCAACGGCGAGGCAGTCTACGGCGCGCGGCCGGGTCCGCTGCAAGGGTTAGATTGGTGCCGCACGACCACCAGGCCCGGCAAGGTCTATCTGCACGTCTTGCAGTGGCCGCAGGGCGGCAAACTCGTGCTACCGGCAGCGGTTGGCCAGGTCAGGCATGCGTATCTCTTGGGCGACACGGCGCACGTCCATGTTCCGGTGCAGCCCTGGGAAGGCGCTGTAACAATTTTGGGCCCCGCCACGGCGCCCGATGCGACCGATACGGTGGTCGTGCTGGATGTGGCACCGTGAGCGGAGAACAAGCGATTTCGGCTCTGTTTGTCGCCACCTTGTCACCCAGACGTGAGGAGGCGTCTCTGTCGGACACCCATGGCTTATGGCGAGGCCTGGTGCAATAGCCCATCAACAGCCTGACAGATTTGCGCCGTCACAGTGGCGACATCGCGCTTTCCGGTGAGCGCGTCCTTCCAGGTCGGCGCCGCCGTGCTGATCACGTCGGGCCCTTCCGGACCGAAAGGCCGCAAGGTGATAGCGTATGCACCCGCTTCAACGAAGGCCTGGACGTGGGCAGGGTTGCCCGCCCGTCCAAGGAAAGCAGGCCGGGCCGATAGCCTGCCCGGCAGGTTGAAGCCGGTTGCCCCGAAGGCGAAAGCCTGTCCCGCCGTCGACGTATAGTCGTTGAGATAGGTCCAGGCCTCCGACGGGTGCTTGCTACTGCTCGTCATCCCGTAGGCGTCCGCACCGATGCCGGTCGAGCGAGTAGCAGGACCACTGGGGAGTTGCGCTACATCCCAGTTGAAGCCGACGTGGGCCTGTTGCAGCGCGCTCAGCAACTGTGGCAACTTATAGCAGAGGGCGGCGCGCCCCCCGACGAAGGCGTCACCGCTGATCTTATCCGCCGGCTGGGGAGTGAACTGGTACTTGTTCTTGAGGTCCAACCACCAGGTGAGTGCGTCACGGGTGGCCGGCTGGTCGAGTTGGCAGGCGGTCTTAGCGTCGTTGAGGAAGGCGCCGCCCCAAGGATGCAGAAAGACCGGATCACTCGTCACGTCCATGCCCGGCATCTGTCCGGACCAGCCGATCGAGCGCGACGGCCCTGACGACTGGGTGAGCTTCTGGAGCGCCTCAAAGAACTGGCCGGTATAGGTCCACTTGTCGGTGGGGTAGGCCAGCCCCGCCTTATCGAAGTGGTCTTTGTTGTAGTAGAGCACGTGGGTACTACTGGAGACGGGGATGGCGTTCAGCTTGCCGGCGCGCTGATGGTACTGCAAGGACACCGGCAGGAAGTCGCCCTTCAGGTTGAAGCCGCTGGTTCGCGCGACGAAAGGATTAAGATCGGCCCAGACGTTGGCGGTGGCGAAGCGCACCTCGTAATCTGGATGCGCGCGCACGATGTCCGGCAGACTGTCCGCCGCGGCAAGCGCCAGCAGTTTGGAAGTGGTGTCGTTCGAGAAGGCCATGTTATCGAACGAGATCTGGATGCCGGGGTATTGCGCCTCGAAACGGGCATCGAACTGACGCTGAACGGTCAGGCCAGCCGGCGACGACCAGAGATGCAAGGCGCGAACCATCACCGGTTGCCGACCGACTGCGCTGCTACTGCTCGTTGCCGCGGCGGTGACAGGTGCTCCGGTCATGGACGTCGCCAGCGTGCTGGTCGCGGCACCGCCGGTCGAAGGAGACGCCGCTGCGGGCGTCAGGGCGCCTGTCGGCAACCCAATGGCGCTACTGGAAGCTTGCCGTGGCGGGCTGGTTGACGGTGCGGATGACGTGGTTGACGCCGGCTGCGATGTCGCTGATGCTGCGCTACACGCCGCCAGCAGCGAAGCGGTCAACAGGCCGAAGCCAGCCACGCTGAGTCTGTGCAGGGCGACCCGGCGTGTGACGCGGGCCACGACAGTACGGGTACTGCGATCGTTCATGACATCGCTCCTTCCGTGCCAGCCATCCCGTTATCCGACACAACTGCGATCTCGGAGTCGTGCATCCTTGCCGCGAACGAAGCGTGCCCAGCATCGCTAATCGTAGGGAGAAACGCGTGACTTCTGCGGCACATTGGCGCGGCTTTCCAGATCGTACTGGTGGGCGTGCCAGCCACCGTCCAGAAAGGTCACGGGGTGGGCAGCGTGGACGATCCGATCCAGCAACTGCCGCTGGAGTTCCTGGCGCACGCCTCGGTACGCCGGGTCGTCAACGAGGTTCTGCAACTCCAGAGGGTCCTGCTGGCAGTCGTACAACTCGTCACGCTCGTGGTTGCCGGGCAGGTTGGCCACGAAGCGATAGCGCGAGGTCTGCAGCGCCTTGCGCCAGACGTTTTCGGTCAAGGCGGAATCACGAGGCGGTATGGAATCGTCGCCAGTGATCGCCGGAATGGCGCGGCCCTGCACGGTGTTGGGCACCGTAAGGCCGGCGAGCTTGCAGAGCGTGGGGAAAAGATCAACCGATTCCACCAGATCGTCGCACAGGCGGCCAGCGGAAATTGCCGTGGGATACCGGAAGATGAGGGGTACCCGGCAGATGGCGGAAAACGAGATGCCACCCACTTTCTCAAAGCGGCCGTATTGCCCGGCATAGTCGCCGTGGTCGCTGGTGTAGACGATGATGGTGTGTTCCAGTTCGGCGCGGCGCGCCAGTTCCTCCAGTACCAACCCGATCGCCTGGTCCACTTGCGAGACCAGTCCGAGATAGCGCGCCACGACGCGCCGCAGGCGTGGCTCGTCGGGACAGCCATAGTCGCCGCGATCCGGCAGCGTGATGTCTTCGGGGTCGTAGCGTGAGGCAAATGGTTCGCTGGGGGTGTAGGGCTCGTGCGGGCGCGAGAAACTGAGCCAGAGTGCCCAGGGCGCGCCATCCGGCCCGCGGTCCTTCGGCTCACCCTCATTCCGTATAAAGCGCACGGCCTGCTGAGCAGTCACTCGCTCGCAGCAATGCTCCAACGGCAGCAGCGACGTCTGTCCCTCGCCGTGGGCGCCAAGCACAAATCCGCGATTGTCGTTCTGCTCGTACAGTCCGACGGCCTCCAGGTACTTGGGAAATTCGATAAACTCGTCGTAGACGAACTGCAGGTGGCGCTCCAGCCAGTAACGGGGCGTGTGCAGCTTGCCAACGGCTCCAGTGCGGTAGCCCGCCTGTCCAAAGTGCTGCATCAGGTGGTAATGGGGAGTCGCTGGCTCCGCACCATACAGGCCGTAGTAGCCGTGAGCGCTCGGGTACTGACCCGTGAGGTTGCAGAGGCGGCTCGGCGTGCAGATCGGGTTGTTGGCGTAGGCGTGGCTGAAGCGCAGCCCTTCGGCGGCTAACCGGTCAAGCGTCGGTGTCTGCACATCGGGATGGCCGGCGCAAGACAGGCAACGAGCATTGTGCTGGTCGGCCATAATGAACAGGACGTTCGGGGGCAGCGGCGCATCTCCCGACATGTCACGCTCCTTCGCCTATGTGCGCGCCCCGCTAAGCCTGTATTTCGCACATGGTACCTTTATAGTACTTTTGGCGTGACATTCTCACGCCTGGCCTCACGATTGCCGCAACATTCTGCCCAACGTTCAGGTTTGGCCGAAGAAAATTCGTTCATGCGAAAAACGGGCTAAGACCGTTTCTTGATCGGTCGCGGGTTGACACGGTTCTCCTGGCACTGGATTCGGAAGTGACTATGCGGTTGGACTGCCGTGCTGCCAAGGACCCTGCACCTTTCTAACCGCCAGAGATTTGCCGAACGCTGCACTAAGCCAGTAATGCGCCGATGCGGCTGGCCGCCTCTCGGGCGACGACGGAGGCCGGACGTTGGCCACTCCAGAGCAGGGCGAGCTCCGCATTCAGTGCAGTATTGATCTCCGTCCAACGGGGATGATTGGGAATGAAGCTTGTTCCTTTGGCTGCCGCTACCGCCGTGAAGACGCGATTGACTTCCGGACCTACCCAGGAAGGCTCGACAGACGCGAGGAATTTGGGGTCGGTGGCCACGCTCCGCCGTGACGGGAAGCCGCCATATTGCGTCACGCGCGCGAGTTGCGATGGGCCACTGGCGAGGAACTGGAGCAGCGTCCAGGCATCATCGGGTCGCTTGTTGGAAATCTCGATGGTCATTTGTCCGGCGGTCACCTGAGAACCGCTGTGGCCGGTGGTCGGTGAAACGGGCAGGGGCACCACGCCGATCTTGAAATGTGCTGTCGCATCGCCGGTGCCGAGCGCCCCCCTGTTGACCGTCGTCATGGCAAGCTTGCCGGCCAAAAATGGGTTGCCGCCAAGCGCCTTCGCTTCAGCCGGGCTCGGACTCACGTGATATTTGTTGATCAGGTCGCCGAGGAACTGTAGCGCCGCCACGGCATTGGGGCTGTCGATGGTTTCCTTGTTGGATGCCATATCAAGGACATTGGCGTCGTTGGCGAAGAGCCAGGAAAAGAGATTCGACAGGCTCGCTCCGAATACTGTGGTTTCTCCTCCTGCACGCTTGGTCAGTCGCTGGCAGACCGTGAGACAGTCATTCCAGGTCCAGGCCGCTGCTGGAGGTTGAACGGCGTTAGCCTGGAATTGGTCCAGGTTGTAGGCAACAACCACCGGGCTGCCGGCTGGCGGCAGCCCGAACTGTGTCGCCAGATACTGACCATCCAACCAGTGGGCTGGGAAAAAGTCTTGCTTGTCCAAGCTGGTGCTCTTGTCGACGTAGAGAGTCAAAGGGCGCAGGGCGTGCTGCACGGCAAAGGAGCCGAGATCACCGGGGAGAACGAGCGTGACGTCGTGGGCCTCGCCACTGGCAATTTCTGCGAATACCTTGGCGTTGTAGTCGGCGTTTGGCAGTGTCTCCAGTGTTGCCGGCATGCCGGGATGTTCCTTCGCCCAGCCGCTCAGCATTGCGAGGTAGGCCTTGTCTTCCTCCGGCCCGCTAGACGGCCGCAGAAAGGTCAGTTCCTTCACGCCCGAGCTGACCGCGGCCGATGCTGCGTGACTGGCCGCCGTGCTCGTTTGGGCAGGTACAGCGGCGCTGGTGCTCCCCGTTGTGCCTGACGGCGTGGCGCTGCTGGACGCACCCAATGGCGGCCTACCGCATGCCGCCAGCAGCGATGTCGTGAGCAGGACACTCGCCGTGCCAGAGGCTTTGAGGAAGGCGCGCCGGTTCAATTGAGAGAGACATGACGAGTGACCGTCCTTCCCCTCCGCTTGGTCCGCGTAGCCCCATGCCACGTGTTTGTTCTTGAGCGGACGTGTACCGCCGTGGGAGGCGTGCCCGGAGGTGTACTGGAAGCTGATGATAAAGTGGCAGCGGACTATCGGGCCTGATCGGGGCCGTCATCGCTTTCGCCTATCGAAACCTGTATTGTCACGGCAATAGAGCGAGTGTACGAGTGCTCGAAGCCGGTGTCAATGCGGCGGAGATATTCAGATATTCGGAAGAATGGGCCCGATACCCATTGTGCTTTCCATTGACGAGTCACCGGCCTGCGGGTAGGCTCAACCCGATAGCAGGCTGAAGTCCCTCCAGGCGCCAGTCGCTGGGTCTGCTGCTGTTGTCGCAGAGGAGCTCCCTTGGACGATCAGGACGGAACAAGCCGGCGAACGAGCAGGCGCCGGATCCTGAGCGCTGTTGGTCTGACCCTCGCTGCCGCCTCGCTGGCTGCCTGTAGCGGTAGCAGCAGAGCGGTCGCGACTGTTGTTCCGGCAGCGACGGCGTCTGGTACGACCTCGCCGACGCAAACGACGAGCGCGAGTGCTGCCGTGAGCGCCCAGTCCACGACGATTACCTTCGCCCGCTGGCAGGTTACTCCCTCCCGCATCAAGATCAGCGTTGACGATCCGATTGCCCGCTTCGAACAGGTACAGCCGAACACCAAGGTCGAGGCGTTGGTTATTCCCAACGGACCGCCCTACACGGCAAAGTTGCTGACCATGATTGCCGGTGACGTGGCGCCCGACGTTATGGGCCTGCCGGACCCTTTTGGCATTCTGCCGCTCTTTGGCCAGAAAGGCGTGCTGGTCGACCTGGGACCCTTGATCGCCCGCGATGCGGCCACCGTACAACCCACCGATTTCTTGCCGCAGGCATTGAAGGTGGGCCAGTGGCAGGGCAAGCAGTACGGTCTGCTCATTAGCCCGCTCTCCACTGCCGTGCTGCTCTACAACGCCGATGCCTTGCAGAATGCCGGCGTCAGCCAGACGCCGGCCGAGATGTACGACGCCGGAAAATGGACCTGGAACGACTTCACGGTCGTCGCTCGGCAGGGCACGCGACGACCGAGTTCTGGCGGCGCCCAATTCGGCTTCCTGGTTTCTTTTGCCATCCAGCAGGCGATGAGCTTCGTTTGGGAAGCCGGTGGCGACCTTTTGAACGCTGCCGGCACGAAGAGCGTCATCGACAACTCCAGCAGCATCGCCGGCCTGCAGTTCCTCGACGACCTACTGCACAAAGACGCCGTCTCGCCCACCAGCACCGAGTTAAAGGCGCTGCCAAACGGCTTCAACAGCGGGCAGATCTGCCTCGGTTGGTCGTGGGCGCACACCGTCGGCCAGAATCTGGCCGGTGTGAAGTTCAACTGGGATATCGTGCCCCTGCCGGTTGGCCCGGCCGGCGAAGTCGTCAACGGCAACTACAACAATATTGGCATGTCGAAGACCTCCAAGGGCGCGGCCACGGCCTGGCAGTTTGTCCAGTTCATGACCTCGGGGGCGGAAGAGATCAACGAACAGCACCAGGCGCTGCCGGCACGCCGGAGCGTCTACCAGCAGTGGTTGCAGTGGATGGAGCAGAGTCCGCGTCGGAAGAACCTGAAGTATCTGCAACCGCTGGTAGCCAAGTCGCGTGACCTCCCCTATTCGCCGACGTGGCCGCAAATAGGGGATGCCTGGACGAAGGAGACGGCGTTCCTCCAGCAGGGCACGCAGAGCCCATCCGACGTCGCTCGTGCCCTCGCCGCCGCGATCAATGCCGTACTGCAGTAACTGATAGGAAAGGGCGCCATGCAGAAAGCGACAGCAAGCGCCGGCGGAGCCGAAGTTTCGCGGCGCGAGTTAGTGACCGTGACGGGATTGCTGGGCGCCACTGCCTTGCTGGCGGCCTGCACCACCGGCACGACGACAGCATTGTCGAGTTCACAGACGCCCGCAGTCGCCACTGTGGCAGGGACGTCCGCTCCAGGTGTTGGGCGGAGCGCGTCCGTCGTCGGCAGCGCGAGCAGCGCCGCTTCGCCAGTCGTGCCGACAACCAGCGTGCGATAGTCGGGAACCGCCGGGGTGGCGCCCCCAGCGAGCGCTGCATCAGCCGCCATACCCACGCCTGCTGCCCCGGCGCTCGCCAGCGCGGACGGCATCACGATCTATGACTACGGCGCCCAGTGTCCGAGCGGCACCTTCTGGGTCTACGCCAAAAGCCCGAACAAAGCGGTCGCTGGCGACATGTTCGCCTACCTGGGCAGCGCCGTTGGCCAGTTGGCCTTTCAGACGCTCTCCGGCGCCCCGCAGGCGTCCATTTATCCTGCCGTCAATGCGCACGTCTAGGACCCGCGCTCCCTCCGTATCTTTGACCTCTTCGCCCAGCAAATGCGTCGGGCACCCGACCCGACCTTGCCAAATCCAGACGTGGCGAAAGTGCTCCTGGAACAACATGCCTTGCAGCCCGCCTTCGGGCAAACCATCCAGGGCATCTACACGGGCCAACTCGCCAACGCCAAACAGGCCGTGCAGGATCTGCAAGACCGCGCGGAAGCAGAATTAGACCGTGCCATGAAGGCGGCGCAGGGGAAAGGCGCGAAAGTCTCCCGCGACGACTGGAAGTTCCCGAACTGGGACCCGACGAAGGATTACACCGCCGTCGCCTACCAGGCGCTCGCCCCAGGCTGAGTAACGCCATCCTTGCCCGGTACCGGCAACTCTACAGGGAGTAGGCCGGGAGGTCAATCCCCGCTGGAGACGTGTGGAGTGGTCACGTGCGCGCCTGCTGCGTCGGCGACGGCCAGGAAGTAGGCGCTGACGCCGGCAGGCAGGGTCGCCCTGATCTGGTCGGCGTCGAGGGTCGCCGGCGCTTCCTGCCACTGGCGTTCCGGCCAGGTAGTGTGGTCCGTGGTGAAGAGCAGTGTAGCGCTTGCTAATGGCCGCGCGGCCTGGATGCGAGCGCTGACCGTCTTGCCTGTCACGCTGATCTCGCTGATGGACGGCAGCGCTGGAGCGCCGCGCAGCCAGTGATCGGTGAACAGGGCGATCTCCGGCGGCGCCCAGCCGGCCGGGTGGCCGTGCTTCATCGCGCGGCGGATGCTGAGCGTCCGCTCACCACGGGCAAGGCGGTAGGTGCGCTGGTAGGCGTCGAGCGGCGAATGAATGTCGTTGGTGCTGGCGATGAACAGCATGGGCAGCGTTGCTGCACCCAGGTGCACGGCAGGGTCGCAGTACGCTCGCCAGTGGCGGCGCGTGGCCGGGTCGAGGGCCGCGAAGGCCCGCTGCATGGCGCCGCCCTCATCCAGAAAGGCCCGCCCGTAGACGGGGACGGCGCAGACGAAGCGTGGGTCCACCCCGACAACAATGAAGGTCAGGATAGCGCCCCAACTGATGCCGGTCAGGCCAATGCGCCTACTATCGACACCAGCGACAGCCGCCAGGAGGCTGTGGGCGCGCAGGATGCTGGCCACGCTGTGGTACATCCAGTGGTCTTGCCAGCACACCGTCGGATCGAGCAGCTTGGTGGCGTTGTCCTGGCCAGGGCCGCCATCGGGCAGCGGCTGGCGCTCCGGGCCGCAGCCCGCCAGGTCCATGGCGATGGCGGCGTAGCCCCGTGCCGTCCACAGGCGCACCCACTCCGCAAAGGCGGTGCCGCCACCGCCATGCACCAGCACCATGCCGGGCCAGGGCGGCGCTGCCTCAGGTCTGCCCAGGTAGGCGAAGACGCACGTGGCGTGCCCCTGGTAGGGTTCGCCAGCGTAGAAGATGGCCTGGACGCCGTTCGTGGGGGACTGCGACGCGGACGGTGGAACGCTGAACAGCCGGTTCAGGCCCCAGGTACTGGGCGCCACCAACAATTCGCCCATGCTACCCCTTGAGCGCCTGGGTGAGGATAGCCTGCATCTGGGTTTGGGCCGTTGTCAGCGCTACCTGAGGCGTCATCTTCCCTTCCAGGACGGGTCCGGGGATAGCATTGGATGCTGTGTGCAACTGGTTCGTCCCCGGGGCGATGCAGGGGACGCGCTGGCTGTAGGCCACGACGTCCGCAGACAGCTTCCGCCCAGCTGGATCGCCAGGTAACCATTTCGCGCTCTGTTGGGCCTCGAGCGTGGTCGGGATACTGTCGCGGGCATTGCAAAATGTGGTCATCGGACCGATGCCGAACACCCATTCCAGAAAGCTCCAGGCTGCGTCTGGCTGCGCCGCTCTGGTGGGCGCGACCCAGGAATAGCCGCCGCGCACGCTCGCCCGTGTTCCATCAGCCGCGGCCGGAACGTTGGCAGCGCCGTAGTGGATATCCGGCCAGTGCGCCTTGAGGTTCGTGACCACGTTTCCAACTTCGATCTCCATCGCCACATTTTGCAGGCCGAAGCCCCAGCCGAGGAAGCTCGTGCTGGCGGCGCTTTTACTGGCGGCCGTGAAGTAGCTCGTGATCTGCGCCCAACCACCCTGCGCTTCGGCCTGTTTCACCAGCCAGTCCAGCGCACCATAGCCAGCCGCATTGGCGACCGTCACTTTCGTGCTGTCCGCGCTGAGGAAGCTGCCGCCGAGCTCCCAGAACCAGGCCTCCCAGAAGCTGGCGCCGACGCTGTCATAGAGCGGGTGGTAGCCGAGCTGTTGGATGCTGCCGTCCGGGTTGGTTTTCGTCAGCTTCTGCATCGCCGCGAGGAAGGCATCCCAGGTCTGGGGCGGTTGCTCAGGATCCAGCCCCGCCGCCGCAAACAGGTCCTTGTTCCAACTAGAGCCGGCGCGCGTCGGCACTCCAGTAAAGGCCGTAGGTCTTCCCTCGCCAACTCCCCTCCTCCAGGGCCCGCCGCATAAAGCTGTCGCGTCGGATCATCGTGGAACTGGCGATATGACTGTCCAGTGGCGTCAGGATGTCTTTGATGGCCCAGTCCGGCACGCTGGCACTGCCCGTCCAGTACAGGTCAGGCGGAGCGCCGGCGGAAACGGTCACCAGGAACTTGTCGTCGGCGGTAATGCCGCTCATCGCGGGAAGGGCGGTCGCATCAATCTTGATACCCGGCTGACTCTTCGCATAACTCTCCCAGTTTGCCCTGGTTGGCGCATCGGCAGCGGCCCAGGACAGGATATGCACGGTGGTGGATCCCTTTGCGGCGTTGCTGGCCGGAGCTGTAGCCGTTCGTCCGCCTGGCGGTGACGCCGCTTGGTTGGAAGCGGTACCGGCGGGAGCAGAAGTCTGACTACCGGCCAGTGACCGCGCGGCCACAGTAGTAGGTGTCGGTGCCACGGGAGTCGTAGCGCCAGCAGCGGTCGGCGTCACCTGCCCGCAACCGGTGAGGCCCAGCATCCCTAGCCCAGCGACGAGCGCCACCAGCATGGTCCGCCGCGTTGCAACAGCCGGCATCGCCATCCCTCCAATCGATGCGTACCCGTTCGTCCGGCACCCGAAGTCAGAACAGCATCTTGTTATATTGTCTTGCGGCTGGTACCTTATCATGACGCCAAATCGGTGTCAAGCTGCGTGGAACGGCCGGGCGAGGCCCTGACCAGTTCTACTTATTCGACCTGATTTCGGAGGACACGTCTGATGGAGCAGCGAATGCTCGGTCGTACCGGGCTGCAGGTCAGCGTGTTAGGTATTTGGAGGCCCTTTCGTCTCGCGGGTCGGCGGCAATGACTGGGAAGAGGCACGGCGTGCTGTCCGACACGCTCTTGAGCTCGGCGTCAACGATGTCGATACGGCACCCAGCTACGCGGACAGCGAGGCGGTGCTGGGCTACGCCCTGGCCGACTCCCCCACTTGCTTTTACCTGGCCACGAAGCTGGGCGGACGTCCTCAGCCGTTCGATGCCAAGGACAAGCAGACGTTGCGCTGGTCGTTCGAGGAGAGCCTCCGCCTGCTCGCCGTGGACCACATCGATATTCTCTTCATCCACGAGCCCGACCGTCCCCGCCAGTACGACTGGTGGACTGACGAAGCGTTCCACGGCCCAGTGCAGGAGTTGCTGGACGAGTTGAAGGTCGATAGGAGGTCCACGTGCGCTCCGCACCGTACGGGAACGGGTTGCCCTGTGATTGAAGGGCTTGCATGATCGATCCTGACCTTCCGATACCGTTGTACCGCCAGCTCGGCGATGTGCTGCGGGCACGCCTCAAGGACGGCGAGTTTCCCGTCGGTGCCCTGTTTCCCTCAGAGCCCCAGTTGTGCGAGCTCTACGGTGTCAGCCGGATAACCGTCATCCGGGCGCTCAACGAACTGGCACGCGCAGGTTTGCTCGTCCGGCGGCGCGGCCTCGGAACGTTTGTCCTGCGCACGGCACGGCCCGATGAAGCGGGTGAGCGGCCTCGTGTATTCGCCTACGTCACGCCGCAAATCGACTCTGATTGGAATACGCAGATTCTGGCTGGCCTAGAGTCCGCCCTGGCCAGCCTGCGTACCCTTGGTGTTCCCCTGGTCTTCGTCGATCGCGATTACGAAGATGTGGCTGCTGACCGTGTCAAAGCGGATGACGAGCAGGCCGGCTACCTTGCCACCCGGCATCTCCTCGGCAGCGGACACCGCCGTATTGCCTTCCTGGGCTGGGTCAGCCTGCCGCAGACAGCACAGGAACGACGGCTCGTCGGCTACCAGCGCGCCCTTGACGACGCACACGTTGAGCCGGCTTTGTTCGTGCTGTCGGCTGGGGGGCGGGATCCGCTTCACGAGTCCGATGACCGTGAGGCATTGTTGAACTCCCTGGAGCGGCGCCAGATCAGCGCCGTTGTCTGCAGTACCGATTTCCTGGCCGTTACCGTGGAGCGCTTCTTGTTGAGCGAAGGGGTCGGCATCCCCGATGACATCGCCGTCGTCGGTATCAGCGACGAGCGCCTCGCCGCGACCGCCGAGATTCCGCTGACGACGGTGCGCATTCCCGCGCGCCAACTGGGCGCGGAGGCGGCTCGGTTGCTCATGGTGCGGGATGGGAAAGACCGGTCCGGTCCAAAGCAGGTCATCGTCCCTGTAGAGCTGGTCATTCGCGCCTCCTGCGGCGACCGATCGGCTTCGAGGCGGTCGGAGCCGCTGCGCTACGACACGCTGGTCCTGTCGTAGCCCTTTGTTGTCTAGCGTGAGCGGACGGAGTTGAAGACCATGGCCGATCGACCACCAAATGTCATCTTCATCCTGGGTGACGATTGGGGATGGGGTGACCTCGGCTGCTTCGGCCACAGCCACTTGCAGACCCCGCACCTCGACCGGCTGGCAGCGGATGGCACACGCTGCACCCAGTTTTACGTGGCCGCACCGGTCTGCTCCCCCAGTCGTGTCTCCTTCATGACGGGACGCTTCCCCGGCGAGCTTGGCGTCCACAGCATCTATGCGACGGCCGAACAAAACCGCGCCCGCGGTATGTCTGACTGGTTGGACCCGCAGGTCCCCACGCTGCCGCGCTTGCTGCAGCAGGCCGGCTATGCCACTGCCCACTTTGGCAAATGGCACCTCGGCCACAGCCCCAACGCCCCCGATCCGGGCGTCTACGGCTTCGTCGCGCATCGCAGCACGAACAGTAACGGTTCGACCTGGGCGGGCGGGCGGGAGCCGAACGATCCCGGCCCGGTCGCGACGCTTCGACCGCGCTCGAGCGAGTTGATCGTCGACGAGACGATTCGCTTCATGGAGCGCCACCGCGATCACCCCTTCTACGTCCAGGCCTGGCTGCTCGATCCGCACGCCATCCTCAATCCGACCGCCGAGCAGATGGCGCCCTACCGGCAGTTGTCGCCGATGCACGTCGAGCACGTGGGTGCGCCGACCATCTACTATTCGGTCGTCACCAACGCTGACCGGCAGATCGGGCGGCTGCTACAGCGGCTCGACGACCTGGGGCTGGCCGAGCATACCATCGTGCTGTTCACCGGCGACAACGGCCCGGAAGATGTCCTGATCCGCAACGCCTCCCATAGCGGCGTCGGCAGCCCCGGTCCGTTCCGCGGACGCAAGCGCAGCCTCTATGAAGGCGGCGTGCGCATGCCGCTCATCGTGCGCTGGCCGGGGCACACCAGCGCCGGCCGCGTGGACAACGCCTCCGTCATCAGCAGCGTCGACATGCTGCCGACGCTCTGTAGGCTGGCCGGTGCCGCGCTACCGGCGGGCTGGCAGGGCAACGGTGAGGATCGTGCGGCGGCGCTCTTTGGCGGACCGGCCGAGCGTACGACGCCTCTGCTGTGGGAATGGCGCTTTCCGATCGCCGGTCACATTATCAACCGCAGTCCGATGCTGGCAATCCGGCAAGGTCGCTGGAAGCTGCTGCTCAATCCCGACCGGAGCCGCATCGAGCTCTACGACATTGTGCGCGATCCCGTGGAGTTGAACAATCAGGCCACCTCGCAGCCGGCGCTTGTGGAGACGCTCGCCAGGCAAGCGCTGGCCTGGCAGGCCGGCCTGCCTGCCGGTCCGAGAGCGCCAACTGCCGGCTCCAATAGCTACCCATGGCCGAGTTGAGCGGAACAGGGGTCCCTCCGAGACGCCGATGGTGAGCCTGGCCGTGGCGACGTCGAGGACGTGCTGTGATGAGAGGATTGAACACCCATGACTGCAACCAGCGTCGCTCCTGATGGCGTCGCCGGCCGGCGGCCCAACATCGTCTTCGTGCTGACCGACGACCAGGGTTACGGGGATCTCGGTTGCCACGGCAACCCCTACCTGCAGACGCCAAACCTGGACCGCTTGCACGGCCAGAGCGTTCGCCTCACCAACTTTCACGTCGGGCCCACCTGCTCGCCCACGCGCGCCGGCCTCTATGCCGGCCACTATGCCAACAGCACGGGCGTCTGGCACACCGTTGCCGGGCGTTCTCTGCTACGCCGGGACGAGCGCACGCTGGCCGACGCTCTGGCCGGCGCCGGCTACGTCACCGGTCTCTTTGGCAAGTGGCACCTGGGCGACGCCTACCCCTACCGGCCGCAGGATCGCGGCTTTCAGGAAGTCGTCACGCACGGCGGCGGCGGCGTCGGCAACACGCCGGACTACTGGGGCAACAACTACACCGACGACCGCTACTGCCGCAACGGCGCCTGGGAGCCCTTCGACGGCTACTGCACCGATGTCTGGTTTGCGCTGGCCGGCGACTTCATCGAGCGCCATCGGGACCAACCGTTCTTCTGCATGGTGACGCCCAACGCTCCCCACTCGCCGCACATCGTGCCGGAGCGCTTCAGCAAGCCGTATATCGACCTGGCCGCCGCCGACCCGGCGGCCGCCAGCTTCTTCAACTATCCCGCCTGGGATCAGATGCTCAAGTTCTATGGCATGGTCGCCTGCATTGATCACAACGTCGGCCTGTTGCGCCAGCAGTTGGACGATCTCGGCCTGACCCACAACACCATATTCATCTTTATGACCGACAACGGCAGTGCCGGCGGGCTACGGCGCGACCGGGAACAGTTCATCACCCACGGCTACAACGCCGGCATGCGCGGCGGCAAGGGCACACCTTATGAGGGCGGCCACCGCGTTCCCTTCTTCCTGCGCTGGCCTGCCGGCGGCTTTAGCAGGGGACGCGACATCGACACCTTGACGGCCAACATCGACATCAGCCCCACCCTCCTCGACCTGTGCGGCCTGACGTACGACCCCGCGCGTTTCCACGGTCGCAGCCTCGTCCCGCTGCTGGAAGGGGGGCCGGCCGGCGCAGCGTGGCCCGACCGTGCCGTGGTCACCGATTCTCAGCGCCTGCTCCAGCCCCTCAAGTGGCGCTTGAGTTGCGCCATGCGCGGCCACTGGCGGCTGATCAACGGCAGCGCGCTCTACAATCTGCAGAGCGATCCGGCACAGCGCCACGACGTGGCGGCCGTGTGCCCGGAGATGGTGGCGCAACTGCGGGCGGACTACGAGGCCTGGTGGCGTCTGGTATCCGTCCGGGCGGCAGAGGAGATCCCTATCCCCCTTGGAGACCCGGCGGCGGAGCACGTCATGCTCACCTGCCACGACTGGCGTCGGCAGCCGGATCACGCCATCGGCCTTGCCGAATATGCTGACGACTCGCGCGCTTTCTCCAACCAGTCCCAGGTCCGCCAGGGACCGGAGTTCACCGGCTACTGGGAGGTGGAGGTGGTGCGGGCCGGCCGCTATCGCCTCGAGCTGCGCCGCTGGCCACGGGAGGCGGACCTGGCCTTGACGGCAGGCATTCCCGGTGACCTCAAGCCCTATAGCGACAGCATCGTCGACGGCTATGGCGGCGGCCGTGCCATCCCGATCCAGCGCGCCGCCGTCCACATTGCCGGCCTGACCTCCGAGTGCGATGTCGATCCTGCGGCGACAGCCGCCATCTTCCAACTCCAGTTGCCGGCCGGTCCTGCACATCTGGAAACGACGCTCCAGACGGCCGAGGGCGGCGCGCTGAGCGCCTATTACGTCTACGTCGAACGGTCGACGGAGGAGAGCAAAGAGCATGAGTTGTTTGTCGGAAATTCGGAAGTGGAACTGGCTTCGCCGCGGCATGGGACGTAACGTACAGTGGAAAGAGGAACGGCATGAGTACTGATCAGCAGCGTGTCCCGCACTATCTTGCCGGCCATGCAGCCCTGCACCGGCTGAACCCACGCGCTGCCGCCTTGCGTTGGTTCAGCGAGGCGAAGTACGGGCTGTTCCTGCACTTCGGGCTGTACTCGTTGCTGGGGCGGCATGAGTGGGTGCAGTTGCGAGAACGTGTCCCGGTAGCTGAGTACGCCGAGCTGGCCCACCAGTTTCGCGCTGAACACTTCGACGCCGAGAGCATCGCCGCGTTTGCCCAGGACTGCGGTATGCGCTACATCAACCTGACGACCAGACACCACGACAGTTTCTGTCTCTTCCAGACGCGCGAGACGCCGTTTCACAGTGGTAACACGCCGGCCGGTCGCGATCTCGTCGCTGAGTTGGCGGCAGCGTGTGACCGGCACGGCCTGGGTCTCTTCCTCTACTACTCGCACGGCCGCGATTGGCGCCACCCGCACGCGCCCAACAACGACCAGTGGGGCGGTCGCGCCCGTCCAGAGTATGATCCACCGGAACCAAGCTATGCGTATGGTTCAGCGCATCAGTTGGATCGCTACCTGGATTTTGTGACCGCTCAGATCCGGGAGTTGCTCACCGGGTATGGACCGATCGCCGGTATCTGGCTGGACGGCATCGCCGTGCCCCTTTCCGGCGATCGAGCCCTCTTTCGCTGCCAGGAGCTCTACGATCTGATCCATCGGCTCCAGCCGCAGGTGCTGGTGTCGTACAAGCAGGGGTTGCTTGGCAGCGAGGACTTTGTGGCGCCGGAGCACAAGGCGGTGCCGGCGCCGGGAAAGCCCGTGGAGATCTGCACCACGATGTGTCCGGGCGCCTGGGGCTATCTGCGAGCTGGGGCCGGCAAGCATAGAACGGCAGCGGAAGTCTGGGCAACGCTCCAAGCCGCCCGGCAACAGGGCTGCAATTTACTGCTCAATACCGGCCCTTTGCCCGATGGCTCAATCGACCCGGAGGATGC
The DNA here is from genome assembly GCA_036734945.1 of Chloroflexota bacterium. Lineage (GTDB taxonomy): Bacteria > Chloroflexota > UBA4733 > UBA4733 > UBA4733 > UBA4733. The sequence continues at coordinate 20,372 of DAIMXP010000080.1, forward strand.
GGCCGTGTTGCAACAGGTCGGCGCGCGGCTGCGCTCCGAGGCCTTTCCAGGCTGCTGAGTGGTCGCTGCTGCTCGAGGGATCCGGTCGCAGGCGGTGTCGTGCGAATCAGGACGCCTGAGGTAGTCGCGCGCCATGGTGCAGCCTGCGCTGGCGATACGGTGCAGGACTACCGACGTGGAGCGTGGCGTTCGGGAGGAACAGGGAGAATATGAACGCGAACAGCACGATGAGACCCAATATACTGTTCATCATCGCCGACGATCATCGCAGTGAGGCCATCCATGCAGTCGGTGACAAGGTCGTGCAGACGCCGAACCTCGACGGACTGGTGGCACGTGGCGTCTGCTTTCGCCAGCACCACAGCATGGGCGGCATGCTCGGCGGGGTCTGCGTCCCCAGCCGGGCCGCCATCCATACCGGCGCCAATCCCTTCCGCGCTTCCGTGCGGCCTCGTGTCAACGATGCGGAAGGATCGCGGACCCTGAACCCAACCCTGCCAACCCTGCCGGCGGTCTTGCGCGGGGCGGGCTACCACACCTATGCCACCGGCAAATGGCACAACGACAAGGCGAGCTTCAACGCCGGTTTTGTCGACGGCGCCAACCTCTTCTTCGGCGGCATGAGCGATCACTGGCGCGTGCCGCTCCACGCCTACGATCCCAGTGGCGCCTATCTTCCCGAGGCGCGAACGATTGGTGGCAAGCATTCGACCGAGTGCTTCAGCGACGCCGCCGTACAGTTCCTGCAGGCCTACAATGGTGAGCGGCCGTTCTTTCTCTATGTGGCCTTCACGGCGCCGCACGACCCGCGCACGGCGCCGCCGGAGTACGCCGCCCGCTATGATCCCGCTGCTCTACCGCTCCCGGAGAACTACCTGCCCCAACATCCCTTCGACAACGGCGACCTGCGCACCCGCGACGAGCGCCTTGCCCCATGGCCACGGACAGCGGAGATCGTCCGTCAGCACCTGGCCGACTACTACGCCATGATCAGCCACCTGGATTCCGGCGTTGGCCGTATCCTGGCGGCGCTCCAGTCACGAGCGGATGGCGTGAACAGCGTGGTGGTCTACTCCGCGGATCACGGCCTGGCCGTCGGGCAGCACGGACTCATGGGCAAGCAGAATCTGTACGAGCATAGCGTCCACATCCCGCTGCTGCTGAGCGGACCGGACCTGCCTGCTGGCCGGCAGATCGACGCCCTCACCCTGCAGTATGACCTCTTCCCCACGCTGTGTGCCCTGACGGACACGCCAGCCCCCGCCACGTTGGAAGGCGCAAATCTGCTCCCGCTCGTTTCCGGGGAGCGACGACGAGTCCACGACAGCATATTTTCCGTGTACAAAGATGTCCAGCGGATGGTCAGCGACGGCGCTTGGAAGCTGATTCGCTACTATCACTCACGAGCGTTCGCCACCGGAACCGACTGTCTGCAACTCTTCGAGCTGACGGTGGACCCCTGGGAGACGCACGACCGCAGCGGGGACCGCGCCGCGCAACGCCACCTGCACCGCCTGGCAGCGGAGTTGGCATCGTGGCAGCGCCGCCTGAACGACCCGCTGGCGGGCATTCCCGTGCTGCCGGCCTGAGCCGTGCCGGGTGGCGCTAGCCCCAACACGGTTCAGATAAGCTTTCTGCAAGCTGCGGTTGCGATGGAAAGCAGTGCCGCGACTGCGGGACACTAACTGAACCGTATTGGCGCTACCCGGCCGGTTGCGGTGTGCTCTTAAGCAGTCCCGCCAACTCCTGCTGGGCGCCGTCCAGCGCGTTCGACACGCTCTGTTGGCCTTGCATGGCGGCGGTCACGTGTTTGGACAGGATCTGTACCGCCTGATCCATGGCCACGTACTTGGGGACGAAGCGGGCCATCTGGGGATTTTGCAGCACCTGGGCGAAGGTCGCGTTGGCCTTGGCGCTGGCCAGGGACGGCATGCTGTAGGCGGTGTAGGAAGGATCCTGCGTCGCCGACTGGCGGGAGGGGCAGCCGCCGGCCACCTTGGAGCGGATGATTTCCGCCTCCGTGCCGGTGAGGAACTTCAGCCAGGTCCAGGCGGCCTCTGGTTGGACGTTCGCCTTGGCGATGGCAATCAGGCCCGGCGCGGTGAAGGTCACCGATTGCTGCGTGCCCGGCGAGCGTGGCAGGGGTACCACGTCGAAGGTAAAGCTGGAGACCGGCTGCATGGTGCCGAAGAAGCCCCGGTTGGCCCGGAACATGGCGGCGTTGGCAGTGGGGAAGACGTTGGCGCCCAACTTGACGCCGGGGCTGGAGACGGTGACGCCATACTTTTGTACCAGGTCGACCACGAACTGGACGGCATCAACCACCGGCTGTTGCTTGACGAGCACCTGCTTGAAGTCGGGGCTGAACACGTCGCCGCCGTTGCTCCACAACCAGGTCAGCAGTTGAGTGTCCGTGAAGACGGTCCCTTCGCCGGCCTGCACCACCTGGCCGGCCGCATCTTTCTTCGTGAGCTTCATCGCGGCGTTGAGATAGTCATTCCAGGTCCAGTCCGCTTTTGGCAAGGTGACGCCGGCCGCCTGGAAGGCGTTGATGTTGTAGTACTGCAAGATGGCGCAGCCGTCCGGCGGCAGGGCGACCTGATTGCCCTGCCATTTGCCCGCTTCCAGATGGGCGGGGAAGAAGTCGTTGGGATTCACTTCCTTGGCATCGCGCGCCAGCCGGGCGCTGAGATTGAGCAAGCTGCCGGTAGAGGCGACGCCGGCCAGCTCGTCCTCCCCCAGCTCGAAGCAGTCCGGCGCCGTACCGGAGGCCAGCATGGCGGTCCGTTTGGTCGGCCAGGAGGCGCCACTCGTGCCGACCCCGGTCGCGTTCTGGAAGGTGGCGTGGAGCGCATGCTGGTCCCGGTTGAACGCCGCCGCCTGCGCCTTGAGTGCGGCGGCCAGGGAGACATTGGCCTGGCGGATATAGACGACATTGATCACGGCTGGGCTGCCGGCGGCTGCGGAGGTGGCGGCCGAACTGGTGCTTGCTGTGCTGGTCGCGGAACTGGCTGCAGCTGCTCGAGTCGTCGCGGTGGACGTGCCGCCCTGGATTGACGCAGGGCCGGCCGGCCCTGCCGTGCAGGCCGCGAGGCTCGCTCCCGCCAGCAGCACCACTGCGCCGCAGAGCCGGCGCAGCAGGGCCGCGCGGGAGAGCCGTCCAGCCCTCGTAGGGCTATCCTCAACTGTCCGTTGCGTTGCTGCCATTGCCATGGACCCCTTTCGCTCTCCGTCTGCACGCTCGGCTGGGCGTGCTAACGTTCCGCCATGCTACTCAGCGCTGTTGGCCGGCCAGGTCAGCACCACCTGGGTACGCACGAGCCACTCCAGGAGCTGCTCCCGCAACTGGCGTTCCAGCGCCGCTACGTCTGGATGACCGATCAGGTTGCGACGCTCGCCCGGATCGGCTTGGAGGTCGTAGAGCATGTACCCGCCTGCTTGCCCATCCACGGTGTATTTGTGGCGGCCATCAAAGACCATGACGTGCCGGTTGAGCTCACTGAAGATCGGCGACCGGTGCTCAGTCGTCGCCCCGCTCGCCACGGGCACGAGAGACCGGCCAAAGGCCGACCCTGACGGCTCTGCTCCCCCGATGTCCAGCAGCGTCGGGAAACAGTCGATCAACTCGACCGGCGCCTCGATCGTGCGGCCCTGCGGCAGGAGAGCCGGGTAGCGGAGGATCAAGGGAATACGCACCGCCGGTTCGAAGAAGCAGCCCTTGCCCATGCGCCCCTGCTCGCCCAGCATATCGCCGTGGTCCGAGAAGAAGAGGATGCAGGTGTCTTCGAGCATGCCGCGCCGCTCCAGCACCGCCAGCAGGCGACCGAACCAATAGTCGACCAGCGAGATTTTGCGGGCGTATTGTGCTCGCGCCGCGCGCAGCACCGCTGGGTCGTAGGCTCTGCTGTGGCTGAGGAAGGTGGCCACGTGCCTTGGCGCCCAGGCCGGAATATCGGCGGGCGGCGCTGCCGCTGGGATCTCCGCCTCGTCGTACATGGATGCATACTCGGCTGGGGCGTCGAAGGGAGGATGGGGCGCGCCGAACGCCGCCCAGAGCAGGAAGGGCTGCTCGCCCGTGTAGTGCTCGAGCCACGCCACACTTTGCTGACCGATATAGCTATCAAGTTGATCTTCCAGCGCCAGGGGGCTGGGCCAGGTAGCGACACCCGGGAAGGCGCGCCGCCGCCGGTAGTCGTCGCGGAAGGCGTCGAGCAGGCCGCGCTCGCGCCAGAAGGCGGTGAGGTAGGACTCCGTCCCCAGTGTGCTGAGTGGGCCGGTCGTCTCGTGGACGTCGTCGAAGCCGCGGGAGCGCACGTAGGTTTCCCAGTGGCGCAGGTCCGTGCCGCCGCCGTGACCGTAGAAGTGCCCCTTGCCGACGAAGGCGGTGTGGTAGCCTGCCTGCTGCAACCGGCGCATGAAGGTATCGCTCTCCGCCGGTAGCATCCCGGCGTTGGTGGCCAGGTGGTGGTTGTGCAGGTATTGCCCACTGACGAAGCTGGCGCGGGCCGGCATGCAGAGCGGGCTGGTGGTGTAGGCGCGCGTGAAGCGTACCCCCTCTCGCGCCAGCCGGTCCATGTTGGGGGTGTGCAGCCAGGCATTGCCGGCACAGCCCAGATAGTCGTGGCGCTGCTGGTCGGTCATCAGGATCAGCACATTTGGCGTTTTGGGCATGTTCAGCGTCCCTTCGTCCGCAATGGCGGCTACGCCAGCGGAATGACCATGTTCCAGGAGCGGCGCATCGAATTGCGGTCACCGCGACCGGGTTCGACGGGACCATCCCCGGTCGCCATAAAGAGGTGAGTAGGTCGGTCGCCATCGAGCAGGAGTTGGGGGCGTTCGACCCGCGGCTGCCTGCTGATATGGCCGTCTTCCCAACGCACCGTCCGCCCGCAAGCCAGGTCCGGTGTCGACCACTGCCAGGTGCGGGCATCGGCAGAGCGGGCGTGGGCGATGGCGTGCTGCTCGCCGGCGACGGCCCCACTCGGGTCATGCAACAGCATCTCGTACCCGCCGTCACCTCGCCAGATGAAAGGGTCCTCCACCTGACCGGCCAGCGCTTCGGGAAAGATCGGCTCATCCTGCACGCGCTCATAGGGGGCGTCGTAGCGCGCGGCCCGCGTGAGGCCGTGGCGCATCAGGTCTTGCTTGCTGTCGCGCGCCTTATAGACGAGCAGAACGCTGCCGTCCGCTTCCACCAGTGGCGCCGGGTTGGCGGTGAAAAGGTCGTCCCATTTGCCCGGCCGGGGCTGAATGATCGGTTCGTCCCGGCGGGTCCACGGACCAGCCAGCGATGGCGCCGTGGCGAGGCCGATGCGCTGGTTGTTGCGCGCTTGCCGCACGCACGGCGCCGACGACGATTCCTGCCGAGCCGCCGTCGGCGTTGGGCAGTCATAGGTCGTGCCGATGTAGTAGAGGAGATAGGTATTGCCCGAGCGGTGGATGGTCGGGTTGTGCGTCATCCGGCCATCCCAGGAGGCGCCGCCGCGAGCCGGCAGCACCACCTCCGCGAACGTATACGGCCCTTCAGGCGTCGGTGAGGTAGCGCGGACGACCTCCGAGTTGGTGAGCCAGTGCGGGATGAAAGCGAGGCTGCGCGGCCAGCGGGAGGCGAACATGTGGTACCGCCCATCGTCTCCTTGAATCACGGAACCGCACCAGACCCAGTAATCGTCCATGGCGAAGCCGCCGCCAACGGGAGCCGACAGTAGCCGATCACAAAACATGCTCGCCATGGTGTCTCCTTGTCGCCTTTCAGGCATGCTACCGAAATGCAATACGCTCGCACCCACCTGCCCAGGTCGGCGCTTCTGACGATCCGCGCCTCAACCGCTGGCCTGCCCTGGCAGCGCCTTGTTCAGGATTGCCTGAATCTGGCTTTGCGCGGTCGTCAACTCCGTCTGAGCCGTCAAATTCCCTTCCAGGACCGTCGTTGGAATACCCTGGTTGACCGGAAGGATTTGTGCCAGCCCAGGCGAGATGCAGGGAATGCGTTGGCTGTACTGAACCACATCCAGCATCACCTGGCGGGCCATGGGATCGCCGGGCAGCCACTTCGGACTCTTGATTGCGTCGAGCGTGGTAGGAATCCGGGTGAACTGGTTTTTGAAGGCCAGGCTCTGCTCGGCGGCGAACGCCCACTCCAGGAAAGCCCACGCCGTATCGGGAGCGGTCGCACCGGTCGGCAGTACCCAGGAATAGCCGCCACGGACACTGGCTCGCTTGCCACTCGCGGCAGCAGGGATCCCGGCGACGCCATAGCGAATACCTGGCCAGTGCGTTCGCAGATTCGTGATCGCATTGCCGACTTCGGCCAACATCGCCACCTTTTGCAGACCGAAGCCCCAGCCGACTTGCGCGGTGGCCGAGCCGGCGTTCTTGCCGGCAGCACTCCAGTAGGAGGTGATGGCGTTCCAGCCACCCTGCACCTGCGCCTGTTTCACCATCCAGTCCAGCGCGCCGACACCGGCGTCATTGGCGATGGTCACGTGCGTCCCATCGGCACTCAAATAGCTGCCGCCGAGTTCCCAGAACCACGTCTCCCAGATGCTTGTCCCTACACTGACGTACGTGGGGTTGAAGCCGAGGACCTGGCCATCGCCTCCAGACAGGTTCTTGGTCAGGCGCTGCATCACCGTACCGAACTGGTCCCAGGTTTGCGGCGGCTGCTCAGGGTCCAATCCCGCAGCATGAAACAGGTCCTTGTTCCAATAGAGGATGCGAGCGTCCGCGCTCCAGTAAAGTCCGTAGACTTTGCCCTTCCAACGGTTCTCATCCAGCGCGTGGGCGATGAAGTTATCGTTCTGGATGACGGTCGACTTGGCGAGTCGGTCATCAAGAGGCTGGGCGATGCCCCGGAGTCCCCAACCGGCGACGGTGGCACGACCGGTCCAGAACAGGCCGGGAGGCGTGCCGGCGGAGACGGCGATCAGGAGCTTCTGGTCCGCCGAGTTGCCGCCGGTGGGCAGGATCTGCACAGTGACGTTGGTACCCAATTGGGTCTTGCCATAGCTCTCCCAGTTGCCACGCGACCACTGTCCGGCGCCGGTCCAGGCCATGACCAACAACGTCTCCGGTGCCTTCCCTACCGTAGCGGATGCGGGGACAACAGCGGGAACGGTGGCGCTGCTTCCTGCCGCGATTGCCGCACTGTTGGTGGTGGCTGCGGCGGCCTGCGCTGCCCGCGCCGTCGACGCCGTGCTGGCCGCCGACGGACTGGGCACGCCGGCACCGCTCGCCATCGCGCTCGCAGCGGCCGTCGACGTTGATCCCGTTACTGCCCCGCCGGTCTCGGCACAGGCGGCCATGAGCGTGGACACGGCAAAGCCGCTCAGGCCACCTCCTGCCATCCGTAGCAAAGTTCGCCGCGATGCCACCGTGCCGCGCGTGGGGCGTGCCACCCCGCTGGGTCCGCTCACCGCTGCTCGGTGTGCCGCCACGTCCGCATCCCTCACCGATGCCAAACTTGCCATGCTCACCCCCAACGCATCCTCACAGCGTGCCATTCAGACTGAGCGCTCGGCCACCGCTCGCTCGGTCGACTGAACGAAGCAGTTGGCCAGAATATTGGCCGTGACAACTCGGTGGCGTCTTCCAGGCAGCGAGCATCGGCCTCTCCAACCCGCACCGACAGCGCCCGGGTTTAGGCCCGATACCGCCGAACAGGGATCGTTCGGTGGAAATGGTATCATGGAATCGAGACCAAATGTAGACATACGGCGGCATCTTGCCGGCGCACTGGTCGTAGAGGGCGCACCAGTTCGTCTGGTTACAGGGCTGGTGCGCCAGGTAGGCGGTCACATCTCGCGCTTGCAAGCCGGAGAAGCCGAAGCCGATGCCGCCGGCCGCGTCCTGCTGGGCGATCTGCGCGGCCGGCGGGTCGTTGGAATAGTCGTTGAACGAGACCAGCAGTTGCTTGGAGGAGTGCAGCGAGCCGGCGAAGGCGATCATCTGCTGCACGTAGGCCGGCCAGTGCGACTGGTAGCCGATCGCGTTCCACCTGGCCAGGCAAGGGGCGTTGCGCACGCCGACCACCAGGGTCTGGGCGCCCGAGCCCACGCCGACGTGGATGTAGCCGACACTGGGATTGGCGGCATAGTGCCGGACCACGGCGGCCACGTAGGTCTGCCAGTTGCTGACATAGGCGGCTTGCCAGTAGACCGGCGCGATGTCTACGCCGCACGTCACCGTTTGGAGCTGCGGCTGCAGCCAGGCTGGCACCGCTTGAAGCACCTGCCCCTGATAGCCTGTGCCGTCCAGCAGCAGGTTGACGATCTTGCCGGCCGGCACCCATGGTGCGATCAACTGGTCGATCACGCTCCAGTTGTAGCGGGGATTCGTGCCGGGGCCGTTATCGACCCGGTTCCAGTTCACAAACACCGTGCCGCCGCAGACCAGGGGATTGTGGACCAGGTATTGCTGGATGGGATGCTCGGTCCCAACTGGGACTGGGCCAGCGGCAGGGCGCCGGAGAGCACAAACAGCCCGTGCGGCGCGCTCGGCTCAGCGACCAGCGTGTCGGCAGGGCTGCCATTCGGCGCCGTGCAGGCCGGCGTGCTGACTCTCTGCTCCGACGACGCCCTGGCGAGCTTCGACGCGCTGGTGGAACTCGAGGCGCTGGCAGAAAGTGTGGCGCTGGCCGAACTCGACGCGACGGTGGCAATCGCCGTGCTGCCGGAATCGCAGGCCGTCAGGAGCAGCAGCGTGAGGACAGCGAGCGTGAGCGACCGGCGGTGGCCCGCCAGCGTTTCACTGGTCCCAGGCATGCCTGTTCCGTTCCAGCGTGGGGAATGTTGCGCCACTCGTTGAGCAGCGTCGCGGCGCAGGCGCGAGCGGCGTGATGACCTCGGTTCCATGATAACATTTTCATAGCATTCTTGCTGCTAGCAGACTGGTAGGTTTTGCATGCGCCAACCACCGCCGTCCCTCCACGACCTCGACGCCCTCTTTGCGCCCCCCACTGCTGAGGAGATCGCCGAAGCCTGGGCGTCGCTGGCCACAGACTTCGGCGCCGGTCCGCTCGAGCTCCTGGGCGAGCCGATCCAGGAAGACGGCGTGACGGCCCAGTTCTTCCACTACGCCAGCGCCGGCCTCAAGGTCTACGGCGCGCTCTACCGGCCAAGCGACACTGCCGCCGGCCCCTATCCCTTGCTGCTGGCCAATCACGGCGGGGGCGGCGGCCTGGGACCGTTGCGCGCGACCCCGGCGCCTGGCGCTGATGGGACGTCGCCACCCACCAGGCGCCGGCCTTTCCCGACCTGGTGTTGGGAACTCGCCCAGGCCGGCTATGTCGTGCTGGCCTCTGCCTACCGCGGCGAGCCATCGCCCGTGGGGATGTCGGAAGGCAGACTCGAGCTGCGCAAGGGCGAGGTCGACGATGTGCTGCAGCTCCTGGCCTGCGGCGAGGCGCTGCCCTATGTGGATGGCGGGCGCATCGGCATGTGGGGCAACTCCCACGGCGCCGTGATCACCGCCCTGGCCGTGCAGCGCTCGCCGGAGCTGCGGGCCGGGCTCTGCTTCTACCCGGCGATCGACGTTATCTTTCGTGGACCCGCCCCCAATCGCAGCACCCGGCAGTACCTGGAAGCGCTGCTCAGCGGCCAGACGCCGCAGCGCATGATCACGCACGGCATCTTCCAGCCGTGGCTGGAGGGACGCCGCACGCTGCGCCAGACGCGGCAGGAGATGATCGTTCGCACGGCGCATCTGTTCGCTGACCGCACGCAGTGCCCGGTCTTCGTAGTCTGCGGCGACGCCGACCCCCTCTGTGACCAGGCGGTCACGCTCGACATCGCCCTGGCCCGTGCCCACAAGGAGCACGAGTTCCGCATCTTCCCGAAGGAAGACCACGGCTTCAATCACAATGGCTCGCCCGAAGCAACCGCCGAGGCATGGGGGCTGACGCTGGATTTCTTTGCTCGCCGCCTGCACAGGGGAGTCTCGTAGCAAACCAGGCTTCAAGAAGCGGTCGTGTCCATGCACGTTGCGGTGCATCCGGCAAGTCTGGCGCAGTTCGTCAGTGTGCGGCCAGCGACTAAAGTCGCGCCTAATGCCAGCGAAGCCCGCCTGCGCGGGCTAGGAACGAGTCCGCGCAGGCGGACTTTTCCTTGTGTAGCCGCGACTTTAGTCGCCAGGCGTGCGTTGGCAACATGCACCGAAGTTCGTAGATGCACCACTCAAGCCGACCCCGCCTTCGCCGCACGACCATTCTCCTACACGGTCTCCAGGAGCAGCGCGGTCAGCTCGCGTGGCGCTTGCGTATGCGCCCCGTGACCGGCGGCCAGTTCCCGATAGCGCCAGCCGGGCTCACCTTGCAGCCGCTCGACGATGTGGTCAAGGATGGTCGACCGCGGGTTCGTGCAACGAATAAATGTGCGCGGCACGCGCGACGCGGCGGCGTTGGTGAGCCGGATCGGCTGCAAGTACGTCTGCAGCGGCTGGGCGGCTGCCCGTGGTCCGGCGTTCTTGCCGGGGGGAATGCGCCAGCCATCGCCTTGCGCGCGCGCCGTTGCCAGCCAGTTCTCGCGCGCCTGGGGGAAGAGATCGGCCACGGCCTCCCCATCCCTGGGCACCATGGCGTCGACGTAGACCACGTGGGCCAGCCGCTCGGGCACACGATCGGCGACGCCGGTGATGACCATGCCGCCGTAGCTGCCCCCCACCAGCACGGCCTGCTGGAGGTCCTCGTAGATGAGGACGTTGACGACATCCTGGATGTGCGTGTCCAGGTTGATATCCGGGTGGGCAAGGTGTACCCGCTCGCCGAGTCCGGTCAGCGTGGTGGCAACAAGCTCGTGGCCGGCCGCGCGGAGCAACGCCCGCATCTGGGCCCAGCCCCATGCCCCGCCGTGACTGCCGGAAACCGTGACGAACACCGCCATCGTACTACCTCCTGTCTGCGCGCCGTGGAAATGGTATCATGGAACCGAACACATGACCGGAGTGCCATCGGGCGGCTGCTGGACTGTGGCACAGCAGAAGAAGCGCGAAAAACGGGTTACCGGTGAAGGAGGGATGATGATCGATCTGGAGGCGCTCTTCGCACCGCCGGCGCCGGATGAGCTCGCCGCAGCGTGGGCGTCGCTGCCGGAGCATCACCGGGCAGAGGGGTTCACGCTGCTGGGCGAGCCGGTGCTGGGCGATGGTGTCACTGCGCAGTTTCTCCAGCACCAGAGCGACGGGCTGAACATCTACGGCGCCCTCTACCGGCCAACCAAACTGTCCAGTGGTCCCTTTCCGCTCCTGCTGGCCAACCACGGCGGCTTCGCCGGACTGGGACCGCTGCGGGCGCCGCAGTCGGGACCGGCTGTCGACAGGAGTGACGTTCCGACCGGTGACCGCCGGCCGTTCCAGACCTGGTGCTGGGAGCTGGCGCGGGCAGGCTACGTCGTACTGGCCTCCTGCTACCGTGGCGGGATGACGCCGTTGGGTCGGTCGGATGGCGTGCCGGACTTTGCCGGCAGCAACGTCGACGATGTGCTTGCTCTCCTGGCCTGCGGCAAGACGCTGCCCTACGTGGACGCTTCGCGCATCGGCATGTGGGGTACGTCGCATGGCGGCTGGATCAGCGCCCTGGCGTCCCAACGCTCGACGGAGTTGCGGGCGGCCATCCCCTATTTCCCGCCGGCCGACATCTGCTTTGCGGGGTTGAGCGGACCGAACGGCAGCATGCGGCAGTGGGTGGCGACGGTCGCCCAGGGCCCAGCGTTTGCTGCTGTGCCCCAGCGCCGCCTGGTCGATCAGATCTTTGGACCACTGCTCGCCGGGCAGGCGTCTCTCGCGGAAACGCGCCGCCAGATGATCGTCCGCACCCCGCACCTGTTCGCTGAGCGCACCAACTGCCCGCTGCTCCTCGTTTGCGGTGACCAGGACAACCTCTACGAGCACACTATTGGCCTGGATATCGCGCTGGCCCGTGCCGGCAAGGAGCACGAGTTCCGCATGTTCCCCGGTGAAGGCCACGGCTTCACCTACCGCGGCTCGCCCAGTGCCATCGACCAATCCTGGGCGATGACGTTGGACTTCTTTGGTCGCCGGTTGCGGTCGGGGATGTCTGATGGAGCCTGAACGGCCCGTTTCGCCAGTCAACGCTATGGTTGATTTCACGCGTACCTCGGTGGGTCTCATTCCTCTGACCGACCTGGGAGCCGGTACCTATCAGGGGTTCCAGGGCGGACTGTATCCCGGTGGCACAAATGAGCCGCCGGCCGCCTACCAGCAGCTCGGGATAGCGCGATCCCGGGCGGTGCAGCCCTTGAACCAGGACGGTGTACCGGCGGCGGACGGGCTTTAAGGGGTAGGTATTTCTGAGAGCAAGGGGGTAGTGAAGCGGGACTCCT
>DAIMXP010000081.1:0-32569 GCA_036734945.1 Chloroflexota bacterium
GCAGCCGCATGAGGAAGTGGGCGGTCTGTTCCGGTGGCGCTCCGGCCGCTTGCAGGCTCACCGCGAGCTGGGCGAACTCGCGGGCGGCCGCCTCGGTCACCTGCGCCGTGGTCTGCTGGGGCCGCAGTTGCTCTTGCGGACGCCTTTCTCGAAGGTAAAGAAGGTCCCTTCCTGGTCCACCTCGACAGGCGTGGGCTGGCCCAACACGTGGCAGATGTCGATGAAGTGCTGCTGATAGCTCTGGCGTTCGGAGGGATTGGCATGGTTCCAGCGGGCAACGAAGTCGGTCACGGACAGGGCACCTGGCGTCGCCCGACTCTCGTTCACGGTGTGCTGTCCCCCCTGCCGATCATGAACAAAGAGGGTAGCACAGCACCCGATGGGCAGGGCTTTATCTGGGGAGGAGAGTGCGCCGCAAAGTTTTGCGCAGCAAGCGGGCATTGCGATGTGCCGCGAGTTACAGGGCCGCGATTGCGATCGGCGGCCCTGTAGCCCGGGTACAACCACCGTTCGCCTGCTGTGCAAGACTCTGCGGCGGCCGTGCCGTGGTGTTGCCGTTGGCGAGCGCGGGCTACCGGGGCGTCGTGGCCTGCCCCGCGCTACTGTGGGTGTGGTGCGTGCCACCGGGGGAAGCGTGCTGGTCGATGACCGCGATTGACCTCACCTGCCCGTGGCACGCATCCTCCGCACGCTCTCCCAAAGTGACCCCGTCGCTCTCCACTCGCTCTTACAGTGACGCCTGGGTACCGGCGCCGGCCGGGATCTGCTCGCGCGCTGACGTGGAAGTGTGGGGACCGAGCGCGCCCGACGCGCCCAGTTCCTTCAGGACCCACATCCGGGCAAGCGTCGTGGGCCCGACGCCGAGTTCTCTCGCCTCGGCGTACAGCGCCTTCCACTGCGCATCGGTCAACGGCATCGATACTACCTTGCCCAGCGGCTGCCTGAACTCCAGCGGCTCGTTGATCGGCACGCTCTCGTCCCACAGGCTCTCCCCAGCGTCGATCCGTGCGGCTTCGCGCTCCTGTGCCTCCGTCAGCATCATGCCAGTCCTTTCTGCAGCCTCGTTGCAGTACTACTCCATATCCCCCTTCCTTTCCAGGGCAGGGGGCGCGGGAAGGTTCCCCCGGAAGGCCGGGCCGTGCGGCACCTTAACGCTGTAGCCCTCGTTGGAGGCGAAGACCGACGGCACTTTCGTTACCTCCGCCCCGCAGGTGGGGCACGTCCCCAGCGCAGCGGACTCCCGGAACGACCGCAGCACCTCGAACTCCTTGCGGCAGTTGGCGCAGTAGTACTCATAGATCGGCATCTGCTACTCCTCTCTCTGGTTTTGTAAGCGGGCGCCACGCCACGGCCGGCATCGTGCAGGCAATTGCATATACCACATCTTTCCGTCGTCGTTACGGCGTGGCGATGCTCATCCCGTTTGCTCGCTGAAGTTCGCTCCGCGCGGTCTCCGAGCGAGGGCGACATACGAATCGGCAACTGCGCGATCCATGCGGTACCATAAGCGACATGCAAACGACCATTGACGCTTCCGGTAGGTTGCTCATTCCAGAAGAGCTTCAGCATCAGGCTGGCCTGAAACCAGGCATGCCGCTTGATGTGTATTGGCGAGAGGGACACATCGAGATTGAACCGGCGATGCCACAGATCAAACTGGTGCGGAGAGGGCGTTTCCTCGTTGCGGTCGCTGAGACGGCGATCGAGCCGCTAACGGCGAAGATGGTGGAAGAGACCCGCCAAGCGCTCCAACTCGAGCGCGAAGAGTCATTTTGGGATCAGGATGCGCCGCTTTCTCCTCGACTCTAGTTGCATGGTGGCCATGCTTTGTGCCTGGCACGCAGGCTGCGATGCCATTCTGCGCGAGGTTGAGCGACGGTTAGACCGAGGCGAGGTTCTGGTCCTGGCCGTGCCGGCATTGATCGAGACATATTCGGTGCTCACTCGCCTGCCATTACCGTTCCGGCTATTACCGGTCGATTGTCACCGTCTGCTGGTGACGAGTTTCTTAGCCAATGCGGCGGAAGTGGTTGCACTGGACGCCGCAGCTTAGACATGGTTCAGTCCGCGCTCGGATGGACATGACAGTTTGGGACCGTCTACCAGAGGGGAAGGCGGCCAAAGTGTCATGCCGGTTTGAACCACGCCTTACCTTGAGGTATTGCGAAGCGCTCCAACACAGCAAGTCGCCGGCGGGAGAATCTATGATGCCGTGATCTACGCCTGTGCCATGGCCGCCAACGTCGACGTGTTGCTCACCTTCAATGCGCGCCATTTTCGACCACTCGCCAGGAACGGCATCGAGATCGTCGTCCCAGCGTAGGAACCGTCATCGGACTCCCGGAACGACCGCATCACCTCGAACTCCTTGCGGCGGTTGGCGCAGCAGTACTCATAGATCGGCATCTGCTGCGCCTATCTGACTCCGTAAGGTGGCGCGACGCCACGGCGGGCATCGTGAGGCAATTGCAAAATACCACTCCCAGGTGCGACGTAATGGCTACTGCTCAGCGAGGTTAAGTGTACGGTCGTGCTGGTCGGAAAAGCCGAGTGCCGCCTCCATAGCCCGCGTCGTGTCCTGCAGGGCGCGGAGAATAGCCGGCACGCGCTGCTCCTGGAAACGCTGCGCCGGGCCTGAGATGGCGACCGCGTAGACCACCTGGCCGCTAAAGTCGCGCACCGGCATGGCCAGGCAGTACAGTCCTTCCTGGAACTCCTGGTCATCGGCGGCGTAACCGCGCGTCCGGATCGCCAGCAACTCCTCCTCTAACCGATCACGGGCGGTGATGGTGTTGGCCGTCACAGGGAGCAGAGTGCGGCGCAACAGCCGGTTGCGATGTTCGACGGAGGCGAAGGCCAGCAGCGCCTTGCCGGACGCCGTGCAGTGAGCGGGCAGGCGCGTGCCGATGCCGAGGTGGTAACGCAGCGGATGGGATGACTCGACCTTATCGATCACCGTCGCCACGCCATCGATGAGCTGCAGCATTCCAGCCGTCTCCCCCGTGGCGGCACAAGCGGCAGCCAGCAGTTTATGGAGGGCCGGACTGGGCTGGAGACGGGCCATGGCGATGGCGCCCAGGCGCGCGACTTCCTGACCAAGCCGGAAATACCCTCCGGGCAAGGCGGAGACCAGGCTGTCCTGCGCCAGGGTCAGCAGCAGCCGGTGCGTGGTGCTGGGCGGGAGGTGGGCGAGTTTGCTCACGTCACGCAAGGCCAGAGCGTCGGCGTGGTCGGCTAAGACTTGCAGGAGGCGTACACCACGGCGGACGGACTGAACAGAGTCGTTACGCTCTTGCGGCGACCCGCTCACGGCCGCCGGGTCTGATCGTCTGTTCGCTGTTCTTACCATTGCTCAGTATCTTTGCTTCCACTTGGCATAAAAGGCGATGCCGCACGGTCGCACAGTCGCACAGTCGCACGGGCGCACTCCAGTCGCACGCTGCCCTTGACAATCCTCTGTCGGTAGCCTAGACTTGCTGTACTACGGTACGCTATTCCATGATACGGAATACGCGGCGTGCTGTCAAGGGCGTAAAATCGCACGGAATGGCATCCAGTCGAGCAAGGGGGAGGCCTATCGACGAGAGGAGCAGTGAGGCACGTTGGGTTTGAAGGAAGCCCCGCTCGCGATTAGGCGAGGTGTCTTCCGAAGTAATGTGGAAGGAGAATGCCATGCACAGCACGCAATACCCTGAGTTCGCCCCTGGACAAGGTCTCTCTCGCCGGGGGCTCATCCGCGGCAGCCTCGCGCTGGGAGCGCTCGCGCTGCTCAGCGCCTGCGGCACGACCGGGCCAGCGACGGCGACCACTGCCTCCACAGTGACGGCGACCGTCACCGCCGCCCCAGTCACCGCCTCCCCTGTCACCGTCGCTACGACCACTGCCGTCGCCAGCAGCAGCGCGACCACGTCAGCAGTGAGTTCGGCAACGGCGGCCTCCGCAGCGGCCACCACCACCAGCGCGGCGGCAAGCCAGGCCCGCCCTTCCGGCGCCCAGGTGACCATCCATATGCTGGAGCGGGCCGGGCAGGAGGCCCAGGCGCTCGACATCCGCATCCCCCAGTTCATGCAGCAGAACCCGAACATCAAGGTCCTCCGGGACTCCACGCCGGGCGACATCATCCAGAAGGAGGCGACGCTGGCCGCCGCCGACACGTTGCCGGACACCGTCCACTCCTACCTTGGCGACGAGAGCTACCAGTTCTTCGCCGCCAATGGCATCCTGATCCCAATTGAGGACCGGCTGGCGCGGGACAAGGTGGACCTCGCTGGCTGGTTCCCGTCGCTCATCGACGTGATGCGCGTCGACGGCAAGCTGCACGGGCTGCCGTTCAAGGGTCAGGTCCTGACCTCGGCCTTCTTTTTCAACACTGACCTGTTCGACCAGGCCGGCGTGACGTACCCGACGGAGAACTGGACCCTGGACGACCTCACGAGCATGGCCGAAAAGCTGACCAAGCGGCAAGGCAGCACGACAGCGGTCTGGGGCTACGGCTTGCAAACCTGGGGAGGCGAGAACTGGACGGGCCATGTGCGCAACTGGGATGCGGAGTGGCTGAGCGCGGATGGCAAGACATCCCAGATCAACACGAAGCCGATCCAGACCGCCTTGCAGTGGTACTACGACATGGCATCGAAGGCCCAGACGCTCGCCCCCAGCGCGCTTGATGCGGCGAACAAGCTGTTTCCCCAGGGGCAGTGCGCCATCCTTGGCCGGGCCTACTGCAACTACAAGTCCAACACCCTGTCGCCTGGCATGGTCCACTTCAAGTGGAACATGACGCTGCCGCCGAAGGGGACCAACGACAATCGCGGCGGCATGTTCGCAGGCGACAGCCAGGCGATCACCAAGGACAGCAAGCAGCCGGACGCTGCGTTCGAGTTGCTGAAGTGGCTGACCGATCAGGAGACCGGCGTCCAACTCGGATTGCAGACGAAGGGCTCGTCGACGCTGGGCGGCCGCCCCGATGTCTACGCGGACCCGCGCATCGTCAATGAGGCGATCTTCCCGAAGGAGGCGCAGCAGGCCCAGCTCCAGAGTGTCCAGGTGCTGAAGGGGCCGTACAGTGCGGCCTACAACTATCGCGCTTCGGACATCTATGCAGCACGCGACAAGGCGACGCAGCCCGTGCAGGATGGCAAAACCCAGCCGGACACGGGATTCCTGGCCGGCTTGAACCAGCAAGTGCAGGCCATCCTGGACCAGCCGCGACCGACGAAGATCTAACGGGGCACCGAGCGCGTCGGTGTCGCCATGATACGCTGCTCTGGGATGTGTAGACGGCATCCCTGGAGGGAGAGGGAAGTCTCAAAAGCACATGCGGCGACTCGGCCGGACCGGCCTGTTAGTAAGCGAGGTGGGTCTGGGCGGGGCCTGTCCTCTCTGCTGCCCCGTTGCAATTCTACTCCATTTCCCCCTTCCTTCCCGGGGAAGGGGCACGGGAAGGTTCCCCCGGAAGGCCGGGCCGTGCGGCACCTTGACTCTGTTGAAGAAAGCGCAGTGTGTCGAACTCGCGCTCCAGCCAGCGTCGATCATCACGATAATACAGCATGGCGACCGCCCCACGCCCATCAGCCTCGCGCAAGCGAAGGTGCCGATTGTTGTCGGCGTAGCCGGTGACGATCGCCTCGGTACCGCATAGTGACTTCCAGAATCCTGTACCAGGAAGTGTTCGGACCGGAGGTCTGCATCGCGCCCGCCCGATTCTTTTCCGTCGTTTCGGTCATCTGCGGTCGCCCAGCCGCTGTCGATCCGCGCCATCCCGCCGGCCCGGGAACTCGTGGCCTATTCCCAGTACCGCAAAGGCGCCGCCCACCGCTTGACGTTCATCAACCGCAGCCCATCGCTTGCGATACCCCAGTTTGTAGCACAGTCCGGTTGTTGGTGGAAGAAGGCGGTCTGGTGAGGTGCGGAAGGAGGGAGATTGGGTGGACAGCGGGTGGACATGGTGCGGATGGTGTGGTGGTGGACCGCGTGGGGTTGTGACGGTGCTGGCATGATCGGCTTGTCGCGTAGTTCCGCGCGTGAGGATTTGGCTGTCACTTCACCGCTGCATAGGCAGCCGGAGGTCACCGGAGGCGAAGGGAGATGGTTGGGAAGCGGGGGGAACGGTGGGGTATGCCGTCCGATCAGGCAGCTCTGGCATCCGGCCACCAATGGCGCAGCCGATAGCGCACCTGCCAGGGTCGCCAGTGGGGACGATCCAGCCAGAGGAAGATGCCGACCCAGTGGACGAGCCGGCGCACGAGGGGGCGCAGGTCTGCGGCTTGGAGCACCTCCCGGCCGAGGCGCGGATAGCTCAGCGAGCCGCGCGCCTCGAAGCGTTTGCCGGCCGCGCTTCGCGCGTCGGCGGCGGGTGGTTTGTAGCGAGGGCCGCGATGGGGCTGTAACGACCGAAGGGAGGGGGGGCGGGGGTTCGGCGGGACCTTGGGCGAGGTAGCTGGCGTCTGGCTCGATCAGCGGCGGTGCCAGTTCCAGGGGTGGCTGGTCCAGGGCGGTCGGAGGGTCGGTGTTGGCCTCTTGCTCCGAAGTCAGGAGGGTGGGCGAGGCATCCAGCAGCGCTGGCAACTCCCGCCAGGCTTGCAAGCCGACCAAAGCGCAGAACCACTCCGCCAGGCACAGGGCGAGCGCCAGGCGGTGCATATGCAGGACATTGGTCATGGCATGGTCGTCGCCGCCACTGCGCAGCAAGATGCCGGTCTGCTCGTCCCGGTGGGTGCATTCGCAGCGCATGCGCCAGCGGTAACACTGGGCGGTCCAGTCCGCCCGGCCCAGGCTGGTGCCCAGATACCAGGGTTCGTCGGCGTCCTCGTCCCAGATGGCGAGCATGGCCATGGGGACGCGCTCCTCCTGCTGATACCAGGCCTGCTCCACCCAGCGCTGCTCCCCCCGTTGCACCGGGAGCGCGGCGGCCACCGGTTGGCTCTCCCCAGCACCATCGCGGTAGACGTGGGTCTCGGCGTCAAAACGGATGACAAAGTCCGCAGCATGGGCCTGCAACCAGCGGAAGAGACTGGCCCGGGCGAACCCGCGATCCGCCACAATCACCCGGCGCAAGCGGCCGCCCTGCGGGCGTCGGCGGCACACCAGGCGCAACACCAGCGCAAGCAAGTGCTCCTCAATGTGGTTCTGGCTGAGGAACGCTTTCTTGGTCGACGCCGCCAGCGGCGGACGAGCCGGCAAGCCCAGGCGCTGCCGCAGCGACGGTACCGTCGGCACGGTCGGATCCGGCCACGTCGCTTCGGGAGGGAAACACGCCTCCAGGGTTTTGCGGTGATACCGCCCACAGGGCACCCGGAGCGCGATTGGCAGCCCCCGACTGCCGCAGGGCACGGTGGCTAAGGGCTCGTCCCAAAATAACTGTCGCATGCACGGCGTGCATCGCCACTGGTAGTGCCGCCAAACGTGAGACGGTTATTCCGTGGCAGGCCCTAACAGCACGGCAAACGGGTGGAAGTACACCGTATCCAGCAGGATCGGCAACAGCGGCCGCTCCCTCGGCTGCTCCGGCAACCGCACGACCCATTCGTAGGTCAGCCGCACCCAACGCACACGGCCGCCCTTCGGGCGTCGGCGCGCCAACTCATCCAGGTGCGGATTAGCCAACCAACGACCGAGCCGCTTCAGCCGACCGTGCAAGGAGTGCTGCGGCGCCGGCAGCGCCCGCGCCAGATCCGACAGGCACAGACACGACCGATCCCAGAACGCCACCAGTACCTCCGCGCACGTCTGGTGCATCTCCTTCCGCCACGTCGGCGCCAGATGCCGGGTGCCCTCTGGGCGCAACGTCACCACGTCTTCGATCGGTGGCATCATGCGACGGGACTCCTTCTCTCACTGCACGCTGAGGACTTTCGAGCAGTGTGCCGGAGTCCCGCTCCCTTAGCAGCGATCAGCCCGCGTTACAAAATGGGGTACCGCAAGCAGCCCATCGCCATTGACTAGAGAGCCGCCATGCCATATCATTCCTGGAGCAAGGCAACCAACCCATACTCACCTGCTTCACCGGTTCGCACGTCGTATATTAGGGTCCAGGGGGCGCATGCCGAACGTGTCGTTTTGCGGCGCAGGATCCGCGACGGGACTAACCGGCGGGATCGTTAGCCCTTGGGGTGGTGGTCCTTGCCGGAGAATGACCGGAGGTGTGCCAGTGGACCAGTCGTGGCCCCGTCCCCTCCCGCCCATTCGTGGCGGCGAAGATGTCAGCGAGGTGCTGATCATCGATGCGCAACTCAACGACGGTCAGCTGATCGCTGCGAATGAGGTTATCCACATCCCGGAGCGGGGCTACCTCCCCCGGTTGCTGCTCAGCCCAGAGAGTACGCCCGACGACTACGAGCCCGTCGGCGGCGGGGTCGCCTTCGCCTACATCGGCCACGGTGGGACGCCGCTGGAACGACGGACGATGCAGGGCATCCGGATCGACGCCTTGGGCGATGGACGTTTCCGCTGGATCTACCCGGTCCGGGGAGAAAAGCTTCTCATCATCCTGCTCCTGCCGGATCAGCACACTGCGGACGACTACCAGCCTTTCCCCGTGGGGGCGAAGGCCTTTCGGGGACGCGTGGCCATCTACTGGCGGTTTTCGTTCAAGGATGACCCCGCCGAGATCGTCTGGCACGTGACGCCATCGGGGGGTGATCTCCGCGCCGACGTGGAGCGAGTGAACGCCGGCAGCGCCCGGTTGAGCCGCGAGCGAGACCAGTTCCGGACGGTGCTCACGCAGTTCCTGGACACGATGCAGCGGCAGAGTTTGGTGATGCATGTCGGTGAACTTACCTTAGGCGATCACTACGACATCTCGGGACAGGTCGGGGCGGCCGGGCGGGGGGCGGCGACCCGAGACAGCGTCTTCATCCAACCACCCGGGCAGCCGGAGCAGAACTGAGTCGCCCGAACGGCGTATCGTGCCGACACCCCTCAACATGCACACTGACCCATGGATCGGCACAGACGGATTGGAGAGATTGGAATGGGGAGCGAGGGCCGACTCCACGAGCTCAGCGAGGAGTTCCGCGCGATGCTGCTCTGTGTCGGCACCGACCGCGGCGTCGACAACGACGACCTGCGCACCATCCTCAGCTTCATCTCCGAGGTCGTCGAAGTGGTGGAGCAAGCCTTCCGTGACGTCTACCGGGTTCTGGTCGAACTCAAGTACGTGGACGACGGGATTAGCCCCAAGCGCCGGCAGTACTTGCGCAAGCAGCTCGACCTGCTGCACATGCGCGATCGCTACCGGGATGCGAAGCAGATCTGCACCCGCCTACATTTCCTCAGTGAGCAGTACTGGCGCGAAATCGCGCCGGTGACTGTGGGGCTGGAGTACCAGGAGATGTTCAGGCTGGTGGACGAACACGAGGGTCGCGTCATATACCTCGTCGAGGAAGCGACCGCCGAGTTGGAGCAGCTGTTGGCGCAGCCCGCCGAACCGGCAGGGCTGCGCCAACTCGCGAAAGTGGCGGCGCGAAAGGCGGAGGAAATCGCCGCCTCGCTCGATGAACTGCATAGCGTCCAGTATCGTATCATCGGCCTCTCCGGACGGCCGGGGCTGCTGGAGCTACTCGGGGCCGATCCCTCACTGGAACAGCGTGGGGTCATCGTCAAGGAGGTGCTCATGGGCGACCGGTTCGACATCTCTGGCCAAGTGGGGGCGATCGGGCGGCACGCCACTGCCACGGGCAACACGTTCACGCAGATCCGCTACGACGCCGGCGCGAAGGTGGATCCCGCCGCTCTGCAGGCGGCGCTCGCCGAGCTGCATGCGGCGCTCGGAGCGGCGGCGCTGCCGAGAGCCCAGGCGATCAGCGCCCAAACGGCGGTGGGCAACGCGCTCGAAGGCGGCGTCCAGAACGGCCAGGTGAAGCCGGAAGCGCTGGTGCCCAACCTCAAGAAGGCCGCCGCGACAGTCAAGCAGGCGAGCCTCGTGGTGCAGCAGGGTACCTCCCTCTGGGAGAGTGTGCAGAAGCTCGCCCCGCTCGTGGGGCCGCTCGTCGGTGGCGCGCACGTCGTCGCCGGCTGGTTTGGCATCCCGCTTCCCTAGAGCGCCGGTCCACTGTCCCCGCGTGGTTGGGAGACGCCGTGGCCCTCCACAAAACGCCCTGATCGTCCATCGTCAGCGCACGTCGTCCAGGTGCGCTAGACTGGGAGGAAGGATGTTACGGCAGATGGAACGCAGGGCGATACTGGCAAAGAAAGGAAAGAGGGAGGTCATGCGCGAAGTCCGCTGGGAGCGAATGTTCCATGACGAACTCGAAGCGGCATTCACGACGTGTCCGCTTGTGTACTTTGCATATGGCTTGTGCGAGCCGCACGGCCCACAGAATGTGCTTGGACTTGACACGCTGAAGGCGCACGCCATCGCCTGCGCGGCGGCGCGGGAGCACGGCGGCATCGTGGCGCCTCCTGATTACTGGCACGTCCACGAGTTGGGCGGATACGCCGCTTGGGCCCACCGGTCGGTAGGGCAGGTAAAGCGGACGTGGTTGACCAGCGTGCCCCCTTGGGTTCACTTCAAGAACGTCTGCTACCAGTTGCGGGCGGGCGACGCCCTCGGCTTCCACGCCGCGATTCTGCTTACGGGCCATTACGGACCGAACTGGCAGGATCTCAAGACGCTCTTGGCCTTAGTTCAGCCATACGTGGGTATGCGACTGTATGGCCTTCCTGATTATGAGGCCAACCAGCCTGGTTTTGCTGGTGACAATAGGAGCGGCGGCGACCACGCGGGAAGGGTGGAAACCTCCTTGCTCTGGGCGCTCCAGCCAGAATGCGTAGACGTATCGCGTCTGCCAGCGGTTGGAGATGATGGACCGCACTTTGCTATGGGCGCCAACGCTCGCCAGTCTAACCGCCTAGTGGGAGAACGGATGGTTGCCGACGAGGTGCGCTGGCTGGGCGACAAGGCGAAGGAGTTGTTGGCGGCCTACGATGCCGGGCAGCCGCAGAACCGATTACTGACGTTCGAACAGGTTGAGATCCTGTGGGAGACGGTGGTGCGCCCGCACGTCCGGGAGTTCCACTCAATGCAAGAGCTCTTCCCCGACCAGCAGCCCGTTCCCCCCGACTCCGTTTGGCATGCAAACTGGCGAGTACCGGACCGTGCATAACGCCTCGCCTCGCGATTGGGTGGGTTGCCTTCTGCAGTAGCATAGATGGAGAACGATATGCACAGCACGCGATACCCTGACTTCGCCCCTGAACACGGTCTCACTCGCCGGGGGCTCATCCGCGGCAGCCTCGCGCTGGGGGCGCTCGCGCTGCTCAGCGCCTGCGGTGGCACTACTGCCTCAGCAGTCACCGCACAGGCCAGCAACGTGACCGCCACGACTCAGTCGGCGGCCACGACGTCGAGCGCATCCAGTAGGGCTACGGCGGCCACCACCAGTAGCGCGGCGGTTACAGCAGCCCCTGCCCCAACAGCCACCCAAGCGCCGACAGTGACGACGTCGTCGGTGACGAGTTCGACAACGACCGTCGTGACCAACAGTGTGACCAGTTCGACGGCGGCCGCGACCAGCAGTGCGGCTGGCGCACGGTCGGCCATCAGCGCCTATTATCTGACGACCGGCAACAAGGAGCAGGACAGCCTCTGGCCTGGTTTCTTCGCCCAGTTCAGTGCGGAGCAGCCTTCCATCACGGTCGAGGCCAGCGGCGCGCCCGACATGCTGCAGAAGCTCACCACACTGATCGCGGGGGGGACCCCGCCCGACTGGGCCTGGGACGACGGGCAGGATGTGGCGCCGCTGGGTTACAAGGGGGCGCTGCTCGACCTGGAGCCATATCTGGCGCGTGACAAAGTCCAGACGGATGCGTTCTGGCCGGGTGGCTGGGCTATGAGCACGGTGCGGGGGAAGCGACTGGCCGTGCCGGTCAACATTGATCCCCAGATGCTCTTCTTCAATAAGAGTCTGTTCCAGGCGGCTGGGGTTTCGACGCCACTGGACTTACAAGCCGCGAAGAGTTGGGACTGGCAGCATTTCCGCGACGCGGCCGTCAAGTTGACCAAGCGGCCGCCGGGCACGACCGGTGCGGAGCCACTCGCCGACGTGTACGGCTTTGAGTTGCCGATCAGCCTGCCCTGGTCGCTGCCGTGGTTCCGCACGTGGGGCGGAGAAATCCTGAACGCCGACCTGACGCAGCCGACGCTCAGTTCGCCCGGCATGCTGGCTGCCGTGGAAGCATTTGTGGGGCTGTCGGTGCAAGATCGCTCCGCCTTCCCCCCGGGCATTCCCAAGGCGCCCAGCTTCATCGCCATGGAGCAGGCTGGGCGCGAGGCCATGGTCTGGGCCTGGGACTCGCGGGTGGCAATCTGGCGCGCTGTCCACTACGACTGGGACGTGATCGGTGTCGTGCCGACGGCGACAAATGGCCCGCAGAGCCTGCTCGGCGGCAACCCGGCGTTCCTCTTCGCCGGCGCGAAGAACAAGGACGCCGCCTGGACGCTGAGCACCTGGTGCATCACGGCAGCACCCAATCTTCAAATTGGCGTGGGCTACGGTTCGGTACCCAGCCTGCGCGCGAACCTCCCGACGTTTAAGGAGACCTTGCGCAAGCAAGGGAAGCCGGCGAACCTGAACGCCTACGATGAAGCGCTGCAAGTGGCCCAACCGACGCCTTCGACGCCTGCTTTCAACGACCTGCAGGCGGCCTGGGGCAAGGCCATCACGCCGGTCTGGCTCGGGCAGGCCGACCCGAAGACGGTGTTGGCATCACTCACGACGCAGTTCACGGCAGCGCTGGCAAAGTACGCCTGACCGTGCGGCCGGGATGTCCCGATCGGAGGAGAGGCAATGGCAACCAGCCGTCCCAATATCTTGTTGCTCATGAGCGATCAGCACAATGCGCGCTGCACCGGCTACGCCGGTCATCCCGACGCCCAGACGCCGCACCTGGATCAACTGGCGGCGCAGGGAATCGCCTTCAATCGAGCCTTTGCCCAAAATCCCATCTGCACGCCGAGCCGGGTCTGCTACCTGTCCGGACAGTATCCCCACAACCACGGCTTCTACGGGCTGCTGGGGCAGGAGCCGGAACATCTTCCCTCGCTGTTCAGCCAGTTTCGGGCCGCCGGGTACTACACGGGTGCGATCGGGAAGATCCACACACCCTACGGGTGGATTGAGGCGCCGGCTGACGTCGTCCTGGACGCCTACGGTGACGAAGCAGGCGCGGGGAAGAATGACTTCGATGACTACCTGCGCCGGATTGATCCGCGCTTGCTCGCCGATCGCGACGACACATACCTGCAGGAATGGACGGCCACGGGACGCGGCGGGCAAGGCCTCGACGCGCGGCCCTCACGCTTGCCGTTCGCGCACTGCGTCGACCACTGGTGTGCGACGGAAGCGATCCGGGTTCTGGAGGAGCGACCCAAGCAGCAGCCGTTCTTGCTCTGGGTCAGCTTCCCGCGGCCACACGAAACCTATCTCCCTTCGACGGAGTTCTGGGAACTCTACGATGAGGCGCAGTTGACCTTACCGCCCAGCGCCGATGAGCCCTTGACGGGGAAGCCTCCTAATCAGCGGCGGACACGCGAGGCGCAACGGGCTCCGAACAGCCCCATGTGGCTGTTCGAACCGCGCACCTACGAAGCCGGGCGACGACGGGTGCTGCGCGGCTACCTCGGCTGCGTCAGTCAGGTCGATGCCTGCGCCGGGCTGCTGCTCGAGTACCTGGCGAGTGCGAAGCTGACAGAAGAGACGCTGGTGGTCTACTGTGCCGACCACGGTGACTTCGCCGGCGAGCACGGCATCATCGAGAAGGCCCCCGGCCTCAGCTACGACGCCATCACCCGCGTGCCCATGCTCTGGTCCTGGCCAGGGCGATTCGCTGCGGGACAGCGCCGTGACGACTTGATTGAGACGATCGACGTCTTCCCGACATTGTGCGAGCTCGCTGAACTTCGGGTTCCGCAGAGCGTCGACGGCCGCAGTCTGGCTCCGTTGCTGCGGGGAGAGACGGTAGCCCCGCGTGAGGCAGTGTATACCGAGAACGCCTGGAGTAAGGCGATCCGGACGCAGCGCTGGAAATATGTGCATTACCCGCCGGACGTCTTCCCTGAGGAAGCGCGGCCGGTTGGCGAGCTCTACGATCTGGAGCGCGACCCCTGGGAAATGGACAACCTGTTCTACCGGGAGGAGCACCGAGCTGTGGTCGAGGAACTACGGGTCCGGCTGCTCGACTGGCTCGTCACGAGCAGTCGAGTGGCGAGCTACATGCTGGGCGACGGTGCGCGGCCACACGTACTGGGTGAGGATCGCCGCGTCGCCCCGGCACTGTTGCGGGCGGTTCGCGCACCGCGCAACTATCTGTAGGGATGCCATCTCCGACAGCGCTCCCACCGTCGGACACCTCAGTGCTGAGCTTGTGGCAAACCGGACACCTGGAGAAAGGCAGCGAGCATGAGTACACACACCGACAACTGGCACGACCTCGTCTTCTTCGGCATCCACTACGACCTGCACGCCAACGCGCAGGATACCGAACTGGGACGGGAGGTGACTGCCGAACTGCTGCGCGAGGCCTGGCAGAAGATCCGGCCGGACTGGATCCAGTGCGATTGCAAGGGTCACCCAGGCTACACGAGCTGGCCGACGCAGGTGGGCACCCCTTCGCCCGGCATCGTGCGCGACGCACTGCGCATCCATCGCGACGTGACGCGGGAACTGGGCATCCCGCTCGTCGTCCACTACTCCGGCGTCTGGGATACGGTTGCCATGCAACAGCATCCGGAGTGGGCCCGCGTCAACGCCGACGGGCAGCGCGACCCCGACAAGGCCTGTCTCACCGGCGGTTACGGCCCAGAGTTGATGGTCCCGCAACTGCTGGAGATCATCGACCGCTACGACGTCGACGGTTTCTGGGTGGATGGCGAGAACTGGGCGACGGCGCCCTGTTACTGCGAGCGCTGTCAGCGGCAGTTCGCTGACCAAGCGGCTGGGACCGTGGCGCCACGCGGGCCGGCGGAGCCAGGGTGGCAGGCGTGGCTGGCCTTCCAGCGCCGGGCCTTCGAAGCTCACGTGCGCCGCTACACGGAAGCCATCCATCAGCGCAAGCCCGGCTGCCTCGTCTGCAGCAACTGGATGTACTCCGTCCGGCAGCCGGAGCCGGTGACGGCGCCGGTCGACTTTCTGAGCGGCGACTTCAGCCACGCCTGGGGGCTCGAGCGAGCGCTGGTCGAGGCGCGTTTTCTGGCTAGCCGGGGAATGCCCTGGGACCTGATGGCCTGGGGTTTCACGACAGGCGAGAACCAGCAGGATGGTTGGCAGTTCAAGACGGCCGACCATCTCTGCCAGGAAGTTGCCGAGGTGGTCGCCAACGGCGGCGCCGTCTGTGTTTATGTGCATCCGCCGCGCAGTGGCCACCTCATTGGCTGGCAGCACGACATCCTGGCCGAGGTCGCGCAGTTCTGCCGGGCCCGGCAGGCGGCAGCCCAGGGCAGCGTATCCGTGCCGCAAGCGGTGGTGCTGCACAGCCAGTCGCACTACTATGCCCACAACACCCCGCTCTACAACCCCGGCCAGGCCACGCAAGCGCTGGAGGGAGCACTCCACGCGCTGCTCGACACGGGCTATCACGCCGACGTGCAGAACGAGGAAGGTCTCCTGAGCCGGCTGGGCGAGTACGGCCTCGTCGTCGTCGCAGAGCAAGAGACGGTGCCGGAAGCAGTCGCGGCGGCGCTGCAGGCCTACGTCGAGTCCGGTGGCCGGCTGGTGCTCAGCGGCGCAGGCGTCGCCCGCCAGCCAACCCTGGCCCGGCTGGCGGGCGTGGAGGCTGCCGGGGAGCCCCGTACGGGCTTCCACTACCTACCCGTGGCTACGGCGGCCGTCACCGTCGCCGGCCCCTGGCAGCCGGTGGCGCTGCGCGGCGCACGGGAGTGGGCGCGGCTCCTGGCGATCCCCGAGCCGGCGCAAGCCAGCGTGGGTACGGCCATCTCGCTCCGCGAGGTCGGCAGCGGGCGCGTCGCCGTCATCCATGGCCCCGTCTTCGCCGCCTACTTCCGCACGCACTACCCCTTGCTGCGTGCTCTCTTGCGGAGCTTGTTTCACGAAGTCTGGCCGGACCCGCTGGCCCAGGTGGAGGCGGCTGGCGCTGTCGTCCACACCGTGCGCCGCCAGCCCGGTCGGACTGTGGTCCACATCCTCAACCGGAGCGTCACCCCGGCCACGTCTCCGCGCAATGTCAGTGTCGAGCGTGTGCCGCCGGTGGGGCCGGTGACGCTCCGCCTGCGCCTTCCCGCACGGCCGGCCAGCGTGCAGGTGGTCCCAGGCGGTCAGGACCTCGACTGGACGTGGGACAGCGGCGTGGTGCGCGTCCGGCTGCCCCAGGTCCACATTCACGCGGCGGTGGTGGTAGAAGAGGGATAAGGATTTGCAAAGAGGAGGCTGCCCATGCGATCAGGCGTGGTGGGGATGATGCCGGCGGCGGTGGCAGATATCACCGCTGCTACTGCCGACCGGCTCCGAGATCTGGGCTTCAGCGGTGTCACGGTGATTGTCCCGAACCCGCTGGAAGCGAGGCGCGAGGAGTACGAGCGCGCCGGCGCCATCCTGCGCGACGGCGGCATCAGCGTGGCCCAGGCTAACCCGCGTTACGAGATGCTGGTGCAGCCCGACGACGACCGGCGGGCGCTGGGCATCCGCCAACTGCAGGCGGCCTGTCGCTGCGCCGCCTGGTTGCAGGCTGCCACGGTGTACGTGCGTCCCGGCAGCCTCAACCCCGCCGGACCCTGGACCCCAGCGCCAGGAAACACCAGCCTGCGGACGCTCATGCGCCTGGTCGATACCCTGCGGCAAGTGGTTCCGGTTGCGGAGGACGTGGGCATCCCTCTCGCTATCGAAGGGGCGTCCACCAGCCCCCTGGATACACCGGAGCGAGTGCGCGACTGCATCGAGGCGGTGGGTTCCCCGGCGCTGCGCTTCAACGCCGATCCGGTGAACTTCGTGCGCTCGCTGGATGAGCTGTACGACACCACGTCGCTGATCGACCGCCTCTTTGACTGCTGTGGACGCTACACTGTCATTGGGCATGCCAAGGACATCACCTATGACAACACCCTGCCGGTGCGCATGCGAGAGTGCCCCCTGGGGACGGGGCTGTTCGATCAGGAGACGTATATGCGGCGCTTCGAGCGCTGCTGCCCCGACGGCTTCATGCTGATCGAGCATCTGCCGGATGAGCAGATCCCAGCCGCCAAGCAGCAACTGGATAGGGTCATGGAGCAGGCCGGCTTGACGTGGCAGGCGTAGACGCGAACATGGTAACTGGAGTGTACGGAATGCGTTTGCAGGGTAAGGTGGTGCTGATCACCGGTGCGGCCAGCGGTATCGGCCTGGCGGCGGCACAGGTCTGCGCCGAAGAGGGGGCGGCCCTGGTGCTGGCCGACTTGCCAGCCGCTCCCGGTCTTAGCGCCCTCTCGACGTTGGGGGGAACGAGCAGCCCGGCGCTCGTCGTGCCGACCGACGTGACGGACGCTGCAGGTTGCCTGGCGCTGGTTGCGGCGGCGGAACGGCGCTGGGGACGTATTGATGCCCTGATTCACGCCGCGGGGATTATGCAGGGCGCCTTTGTGCCGGTGGACGAGCTTGACCCGGCGACCTTCCGGCGCGTGATCGAGGTGAACCTGATCGGCACCTTCCACATGGTCAGGGCGGTCGTCCCGGCGATGCGCCGCCTCAGTCGCGGTACCATTGTGCTCATCACTTCCGGCGCCGGCGTCGTCGGCGGCAGTTCATCGGTTGCCTATGGCGCCAGCAAGGGCGGCGCCCATGGCCTGATCCTGGTGCTGCAAGAACAGCTACGCCAGGCCGGCATTCGGCTCAACGAGGTCTGTCCCGGCGGTGTCGACACGCCACTGAAGCGCCAGAATGTCGCCGACGGCGCCCGGGCCGCCGGACGGTCGGTAGAAGAAGCGCTAGCCAATGCGCACCTCGTCGACCCGCGTGGCGTGGCACGAGTGCTGGCCTTCCTGGCGTCCGACGACGCAGACTACGTGCGGGGCGCGGTGTTTACGCGTTGACGACACTGAAGAGACGAGGGGGGCGGGCGACAACGGTGATGAACTGCGCGGAGATCGTCCATCCCGCCCGGCGACTGAAGTCGCGGGCTAGTCCAAGCGAAGCCCGCCTCCGCGGGCTGGGAACGAGTCCGCGCAGGCGGACTTTGCGGCATGTAGCCCGCGACTTCAGTCGCCGGGCGGGACGCCGCGGATAATACCGGACCACGTACAAAGAAAGGTCACTCAATGGCAACGCTGGCCGAAGTCCCCACCGCGCCTATAGAGCGTCACGGGCTGTCCGATCAGCAACTGCTCCAGCTCTACGCCACGATGCTGCGCATCCGGCGCTTTGAGGAGCGAGTGAAGGCGCTGTTCCTGGAGGCGCGGCTGTATGGCAGCGTCCACCTGTACATCGGGGAGGAAGCGGTGGCCACCGGCGCCTGTGCTGCATTGCGCGATGGCGATGTGATCTCCAGCACGCATCGCGGCCACGGTCACTGCATCGCCAAGGGCTTAGAACTGGCGCCGATGATGGCGGAACTCATGGGCAAGGTGACGGGCTACAACCTGGGCAAGGGTGGCAGCATGCATATCGCCTCGCTCGACCACGGCATGCTGGGCGCCAACGGCATCGTGGCCGCCGGCATCCCCATCTCCACCGGAGCGGCGCTCGGCTTCTGGGTGCGCGGCTCGCCGGAGGTGGCGCTCTGCTTCTTCGGTGACGGCGGCGCCAACCACGGCGCCTTCCACGAGGGCATCAACTTCGCCGCCACGCTCAAACTGCCGGTGGTGTTCGTCTGCGAGAACAACCAGTACGCCCAGTACCAGTCCGTGACCCAGGATATGGCGATCGCCAACGTCGCCGACCGCGCCGCCGCCTACGGCATCCCCGGCGTCATCGTCGACGGCTCCGACGTGCTGGCTGTCCACTGCGCGGTGGTGGAGGCAGTCAAGCGGGCGCGTGACGGCGACGGGCCTTCGCTGATTGAGGCCAAGACCTACCGTTTCGAGGGCCATTTCCTGGGCGACCCGGAGCCCTACCGCACCAAAGAGGAGGTGGCGCAGGCCCGCGCTTCCCGCGACCCGCTGATCCGTTTCGGGGCAGTGCTGCAACAGCTCGGTGTAGCGGGAGCCGAGAGCCTCCAACGGCTGGATGCCCGCGTCAAGGACGAAGTCGAGCGGGCCGTCACCTTTGGCGAGGCCAGCCCCGAGCCGGGCGAGGAATTGTTGTTGACGGATATCTACACCGGCGCCGACGCGGCGGGGAGGGAGATCTGATGCCTGATGTGACGTATTCGCAGGCGCTGAACATGGCACTGCGTGAAGAGATGCGCCGTGATCCGCGCGTCTTTTGTCTAGGCGAGGACATCAAGGAATCCACCTATGGTGTGACGCGCGGCCTGTACGACGAGTTCGGCGGCAAACGTGTAGTTGGTACGCCCATCTCGGAGACGGCCATCGCCGGCGCGGCGTTGGGGGCGGCGCTCGTCGGCCTACGACCGGTCGCGGAGTTCATGTACATGACCTTCATGATGTGCGCTATGGACCAATTAGTGAACCAGGCCGCCAAGTCCAAGTACATGTTCGGCGGCAAAGCCAACCTGCCCATTGTCTACCGCACCATGACCGGTGCCGGCCGCGCCAACGCCGCCCAGCACACGCAGTCGCTGGAGGCCTGGTTCGCCCACGTCCCCGGCCTGAAAGTGGTGATGCCGACGACCGCCTACGACGCCAAGGGCCTGCTCAAGACGGCCATCCGCGACGAGAACCCTGTGGTGTTCATCGAGAACAAGGTGCTCTACGCCACGGCCAAGGGCAACGTGCCCGATGAGGACTACACCATCCCCTTCGGTCGCGCCGCCATCCGGCGGGAAGGCAGGCACGTGACGATCATCGGCTTACAGCGGATGGTGGAGATTGCCCTACTGGCGGCAGAGGAGCTGGCCGGAGAGGGGATCGAGGCCGAAGTGATCGATCCGCGCACGCTGGTGCCGCTAGACATCGAGACCATTGCTGCTTCGGTCAAGAAGACGCACCGCGTGGTGGTGGTGCACGAGGCGCACGAGCGCGTCGGCTTCGGCGCGGAGATCGTGGCCCAGGTGGTGACCCACGCCTTCGATTACCTGGACGCGCCGCCGCTGCGGCTGGCCAATCCCAACGTGCCGACGCCGTTCAGTCGCACCCTGGAGGAGATCTCCATACCGACGCCGCGCCAGGTCAGCGCCGCCGTTCGCGCGCTGCTCGCGTAGAGGGGGAACGCATGGCGACGGCAGTCAAGATGCCCCAGCTCGGCGTGACGATGACGGAGGCCAAGCTGCTCCGTTGGCTCAAAGCGGCGGGGGACCGCGTCGAAGCGGGAGAGCCGCTGGCAGAGATCGAGACCGACAAGCTCAACACTGAGGTCACGGCAAGCGTGGCCGGCGTGATTCGCCGAATCATTGCCGCCGAAGGAGCAGTGGTGCCTGTGACTGGCCTGCTGGCAGTGATCGGTAGTCCCGACGAGCCGGATAGCGCCATTGACGTCCTGGCTGGGAGACGAGGGAACGAGGAGACGAGGAGAGAGGCGCCGGCTCCCCTCAGCCCGGCATCTCCGCATCCGCCGACTCCTGACAGCGACGCGAGTATGGTGCGGGCCACACCGCTGGCGAAGCGACTGGCCGCCGACCTGCGCCTCAATCTGGCTGGGGTGCGGGGGAGCGGCCCCGGCGGACGGATCACCGAGGCCGACGTCCGCGCCAGCACGGCAGCGGACTCACCGGGAGCGTCCCGCGGCGATCATGCGGGGCGGGCGAGGACGCCCGCGCTCCCGGCGTTGGTCCCGAGCGACGCCGGCAACCTTGCCAGCGCTGGTACCGACGAACGCTTCGTGCGGGCTTCGCCGCTGGCCCGGCGGCTGGCACACGAGCAAGGCATCGAGCTGAGCGGCATCGCCGGCAGTGGCCCTGAGGGGCGGGTGCTGGAACGGGATGTGCTGGCGAAGGCGCTGACAAAACAAAACGCGGCGGCGAGCGAGCCGCGCCGTATCGAGACGATCAAGGTGAGCGGCATCCGCCGGCTGATCGCCGAGCGGATGTTGCGCAGCCTGCAGAGCAGCGCGCAACTTACCCTGACGACCGAGGTCGATGCCACCGCGCTGGTCGAGCTGCGCAGCCACCTCCTGCCGGCAGCCCGCGTCTACGGCCACCGCCCACCGACGTACACCGACATCCTGCTACAACTGGTAGCGCGGCTGCTGCCGGCGCATCCCCTCCTTAACAGCAGTATGCTGGGCGAAGGGGATGCGCAGCAGATCGTCTGTTGGGCCGACATCAATGTCGGCGTCGCGGTGGCGCTGGAGCGCGGCCTGGTCGTGCCGGTGGTGCGCAACGCCGATCAGAAGTCGCTGGACGCCATTTCAACCGAGTTGGGCGACCTCGTGGCACGCGCGCGGTCGAATGCACTCACGCCGGACGACTTACAGGGCGCCACCTTCACCATTACCAACCTCGGTGCGCTGGAGATCGACGCCTTCACGCCGATCATCAACCCGCCGCAGTGCGCCATCCTCGGCATCGGTCGAATTGCCAAAAAGCCGGCAGTACACCAGGATCAGATCGTGATCCATCAGTTGCTCACGTTGTCATTGACCTTCGACCACCGCATCCTCGATGGCGCTCCGGCTGGGACTTTCCTGCGCGATCTCAAACGCGCCATTGAGGGTGTGCTGGCGGGGGAGGAACCCCTTCCGGCTCGCACAACTCGCCAGGTTTCCCCCTGACGGGAGAAACCTTAGTTGCTACGCAGGGGACGGCCGCCTCCGGGATGGACGGTTGGACCTGATCGCCATCCATGCGGAGTGCTGCGCCTACAGACGCGCGGAACCCTGGGCACCTGCTCGTGAAACAGGTCGGACATGCTGGCTGCGCCCACAGACACCCGGCGCCCTGGCGGCGTGAGGGGAGGCCCTCTCTCCTGACCTCGCTACGCCCACGGACGCCCGGAACCCTGGGTCGCTCACTCGGAGTGCCATTGTCCGCTACCCCGGCCCTGGCCGCGCGTTGAGCGCCAACTCGGTACTTTCGGACACACCCAAGCCAGGGGTCCGCGGCCGTCCCCTGAATTGCCCGTAAGGTTTCTCCCTTCAGGGGGAAACCTGGCGAGCGGTGCGAGCCGGAAGGGGTTCTCCCGCCACGAGCAGCAACGGATGCTCCGCCTCTTCCTCCTTGCCCACGAGTCGCGGCGCCACCCTGGAGCGATCCTCCTGTGCGGCATATGCCACGTCGGCGTTAAGCCCCAGGGGGACCAGGGCGCGGGCGCTGCGGGATGAGCGCAAGGCGGTCAGGCCATCAGGCATGGCGTCGGTAAGGGCGATGGCGATGCGCGCAGCGTCGGTCAGCTTCGCTTCGGCGCCAAGGAGTTCTGACGCAAGCCTTGCTAGGCGTCCGGCGGTCCAGACGTCGTCCAACGCGACGTGCCGAAAGCTGCCGGCGCAGACGACCGTCAGGCTGCCGACAGACCGCGCCGCGGCGACGGCGGCGGCGGCGACAGCCGCGGCGTTCGCCAGGCAGCCGACGAAGATGGCCGGACTGGCGGCGATGGAGCGCAGGGCGACTGTGCCGTTGGTCGTGCAAATGACGGCCGCACGCTGGTCGAAGCGCTGGGCGGCGAACTCCGCCGGTGAGTTACCGAAGTCGAAGCCTTCCGGGCGAGCGCCACCTTGCTCGCCGCAGAGCAGCAGGCCATGGGTGCGGGCGAACACCCTGCCCGCGTCCAGGCCGGGCGCTACATAGATGGCAGGGCATCCTTGATCGAACAGCGTGACGATGCTGGTGCTGGCACGGATGACATCCACCACGATCGCCACTGTCTGATCCGGGGCGAGCAATTCCAGCGGCAGGAAGGCCACATCAATCTGCAGTGGCACGTGCCAGTCCTTTCAGCGACGAGTATCGGGAGCCGGCGGTGCGGCGCGGCTCACTGCGTCCCCAGCGGACGCAGCATGAGCGGAGAGCGCAGCTCGTTGTTGCCCTGCGGGTTGAGGACGGTCTTGATCTCGTACTGCTGATAGCCGGGCGCCGATGCCGAGATCACCAGCGGATGACTCACCGGCACATGGACGTCGTAGGAACCAGTAAAATGCTGCGTCGTGTTGTCGATCTGCACCACAATCTGGGCCTTGGGAATCTTCAGGAACGTCTGAATGTCGATCGCGTCACCGTACATGTGGATTTGCTGGCCGGGACGTTGAATGGAGTCGAAGACATCGCAGGAGGACAGGAGCACTACTGAACCGATCAGAGCAGCCGTTACCAACCACCGCATCTCGCTGCCCCCGCTCTCCTGCGCCATTGTCCCTCTTTGAATTCAACCATGCGGATTGGCACCTCGTGCGCTAGCATGCAGCAAAAAGGAGAAACGGCGCGCAATGTCTGAAGAATCAACCCCGATCGAAGGCGGCAAGCGTCGCCGCGACGCCACGAGCTACGTGGTGATGCGCCGGCCGCGACCGATGATCGTTGGCCGAGCCTCCCAGGCCGACGTTGAGGCGGAGGCCTACGCCCGCTTCGTCGGCAGTTGGGGCAACTTCAGCGCCCACGTCGGGCACCGCTGGGAACAGGTCGCCGGCGATTGGGCGACGGCACACGTCGGTCTACCACTGACCGGCGGTGACACGCCGTTTACCCTGGAGCGTGTGGAGGAGTTGGACCACAACGAGGAGTTGCATCGTGAAGTGGAACGGGTGGGGGTCTCCTGCCCGGACGCGCTCTTCTGCGGTCGTGACGCCGCCGGCCACGTCATCGTGCAGCCGGTCGATTTCAAGGTGTCCCTGGATACTGCCAGCTTCGACCAGGTGGAAGCGGAGCGCATCTTCGACCTCGCCACACGCGGCGGCGAATTCACGGTGGCCGCGATCCGGCAAGCGGTTGCGCACGTTGGTGGCGAGTTGCTCGTGGCCGGAGACGACGCGCGCCAGACGTTACTGGGGCAACTCAGTGCTGGCGCTATTCAGCCGGTGGGCGGCTGCTTCGTTTCGCCCGACACCGCGTTCAACAGGGTCCACCTGCGCAGCCGCGAGAATCAAGGACGCCAGCGACCACTGCGCGCCGCTGACGTTCATCTCGTTATCGTCACGCCCGAGGAGTTCCTGAGCAGTCTGCCCGGTTGGGAGGAGGCCCGCTTGCTGATGCGCGCTGACCGGGTGCGTGCCGACCTGCCGGGCGACCTCGGCATGGCGGAACGCTACGCCCGGCTCGGCTCCGGCATCGTCGGCGCCTTGCAGACAGTGCATAGCCCGCTCTTTGGCGTTCCAGCCACACTCAATACTGCCGAAGAACTGGCGAGACTGCTGGTGGGGCATCCCACTTCCCTGTCAGTGCTCGGCGTCTTGCAGGAACGGCGTGCGCAACGCCTGGAACTGTTGCGGCGGCGCGACAAGCTGCTGCACTTCCCTTTCCGGATGCCGGCGTTGCTGGAAGCGCTGGGGACACCTCCTGATGGAGAGACGGGGGCCGGCTGGCCGTCACTGGTACTGCGGGAGGGCATCGCCGGCCTGCACGCGGCGCACCGCAGCCGCGTGGCCGCCGCCGGTGAGCAGTCGCTGACCCAGCGGCGAGACGACACGCTGGTGCTGGAAACGCTGGAGGGTGACTGGCCGGTGTTCAAGCGGGCCGCGCGGGTCGACCTGGAACGCTGGGCTAAGGAGACGCGGCTGCGGCTCCTAACGGTGGCGAACTAGCACGTCGTCACCTTCGATACGCACTTCATACGTCGCCAGGGGGCCGGCCTTGATCGGGCTGAGCGAGCGGCCCGGCTCGCCGTAGTTGGCGCTCCAACTCGTGCCGCACTGCGGACCCCGCACGAGTGACCCGTTGGTCGCCAGGAACTGGCTACCGTGCAAGGGGCAGGTGATCGTCGTTCCCTCCAGCGCGCCTTCGTGCAGATGGGCACGCATGTGGGGGCAGCGGTTATTGACGGCATGGACCTCGCCCGCAGTGTCGCGCACCAGCAGTATTTCCTGCCGATCCAGTGTGACCGCCGTCAGGCTACCGAGCGCCAGGTCGCCCAACGCGGCAACGCGCTTGAAGTCGGGGCCGCCGATCACGTCGGTGTACGTCACCGTGGGACGGGCGTCCGGCGCGTTGAACTCTAGACGCGTCACCGAACAACGTGCGGGCTCGGGCCGGCGCACTGCCGCGACATCCAGGGTGATTCCCTTGAAGCCGAGCGTGAGGATCTTGATCGGGTCGCCGTGGCTGACGCAGAGGACGGTCTGCCCCGCGTGCTGTGCCGCCAGTTCCAGCGCCAGCGCCTGCATGCGCTGCCAGATGTCGTCGATGCTCTCATCGCTGGGTACCTGCCGCGTCTCGTAGACAGTCTTGCCCTCCGGCAACGCATGGAAAGCGGTGCCTTGCCAGGAGCTGCGCACTTCGGCCAGGGTGCCACGGATGTAGACGGGAATACCGGGATGGCGTCGGGCCAGGGTGCGCGTCGTCTGGCGGGCGCGCAGCAGGGGGCTGCTGTAAAAGGCGACGATCGGTTCGTCCTGGAAGTACGTCGCTGCGCGTTCGGCGTGATACTTGCCATAATCACTCAGGCCGAAGCGGGCTAGTCGCCCGTAGAGCAGATTCTCCGGGTTAAACACGTCGGCGTGGCGGACGTAGAGAAGGGTGGTTGCCATGGCTGCTTTCAGTGCTCGCCTTCAGCGATGCGGGCAAAGCCGTAGTTGAGCAGGGTTGTGCCGTCGGCGAAGTGGTCCTTGCTGCCCAACAACGTGACCAGCACCGTGTGGCCATTGCGTGTGGCGGCGGTGACGAGGCAGTATTGGGCGCCCTCCGTCCAGCCTGGCTTGATGCCCCAGGCGCCGGGGTAGTCCCAGAGCATGCTGTTCAGGTTGGTGGGGCCGAACCAGCCGTGGGTCCTGGTGGACTCGATGATCTGCTTTTTGGTGCCGACGATCTGTTTCAGCAAGGGGTGGCGCGTGAGCGCGTCCTCCGTTACCACTGCCAGATCATAAGCAGAAGTGAAGTGCTGCGGGTCGTCGAAGCCGACCGGATTGACATAGTGGGTGTCGTGCATGTTGAGGTCGACCGCCTTCTGGTTCATCAAGGCGACGGTGTGGTCGAGGCTGCCGATGCCTTCGGCGATGGCCCAGCCGGCGTCGTTGCCGGAGTCGAGCATCGCGCCGTAGAGCAGTTCCTGCAAGCTGAGGATTTCGCCGACCTGCACACCCATGTGGTCGGGCACGACCTCCGTGGCGTCTTTGCTGATGGTGATGGGGAGGTCGGGCGAGGCGACGTCCAGCGCGACGTCAGCCAGCGTCAGTTTGGTGGTGCTCGCCTGCGCCAGATACTCGTGCGGGTTGCTCTGGTAGAGGATCTGGTGCGTATCGTAGTCAATGACGATGGCGGCTTTGGCGCTGATGGCGGGAGGCTTGGTCGGGGGATGGGCGAGCAGCCAGGCGTCGGCATACATGGGTGTCGGCGTTAGCGAGGGCGTGCTTGTTGCTGTCGGCAGGGCGGTGGCAGTGGCAACGGGCGTGGCGGACGGTTGGCGAAACACGGGCAAGAGCAGGAGGGCGACGCTGGGCGACGGGGACGGCGACGGCGTCACGGGAGCCATCGTTGCCACAGGAGCCGGCGCGACAGTGGCGCTATGACTGGCGCTGACCCGCGCACGGCTAAAGACGAGCAGACCGGCAACGACTAAAAGAGGGAGCAGAAGCAGCGGCGACAGCGGCTTGCGGCGCCGCCGCACCGGGCGATAGCGCACGGCCATGGGTCGCTGGCGAGGTGTGTGCAGCTTCCACTCCCTACGCTTGCCAAGGCGCTGGCGCTTGGCGTCATCCGCCGGGGAGTTATTGTAGTACCCACGTTACGGTGGCGGCAACTGGGGGGGACTTTTGGGCTGTGACGCAGCGCCGGGGGTGCCGCCAGGTTTTACGCTGTCTGCTGGCTGACGGCGTAGCTGCCGCGCCCGGCGACTGAAGTCGCGGGCTACACCAAGCAAAGCCGCCCTTCGGCGGCTCGATTAGTCCGCGAAGGCGGACTTCGCCCGGTGTAGCCCGTGACTTCAGTCGCCGGTGAGTGCGCCGCAAGGTTTTGCACAGCAAGTGAACGACAGTAGTGGTGCGAGTTACAGGGCCGCGATTGCGATCGGCGGCCAAGCGACGAGGGGCGACTGCGGTCGCTTGGGTATGCCGTCCATGGTGTGAAACGCGACCGCAGTCGCCCCTCGTCGCTTGGCCGCCGATCGCAATCGCGGCCCTGTAGACACGTCTATTAATACAGTACGCTTGTTACGCAAAACTCTGCGGCGCACTCGTCGCCGGGCGCGTCGTTGCAAGATGAGGCGCCGTTCGCTAGCATACGGCAGCGCCGGAAGCGCCGTGTGTGCGCTGCGCGGCGCAGAGACGAGGAGAGCATCTTGGCCTGGACATTTGAGCGGTTGGCAGGGCCGATCGGCGACATCACCGAGGGGCCGGCCTGGGACGGCAGCGGTTTGCTCTTTACCAACATCAGTCACGACCAGATCATGCGCTACGATCCGCAAACCGGTGCCTGCACCATTTTTCGCGGCGGGACAAACGGCGCCAACGGCCTGATGCTGGATGGTGAGGGGCGCCTCTATGCCTGCGAGGGCAAACGCGCCGGCCGCCGGGTTGTGCGCTACGAATCGGACGGTGGCGTCACGGTGTTGGCCGACCACTTCGAGGGCAAGCGGCTGAACAGTCCCAACGATCTGGCCATCGACGCTCAAGGGCGCGTCTGGTTCACGGACCCCGGCTACGGTCTGAAGGTCGAAGACCGTGAGCTGGACCACGACTCCGTCTACCGCCTCACGGCGCCAGCCGCTGGAACAGGCGAATGGTCCATCGAACGCATGACGTTCGACACAACCAAGCCCAATGGCCTACTAATCTCTGCTGACGAGCGCACCCTCTACGTAGCGCAGAGCGACCATGGGGAGACCGCCCTGCGCGAACTGCGCGCCTACCCGATCCAGCCCGACGGCAGCCTGGGCCCCTACCGTGCGCTGCACGACTTCGGCGCGCACCGCGGCATCGACGGCATGTGCCTGGATCGCGAAGGCAACATCGTCGCCGCGACCGGCTACCAGCGCGGCGGGCCGGGTCCCGCCATCATCGTCTTTGCCCCTGATGGCCGCGTGTTGGAGCGGCATCCGTTCCCGGAGGACCGTCCCACGAACTGCACCTTCGGCGACGCCGACATGCAGACCTTGTATGTCACCAATATAGGAGGTTCGCTCTACCGGGCGCGCACCGAGCGGCGGGGACGGCACTGGTGGCCGCGGAATTAGGTCCAAAGTCGCGGCCCTGCTACTAGCCCAGCCCGTGTACCCGCCGCAC
This sequence comes from Chloroflexota bacterium, assembly GCA_036734945.1. Classification (GTDB taxonomy): domain Bacteria; phylum Chloroflexota; class UBA4733; order UBA4733; family UBA4733; genus UBA4733. The sequence continues at coordinate 28,341 of DAIMXP010000081.1, forward strand.
CCGCTCAATGATGCCGCTCGCGTCCACCTCATCCCCCGTCGCCACTCCCAACGGGTCCGCCCGCGCTGGCTGGCCGCTCAGCGCCGCCAGCGTGTTGAGCACTCCCCAGGCGAGGGCGTCGAGGTGGTAGCCGCCTTCGAGAACGCCAGCGATGCGGCCCTGACAGAGTTCCTGGGCCAGTTGGTACAGGCCGCGGATGAAGCGGTAATAGCCGGCCACCGATAGCTGCAGGCCGGCGCCGGCGGCGGCGTTTTCGGCCCAATGGGCGTCGTAGCCGCAGGAGCAGAGCAGGAGGTCGGGCTGGTAGCGGCGGGCCAGCGGCGTGATGATCTCGTCAAGGATGCGCTGGAAGGCTGTGTCGCCTGCCCCGCCGGGGAGCGGGACGTTCACGTTGTAGCCGCTGCCTGCTCCCGTGCCGGTGTCCTCTGCGCGACCGGTACCTGGGTAGATCGGGTACTGATGCAGCGAGATGAACATGACCGCCGGGTCGGCGTAGAAGGCGTCCTGGGTGCCGTTGCCGTGGTGGAGGTCGAAGTCCACGATCAACACGCGCTGCGCGGCCCCCGTCGCCAGTACCTCGCGCGCCGCCACGGCGACGTTGTTGAAGAGGCAAAAGCCCATCGAGCGTTCGGGTGTCGCGTGATGCCCTGGCGGACGCAGGAGCGCGAAGGCCGGCTCACCGCTTAGGGCAGTTTCCGCTGCCTGAATGGCGGCCCCCGCCGCCAGCAGGGCGACCTCATAACTCTCCGGCGAGACGATGGTCGGCGCCGGGTCGATCAGGCCGCCGCCACGCCGGCAAACCGCTTGCAGACGGTCGACCATCAACGGGTCGTGGACACGTGCGACCTGCTGGCGCGTGGCCGGCTGCGGTGTTTCCATGCGACAGCCCGGCGGCAAACCCTCCCGGTTCAGCAGCGACCAGGTGTGGCTCAGGCGGTCGGGCGTTTCGGCCATGCCACGCGTGTCGTGCTCGAGGAAGCGCGGACTGTAGAGCAGCACGGTCACCGTGGGTGATCTCCTCGCCTGGTATTATAGATCGGGCACATGCGTGCGCCATATATCGTCTGTCTATTCTACAGGCGTTCCGTCGCCGGCAGGCGGGTGGCGGAACCCGCCACGAAGGAACAGCGTCTATGCCGACCTTCCTGGGTCGTCTGTTCGGCGATCCAAACCAACGCGAATGGCGGCGTTTGCAGCCGCAGGTCGAGCAGAGCAACCAGCTGGAACCGGAGTTCCAGGCTTTGAGCGACGAGGCGCTGGTGGCGAAGACGAGCGAGTTCCGCCAGCGTCTGGCCGGCGGCACGGCCACGGACGAACTGTTGCCGGAAGCTTTTGCCGTCGTGCGCGAGGCCACGCGCCGCGTCCTCAACAAGCGCCACTACGACGTGCAGTTGCTGGCCGGCGCCGTGCTCCATCAGGGCAAGATCGCCGAGATGAAGACCGGCGAAGGCAAGACGCAGGTGGCAGTAATGGCGCTCTACCTCAATGCGCTGGCCGGGCAGGGCTGCCACCTGGTCACCCCCAACGACTACCTGGCTCGCTTTGGCGGCGGCTGGATGGGACCCGTCTACCAGCGTCTCGGCATATCCGTTGCGGTGATCTGCCCGATGTTTGCCGGCATTTATGATCCTGAGTTCCTTGATGCTGTACCGCACGGCGACGACCGCCTCATGCACTGGCGGCCGGTGGCGCGCCGCGACGCCTATCGCGCCGATGTGACCTACGGCACCAACAGCGAGTTCGGCTTCGACTACCTGCGCGACAACCTGGCAGTCTCCCTCGATCAGCGCGTGCAGCGGCCCCTGCACTTTGCCATCGTAGACGAAGTGGACAACATCCTGATCGACGAGGCCCGCACGCCGTTGATCATTTCGGCGCCAGCGGAGGAAGCAGCCGACCTCTACTATCGCTTCGCCCAGATCATGAGCCAGGTGCAGCCCGATCTTGACTACGCCATCGACGAGCGCACGCAGGGCGTCACCTTCACCGACGAGGGCGTGGAGAAGGTGGAGAGCCTGCTGGGCATTGACAACCTTTACGCTGAAGCCAACTTCTGGCTGGCGCGCACGGCTGATGCCGCCTTGAAGGCGCAGGTACTCAAGAAGCGCGACCGCGACTACGTCGTGCGCAACAACGAGGTAGTAATCGTCGACGAGTTCACCGGACGCATGCTGGCAGGGCGGCGCTGGAGCGAGGGTCTGCACCAGGCCGTCGAGGCCAAAGAGGGCGTGCCGGTGCAGCGGGAAAACCGCACAATGGCCACCATCACCTACCAGAACTACTTCCGAATGTACGGCAAGCTGGCCGGCATGACCGGCACGGCGGCTACGGAGGCGGAGGAATTCGCCAAAATCTATGCCCTGGATGTCGTGACGATCCCCACGCACCGCCCGATGGTCCGCCAGGACCACACGGATTATGTGTTCAAGACTGAAAATGCCAAGTACGACGCCGTCGGCCGGGAGGTCGCAGAGTTGCACGCCGAGGGGCGGCCCGTGCTCGTGGGTACGGTCTCCATCGAGAAGTCGGAATTGTTGTCGCGTCTGCTGCAGGAGAAGGGGATTGTGCATAATGTCCTCAACGCCAAGTTCCACGAGCAGGAAGCGGCGATCGTGGCGGAGGCCGGGCAGCCCGGCACGGTGACGATCGCCACCAACATGGCCGGGCGCGGGACGGACATCGTGCTGGGGGATGGCGTGCAGGCGCTGGGCGGGCTGCACATCATCGGCACCGAACGCCACGAGTCGCGCCGTATCGACAACCAGTTGCGCGGTCGCGCCGGTCGCCAGGGCGACCCCGGCTCTTCGCGTTTCTACGTCTCGCTGGAAGACGACCTCATGCGGCGCTTCGGCTCGGAGCGCATCGCCGGCATCATGAACTGGCTGAAGATGCCTGACGACGAGCCGATCGAGCACAGCACCGTCACCAAAGCGATCGAGAGCGCGCAGACCAAGGTTGAGGGCTACAACTTCGACATCCGCAAGCACGTCGTCGAGTACGACAACGTGATGAACGAGCAGCGCGCCTTTGTCTACGCCGACCGCAACAAGGTCCTGCGCGGCGAGAACATGCGCGACTACATCCTGACGCTGGTCGATCGCCACCTGACGAGCCTTGTTGACCGCCATATGCGCGGCACCTACTCTGAAGAGTGGGACCTGGACGGCCTCTTGCAGGACCTCGGCCAGGTGTTGCCGTTGCCTGAGGACCTGACTGCCCAGCGGCTGGGCCTCTTGAGCCGAGACGAGGCGCTAACCCTCCTGCTGGACCTCGTCCACAGTGAGTACGACCGCCGTGAGGGGCAGTTGCGCGATGTGCTCAGCCAGGCGCACGCCGAACTGGGCGGCTACATCATGACCCTGATCCAGCGCCGCATCGGCGCCGTCCTGGAGCAGCGGCTGGTGGGACCCATGCTCACCGACGACGAGCTGGCCCTGGTGCTGGAGGACCTCGCCCAGTCACTGCCGCTGCCGGAGGACATCACCGCCCAATCTCTGGCCGGCCTTGATCCGGCCGAACTGACCAGGGTGCTGCTCGAGCGCTGCGTCGCCGAGTTCGAGGGTGATCCAGGTCTATTCCATTCCGTCCTCATGCGCGAGTTTGAGCGGCAGGTGGTCCTCGGTTCGGTCGACACCCTCTGGGTCGAGCACCTGACCGGTATGGACGACCTCCGGGAAGGGATCGGCCTGCGCGCCTTCGGTCAGCGTGACCCGCTGGTGGAGTACAAGCGCGAAGCGCACGAGACGTGGGAGCGCTTTGTCGCTGCGATCAACGCGCAGATCGTCCAGAACATCTTTCGGCTGGGCCTGCGCATCGAGCTGGTGCCGCCCTCTCCCCAAACGCAAACTGAGCTACATACCAACCTTGAAGATGTCCATGCAACTCCGGCGCTTCCGGGGCCCGCACGCCGCACCGCCCCTGCGATCGGCCAGGCGCCGGCCGGTAACGGCAAGATTGGCCGCAACGACCTCTGTCCCTGCGGCAGTGGCAAGAAATACAAGTTCTGTCACGGGGCCACAACCGACGGCGCCCTACAGAATGGCCTACTTGGCGCTCCGACCCATACGAATGGTGTGCCAGGCGCGCACGCGGCTACCCAGGCCAGCAGCAAAACGTCGGCCACGCCCCGCCGCGCCAAGCAGGCGAGGCGGCGGGGGTAACCCCTCCCCTGTCCCCTCCTTTCTGGGGTAGGTATTTGGTGAGAGCTGGCGGGTGATGAAAAGGGATGC
>DAIMXP010000082.1:0-32207 GCA_036734945.1 Chloroflexota bacterium
CGGCCGTGCGCACGCCCGAGTCGGTCGTGGCGAGTCTGTTTGACACGCCATCGGATGAGGCGACGTCCGGAACCCCCAAGGCGGAGGAGCGGACGGGGCCGCAGCACAAGCGCCTCTGGGCGACGCTCGCCGGCAAGGATGCCGCGCTCACGGAGGCCGCCGCTCACGTGACGGCTCGAGAAGGGGCGCACATCGAGCAGCGGGTCGCCTTGACCGATGGTTGCGCGGCCCCGCAAGAGCGGGTGCAGCAGCAGTTCCCCACCTTCACCTTGGTCCTCGACCTCATCCATGTGGTGGAATATCTCTGGGAGGTCGCCAACGCCCTGCTGGGGGAGACCAATCCCCAGCGCACCGCCTGGGTGCAAGCCCACACCCTGCTCCTCTTGCAGAGCAAAGCAGCGCACGTCGTCGCCGAGTTCACCGAGTTGGCCGCAGCAGCGGAGCAGACCGCCGCCCAGGCCAAGGTACTGCGCAGCGTCGCCGCCTACCTCGACCGCAACCAGCCCTGGCTGGACTACGCCCGCTACCTCGCCGCGCCGACGCGAAGCGGCCGTGGCCCATCGCCACCGGGGTCATCGAAGGCGCCTGTCGCCATCTCGTCAAGGATCGCTGCGAACGCTCCGGCATGCGCTGGACCATCGACGGCGCCGAGTCCCTCCTCCATCTGCGTTGCGCCTTCGAGAACGGCGACTGGGACGCCTTCCACACCTTCCGGCGTCGCCAGCGGCATAGCAAGCTCTACCTCCTGCCCTACCCGGACCCGCCTGCCCCACTCGAGCTCGCGGTGCTGGACACCTCCCCCGACACGCTCCTCACCTTAGCAGCCTAGCGGCGTCAACAAAGGTGAAACACACCCAAATGACATCCGCGATGAAACCGATGTCCGCGACGATGTGGATCGTCTCGTAGACCACCGCGAGAGTCCAGGCCCAGGCGAGCCCACGCCACAATCCGTAGCCCTGGACCAGCAAGATCGTCCCGATGCCCAGCAGCAGTGCCGGCAGCTCCGGCGCCAGACCCTGGAGGAAGCCCAGCCCGGTGGGTCCCGCCACGGGCGCCCAGCCGGTGGCCACGGCACCGAGGCCGCCCAGGACAGACAGTCCGCCCATGATCCCGTCGATGGCGGCGACCACGCCGACGCCGCGTGGACGGAGCGGCTGGATCTGGGTCTGGTGCGCATCTCGGCTGGAACTGATCGCTTCTGTCATGGCCCTTCTCCTTTTCTCTCTGGCCCGGGTCGCTCTGTCTCGCATCCGGCCCGGCGCTCACTGCCAACTATGCCGTCCCGAATCATCCGTGTCGTCACCCGCCGATTGACGCTTTGGGCTACGCTGGGCGCGGTAAAGCCTGGCACTCGCTACATCGTGTGATGGAGCAGCGCATCATCCTACGGAATGGACGCGACGTGGGGGCACTCAGCGGAATTCCGCAATTACCTCAATCGGGCCGACAATGTTGCGGTTGAACTCCGGCAGCTCCTCTGCGGGGACCCAGTACTCCTGGTGCACCGCACCGCCGACCGTGCGTACCGGGTAGCGCCGCAGGAAGGCGCTTCGCACTGCAAAGCGAGTGACGTAGCCAACGTAGCCGGAGGCAGTGTCCTTGGTGTTCCAGTCCCGGGCGATTTGCGTCGCATATACTTCTTTGAGCACCGGATAGAAGATCGGCTGATGGGGCAGGCGAGGCGGGAAGGCCTGCCAGCCGGTATCGCGGATGAGGTCGAGTTCGCGCTGCCCCACTGGGCGATACAGCACGACGAGTGTCCCGTCGTCCGTCCTGCTTCTCCTCGCTGCCATCATCTGGCGCACAGAAACTGCTGACTGACCAGAGCGACCTACACTGCCGCACGTCGTCCTCCAGATCGGCCTGAGCCGGTCGTCCCAAACGCGCTGACCGCCTGATAGCAGGTGCGGTTGCTGCAGACTGTCGGCGACCGAGCACAGAGACCACCTTTCGCAAGTTGGCGGTCAACATGGCGGTCAAGGCCGTCCGGATCGACAACCTGGCGGTGAACTTTAGTGCCTGTACCAGAGGGAAATCGGAGCCGACGGTCAGAATCGAACTGACGACCAGCTGTTTACGAAATAGTCCCGACCGGTTGTGGGCCGTCCCGCGACGTCCCTCTGCCTCTGGAAATGTCTGGGTTTTGGATGATTTGGGACGCGGCGGGACGGCCCACAACAATCGGATTGGGCTACTTTTTGGTTTACGGAGGAGTCTTGAAATAGGCGGAGCGCCATTGCCTTCGCGTCGAACAGTTTGGGAGTTCTGAGCGGATTGTTCCACGAAAGCTCGTGTCTGCAGGTGGCACCCCGAGTGAAGATGCTACCCTCCTCCCGACTGGCAATGGCCCACGCTTCCCAGCCTGGCGACCCGCTCCGGGCGGACCAAGCCGCGCTCCCTCCAAGTATCCTTGCGTCGGAAATGTGGCGTCCGAACGGGCAGTGGCACGATGCACGCAGCACGCCCTCTGGAGGCTGTGCGGTGCTGGATAACCTGCAGCGGACCGGCGCACGTCGAGCAGCCACCTGTCGCAGCGCCGAGGCCGTCGCCGAACCTGACCAGGCGTGCGGGGTTCAGTGGCTATCGATCATTGGAGATGACACGGTACCAGGGGCCCGTTGCCTGCCAAAGTAGCGCGGTCATTACGCGATCATATGGAATTCGGGATGCTGGAGCCAGGCGCGCAGGAACTCCACGTCGACCATGTGGGTGAACAGCTTCCGCCCGCGGGAAGCCGGATAAGGGATCTCATAGACCCGACCGGGCAGCGCACCGACGAAGGCGCGGATCGCCTCGGGCGTCTGTGACGGGTGATCGTCCTCCGTGGCATCGGGCGGGAGCTCCCAATACCGTACAGACGGCGCGAGCGCTCCGCCGAGGTCGATCATGCCGGAATAGCGTTCCGCGACGCGCAGCGCCAGCAACCCGAGGATGCGATGGTTCTCGGCGCCGCGACAGCCCGCGTAGAGCAGGATATCCTGGACCGGCCTATAGCCGAGGCAGGCGGCGGTCGCCACGAGCGTCATCTCCTCGTCCGGCTCGGGCTCCTCCAGCTTGACGTAGAAGGCGCACGGCGGCCAGCTGTCCGCCGGGAGGCCGAACGCCCCAACGTCGCTGACCCAGAACGGGCCCCAATCACCGAGTGTCCCCTCCAGGCGGCTGCTGACGCTCCGGAGCCACTCGTCCAACGCCTCCACCTGAGTGGCGGTGAGCGGCTCGCGCAGTGGCACGACAGCGGTTGGCCCTGCCATGGCGAGCCGTCCTCCTGGCCGGGAGCCGCCCCGGTGCTCAGAGCGGTAGACGAGTCAGGCGGGACCAACTGCGACGCCGTCCCCTGGTCGCATGCCGCCACACAGGGCCTATGGCGCACGATACCATCATTGGCGCACGCGCATGCCGACACAGCCGCCTGGTGCCAGCGCAATTCGAGTAGGCGGCAGCCTATTCACGTGAGCAGGACCAGCTCCGATCCGACGAGGCACGCCACGGTGCCATCCGCAATCATGCTCACGCCGTACGGCTGCGACGGTCCGAGCGCGGTCGTGAAGACCAGGCGTCCGTCGCTGTCGTAACAGACGATGCCGCCAACAGTGGCGGCGTAGATGCGTCCAGCGGCGTCAACGATTGGTTGAGATGTTGACCAGGTCAACCGAACGGCCAGTGGCCGTCCCCAGCGCTCGTGCCCGTCCGGCGTGAGGCGCGCGAGCCGGCCCGAGGAGAGCGCCGCCCAGCCACCGTCCGGGTATTCAGCGAACAGGGCAGCATGGCCGCATTCCCCGAGGCCGCGCCCATCCGGGTCGACGAACCAGGATCGGTGGTCGTTGACCGACCCCACGGCGGCGACCTGCGCCCGATTGACGGTGACCGGGAGATCGGCGTGACGAGGCGCCGCCTGCCAGCGCAGGTGGCCGTCCGGAGAAAGTCGGCACAGTCCCTTGCCGGCGTAGCCGGCAACCGCGAGCGAGCCGTCCTCATAGAGCGTCGGGGGGAGGATGTCGTAGCCGAAGGCGCCCAGACTGCGCCAGCCGTCGGCGTCGAGGCGGTAGACGTCGCCAATCGGCGACCCGGTGAGCAGAGCGCCGTCGCGCGTGAGGTTCGGTGCGCTGCCCGAATCGTCGAGGCCGTCCGCAACGCGTAGGCGTGCTCGTAGCCAGCCTTGCCCGTCGTAGCGCACGGCGTGGTGCGCCAGGGTCAGGATCACGTCCCCGCCGTTCAGCGCCAGTGGCGCGGAGTGATAGGGGGCCGTCCACCGACCGTCGCGCAGCGACCGTGACCAGTGGAGGTCGCCCAATGGCGAGAGCGCGAACAGCGTGCTGGCGGCGGCGACGCGCCAGGAGCCGTCGGCTGCCACGACGATACCGCCTCCTCCTCCGCCGGCGCCGCGACCGGCCGCGAAGGGAAGCGTGATACGCTGGTCAACGCGACCCTGCTCCGGCCCGCGAACGGGCACACGGGAGCGATTCCCCTCATCGTAGCCGGTGCGAGGCCAGCAGGTTCGAGCGAGCGTCATAACCATCAGCACGGACGAGAGGCCAGCGAGCGAGAGCGGACCATCAGCGTGACTGTGGACGAAGGGCCTCCTCGTATTGCCGGCGATCGAAGGTGAACCCAGGCAGGGCGTCGTAGCGCCAGTGGCCCGCGCGGGACTGCGGCCCGCGGTGCGGCTGCCGGAAGTCGCTCCAGGTCACGGTCTCCGATCCAATGGCGATGCACACGAGCAGGGGCCAGCATCCCGGCTCCCCACACTCGCACTGCAGCACCGGGACTGCCTCCGGCTGCCAGTCCCAGCCGGCCGCAGGCTCACCAAGCAAGTGCCGGGACGGCAGAAAGGCCACCATTGGCGGGATGCCCACGTAGGCGCCGGCGAGGTTGGCATGTCCCTCGTGCAGCGCGGAGGACAACTCCACGTCGCGGATGAGATCGACCAGGCGACGTCCGTTGATGCGGATGGTGACTACAGGCGTCGTCTTGCTGCCCGAGCTGGCGGCCACGTCAGTGACGAGGTGAATGATGTCCATGGCGTAGCGGCGAACCATCAGAGAAATCCGGGTCTGATTGGACCACCCGCTGAAGGATACCGTGCTGTACGATACATCGCCACCGGCCACGCGCTCGTTGCCGTCGCGCGCCGCCCTCGCTGGCCGCACATGTGCTCTGGCGACTCCAGGATGAAATCCGCAGTCGTCAGAAGCCCGACCATGGAGATCCCATCGCGGAATCGCTAGAAACGTTGGGCGAATGAATGAGCAGCAACTGCAGCGTGTCCTCGCGCAAGGACTCGGTCGCGGCGTGCGCTTCCTTCGCGACACCGACGCCACGCCGTATCGCAGCATCATTGCCGCCGCTTGCGTCCACAACACGGCCTATGATCCACAAGTGGAGGGGAGCCGCGCGCCGTACATGCTGGACGTCATCCGCGCGACCGGTGAACCGGCCTTCTACCGTGCGCGCGTTTTGGCGGCGCTGGAGACTGTGACCGAGTACCGGGACGCCTGCCAACTCTTCGATTTCGCGCGACTCTTCGCGCTCGACGGCGACGCCGAGGCCCGGCAGATGATGTATCGCAAATTTGCGCGCGACGACACCGAACAACGGTGTACCGGTGCGGAGGAGATCATCGAACTGGACGGCCTGGCCGGCTTCCTCGCGGTCGCCCGCCATATCGGCGCTGCCGTGCGCGCCGACCCGTCGCTGTCAGAAGATAGCTCCCTCCTGCGGATGGCCAGGGATCTCCTGGGTCCGCGCGAGGTTGACGACGCCCTCACGCAGGCGGGTCGGGACGATGCGACCATCGTCGCCTACCGTGAGGCGGTTGCAGCGAACGCTGCCGCGTACGAGTCCTACCGAAGTCAGCAGCCGAACCTTGCCGCCTTCGGCTACGACGACCTCGTTGCCTGGATCGCCGCCCAGGGAGTGCGCGCCGCTGCCCCATACTTGCGCCGCTGGGGCGAAGGCGCCACCGTGGGAGATCTGGCGCGCGCTGCGGTCGATCTGCCGCTTCAGGCCGACGCCGAACGCCTGATCGCCTTCCTGCGTGTCTTCGCCGGGAGGTCGTACCCGCTCGACCCGACACCGTTGCTGAACCTGGCCCGGCATCCGAACGAGCGGGTGACTGCCGGGGCGATTATGGCCCTGGAGCGTCTCACCGATTGGCGCATCCGGGCGCTGGCCCTCGACCTCCTGAACGACGCGGCGGCAGACGGGTACCGGAGAGGACAGGCGCTGCGGCTCATGGCGCGCCACGTCGAGCCCGGCGACGTCACCATTGTCGGGACGACCCTCGACGCCGCCAAGGATGCGCACGCGGACGACTTCCACGCCCTCGGCGCCGGGGCGCTGCGCGTGCTACAGGCCTGCCCCACACCGGAGGCCATCCCGGCGCTCCTGACGCTCTACGAGTCGGGACCGTGTTCCTCCTGCCGCGAGCGCAGTGTGGATCTTCTCCTCCAACTGGGCAGCCTTCCCGACCATGTGCTCGACGAGGTGCCGTATGACGCGAACCTGGACCTCCGCGCCAAAGGCAGAGCGTTGATAACCGAGCGAGACCGGGCCGGTCCCACATGAGAGCCGTGGCAGCCTCTAACAGCAGGTCGTAAGAACGACGCTCGACTTGGGCGGTGAGGTCACGAGCAAGATGTGACGCAGATCAAGCGCGCTTTCCTGCTGCCCGCCATCAGCAAGGCTACCCGGATCGCTCAGCGAGCGTGGGGATGGCGGAGCATTTGCGTGGTGACGTGGAGCAGCCCCGCTAACGCCTACTCGGCGGGAACGGCCTCTGGCTCCTTGCGGAACCGCGCCTTCAGTCGCTCCAGTTCCGGGTATTTCCCGGGGCGGGAACTCCCACCCGGAATGAAGGCCACCTTGCCATCCTGCTGGTCCTCGACGGGTAGCTGAGGGAGCTGAATGACCCGGATGGTGCTGGACCCGACACGCATCGTTCGCCCGGCAGGGCGATAGCCATGCCCGTGGGTTTCCGTCGGCATGCGCGCCTCCCTCCTTGCTCCCTTGACTATAGCAGGGGCAGGCTAGAAGGTGATGCTCTAGGCTATCGCCGGTTACCTGCTATCAGCACAACGCAGGACAGAGCAGTACGATGCAAGTATTGCTTCCACCCCCTGGGTAGCCATCCTTTGGTTGTCGGCCCGTTACATGCTTGCCCGAGTCTGCCCTCACCGGTGCTGCCGGGCGGATACCGGACGCCGACTATATGTCGACATGCTCGACGGAAGTGGCCTATTCCCTGGCACTAGACCAACAATGACCGCCTTGCTCGTCGCATTTGGTAAATCAGGATCCGGAGGCATACTTTCAACCCAGAAGCTGTCTCGCAGGTGATAGAGACCGGCGACCGGAGTTTGGCCCCCGTTCGTGCGGGTTGTTCTCTTCTGGTTACGGTGGCCAGCAGCGTTACCGGCGCGTAAATCCAAAACCATGAGAAAGGAGACGCGGTCCGCGGCAGTCGCGTAGACATCAGACTGCGCCACGAAACTCGTACGCACGTGCTCTGGTGAAATTGACTCGAACTCGTGCTTCGCCTCGACCGGGAAGCGCGCTGTGTCGAATACCACCCCGGTGTCCGGTCTCCCGCCCCCACTGCGTGCGAACTCGTAGATTGCCTTTGGCCCGAAGCCTTGCCGCAGCCATTCAAAGAGATGCTCTTGGAGCTGGCCTTCGTTCGCACCCTGTCCGAGGCCACCGTCCGCCTCGCATCGCACGTAAATGGGGGCGCGGTCTCGGACGTAGTGCGCGAACTTGACGATGGACACGAGCACCTCCACCAACCGGGCCCATTTCGCTGGCGAGTATTCACCCAAAAGATCGGCGACTCGACGTACCAACGGGCGAACGACCTCATCCACAGCCGGATCATTGCCGAAGAGATCTGGCCGTTCGATTGGCAGTGGTGCCGAGGTTAGCCCAATATCCTCAAGCCATTGTGGGAGCCGGTGCTGGACGAGCGCCTCGATAGTCTCCTGGAGCAGGGTATCGGGACGGCGGCCGACTTGGGTCGCGAGATCAGCCACCTGCGCGGCGAGGCCTTCGTTGAGTACCGGATCGGCAGCGAAGGCGAAGGCCGCCGCAGCCTGCTCCAAGGCACGAAGTCCCTGTGCTATCACGTCATCGCCGTGCGTGGCAACATAATCTTGGGTGATCCGGGCGAAACGCCGTTGATGCACCACGCGCGCCAGGAGCGGGCCGAGGCTTGCGGCAAAGATCTTGTCAGCAATGACACCTGCGCCAGACGAAAGCTTGTTGTCGTCATTCAAGATGGTCTCACCGCGTATCAGGGCATGCAGCCGTGCGAGATCCTCCAGCGCGGCAGCAAAGTTGGGCCACTCCTCGACCGTCCCTGTGGCCTCGGCCGCTCTGCGCAGAGCGCTGGCGATGTTGAGTACACGTAGTGCGCGCAGCGTTTCGCGATCTGAGCGATAGCCGTGCCAGTCGTGCGTGGCAAGGCTAGAGAGCGACTGTTCGAGCCTGCCGGTCGGTTCGACCACGCCTGCCGTTGCGCCCGAATCACGAGCGAGCGCCATGAAGGCAAGCAGCGCATCAAGCAGCCGCACGAACATCGCGGCGTCGGGTCGATGCTCTTCGCTTCGATCCGCGCGGGCAAACGCCGCGCGCGCGGCAATCAAACGGTCGCTGAGTGCTGGCTGATCCTCCGCCATCAGCGCGAATGCAAGACTAACCAGCGCCAATTGAAACCGCGCCTCAGCCTGGACTGCTAAATCTGTTACCGTGACGAACTCGTCGAGTTTTGCACGCAAGTCTGGCTCCGGTCGCACCGCGTCCAGCCGTCCAATGACCTGCGCCGCCTTCACCAGCAGATACCGCGAGTCCCCGGTGTGCAGGCGGAGCAACAACACACAAAGCTGTGCTCGAGCGTGGGGATTTCGCATGGCGAGCAGCCCGAGCGCCTCCAGCAGCGCTGGCGCCAAAAAGGGGTAATTAGCCACTCGCCCGAAGGTGGCAACTAGGGTGTCTACCGCGACCGTGTCCCCGTCCGGCGCAGAAATAGCCAGAGCCAGAGCTGCGCTGCGAAGACTGAGGTCACTGCGCGCCAGCATCAGGGCGGCGGTGAGGCATTCAGCCGTCCCCACTGAGCCCTTGCCGGCGAAGACCGCCTCCGTCATGGTGTCAATCAGGTCATCGATGGTATTACCCGGGACGCTGTTGCGAAGGCGCTCCCCGATTTGCGCCCATTCGATACTCTCTGTCGACGACGCCAGCCAGGCTGCTCCGGTCGAGTTGGTCTGCGTCACGCCATCGCCAACTAGAAAGCGAACGGCGGGTTTTGGGCGCCGTAGACCTTCTCGTCGGCAGTGGCTGCCTCGAACTCGCTGCGCGCCGTGCCACAGATGATCTGAATCTGATCGGCGAGATCGGTGTCGACCCGAAGGAAGATCTCTGCCAGGGCCTCGGCATCCTCGCGCACCATCTCGCTGGAGCATGGTTGGTCGATGAGCAGAAATCCCGGGTGGCGACCGAGTCCTGGCTCTCGCCCGAGACACGTCATCGCCAAGTAAAAAGCGAGCTTGATGCGTAGGCGCTCGCCCTCATTCTGAATGCCGCCGAAGGTCACGCGCTGGCCGTGCTTATGGAGGTCGATCCTTCCTAATGGCGAGCAGGCGACGTCGCTAATGCTTTCGGCCCCAATGGTCCACGTCGTTGCCTGCGCCAGCGCTCCCAGACGGCCCAACAGTCCGCTGTTCCGCCGCCCCGCCTCCTTGCCTAGTACCTCTCGTACCTTCGCGACCACCCGCACACGCAGGTCAATTTCGTCCTCCGCGCCGTCCGGCGCAGGTTCCGCGCGCCGAAGCGCGATCGACACCTCGGCCTTAATACGGCCGACTTCCTGGAGGAGATCGGACTGTTCGGACGCTTCCTCTGCAGTCGGGAAGGCGTAGGTGATCCCCTGTTGGGCCGCTTGACGAAGGGCATTCGCCTCGTTCACCAAATCTGCAACCTCGTGCCGTAGGGCGGCCAGACGGTCCGTGATGGTGTCGCGCCCTTCAGTCATCTCCACCATCTCGCGCCGAATGTCCGCGGCCTCAGCACTGAGCGTGGCCATCTCAGCGTGGTCAGCGGCATGGGCTGGATGGCCACAGAGCCGGCACAAATGTATTGTCAACTCCCGTTCCACGGCTTCCGTGTCGACTGTCGCATCGCAGTTGGGACAGAGACTTACTTCAAGCCCCGTGAAGTGGAGGCGCAACGAGACGGCCTCACGCAGTTGGCGCTCGTGGGCTCGCTGGCGTTGGAGGGAGTTGGTCAACTCGTTGCGCTCAACTTCCAGGCGTAGCTGCTCGTTTCCTTTTTCCGCCAGGGCAAACTGAACTGCCATGAGGCGCTGCGCAGGCTCACCGCCCTCGATGGCGGAGCGCCGAGTCGCTTGCGTAGATCCGATTACTTGGAGCCTGGCCTGAGCCGCCCGAAGGCTTTCCTCAAGTCGCGCAACTTGCTCTTTGGCCTGTTGCACCTGCGCGGCTGTCTGCTGCTCCTGTACCTTTGCCTCTTTTTTCACTCGGGACGCTTCCACCCCCAGCTTGTTGAGGGGCTCAACGAGGTGCAGGCCGAGGAACGCTGATAAGATCAGCCCATCCTGGTTCCCCATTGCATGGACGGGATCGCAGATTAGGTAGTGATCACCGCCGTCAGGAATATAGAGCGCCTGGAAGTAGGTGAGCCAGCTCGTGCTTCGCTCGGCTATCCCGGTGGGAGTCGATCCATCTTGCTGGGTCCATGACAACGGGCCAAGATCAAGGCGCAGGAAGAAGAAGCGTTGCAGTTCGGCCTTGATCGCTTCTGCACCGGTCACATCGAAGATGGTGAGCGCCATCTCCTCGGCAACTGCCTCGAGCGGTCGGAACTCTTCTCCCGCCAGCAGCAACGCACGCGGCGCTCCTCCCCGTGTGGAGAGTAGTACGGTAAAGATCCGAAGGTCGAGGGAAAAAGCCAACCAGATGTCCGTGATCCAGTTGTGCACATCTGCGTCGTAATCGCCGTCATCACCAGTAAGAGCGTACTTGATCGTCTTCAGGATCGAGGACTTGCCGACCTCATTGTCGGGGATGCATATTACGTTGACACCTGGTGAAAAGGCCTGGTCGTAGCGAAAAGGCTCAGGTGGTTGACCGCTCCTGCGCTTCACCCCCGCGAAACACAACTGCTTAATGCGCAGAGATGGCGACTGACGTGCCCGCCGCTTTTCGTCCAGGGTTAGCTCCGCCACGACTCGAGTCACATCGTCGCGCGTGATGCGGCCCTGGTTCCTGGGGGAAAAGCTAGTGAGTACCGCGTCCACGAGCGCGGCTGACGTTAGCGCTTGCTCGTCCGTCTCTGATAATGGTAGAGGACTACTCGCCGCTGACTTGGTCGCGCTGTCACTCAAAGTCCACCCCCAGCGGCTCCCCGAACACCCGGCAAAAGTTGCGCCCGATCTCTTCGGGCGGGAGATCCGGGATGATCTCGGCCAAATGCGCCTGTCGGTACGCTTGGTGATCGTACTGAAGGTCCTTGACCCGCGCGGCCGACAGATCGCGAAAGAAGCGATAAATCAGGTCTACCTGCTGGGCGTACCAGCGCGCGTGATCCACCGCGGCGACGAGGCGCCGCGCCTCCGTCTGGCCGAGTCGTGTGAGAAAATAGTGCTTTTGCGGCCGGGCCTCACCCCTTGGTTCCTGACCCGTGTATACCAGACGCCGTGCATACCACCACGCCTCAACAACGTCTAGTCGCTCATAGGCGCCCCGCCAGAACTTACGGAACGGGAGTGTCAGTAGTTCCGGCTGCCGTTCGCGCAGTGCAGTACGGATCAACTCCATCACCTCTGCTCGGTCGCAAGCCGCCTCGATACCGAGACGGTGCAACTCCATCAATTCGTACGCCAGGTAACCGGGGTACCGCACGAGGAAGTCAAGCTTTTGCAGGTAGTATTCTGGAGTGAAGTGGTGCGTCACTTCATGTTCGGGGAAGCATGGCAATCGACGATCTGACTCGTCGATCGGTACCGCGAAACGCGCCAGGATAAGTAGAAGCCGTGCGGCGTCCACCTCAGTGAAGCGTTCCGGGACGGACCCGGCAATGTAACGTTGCATTTCCAAAAACACCAAACTTCAGCGGACGCATCGCTCGCGCAGACCTTGCCAGGGCAACCGAATAAATTCGAGCATGGTAACGGCTTGGCAACAACAGCATACCAGCCCGATCATTGACGACGTGAAGCCGACGAGTCAGTCGTCTCGGGATGAGCTCGGGACGACATTATGATCAGCTTCAATCGCGCCTTTTCCGTGGCACAGCCGCCAACGCCTAGGAGTGACCAGCCGGGTCGGTTGGCCAAGCCCGTCGCACCTCGGGCAAGGGGTCGGTCCGGCACGCTTCCCGCCATCTTTCGAGGATAGGGGGAGCCTCTAATCCAATGTTGCCGCAGACGTGCGCAAGTTCACGGGCCAACCTAGCGGCGAGAACGCGATATTCTGGCAGGCTGGACGTCGGAATTGGATGGGACTGGCTCGCAATCTCTAGTCGTCCCCCTTCGTCCTGAAGCGCCGTTTCTGCGAAGAGATACTCTAATCCGACGGCAACAGCGCCGATCTGGCTTGTGTCGAGCAGCGTCGGAATCCTAGATAGCAGAAGAACCAGCGAGCGCAGCGCGGTACCCAATTCTGGCTGCCGCCGCGCCTGCACCCGGCTAATCAATTCGTCCAAGAGATCGCTAGGGGGCGACGGAAGCGCCGTGATGTTCAATGCGCGGCTGTACAGGAGCCAGTACACGACACCATTGATCGCCTCTCGCGTTGTCTCTGCGTCTGAGGACAGCATTGCCGTCCGCAACCTGTTCGTGACTTCATCGACGGAGGATGGGTTGATGATCAAGCTGAGCGGTAGCACCCGAAGGGTTCGGATACCCGCACTATCTAATTCGTGAAGGAGTTTGGCAACGCGGCTTCTCGTGTCGTCGCTGGCGTTGCCCATTTTCGGTAGTAGTATCTCCGCCAGGAAGACAACCAGCGCGAAGAAGCCGCGGTGAACATGCTCATCGAAGTGGCTACCGAGTTCTTCCCGCTCGTCGTGCCACCACGCTTCTGCTTTATCAAGCTGCTGTTGTACTTCCGTAGGTTCCCAGTCGATGCGCAAGATATTTTCGTCGTGAGTCCATTGCGGCCCGGACGTCACGCCACGCCACTGCTCGAGGTAGACCTGAACGTCGCTTGACATTGTGACGGACTTACGGACTGTTCCATCCTCCGTCTTGCGCCGCTCAACAATTCTTGGGAAGTCTCTCGACATGAGATACTCACGGACAATCTGCTTTACGTCGCCAGTTGGTGGCGGCAAGGCAATAATGACTCGAGGAAGGAAAGTCGTCTCGGCGGGCAACCCAGATGTACTGTCTCGTCGCGACCACAACGCGCCTCGAAACGCCGCAAGCTCGGCATCTGTCAGGCCGCCAATCTCCACCAACGAGTAGAGACGCATCGCAGCGCGGCCCCTCGCATCGGCAATGCCGTGTTCGACGATACGAGTGAGATTCGCAACGGAGGCTGTCCAGGCGTCCCTACGCATCTGTAACCCATCGGGTCGCGGGTCCGTCCAGGAAATGCGTCCAAATGGCTCGGGCCATCTCGAATCTGCGCCGAGCGTCCGAGCAGTAAAGCCCCCTTCCGCGGGAATTGGGAGGTCCAGAAGGTCGCTGAGTCTCCGCACCAGCTCCGCTTGCGGTAAAGACAGAAAAATGCGTTGGAACATATCACCCAACGTTTGGTGAACGACGGGATCTTCTCGGAACATCGCATGGTTGTATAGTGTTATTGCCAACGAGAGAACTATGTCTAACCGTTCAACGGTGAGGCGCGAACATAAGCGTGAGATTGCTTCCGTGAGGATACGCAATTGGTTGTCGTCGGGATTGCCCTGTTGTATCGCCTCTAAGAGCGCGGACACAAGGATTCGATCGAGAATTTGCACGTCCGCAGGAGGGATCGTGGCCACAGTCACGCGATCCAATAGCCCGTCGATCCCGGACCAGCTTCCCGCCCGAAGGAGTATGCTCACCGATCGTACGTATCCGAAGGGAGCAACCCACTTCGCCACGTTTTCGATAACGGCACCCGCAGCCACGACCATACCTGCACGTAGCGGCACGGCTCCTTCTTCGGTGAGTCGCAGCAATGCGAAGGCGGGAAGGAAGGGAGTGATATCGGGACCTGATGTCCACCGGTGTGTTCGGTGAATTACACCCGGGTCGAAACCCGGGGTTTCCCTCACCCCCATGTTCATTACGGGTTGTGACTGATCGAGCATTGCCCTCAGCCGGTCGAACTCAGCGCCCGGATCGCACCGAAAGCTTTTCAACCTTTCCCAACGACCGCCTTCCTGAGCGCGAAGATTTTCATTTGCGAAGGGATTGTTAGCGGCGACCTGCTGGATGAGCTGCATGGTCCAGGCCTCTTGGGAAAGCAACGCGTAGTCCGGTCTGAATGGTCGTATGGCAGCACGGATGCGTGAAAGGGCGGTTTCCGCCGTTCTACGGGCATCTCGCAACTCCCCTATTTCCGCGAGCACCGCTGCACGCCGCGCCTCCCAAAACGGCAGGTCTGGGCGCTCCGGCCATTGCTGGAGGACCTGCATCGCGCCGCGTCTGTCAAGACTGTCTCGCAGCATCAGCGCACGTTCATAATGCCAGCGTGACTGCCAATCACCGCGTTGATCGATCACCGGGCGCAGCAATTCGAGATATTGGTTGAAGCCGTCCTCGTCTCCAGCCTCTCGCTTTGCCCGTGTAACGGCAAGAGCGAGTTCGATCCAGCACTCGCCAATTCGCACCCAGTCCAGTGACGCATCGGCTGGCCTATCGGGTCGTATGGTCGCCGAGTCAAGCTTGAGGAGCGCCGGATATGGATTGAAGTCCTCGATCAACAGAGCGAGCTTTTCTGCAACGAAGGGCCAGATCGGAACCAGTGCGGTTTCCAAGCACCAGTTGATTTCATAGGCAACAAACAGACGTAGGTCAGCGGATATTTCGTCCAGTGACAGAAGCGCGGGTTCGACCCACGGCCAGATGTCGCGCCACAGTGAGTCCCTGTTTGTCGCCGGCGCGATGACCCAGCCAGGATATGCTTCCCGTTGAACCACGAGATACATGAGGAAGTCCCGCATGGCGGGTGCAGACAACGGTAGGGAAGCAAGGTGCTGCAGGTTGAGTGACGTCACCGACTTCGCTTGGCCCCCCAGGGGCACCGGTGGGACGCCCGGACTACGAGGCCACTTTTGCTCCGCTGAAATTGGTGGTATCGGCCAGAACAATTGACTCGGTGTCTCCCCGTAGAGCAGATCCAACAGGAACCACTCGATGGCCTTCTGATGGCGCAACGCTGGGATCGGCCAACTCGACAGCGGGAACAAGGGAGTCAAGTCGAGAGGGATAACACTTCGCGACTCAAGCAAACGTCGTTGCGACGGCGATATCTGTAGGATACCGGCGAGGTAGATGGGCGGATGATGAGGGCCGAGATGATCGCGCACCCAGCCGGACCAATACTGGAAATTCGGGTCGTCGCCTGAAAAGCCAATGAGAACGAAGACGTTCTCCATGATCGCCTGCTGCACAGTATTGACAAAGGGGGCGAACTGCGCAGGGTAGGTGCGGTAATCCTCTTCGGTTGCGATAAACGGCAGATAAGAAGGGAAGCCGCCGTGCAATTTGACGATTCGCGGTCGCAGCTTGGTGGGTAAGTCGGACGCGGTGACAGCGAGGTCATAGGCGCGCTCGTACACCATCGGTGTTGTCCGCTCAAGGAGCGTATCGTAATTGGTGGTGAAAATGTCGGCCCAAGGAAGATGGAGTAGGAGTTCGTGCAGATGGCCGGGCTTATAGGTGCCATCAGGAACTGATCGGAGTAGCAAGTCGTTAAGCTTCGCGCGTCCAAAGACAGCTTCATATTCGCTGGCGACACGCAGCGCTCCGGTACCAGCCGTCGCTTCGGCGAGACGGGCCTCATAGGCATGATCTGTCGGAACAGTAGGGAGATATAACTCCTGGTACAGCTTGCGGGCGATATCAATCCAGGTTGGGAACCTATCGGCCGGCGGCGCGATCGGTTCGGCGTTCCGGCTGAACCCGGAACCGATCATGACTGAAGCTTGTCCGACTTCCCTGCCGCACCACAGCCTTCTTCGAATCTGCTCGATGTGGTGCTGATCGGGGAAGGCCGGGTCTTTGTCCATCAGGTAGGTTGCTCGTTCTTTAGTATTGGCGGCGCTGCTGAGCGAAACGAACCAGCCATCAGGAGACCGCGTTGGACGTATTCGCCCATCCGCTCAACAAGCACGGGCTGTCGCGCAACAGTAAACGTCGGCACCCCTCCGCCCATTCGTATCACGAACCGGGAAACACTATGAAGGATACCCGGCTCGCTCCCTTGAACGTTGCCAGGTTGGCAAATTATCGCCTCCGGCGCAGTGACCCTCGACCGCGATCATTCGCCCTGTAGCACTCCAAGCCGATTATAGGAATGCATGTGCATACGGCAGCAACGCCCGAGTACAATCTCACAGTGTTCACAGCGAAAGGTGCCCAATGCTTGGACTGACGCTTCGCCCCGAGTTTCAATCGCCCCAGATGAGGGGGACGCAGATTGTTTTGACCGACTATGCCGGCTCGGAGGCGGCGCGCATCCTCGACATCACCTATCCCACGGCTGACGTGCGCAAGGCGCTGCTGGGGGTGGCGCAGGGGCAGGGTCGGCCGGTGGTCATTATCGGCGAACGGGGGCGGGGCAAGTCGCACATTATGGCGGTGCTCACGGCGGCCTTCCGTGAGCCGGCGGCGGTGCAACAGTGGGCTGCAAGCTGGGCGGGGACCGTCGACAATTCGGCCTTCGCGGCGCTGACCCTGCCGCAGGGCTTTGCGCCGTTGAGCCTGGTCATGAGCGACCAGGACTTCGCGACGTTGTGGGAACCGATTTTCCGATTCTTGCCCAACGGCGCGTATTACCGGGGCCGCTTTGCTGAGGCTGGTACCAGTACGCCCTCCAGGGCGCTCATGCTCCAGGCCTTCAGCGAGCATCCCACCGCGCTGCTTCTGGACGAGCTGCAGACCTGGTACGACGCCTTAGAGATGCGGCAAGGCGACCCCAACCCGACCAATGTTGCCTTCAACTTCTTGCAGATTCTGGCGGGGGTGGCGGCGACGGCGCCTCACGCCTTCCGCTTGATCGCGTCGGTGCGCGACAGCGACACGGATGCTTACAGCCAGATCGTGCGCAATACCTCGGTGCTGGTGGATTTCAAGGGCAGTGACGCCCGGCAGGATCGTATCCGGCTCACACAACACCGCCTTTTCCAGAACTACCGCCAGATTCAGCCGGCGGCGATCGCCGCCGCCACGGCTGGCTACGCCGGCGAACGCGTCCGCCTCCTCTATCCGGAGTTTGCCGGACCACGCCAGGAGGAAGTGCGGGCGGAGGTACGGCAATCGTGGCCCTTCGCGCCCGAACTGATGGGCATCCTGGAAGATGAGATCCTGATGTCGGCAGTGGCGCAGAACACCCGTGACCTCATGCGCATCCTCGTCCGGCTGTATAAGGCGCGCGGCGACGCTGTACCTCTGCTCACGCTGGCCGACATCGACGTGCGCGGCGCCGAGGGCGCGGCCGACGAACTGGCGAGCATGGTGGACATCACGGCCGGCAGTGGCGCTCGGCTGCGGGAAGTGGCGCAGCGTAATCTGGATGCCGTGCTGAGCCAGGAACAGGCAGTGCCGCACGCTGGCGAACTGCTCAGCGCGCTGTGGGTACGCTCGCTTTCCCAGGCGCAGCAGCGGGGCGCCACGCCGGAGCAGTTGCATCTCGACCTGACGCGTGCGCAGCCCGTGGATGACAATGCCTTCGAGGCGGAGCTGGCCAGGCTGATCGAGGCCAGCTTCAACGTGCATAGCGTGGGCAACCGCCTGGTCTTCCGCGTCGAGGAGAATCCGCGCGCCAAGCTGCTGGCTTCTGCCAAGAATGGCAACCTGTTCCAGGGCCAGCAGGATCTGCTGTATCTGCAAAAGGCGATTGGCGCCGCCCTCAGCCCGGCCGACGGCGCGCTCAGTTCGCCATCCCGCTTGATCGTGCTGGGCGCGGACTGGGAATCGGCGCCGTGGACTGGCTTGGATACGATGGACTGGCCGGGCAAATGGCAACAGCCGGTCGTGCTGGTGCTCCCCGAGCGTGCCGGTGAAGGCCGGCTGGGCAACTGGCTGCGGCAGCAGGTACCCGAGCATCGCAACCTGGCGCGATTTCTGATGCCGTCCGGCGCCGGGAGCGTCTATGCCGACGCCGAACTGCGCCAGCTCGCTCGCTGCGCCTTCCTGGCCTACGAATGGCGCTCGGACGGGCAGTACGCCAGGCTGCTTGACGAGTTTCGCAAGCCCTTGCTGGAGAAGCTGCGCCAGCGCTTCGAGCGGCTGGCCGTGCTGCGTACCTGGAACTATCAGCAACCAGAGCAGACGCGCTTCGATGAGAGCTCAATCGATGGCGGAGGACAGTCGATCCTTGCCAGGATTGATCAAGCGATCACCAGCAATGTGTTTGACTCGACCCGCTTCCGCGAGTACGTGGTGGCGGCGGCAGCCAGGGGCCAGGACGCCTATCAACTCATCGTGGACCTGATGGAACCGCCGCCGTCGCCGGACGACCCCGCCATTCCTTTCCTGGGCGTGACCCAGCTGTACGAACGACTGCTGGCAGTGGCGGCGCGCGGCGACATCGTGCTGAACGTCAAAGACCGCTGGCTGCGACGGGAGCCGAATGAAGACCCGGCGGTTGCCCTGGCACGGCTGCAAAAGGCGGCCTGGGCGACGCCCAGGGAGATGCAGGAAATCGTAGTGGCCCTGCCGCACGTCGCCGCGCCGACGCCGGTGGTGACGCCGCCTCCAGTCCCTCCTGTCAGCGTCCCCGGCAGCGCGCCTGGGTTCACGTCGGGGAACACTCCGCCGACTCTCTTCCCACCGGCGCCGCCCTTCGGTGGCGTCATCAAAGAGCCGCCACCAGTCAGCGCACCCATCCCCATTCCGACGAGTACGATCCATTCCCAGGGCGCCCGCAACAAGGCGAACCTGCTCGGCGACTTTCAGCAGTGGCAGTTCCAGGACAAGGTCATCAACGGGTTGCGCCTGACCGGTGTAGGCTTGACCTACGACCTTCTCAAACGGTTCATCAACAGCTTGCCTCCGGAGTGCCAGTTTTCGGTCGAGGTGGACGTGCAGGATCAAGACCAATGACCGCCATGCCGGACTGGGCGGCGGTGCTCTTCGGCGCCCCAGGGGCGGACGCCTGGCAAGCCATCTTCGCCGCGGTGGCGCAAGCGGCTGCGGCTGCGCCGGACGTTAAGGCGCTGGAACAGGCGCTGGGCGCCGGCGATCGCCTGCTGGATGAGGCGGCCTGGGACCTCTGGCTGAACTACGGGGACACCGCGCCGCGCGCCTTCGGCAGTATGCGCGCCTGGTGGCAGGGTGCGGCGCCAGCGGGTCGCGCCGTGCTGATCCTGGATTCGCTCTCCGTGCGGGAGCTGTGGCGCCTGCTCCAGGCGGCGGCTGGGCGCGGCGTGACGCCGACCACGGTCGCGGTGCTGGGGGCGCCGGTCCCGACTGACACCGAGGCGGCGGCCCATCTGCTCGGCCTCACCCAGCGCAGTCAACTGCAGTACGGCAAGTATCCGCAGGGCTTCGCGTTCGCGCCGGACCAACCGGAGACGGACGTCACGAATGAGGAGTTCGGCGCGCTGGCCGACCGGCTGCCGCCGGCGCGCGACATCCTGATCTGGCACTCCTGGTTGGATGACCTGCTGCATCAACTGGCCGACAAGCGGGATGCGGCGACCCAGATCCAGTCGGTGGCGGCAGAGGTGTTGGCTAGCGACGGCTTCTGGAAGCTGGTAGACACCCTGCGCCAGGGCCGGCGGTTGCTCGTGACCTCCGATCACGGCTACGCCGTCAGCCGCTATTTCAGCGATCTGCCCGACACCCTCGCCGCGCCGGCGCGCGCCGCCTTCAGGGCGCAGCGTTGCGGTCCCCTGCCGGCAGTGCCGTTCTCCCGGCTCGGCGCCCAACCGCTCTACGTCGGCTCCGGCCAGCGCGCCGCCATCGTCGGCCCCTGGAAATGGAAGGTGGAAGGCGGCTTTCCGCACCTGAGTCATGGCGGCCTGACCCTGGCCGAAGTCTGCGTCCCCTATCTGGAGTTTGCGCCGCAATGAAACTGACGACTGTCACCGCCGCCACAGCATCCTCAAATGGCGCGGCCCGGCGCGCCACAGCCAGAGGCAAGAGCGAAGCGCTGAACTTGATCAATGCCAACAAGGCCATCAAGCGCCAGGCGCTGGCCTTTGCGCAGCCCGACCGGCCGCTGAGTTGTCTGGAGGTGGACTTCCCCATCGGGCCGATCAACACGCTGGCGCAACTGGAGATCAACGCCAAGAAGCCGATCTACGAGATGGGCAAGTGGTGGGCGCGCCGGCAGTCCAGCGTCTTCCGCTCGCTCCTGATCGCCGCCGCCCTGGAAGCGCCGGCCGATCACAACGAAGCGGACAAGCTGGTCTGGGACTCCTACTACGCCAATCACCAACGGGCCGGCAACTTTTCGGGGCTGAAGGTGCTCGATCCCTTTATGGGCGGCGGTACCACGCTGGTGGAAGGGGCCCGGCTGGGCTTCGACGTCTACGGCGTCGATCTCAACCCGGTCGCCTGGTTCGTCACCAAGACGGAGCTCAGCGGCGCCGATCCCGAGCGTGTCCAGGCGCTGTTCGACGTTGTGGAGCGGCAGGTGCGGCCCCACGTCGCGCCCTACACTGTGACCTCCTGCCCGCGCGGCCACCGCGGGCACTGGTACCGGGCGGACGATGCCGCCTGCCCTTTTGACGTGAATGCGGCGATCAACGCCGGCTTTACGCTCACGCCGATGGAGGACGGCTTCGACATCCTGGCCGTACCCGAGGCCGAACGCCCGCGCTACCGTTACCAGGGACCGGAGATCATCTACACCTTCTGGTCGAAGCACGGTCAGTGTTCGCGTTGCGGTCAGCGCACGCCGGTGCTGCGCTCGCCGGTGGCAGCGATCAAGGAACTGCAGGTCAAGGCAGCGAGCACAACCTGCCCTGGTTGCCGGCGCGCCTTCGATTGGGAGTTCGATCAGGCCCGCATGGCCCCGGCGGAGCCGCTGGCGGTCGCCCCCGACGAGCCGCCGTTCGTCGCGCCTGGCAGTGCGGCCACCAGCGCCGCCTGCCCGCACTGCGGCGGCGCCGTTCCCCGGCCATCCGAACAGGGGGCGCGGCGCAAGACGGTGTCGTTGACGCTGCTGGTCCACCCGCGCTGGTTCGCCGGCTCCCCCGGCCGCGACGCGGCGGGCGAGCAGGGTGGCTGGGCCAGTGCGCCGGCAGCGGCGGAACGCCGCTGGATCGATGCGCGCGCCGCAACGCTAACGCTGGTCGAGGTACGGGGCAAGCTGCCGCGCCTGATTGCCGATCCCCTGGCGTCTGCGGCGACCATCGACACCGCCCAGGGCACCGCCGTGCCGAAAGCGCCGACGGGCGAGCGTGATGCCATACCGGACTACCGCGACAGCAGCTTCGTCTGCGGCAAGTGCGGCTACGGCCACGACTTCTTGACGGAGGTCAGGCAGACCGGCCACACCGCCCCGGCCTATCCCTACGTGCTGCAATGCTCCTGCCAGGAGTGCAAGACCGAAAGGCGACCGTATGGCGGGCGATTCTTCAAGACGCCGGACGCCGAGGACTGCGACCGCTGGCTGGCCGCTGTCGAAGCCTGGCAAGCGCCGGAGGCGGCGCCGTTGCGCGAACTGGTCCCGCAGGAGAAGCTGCCCTTCGCCCACATGACGCACGACCTCAACGGCGGCATCCCGAACTGGGGCTACACCCACTGGTGGAAGATGTTCAACCCCCGTCAGTTGCTCACGCACGCGCGACTCCTGGACGCGCTGATGCACGCGCCGGGCGACTTCGATCAAGCGACACGGGAGGCGGCGCTCTGCGCGTTCCAGCAGTACCTGCGGAACCAGAACATGTTCTGCTTCTGGAACATTCAGCGCGACACTCCCGAACCTTTCCTCTCCAATGCGAACTATCATCCCAAGGGGACCGTCATCGAGAATGGCAGCTTCACAACGCTCGGTCGCGGCAACTGGGATTCCTGCACCACCGCGATCCTGGACGGTCTGCGTTGGGCGCGCCAGCCCTGGGAAAAGACCAGGGCGGCAGACAGTGCTACTGCCAGCGGCGCAACGGTGGCGATTGACGACCCCATACCACCCGGTTCCGACAAGAACCTCGTCTGCGGTTCATCGACTGACCTCTCCCGTTTCGCCGACGGCACGTTTGATCTGGTGATCAGCGATCCGCCCTTTGGCGACAACGTCTTCTACGCCGATCTGGCCGACTTCTTCTACGTCTGGCTGCGCCGGCCGCTGTCGCGCTGGTACCCGCAGATCTTCGCGGCGCCGGAGACCAACAAGGTGCAGGAAGCGATCACCAATCCCGCCGAGCACCCGGACGAGCGCCTGGCTGACGAGAAGCGGCGGGAAAACCGAGAGGGCGTGGAGCCTCCCGCCGAGCAGTTCTACCGCGAGACGCTGACGGAGTGCTGGCGGGAGGCGGCGCGCGCGCTCAAGCCCGGCGGCACGCTGGCTTTCACCTTCCACCACAGCAAGGACGAGGCCTGGGTCGGCGTGCTGCGTTCGCTCTTCGACGCCGGGTTGGCGCTCATCGCCACCTACCCCATTCGCAGCGACGAGAGCAAGGGCGAGAGCGGCGCCTTCGGCTCCAAAAAGATCGAGTACGACATCGTGCACGTCTGCCGTAAGCGGCTGGAGGAGCCGAAGCCAGTAAGCTGGCCGCGCATGCGCGCCTGGGTGCAGGACGAGTTGGGCCGGTTGCACGGCTTGCTTCAGCACTACCAGGAACGCGACGTGTCCGACGCCGACATCCGGGTGATCCTGCGCGGCAAGGCGCTGGAGTTCTATTCCCGCCACTACGGGCAGATCTTCACCGGCATGGACGAGCCGCTGAGCATCGGCGAAGCGCTGGTCGGCATCAACGACATCCTGGAGGAGCGCAACCTGCCGGCGGCGGATCGCCCGCCCGCCTCCGCCGAGCCGCTCACCGCGCATTATCTGCGCATCTTCCGGGAGACGCCGGAACTGGCGCGCGACGACTTCTCCAAGCTGCTGCGCGGAACAGGAGTCGCCCCGCGCGAATTCCACGAGCGCGGCTGGACGGCCGACGAGAGTCGCAAAGTGCGCATCATGCCGATTGGGCAACGCTTCGCTCGCTTCCGGGAGCGGCCCCGCCAGGAGATGAAGTACGACCTCGACCAGGCGCACTTCCTGATCGGCGCCGCCGTTCCCGGCAGCGGCGTCAACATCCGCGAGGAACTGGCGCGAGCGACCTGGGTGCTGAAGCCATCGGTGCCGGATATCCTGCGCTGGACGGCCGAGCACGAGGACGACGCGGTGCTGCAACGGGCTGCCAAGCTGGCCGGGGAGCTGGTGGCGGCGGCGCGCCTGAAGTCAGCGCAACAGCTCCCTTCCGCAAAACCCTCGCTCTTCGACGTGACGTAGGGCCAACAGGTTGAGGTGGCTGAGGGACGGTGGGTGGGGAAGTGTACAGGGCCGCGATTGCGATCGGCGGCCAAGTGACGGGGGGCGACTGCGGTCGCTTGGGTGGGGAAGGACGGTTGGGGAGGCGGACGATCGGTGAATATGGAGTCAAGACTTGGTGATACTGCAACATGTCAACTTTCATACGTGGCATCGGCGGCCGGTGTTTGAGCAGGAGGAGTACGACGCTGTGCTGCGCGAGACGTTGCCGGCCGCCTTGGAGAGTCGAGGCATTGTGTGTCCCATATGGGAGGTCATGCCCACCCATGTTCACCTGATCCTTGCGGAGTTTGCGGACTTGCCGTTGTCTGCCATGCTGCAACACCTGAAGGGAGCCACGTCGCGGGTGTTCTTTGCCACATTTCCTGATCTGCGCGCCGACCTCGGCGGCGGCCACCTCTGGCGGCAGGGCTACTTCTCCGTCGCCATCACCAGCCACCAGCAATACCTCGCCACCGCCGCCTACATTCGCGCCAACCGCACCACCGTCGGCCTCCAACCACCCGTCCCCCTGACTGCCAGCGCCGACCAGCCATGAGGACGAGTGCCAGCCGTCGAGTCACGTCACGCCATCGGTACCACGATCTGCTATTGTCCGCGCCCTGCGTGCATTGGGCAGTCCTTTGCCGCCCCCAACCGCCCTCCCCCACCCAAGCGACCGCAGTCGCCCTCGTCGCTTGGCCGCCGATCGCAATCGCGGCCCTGTTAGCCTGCACTCGAAGGAAGGTATCCAATGGATAACATTGCCAGTGATCGGTGGCTGCGCAATGGCAGCAGCCTGATCTGGGAGGGCCTGCCGGGCAACGCCAGCCTCCCGCAGCGCGTCCTTTCGCTGCGGGAGGCGTTGGCATGGCTGCCGACCTTGCCGCCGGAACCGCCCGATGGCGTGCGTACCATCATCATCACCGGCTTGCAGACTGTCGTCGACGTACTGCCGTTGGCCGACGCCGCTACGGTGTTGGCGCGGGTGCGCGCGCTGATTCGGGTCCAGTCGCGCGACTGGCCGGAGACGGCGTTCGTCTTTATCCTGCCGAGCAGTTCCCGCCTGGAGAGTGACGCCGCCGGTACCTCGCTCCTCCTCGTCTCACTCAGCGGCAGGGCAACCCTGGATATCGGCGGCATGCTCTGGCCCGGCAACGTCCGTCAGGCCAACCGGATCGTTCAACAGGGCATGGACGCCAGGAAGAACCCCACGGTCACCCCCATCGGCTACTGGCTGCGCCGTGTCTCCTGAACTGGCGCCGGGCAGCGAAGTCAGCCACCCCCGTTTCGGCACCGGCGTGATCATGCGCCTGGCTGGCGCCTATGCCGACATCTTTTTCGGCAGCGCCGGCAAGCAGACCATTGCCCTCGGTGACCTGGCGACCGGGCTGAGTTGGGACGAGCAGATCATCGCCGGCCTGCAACCGGCGACCGTCCGCTCGCTGCGCCGGCTGCGTCTCGCCCTCGAAGCGCAGGACCTGCCCTTTCAAGCCGGCGCCGCCGCCCTCACCGCCGCCAAGGTCGACCTGCTGCCGCACCAACTGGTGCTCACCCATCGCGTCGCCACCACCACGCCCCGCCGCTTCCTGATTGCCGACGACGTGGGCCTGGGCAAGACGATCGAGACCGCGCTGGTCCTGCGCGAACTGGCCTCCCGCCGGGAGATGCAGCGCGCGCTGATGGTAGTGCCGGCGGGCCTGGTCGAGAACTGGCGGCGCGAACTGAACGACGTCTTCAACCTCGATTTTGAGGTCTTCGGCAGCGACGGGGACGTCACGGACCGCAAGAGCAACGCCTTCGAGACGCACCACCGCCTGATCGCCAGCATCGACACGCTGAAGCGACCCGAACGCATGAAGCGCCTGGCCGAGGCGCCACCCTGGGACCTGATCGTCTTCGACGAGGCGCACCACCTCACCGCCACCCGCCTGGGCAACCGCGTCCAGAAGACGCAGAACTACCGGCTGGCCGAGTTGCTGCGCAGCCAGGCGCGCGACCTCCTTTTGCTCTCCGCCACCCCCCACCAGGGTGACCATTTCCGCTTCCTGGCGCTGATTCGCCTCTTGCAGCCCGACCTCTTCGCCGACTCGGCCGACATGCTGGACAACCGGCACCGCCTCAACAGCGTCGTCATCCGCCGCACCAAGGCCGACGCTTGCCGCGACGACGGTTCGCCGCTCTTTGCCCGCCGCCAGGTCCACACGGAATTGTTCCGCCTGCGCGACCAGGAGCAGGTCTTCTACCAGGCCCTGAACAGCTACATCGAGGATGGCTACGACCTGGCAGCAGAGCGCGGCGGCCAGGGCCGGGCGATCGGCTTCGTGATGACCGTCTTCCAGAAGATCGCTTCCTCCAGCTTCTCCGCAGTCCGGCGCACGCTGGAACGCCGCCTGCTCTCGCTGACGTTGCGCGAGGCGCTAGACCGCGACCAGGCGATGGACGTGGCCGCCCGCGACGCGCTCTTGCAGGAAGCGCGCGACCTGCTCCTGCGCATGCACGGCCTCCCGGCGACGCCGATAGGCTTGGCGGCAGCGGATGAGCACCTGGCCAAAGCGCGCTACCAGTTGCTGAAGAAGCAGCGGCAGCAGGCGGAAAGGCAAGCCGAGAGCTCGGAGGTGGCGGCGGAGGCCGACGAGGAGACGGCCACACTGCTAGCGGAGCATGCCCTACCGGAAGAGCGCCAGCGCATCCAGAATTTGCTGGCCTTGCTGCCCGAACTGGTCGAGGCCAAGACAGCGAAACTGCTGGACGCCCTTGGTGAGATCTGGGGCGAGAACCCGCGCGAGAAGGTCATCATCTTCACCACCTATCTGGGCAGCGTCGACACCTTGAAGGACGCCATCGAGCGCCGCTACCCGGGGAAAGGCGTGGACGTGCTCAAAGGCGGGGACCAGGGCGCCAAGACAGCCGCCGAGCGCCGCTTCCGCCGGCCGGATGGCCCGCGCGTCCTCATCTCTACCGCCGCTGGTCGCGAAGGCATCAACCTGCAGTTCGCCCGCGTGATGTTCAATCACGATCTGCCCTGGAATCCCATGGATCTGGAGCAGCGCATCGGCCGCATCCATCGCTACGGCCAGAACGATACGGTCCAGGTCTACAACCTCGTGGCCACCGACACGATCGAAGGCAAGGTCTACCTGCTGCTCGAACAGAAGATCAAAGCCATCGCCGCCGCGCTCGGCAAGACGGACCAACGCGGCGAAGTGACGGAGGACCTGCGCACCAATATCCTCGGCCAGTTGGGCGAGCACCTCTCCTTCAACCACCTCTACCAGCAGGCCCTGGCCGATCCGACGCTGCGCCGCACCGACCAGGAACTGGAAACGGCGCTCCACAACGCCAGCCAGGCCCGCGAGGTCGTCAGCGAGCTCTTCCAGGATCTGGACACCTTCCGCCTGGAGGACTTCCGCAGCGTGGACGCCGAAGCGACGCGCAACCGTCTGCGCGCCTTCGTCATCGAGGCGCTGCACGATGCCGGCGCCACGGTCACGCCGCTTTCGGCGACGCGCTTCCGCGTACAGATGCCCGGTGAGGCGGACGTGGAGCTGACCTCGGACCGCGACGAGGCGCTGGCCGACGAGCGCCTGTTCCTGCTCGGCCTGGAGCAGCCCCTGGTGCAGGAACTCCTCCGCACGGCGGTGGCGCTGCCCGCCGACAAACGCGCCCTGCTGGTCCGCGACGGCCAACCGGGCACCCGCACCGGCGTCTGGGACCTGCGCCTGCAACACGCCGACGGGCGCTCAGAGTCGCTCCTGCTGGACGGAACGATCCCGCCCAGCGGCGGCGTTCGCTTCACGCCGTATGCCCCCAGCCGACTTGAGCGCTTCTCACCGCCCGGCCGGCTGAGCACCCAACCGCCGACTGCATCGAACGGCACGCCACTGACTGCGCTACCGGAAGCGCTGCGCAGCTACCTCGTCCAAACCGGCAAACTGCTGTCCGGCAGTTCGTATCAAGCGAAGCTGCTCGGTTGGCTGG
Source organism: Chloroflexota bacterium (assembly GCA_036734945.1). GTDB lineage: Bacteria > Chloroflexota > UBA4733 > UBA4733 > UBA4733 > UBA4733. The sequence continues at coordinate 27,615 of DAIMXP010000082.1, forward strand.
AGGCAATCGGGTAAGCGCCTTGAAGAGCGATCGACGATTATGCATGATGGCGTCTACCCGTGTGCTTGAAGTACCATCAATGCACCGCCTGGCACGGCGTAGTGCCCGGACCCATCAAAGGTGATATGGTGTCGCCACTGTGTTCTATGGTGATTCCATGATGGGACCCGTAGTTGCCAGAAGTTGGGCCATGTTGATCCCGCCATCGTGGATTCACTATAGTTACTATAGTTCGTAGCGCCGTGCGTCTACTCGGGGGTGGCGTTCGTTCACAAGCTATATTTGTCGCCAGAGGTAATTCTTGGAATATAAACACTCTAATCCACCACATCACGATCGCAGTCCATATCGCGTCGTGATTCTCACTGCCCTGCCTGTTGAATACCAGGCCGTCCGTGCGCACTTGACCGACCTTCACGAGAGTGAACACGGGCGGGGCACCGTTTATGAGCGTGGAATGTTCGCGGCCGAGAATTGCTCATGGGAGGTGACTCTCGCCGAAGTTGGCGCGGGAAACCCAAGTGCCGCTTTTGAACTAGAGAGAGCCGTTACGCAATTCGATCCGCAAGTCGTCTTCTTCGTTGGGGTGGCCGGCGGCATAAAGGATGTCAGGCTCGGAGACGTCGTCGCTGCGACCAAGGTGTACGGGTACGAATCGGGAAAGGCGACCAGTGATTTTCTCCCGCGTGCAGACGTCGGTAACACCAGTTATCGTCTTGAACAGCGCGCACGGTCAGAGGCGCGACACGGAGACTGGCTGAAAAGGATCCCAGAATTTGTTTCGCCACCCGAACCTGCTGCTCTCGTCGGACCTATCGCCGCTGGCGAAAAGGTCGTCGCCTCAACCCGATCAAGTGTGTATACCTTTCTCCGCAGAGCGTATGGTGATGCGATCGCCGTCGAAATGGAAGGGCGCGGGTTCCTCGAAGCCGCACATGCGAATCAACAAGTAGACGCTCTCGTAATTCGAGGAATATCGGACCAGATTCATGGCAAGAGTACCGCCGATGCTCAAGGCTGGCAACTCAAGGCAGCGAGACACGCCGCTGCGTTTGCCTATCAGATCCTGTCAAAACTTGAGCCGCATAGCGGACCAAAAGCAAGACCCGCCGCATGGCGAGTTCCTCACCACAGGAATCAAAATTTCACCGGTCGCGATGATCTGCTCTCGCGTCTTCATAGTTCTTTTCGATTAGCCTCTTCCTCTAACAATATTCAGGTTCTCTACGGACTTGGTGCTATCGGTAAGACGCAGATCGCCTTGGAATATGTTTACCGCCATAGGAGCGAATACGATATTATTTGGTGGATGCCCGCTGATGATCTTTCGCAGGTAGGGGCAGCTTTAGTAGAATTGGCCGTTCATCTAGCCATTCCGATGAGCGATGTGCTAGAGATAAATGAGGTAATAGAAGCTCTATTCCAGCAACTAATGAATACTGACCGATGGCTATTAGTCTTTGACAACGCGGATGATACGTCAAGAATTAGAAAGCTTCTACCTAGTAGCCAGGCTGGTCATGTCCTGGTTACCTCGAGAAACCCGAACTGGAGGAGCATGGCAACATCGGTGGAAGTGCGCGAGTTCTCACCTTCGGAATCTGTGCGCTTTCTGCACAACCGAACTGGCCGAGATGATGAGCCTGACGCAGATGCCCTCAGCGTAGAGTTAGGCAATCTTCCCCTGGCGCTCGAACAAGCAGGATCGTACATTGAGGAAACGGGTTCAAGCTACCTTGCATATCTCGCCCTCCTTCGGACCACGAGACCAAGATTACTTCAGCGCCTACCCAACAGCACGGACTATCCCCAATCGGTAGCGACTACATGGACGCTCTCCATTGATAAAGTAGCGGAGCTGTCTCCAGAGGCAGTCGGCCTGCTTAGAATATTCTCTTATCTCGCTCCTGATGATATTCCGATATCGGTACTCCTTTCAACAGGGAGTCGCCTTCCAGCGACAATCACGATTCTTGCTCAAGATCCGTTCGTACGCACAGAGTGGCGCGCGGCCTTACGGCGATACTCCCTGGTCAACTTCGGTGATGAGGCTGTGGCCGTCCATAGGCTCGTACAAGCTGTGGTTCGAGATTCGATGAGTCGAGACGAGCAGAGACAATGGGCTGGAGACGCTATCGAATTGATGTTTAGTGTCTTCCCCGCAGCGCAACACGATGTAACCACGTGGCAGACATCGGCCAGACTCGTGCCCCACGCTCTTAGTGTCGTTGCGCATGGGACCATGCTCCAGGTGAAGCCAGCGGCTATCCTGAGTTTGCTGAATAACGTTGCTAGCTATTTCCTCAGCCGTGGCCTGCTAGCCGACGCCGCCTTTGCATGGGAGCGATCGCGGGCTGTAGCCCGTCAAGCGTACGGCAATCAGAGCGCTGCAGCCGCCGTGTTTTCCAATCACCTAGGTGAGGCCCTACTCCGGCTGGGTCAGCCGAGAGTTGCACTGCCTTATCTCACTGAAGCCTTGACAATAGAAGGAGCAATCCATGGGCGCACGAGCCCGATCATTTCGCGACGATACAATAGTGTTGGTAGCGCATATCAAGCACTTGGTGACTTCACTTCTGCGCGCAAGTTTCGCGAACTAGCATTGGAGATCGCGGATCACTCTCCCGATCCTAACCTACACGACCTCGCAATAATTCACAACGATCTTGGAGTCCTGCTTAGTGATCTCGCTGATTACAGCGGATCGAAAGATCACTATCGGCAAGCCGTGGCTGCCAGCCAGGTCGTGCATGGACCGTTAGACCCTGAGGTCGCGACGCACCTTGGGAACCTGGGTATTTTACTGCTGAAAATGGGAGAACACGGCGAAGCTCGAGACCACCTTGAACGGGCTCGTAGCATACTTGTCCATGCCTATGGCGAGGACCATCCTAGCGTCGCAGTCGCCTCCAATAATCTGGGCGGATACTTCGAAACCATCGGTGAATATTCTAAGGCGAAGGACGAGTTCGTGATGGCGCTCGAGATTGACCGTCACTTCCATGGTCGAAATCATCCTCTGCTGGCAATCCGGCATAGGAACATTGGCCGAGTATTGCTAGAATTAGAACAGGCCCAGGATGCGGTCCCGCACTTTGAGGAAGCGATTAAAATAGACGAACACGCGCTCTCTCCCGATCATCCTGACTTTGCAAAGAGTTTGGGTGGTCTGGGTGATGCGCTTCGTCAGACCGGCAATGCAGAGAGCGCGAAAGAGTTATTGTCAAGGGCGTTGGAAATCGACGTTTGCATCTTTGGGGAGAACCATCCCAATGTGTCTGGCGATCTTAATAACCTGGCCCTTGCGTTACGCGATCTCGGCGACTTGAATGGGGTGAGAGAGAAAATGATGCGGGCCGTGAGTATAGATGAAGCGGATCCAAGTACTAGACAAGTTCAGATAGTTCACCATTTAGGCAACCTCGCAGTCGTACTGGAACAATTACAGGACAAGACTGCCGCTAAAGACGCCTATGCTCGAGCGGCAATGCTCGGTAGAACTGTTCTCCGTAGCAACGATCCGAGATTGGCCCACCTCTTGGGGCGCTATGGCTTGCTATGCATAGAATTAGGTGCTGTGACCGAAGGAAGGAGCCTCTTAATAGACGCCCGGGCAATTTTCGTCAAGGTTCTCGGTCCAGAACATCCATACTCGGTGAGTATACAACAGTCATTGGATCGGATTGGAGTCCCCGTTTCTCTTGCAGCCGGTCAATAGGAATGGGATGCGATACGGTGGATATAAGTGAGCCGCTTCAGCCGCCAGCGGCCGCCGTAATAAGCCACTGAGTGCAGGGTCAGTAAGCGGCGTCTTTCACGTCACCAGGGTTGAGTATCCATCTCGAAGGACGCGGACATAGCTCTGACGGCCTGGCGTCGTCGGCCAGGCCGTCAGAGTTGCCGCAGCGAATCCTTAGCCTAATTTAAACTTCGATCCGTGCAAACCACCGAGTGAGGGCACTCTTTTTCGTGGTAGCCGGTGGCCAAAGCGATGATGCGAGTGCCCGGTTCTCGGGCCGAGGGCTTAGAGCCAGCCACCACAGGGTTATGTGGAGTGTCCTGTACACGTTGCGCCACCAGTCGTCGACTCGTACGAATAAAGCAGGCTGACATGCCGATCCTCCAACGTCCGCCAGACCGACTCGGAGAACTTGGCAGGCGTCAGAGAGCCGAACGTGGCAAAGGAGTACCAAGACCAGGCGTCTGCCGGCACCACGGCCCGTGACGCCGCCCAGATGTTCTCCAGGCGTTTCTGGGTGTGTGTCAAGACCAGCACCTCGAAGGCGGGACGTTGCCAGTGTCGGCTAAACTTGCCCGAAGCCCAATAGGCTTCAAAGGCGCGCATCTTGCGGGCGAAGGCGTCCAGCGTGTGGGTGCCCCGGTCGATCTCCACCATACAACACTGCACAGCGTCGTCAGGATAGGTGAGCTCCACATAGGCGTCGGGGACGACGGGCAGCCACGTTCCCGTGCCGGCCTCCTTGACGCGCAGCTTGCGCCCCCGCAGCAGACGCTCCGGCACCCAGCGACAATGGGTAAGCTGGCCGGTGGCGAGCAGCGGCTGGAGGTTGGCCCAGAGCGCGGCGACCTCCA
>DAIMXP010000083.1:0-31294 GCA_036734945.1 Chloroflexota bacterium
AACCCTACCGCTACCTTGCCCATTTGTCAAAGTTATTTCGTGACGGGTCCTTAGTGACGAACTTTTGTTAGTCAAACACTCTCTAAGATGTCGGATTCCCGCCGGAGATCCTTGATTGTTGCTTGTGTCTTAGCCATGCTGTTCTCCTTGGATGACCCGCACTGCACGTATGTTTGCTGTCGTCGTAATCATAACGCCGCCGCTGTTGTGGATCGGCCCGATGGGGTCGCGGTGGACGGGTGGACGATGTCTCTTCAACTGCTTGCTTCGTGATGATATACTGGCACCGAATGAACAATACAGAACGTCGCATGACCATACTGGAGCCGCCGATACCGCGGCTCACATGCCTGGATGACGCGACCCGGATTGCTCAGCAAACGGCTGCTGATTTTGTAGGGAGCCATTCGGAGTCGGCGTTGCTTGTGGACGCGGCGCTCCGTGACTTTCTGGCTGCCATTTTTACGCGTCCGGAACCACAAGCTGTCGCCTTTGTTGATCGCCGGGAGAGTTCCACCCCGCCTATCTTAGAGATTTTTCTGCTTTGGAAGAAACCCATCAATCTCGCGGCAGACGGCGTCGTACTTCGCCAGTTTAGTGCTGAGCACGGCAAGTTGGCAATGAGGCTCATACCGACGTTTAACAGCTTCTTCCACATCGTTGATCCGCGACAGTACCCTTCTGTTCAGCAGCTTGAAGCATATCTCAACGCTGTGGGAGCAACTGGCGCAGCTTTCAAGGTGCTTCGCTGCGTGAGCTTCAGGCAGTAAGCTCGCAGCGTTCGCATGCCCGTTTCGCCTCAAGACGCCCGCAGGTGGGCTGATCGGCTTGAGTTGGCCCGATCGCTGGGCAATCGGTGGCCCTTGGCGGAGTTCGGCTCCCGCGACTCCCTCATCTATCTGGTCGCGGATGGAGCCTACAGCACCTCAATTGGTCCCCACCATTGGGGTAATCAACTACAGGACAAGCTGGCGGACGGCGCTTGTCCCGGCATGGTTCGGGCATTCAGCTACTTCAGCTTACGGAGTACCAGATTTGCACGGACCGGAAACTGGCGCACCCGATGCATGCCCCGAGAGAGCATCTTCATCTGCGTGACGATCCAGAGATTACCGACCAGTTGACCACAATCCTGCGTGATTGGTCATCGCCTACGTGCTGATCACTGCCCCCCGGTGTACATTTCCAATGCGAGAAAATCTCTCAGTCCGAAATCCTGTGCCCAAGCCGTGATGGCTGCCATATTCCTGCGGTCTTGCCTATTCGCCGCAGCAACTACCAGCCTCATCGAAAATCCCGCGACCTCACCCCCCGTGTCAAGCGCTCCTGCGACAGTGGCCAGGCGCGGCGGGTCCAGACGTTGACCACGTCGTGCTCGCGTTCGATGATGCCTTCTACTACCAGCATGGGCGAGGTGCGGATGATGGCGCGGTAGCGCTCGTAGACCCAGGGAGCGATCACGACGTTGATGAGGCCGGTTTCGTCTTCCAGGGTGCAGAAGACGAAACCCTTCGCCGTCTGCGGCCGCTGGCGGATCACCACCAGGCCGGCCACCTTCACCGAGCGGCCCTGCGGCTGCTTCGCTAGCTTACTGGCGGCCACCGTGCCCAGCCGGTTGAGCTCGCGGCGGAAGAAGCTGATCGGCTGATAGCTGGTGGAGAGGCCGACGTGCCAGTAGTCGGCGGCGGCCGTCTCCGGCGGGGCCAGCGCCGGAAAGGCGACGTTTTCCTCGCTGTCGAGCAGGCCTGGCAGCATCCCCTGCTCCGTCATCTTGCCATAATCTTCTACCTGCCAGAGGGCGTCGCGGCGGGCCAGCCCCAGCCCGGCGAAGGCGCCGGCAGCGGCCAGGTGCTCCAGCGCTTCTTTGCCCAGGCCGGTGCGACGGGCGAAGTCCTCAACGGAGGTGTACTGCCCTTGTTCGGCGGCGGCGTCCAGCGCCGGCCAGCAGTCTTCGCCGACGCTGCGCACGTAGCGCAGACCCAGGCGGACCGAGCCGCCCTCCAGGGTGCAGTTGGCGCGGCTGCAGGTTACGTCCGCCGGCAGCACCGGCACGCCGTGGCGACGGGCGTCGTTGACGATCACCGCCGGCTGGTAGAAACCCATCGGCTGGGCGTTGAGCAGGGCGCATGTGAACTCCGCCGGGTGGTGCCGCTTGAGGTAGGCCGAGATGTAGACCAGCGCCGCGAAGGCGCAGGCGTGGCTCTCCGGGAAGCCGTAGTTGGCGAAAGCCGCCAACTGCTTGCAGACGCGCTCACCCAACTCCAGAGGAATGCCATTTGCCTCCATGCCGCTGAGCAGGTCGGCGTAGAGCTCCTGCATGCGCCGGTGCGAACGCTTGCTCCCCATTGCCTCACGCAACGCGTCGGCTTTGGCCGGACTGAAGTTGGCGGCGACGATCGCCAGGCGCATGCCCTGCTCCTGGAACAAAGGCACGCCAAGCGTCCGCTTCAGCACCGGCTCCAGCAAGGTATGCGGGTAGGTCACCTCCTCTTCGCCGTTGCGCCGCCGGATGTAGGGGTGGACCATCTGGCCCTGGATCGGACCGGGCCGGATCAGCGCCACCTGGATCGCCAGCTCGTAGAGGGTGCGCGGGCGCACGCGCGGCAGCGTCGCCATCTGGGCCCGCGACTCCACCTGGAACACGCCGATAGTGTCCGCCGCGCCGAGCATGTCGTAGACCGCCGCGTTGCGGTAGTCCAACCGGGCCAGATCCAGCGGTTGCTCCTGGCGCGCATTGACCAGCTTGATCGCCCGGTCGATCAGCGTCAGCATGCCCAGGCCCAGCAGGTCGAACTTGACGAAGCCGAGCGTCTCCACGTCGTCCTTGTCCCACTGCACCACCGTGCGGTCAGCCATCGTCGCCGGCTCGACCGGCGCTAATTCCACCAGCGGCTCGCCGGTGATCACGAAGCCGCCGACGTGGATGCTGAGGTGGTGCGGGAAGCCGTCGATGGCGGCGCAGAGCTCGTACAACTGGCGGCCGACCGAACCATGCGGCGCCAGCGCGGTGGCGCGTTGCTCGGGCGTGGCCGTGAAGACGGCGTGGGCATCGAGGGACTTGGCGATGGTATCCACCTGGGCCAGAGAAAGGCCGAGCGCCTTGCCGACATCGCGCACGGCGGAACGGGCGCGATAGGTGATCACCTCGCAGACCATCGCCGCGTGCTCGCGGCCGTACTTGTTGTAGACGTACTGGATGACCTGCTCCCGGTCCTGGTGAGCGATGTCCAGGTCGATGTCGGGGAAGCCTTCCCGCTCTTCGGACAAAAAACGTTCGAAGAGGAGGTCCTGGCTGATCGGATCGACGTTGGTGATGCCCAGAGCGTAGCAGACGGCGGAGTTGGCGGCCGAGCCGCGGCCTTGCGCCATGATGCCGCGTTCGGCGCAGCAGCGAGCGACGTCCCAAACAATCAGAAAGTAGCCGGCCAGCCCCAACTTCTCGATCACTTCCAGCTCGTGGGTGATCTGGCGCATCACCGCCGGCGTGATAGGGTGGTAGCGTCGGCGGGCGCCTTCGTGGCAGAGGCGGAAGAGGTAGCTGAACGGCGTCTCCCCCGCCGGCAGGTCGAAGTTCGGCAGCGATGGCCGCAGGCGGGTGAGGTCCAGCGTGCATTGGTCGGCGATGGCCAGCGTGGCCGTCAGGGCCTCGGGCAACTCCTGAAACAGCGCCGCCATCTCGGCGGCCGACTTGAGCCGCCACTCGGCGTTGGGGCGCAGCAGCACACCGGCCTGATCAAGCGAGGTGTGCGCCTTGATGCAGGCCAGCACGTCCTGCAGCTTGCGCTCTTCGGACCGACAATAGTGGACATCGTTGGTTGCCACCAGCGGTAGCCCCTGCCGTCCGCCCAGGTGGACCAGCGCCGTGGTGAGCCGTTGCTCTTCGATCAGCAGGTGGTTCTGCACTTCCAGCCAGTAGCTCTCAGCGCCAAAAGCGTCGCGGTAGCGACCGGCGATGCTCTCGGCGGCCGCGCCGTCCCCTTCCAGCAAGGCGCGACCCAGTTCGCCGCGCGGGCAGCCGGAGAGGCAGATCAAGCCGCCGGCATGCTGTGCCAACAGGTCAAAGGAGGCGGATGCCTGACCCTTCTCGTGGCCCAGTTGGGCGGCGCTGAGCAGGCGGCAGAGGTTGCCGTAGCCCCGGCGGTCGCGTGCCAGCAGCGTCACGTGAGCGCCGCCATCGAGCGTGATCTCGCTGCCGAACAGCGCCTTGATCTGCTGCTCGCGGGCGGCAACGGCGAACCGCACCGCGCCGTACAGGCCGTCGTGATCAGTGATCGCCACAGCGGCGAGGCCGAGCGCCGCCGCCCCCGCTGCCAACTCATCCGGCGCCGATGCGCCGTCCAGGAAGCTGAAGTTGGTATGCAGGTGCAGTTCGGCGTAGGGCGGGTCGCTCATGGCTTTACGTCCTACCCGCTTATAAAATGAACAAAAGTTCTAATATCGTATCCTAGGGTCAGGAAGGGCCGCTGGTCAACACCGCCGGCTCGGTATGTCAACCCGGCACAGGAAATGACATGGCCGTCAGCGTGCGGAAGGTGTTCGCTACCCCGAGGTTCGGCGGCGCACGGAACGCACGACGTGGGCAAGCAATTGCCGGAGCACTGCATCAGCCCGCCAACGCCGGGAGGCCGGGTGATGACCTCGGGACCCGAGGCGCCGTTGCGGCTCTGCTCAGTCGGGCGCCGGGGAGAGCAGGGGCACGACGTTGCGCGGCACGATATGCAACGGCACCTTCTCTTCGGCGCGCCGGCGCGCCTCTTCCAGCAGCCACTGTTGCACGTCTAATGGGGCTTCGTCGTCGTCGGGCCGTATCCGCCGATAGGTGCCGTTGCCCTGGAGTAGCCGTGCCTTGCTGGTGTCCAGGAAGTACTTCTCCAGCACCTCCTCCTTCAGGTACGTCCGCATCGCAGTGTCTTCAATGGGAAAGACGATCTCCACGCGCCGGTCAAGGTTACGCGGCATGAGGTCGGCGCTGCCCAGATACAGCTCCTCGTCGCCCCCGTTGAGGAAATAGAAGGCCCGGCTATGCTCCAGGAAGCGACCGACGATGCTGACGATCCGCAGCCGCCCTTCCAACTCCGGCAGGTTGGGGCGGACGATGCAGATGCCGCGTATCGCCAGGTCCACCAGCACGCCGGCCGCGGCCGCCCGGTAGAGCAGATCGGCCACATGGTAGTCCTGCAAGGTGTTTGCTTTGAAGAGCAGCCGCGCCGGCCGCCCCTCCTGCGCGTGGACGATCTCCCGTTCCACCCGGCGCTCCAGTTCCTGGCGCAGGCTCACCGGGGCAACGAGCAGGCTGCGGTAGCTACGCTGCCGGGAGTAGCCGGTGAGATAGTTAAACAACTCGGAGGCGTCGCTGCCGAACTCGGGTCGGCAGGTGAGCATGCCGAGATCAGTATAAACGCGGGCGGTACTCGGGTTGTAGTTACCGGTTCCGACGTGGACATACCGGCGAATGCCGTCCGGCTCGCGGCGGACAATCAACGCGACTTTGCAATGTGTCTTCAGGCCGAGCAAGCCATACACGACGTGGACCCCGGCCTGCTCCAGCGCCCTTGCCCACTCAATGTTGTTCTCTTCGTCGAAGCGCGCCTTCAGTTCCACCAGCACGGCCACTTGCTTGCCGTTCTCCCGCGCGCGGATCAGCGCGTCGACCAGCGGTGAGTTGTGCCCAATACGGTAGAGCGTCTGCTTGATCGCCAGCACGCCGGGGTCGATCGCCGCTTGCTCAATCAGTTGGACGACCGGAGCGAAAGAGTCATAGGGATGGTGCAGCAACACGTCCCCGCGCCGAATGGTGGCAAAGAGGTCGCTGCCGGTGCGCACCTCCGGTGGTACGGCAGGTTGCAGCGGCGGGTCCTTTAGCTCGGGACGTTCCAGCCCGGCCAGGCTGAGCAGGTCACTGCGCGCCAGCGGTCCGTCGCAGCGATAGACATCCTCCGGGCCGAGCTTGAGGTGCGAGACCAGTAAGGTGCTCAGCGTTTCCGGCATGTCCGGTTCCAGCTCTAACCGCACCGCCGAGCCGAAATGGCGCTGCCGCAAGCTCTGTTCGACGGTCCAGAGCAGGTCCTGCGCTTCGTCTTCCAGGATCTCCATATCGGCGTCACGCGTCACACGAAAGACGTAGCAACTCTGCACTGTCAGGCCGCTGAACAGCGTGTCCAGGTGGGCAGCGATGATCTGCTCCAGCCAGACGAAGTAGCTGGAGCCTGCCTTGGCGCCGGCTGGTGTCGGGATCGCCACCAGTCGCGGCAGAATGTCCGGCACCTTCAGGCGAGCAAACAGTTCACCGCGCACCGGGTCTTGCACGACCACCGCCAGGTTCAGGCTGAGGTTGGAGATATGCGGGAAAGGATGGCCGGGATCGAACGCCAGGGGCGTGAGCACCGGGAAGACCTCGCGCGCAAAGAAGCTCTGGGCAGCCGCGCGTTGCGCCTCGTCGAGTTGGGCATAGTCATAGAGATGGATGCCCTGCTCCGCCAACTCTGGTTTCAGTTCAGTGCGCCAGAGCGTGCTCTGCGCTTCCAATAGGGCGTCGACGTTCATGCGCAACGCCGCCAGTTGGTCCGTATTGCTGAGGTGCTCCGCTGTCACGCCGGAGAGTCCGGCCCGCACCTGTTCCAGCAGACCGGCCACCCGAATCATGAAGAACTCGTCAAGGTTGGAGTGAAAGATCGCCAGAAACTTCACCCGCTCCAGGAGGGGATGCGCCGCCACATCGCTCGCTTCTTCCAGTACCCGCCGGTCGAATTCCAGCCAGGCCAGTTCCGGGTTGAAGTACCGCGAATCCGGCGCCGCGTCTGGGCGGACGAGGGGGGTGGGGATGAGGAGATGACGAGAGGGGGGGATGAGCGGCTGAACTGATGGCATCGCCGTATTGGCGCCGTTCGGTGTGGCGTCTTGTCCAGGTTCCACTCGTACCTTTTCCACTGCCGAGTCCCCCTCGCTGCCCGTCTCGCCTTCCAGTATGCTCCTCATCCCCTCATCCCCGCGCCAGCAGCGCTGCGCCGAGCATGCCGGCGTCGTCGCCCAGCGCGGCGGCGACGATCGGCGTATCGCGTGCGGCAACGCAGATGCAGTTCGGGCGGGCCACTTTGCTCGCCCAGTTGATGAACGTGTCACCCAGCGCTTCCACCACGCCGCCGCCCAGGATGATCATGTCGGGATCGAAGAGATTGATGGCGGAAGCGATGCCGTAGCCAAGGTACTCGGCGGCGCGCTTCAGCACACGCTTGGCAACCTTGTCGTCCTGCGCCAGTGCGTCGGCCAGATCGCTGCTCTTCATGTTGGCAAGGTTGCCGGCGACGATGTGGGTCAGCGCGCTCTTCTTGCCCTGTTGTACGGCAGCGATAATGTCACGCTGAATGGCGGTTCGGCTGGCCATCGCTTCCAGGCAGCCGCTGTGTCCGGCGCCACAACGTGGGCCGCCGGGCGCCACGAAGGTGTGACCTATCTCGCCGGCAGCGTTATGCGCCCCTCCGTAGAGCTTGCCGTCCAGCACCAGGCCGCCGCCGATCCCGGTGCCGACGAAGAAGGTCACGACGCGGCTCTTGCCGCGACCGGCGCCCAACTGGTGCTCGCCGAGCGTCGCCACCCGCACGTCGTTGCCCACGGCCACCGTCACGCCCAGTTCACGCTCCAGGATCGCCCGCACCGGGACATCCTGCCAGCCAAGGTTGGGCGCCGTGCCCACCACTCCCGTCTCCGGGTCGACCGGCCCGGGTACGCCGATGCCAACGGCGCGGACGGAGGAAAAGGGGATGCCGGCATTCTCCACAGCACTGCGTGCGCAGGCGGCCACGTCGGCCAGTAGCGCTTCAGCGTCCCGCTTCTTGCGCGTGGAGATCTTGGCGCGACCGGTGATGCTGTTGTCGGCAGTCACCACGCCGGCCAGCGCTTTGGTGCCGCCCAGATCGATGCCCACGACCACGTCACCCTGCTGCTCAGAGGCCATCTGTTCTCCCTTACGCTCGCGTCGCCGCGTCAGCACGGTCAACACGGCGACCCATGCTACGGACGCCGACGATGCCGTGATTATGCACTATAGCGAGTCGGAAACCTAACGGGACCGTGCTTTGGGACGACAAGGTGTAAGGCTGCGGGAGCGTCATTCGGTGGCGATAACCGCCAAAGTCAAGACGAAGTCACGGCCGAGTACCGGACGCGCCGCGCCGGCTGTCCCCCATAGTTTTGCGCCGGATGCTTGGGACCTCCCGGCGACTGAAGTCGCGGGCTATTCGAAGCGAAGTCCGCCTACGCGGACTACCGTAGCCGCCGAAGGCGGGTACCCACCGCAGTGGGTGTTTGCCGGGTACCCACGCGTAGCGTGCGTGTTAGCCCGCGACTTCAGTCGCCGGGCGCGGCGGAGACGCCGTTAGCAAGCGGACCGCGCAACACTTTGAGGTACGTCCCGCCGCGCCTGCCGCCTGGGCGGTTACGCGCCGACAGCGTTGAGCGGCGGGCCACGGAACCAGGAGATTTATCCGGACCGTTCACGGTCTGGTCCCCGCTGCGCCGGGAGCGGCATTCGCATCCCTCCTGATGTTCGCCCACAGTAACGACCTGGCGCGGCGCCAGCGTTACGGCGCGACCGCCCGAATAAGGTCTGATAAAGGCATGGCCTTCGGCAATTTGGGCGACATTGGATCCAGTGATTGAATAACTCCGCCACGATTGAGGAATACACCCCCTACTGGTCCATACTCCCCGGAATCCTTGCCCGGAGCTATCGTAAAATGTACGAGGAAGAGTACATAGGACTGCCCAGACTGGAGTAACGGCCCGGCATCCTCGATCACGACGCGGGGATCGAGACTACCTAACTGGCGAATCTTGATGATATTTCCACTGACCACACCGCGAATCACCCGATCAACTCGAACGTCGGTAGTGACGGTAGGCTCACCCCCAGGGTTCGTTTTCCGAGTGGAGGTGGCAGTTACCTGGACTACGGCAATGGCTTGAGCGTTCACCTGCTGAATCGACGTATACGATATGCCAGTGCCACTATAATGGGTAATCCCGCCGGCCGGTCCTGTGGAGCAACCGATCAACATCGTGAGCAACAGGAGCACGACGGAGCACCAGACGATCACACGGTTCATGACACACCCTCCAAAGGTATGACGCTACGGATGGCTGTACAGGAAATTGATGCCGTCAATTTCCGGTTGCTGCGGCGTGGTCTCGTGGCAGGCGTAGTAGAACCTATTAATACCTGCGTCCATTATCGGGACAAAGCAGACGCCGTTATCGGCGGCATGGTCTAAGCCGAGGGCATGGCCCATTTCGTGTACTATGGCGGCTATCCGTGCGTTCTGATCGACATAATAGCCCTCTGGATTCGTCTGATCTGTGGGCGGTAGGTAATACTCATTGTAATGCACCTCCACCTGGCCCCCCACATAACCACCGAAGGGACACGCGATCCAGGTGGTCAATGCCCATGCGCCGGTCTTACCGTCATTACTGTTTGTGGAATGGATGTCCCAGTTCGAGGAGTCGCCTGCGCCGATGGAAACGAGACTGCCGACGACAGCATTCCAGTTGCCATAGGCGGTGTTCGTCGCGGCATCGTAGGGAGCGGTATTCTGGTTGTACACCAGCAGCGAAGTATGCCCCCATTTGCAGCCGTTCAGGGTATAGGCGCCATCGGACGTGGGGAACGGCGACCAGTTGATCGAGGATCCCCCGGTGGTATGCAGCCAATAGCCAAAGAACAGCTTGAAGTCGCTGAGATTATTGAACGGCTTCATGTTTTGGGCAGTGAAGTAACTGAGGGCTCCGCCTTGCGAGGCGTCGAAGCCGAGGACGATGTCAAAGTTGTTGGCGATCTGCCAGAGACTGTCGGGGACCTTGCCGTTTGCCGGCCCTCCCCAGCCAATCAAGTTCCACCCATTGGTCAACTGGATCGTGGAGGTCGCGGTAGGGACCTGACCGTAAATGCTCAGCGTCCCCGACGACTTCATATGGAGCCAGTAGCCGGTCAAGGGATACAGATCGGTCAGGGTGTTGAAGTAATACATGTTGGGGTCGGTGAAGTAGCTCAATGCACCTCCCTGGCTGGCGTCAAAGGCGAGGACAATGTCGTAGGAACCGCTGACGGAATAGAGGATGCTGTTCATGCTGGTGGATGTTGGAATCACGGGATAGCTCATCAGGTTCCAGCCTGCGGTCAGCAGTATCGACTCATTGGTGTACTGACCGCTCCCCGTGAGGTTCTGGACGGGGGCGGCTTGGAGCGGTTTCACCGGTGTGCTTGACCCCTGTGGCACGCCGCGTACCGGCCCGTTGCCACCCACCGCCGTCAACGTTCCGGGGATGCCGGCCTTGTCGTTCCAGGCGCAGCCGGAAGGACCGATGCCGCCATAGCAGCCGGTGAAACTCGCCGTGTAGCCGGCAACCGTGAAGCTGATGGTGTCACCAGTCTGGGCGTAGTTGGCCGTAGCAGGATTCGTGCTATCCGGCCCGTACACGGCCACCCGCACTTTGCCGCTGATCCCGTTATTGCCGACCGTGCCCTGGCCGCACAGCGTGCTGCTGCCCGTCGGGTGGGGACAATAGGCATCGACGACGGTGCCGTTCGGCGCGGCGGAACCATTGAGGAGCACCGTCCCGCCATAGATGGCCGACCCGGTCGTCGGGATGACGGTGTCGGCGCTCGCTATCGGCGTGCTGATGAACAGGGAGGAGCAGAGCCAGAGCAGCAGGCACGTCCCGCGCTACTGCCTGCTGCTGCACACGTTGCCAAACCGGCGCATGGCCACCGTCCATTCCTAGCGCACGACAAATTGACGCCAAATGCCGCCTGCTTAATCGCATGTAGCATAACCAGATCAACTGGGTGGTAGTTGGCGTGTAGGACCTTTATGCTATGCACCGCCAGGTCGTGTTTCAGGTGGTCGCGGGGGCACTCCTACCTCGTCAACGTTCTGGCCGACTACGGCGGGCAACCAGGCCTGCGGATTCGCCGTCCAGGCCCGAATCATCCCTTCGCGGATGCCGGCGACGCTCACGCGCCAGGCATCGTAGTCGGACCACAGCACCAGGCTTCGCACGATCAGGCAACCCGCACCAAGGATGCGAGCACGCTCCACCGGCAGGTTGAAACGCCGGGCGATGGCCTGGCTGGATTGTTGGGTCAGCAGCGCTTCGGCCTGCGCCAGGCAAGTGGTGCTGAGGGTGCCGGGCGGGCAGCCGTCCAGCGCCAGCGACTGCAAGGTGACAGCGGAACCGCCGGTGATGACGGGCTGCAGACCATCGCGGGACGGCGGCGAGGGGAGTGTCGTCAGCGCCGCTCGCACCGCTTCGTCGGCCGCTTCGCGCTCGTCTACCGAAGGCGGGTCGCCCGCCAGGTGCGCCCCTGTCAAGCTGCTTGCCCCGATGGGCAAGGAACGCTGCCAGAGCAGTGCGCGACCCGCCACAACTGCCACTTGCGTGCTTGCCCCGCCCGAATCGGCAAAGAGTCCGGCCTCCGGCAGCACACCGTTATAGGCGCCCAGCATCGCCAGGCGCGTCTCCTGGCTCGCCGTCAGGGTGATGATCGGCAGATCAAGCGCGTCTTGCCAGCGCTGGAGCAAGGCTGCCCCGTTCCGCGCCGAGCGCACCGCTTCGGTGGCCACTACCAGCAGCCGCGCGGCGCCCAACTGTCGGGCGACATCCTGATAGCACCGCAACGCTGTCAGCACGTCTGCTTCGGCCTCCGCCGGGATGGCGCCGTCCGGCGCGCGGCGGGCGCCCAGCAACGGGCGCACGCTGTCCTCGTGGTAGGGCAGGAGTCGCCCCTCCTCTGACAGCCGGGCAATCAGCAGATGGACCGTGGTGCTGCCAATATCCACTACGGCGCACAGTGGCTGCCTCACGCCGGCCCATCCCAACGCGCAATGCCGTTGCGATTCACGCTGGCCCTCAGCAGAACCGTCGGCGCCAGAGTTCCCGGCGACTGAAGTCGCGGGCTATCTTTGCCAAGCCCGCCTTCGCGGGCTGCGACGAGACGTGCGGGGGAGAGTCTAGTCCGCGCAGGCGGACTTCGCTCGCTGTAGCCCGCGACTTCAGTCGCCGGGAACTCTGGCGCGAACTGACCGGGACTTGTGGGATGCACCATTACAGCGACCGCGGCCAAATTGACACTCCAATCCACAACGCCATATAGTTAGTATGCCAGAGGAATTCAGGTGGGAGGCGATGACGCTCGTACACTCGCGTGTGCTCGTGTTGAACGCTTCCTACGAGCCGCTCAGCGTCGTGCCGGTCCGCCGCGCCGTGGCGCTGCTGCTGCGCAACAAGGCGGAAGTGGTGGAGGCCGCCGAGCGAGCACTGCGCTCCATGTCGCTGTCGATGGAGTGGCCGCTGGTGATCCGGCTGGTCTACTACGTGCGCATCGGCTCCCTGGCACGCCCCGCCCCGTTCACGCGGCGCGGTGTGCTGCTGCGCGATCGCAGTTGTCAGTACTGCGGCGGCAGTTCCGACCTCACCATCGACCACATCCAGCCGCTCTCGCGCGGCGGCGCCTCCTCCTGGACCAACTGTGTAGCGGCCTGTGGCCCTTGCAACCGCCGCAAAGCCAACCGCCTGCCGGCGGAGGCCGGTATGGACCTGCGCCACCAACCCTACCAGCCGCGCTACCTGGCCTTCGCCCTGGTGTCGGCCAACCCGGCCGAAGAAGCCTGGCGCAAGTACCTGGCGAGCTAAAGGTCATCGGGCAACGGGTATAGTGGCGCGGTGAGAACGAGGAGAGGCATGCAAACGAACCTGACCCGTAGGAGCACATCGCCACTGCGCAGTCCTTTTTGAACGGCGACCATGACGGCAGACGGTCAGCCTGCCTGTACTCCGGCCCCAACTATCCTGGCGCCGGATCGCTTCGATGACGGTATCGTGCAGGCCCTCGCGGCGCACCTGGGCCGTCGCCGCGTGCTGGAAGCAGCAACTGGTGGCATGGCGACGTTGCTCCTGGCAGCGTGCGGCACGAGTCCGAGCGCATCGAGTTCCGCCAGCACCTCGGCGGCCTTGACCAGCGCCGCTGCCGCAACGACCGCGCCGGCCGGCACGGCAGCAGCGAGCGTGGCGGCCACGAGCTCGACGCTTTCGTTGTCTTCCAGCGCAGTGAGCACTGCGGCATCGAACAGCGTAGCAGCCACCTCGACGACCGCGGCGAGCGGCAGTGGCGCAACGGCGGCGGGGGCTGCACCCTGGGTCTACGTCTTCAACACCGGCTCGCAGGATGTCAGCATCATCGACTCGGCCACCCACAAGGTGCTCGCCACCCGGCCGCTGGGGGCTGCCGTGCGCTGGCTCTGCAATGAGCAGCGCTACTGGGATGGACAGCATATCTGGACCTACGACTTCCCCAACAACAAGCTAGTGGCCATCGCCATCGACCCCAAGGCCATGCAGGTCGTCACCACCGTCGACACCGGCACCACAGGGCCGGGCCACAGCTTGATGCTGACGACGGATAAGCAGACGGCGTTCCTCAACGCCGCCGGCAGCAACGTCATCAACGTGATTGACGTGGCGAAAGGCGCGGTGACCGACAAGATCGATACCGGCAAGTTCCCTTGAGACTTTCACCTCTCGCCGGACGGTCAGTTCGGCTTCACCCCGGAGCGCGACCAGGACACGGTGGCCAAGATCGACATGTCGACGCGCAAGGTCGTCAAACGTGTTGATTTCCCCAAGGGGAGCAAACCCTACATGTTGCGCATGTCTCCCGACGGCAAGGAACTGTGGGTTCAGGCGTCGGGCGCCAACACCAACAACATTCTGGACCCCAACACCCTGGAGATCAAGGAGAGCGCCGCCGACGGCAAAGGGCCGGTCACCAACGCCTGGTCGCCCGATGGTCGCTACGTCTTCCTCAGCCACGAAGGCGACACCTTCGTTACCGTCTATAACGCGCAGACTCACAAGGTGGTCAAACGCATCGACGTGGGCCAGGACAACACCAACATCGGCTTCACGCCCGACAGCAAGACGGCCTTCGTCGCCGTCACCGGCGCCAACAGCGTGGCAGTGATCGACGTGGCCTCGCTGGCAGTGACAAC
Organism: Chloroflexota bacterium; assembly: GCA_036734945.1. Lineage (GTDB taxonomy): Bacteria > Chloroflexota > UBA4733 > UBA4733 > UBA4733 > UBA4733. The sequence goes on from DAIMXP010000083.1 coordinate 14,043, forward strand.
ACAGGTGGCCGTCGGCAAGCAACCGCAGGGTCTTATCGTTATGGCGCCGCCGCAATAGGGCGGCGCTAACGCGCAGCGTGCAACTGCTCCCCGATCACCGCCGCCAGTTCCTCGGCGGTGCAGGGTTTCCGCAGGAGTCTGGCCGCTCCCAGGCGCTCGGCGATGGACCAGCTCGCCTCGGCCACTTCTGGACTGGCCGTCAACATAATCACGGGGATGTTCCGTGTTGTGGGGCCTGCCCTTAGGGCTTCCAGGGCTGCCAGCCCATCGGTGCCGGGCATGCGCACGTCGAGCAGGGCGAGGTCGGGCTGCTCCTGTTGCGCCAGGGCGACGGCTTCGGCGCCGTCGGCCGCCGTAACCACACGGTAGCCGCGCTGCTGCAGGATGTGCGCCAGCAGCCGGCGCACGTCAGGGTCGTCGTCGGCGACTAACACCAGATAGGGCCGCGTCTCCGAGAGTACAGCCGCCACGTGCTCCAGCAGCAACGGCTCACTGATTGGTTTGGTGAGGTAGTCCACGGCGCCCAGCAGCTTGCCCCGTCCGTTGTCTTCCAGGATGGAGATCAACATCACCGGGATGGTGGCTGTGGCAGCGTCAGCCTTCAGCCACTCCAGCGCGGTGAAGCCGTCAGCACCTGCCATGAGCACGTCCAGCGTGATGAGGTCGGGCCGCTCACTCCGTGCCAGGCGCAGCGCCGCTGAAGCGTCGGGCGCCAGCATAACCTCGTAGCCCGCCCGTTCGAGGTAGCGCTGGAGGAGCCTGGCGATATCCTGTTCGTCGTCGACCACCAGGATCCGTCCCTCGGGTGGTGATGCGGCCACCGGACGGCGTGTATTTATGAGCGTTTGAGACCAGATTTGTCAGGATCTGCGTCACGCGGTCGCTGTCGCCCATGACGGCCGGCAGGGTGTCGGCCAGTTCGAGCACAACCTGCTGCCCCTTGCGTTCGACCTGCGGTCGAAAGGTAGCGACGACGCTGCCGACGAGGGCGGAGAGGTCCAGAGTCGTGTACCGCAGGTCGATCCGGCCGGCCTCGATGCGGGAAAGGTCCAGCAAGTCGCTGACGAGGGCGACGAGGCGATCGGAGTTGTTCTTCACGATCGTCAGGAATTCCTGTTGCTCGGCGGCCACTTCGCCGACTTCTCCGGCCAGCAGCAGATCCACGTAGCCTTTGATCGACGTCAGCGGCGTGCGCAATTCGTGGGACACGAGGGAGACGAACTCGCTCTTCATGCGGTCGACCTCCCGTTCACCGGTCACATCACGAAGCACATGGAGGCGTCCGATGAGCTGGTGGTCGGCGCCATGCACCGGTGTCGAGATGAGTTGCAGCACGCGCGACTGAGGCCAGACTTGCACGAGGTCCTGCGTCCCCCTTGTTTCGGTACCGGTGACCTGTTCTACCAGCGTGCGCAGTTTGTTGATGTCGCCGAAGACGCGGGTAAGGTGAGGCTCCAGGTCGGCCAGACTCCGCCCGAGGGTCGTGTCGGCCGGCAGCGCCAGCAACTCCTCAAAGCTCCGGTTGACAGTGATGGCCAGGCGATCCGGGGAGACCAGAATCATGGCATCACCAGTGGCGTCCAGCACGGCGCTCAACTGGCCCCGGGCCCGCTCGGTCGCCACAAACTGCTGGGCCATGGCCTGTTCCGCCCGCTCGCGCTGCGCCATCAGCGCGCCGCGAATCTCTTCCTGTTCGCGCAGCGTCTTCGCTTGGGCCTGGCGCAGGAAGCCGACGGCGAGAGCCGCCAGCAGCATGGTGAGGCGCGACTGGAGCGCCACGGCCTGCTCGTCGGCCGCGTCCATACTGAGCGCGTCCGCCAGCACCTCCTGCGTGTACTCCAGAGCCTCAGACTGGGCGTAATGCAGGCGCACCAGTGCTGCGCCGATGGCCTGGGCCTGCGCGGGCTGAAAGGGGTCAGACAGCAGGCAGCCGATGGCCTGATCGGTCAACGCCAGGAGTTGCTCGTGTACTTCCTGCGCGCTTCGCGGCACGAAACTGGTGAGCGCCATCGCCCGCCGCCAGCGCACAGCGATCACGTCACGTCTGCCTGTTAAGGTCGGGCGTAACTGGGCCAGGGTCGTGGCTCGCTTCGCTTGGTCCGTCGCGCCGTCTCCTCATCACCGACCTGCTCATGGCAGTGTACATCAGGCAGCGGGATCGGACCGCGCTCGCGTTGCGGCAACCAGACCACGTTCCACCGCTTGTATGCCGCACGCTAGCGAAAAGTCAGCCGGCATCCATCACGGCCACCCCCGCCACGGCAACACGGCGGGCGTGCTGCCAGTCGGTACGCCGGAAACGGACGACGATGGCCGCGGCGGCAAGCGGTGCGACCGCCGCGAAGCAGAGCCAGGCTGCGGGCAGACCATGGCCCAGACCAGCCACGACGACCCAGGCGAGCAGGACGGAAAACCAGATGGATGACGCATTCACCAATAACGGGAAGCGCGTATCGCCCGAACCACGCAGCGCGCCGGAGAGCACGATGCCGATGGCCCAGGTCGGTTGGAACAGGGCGATCGAGCGCAAGGCGGCGCTGCCCAGGGCGATAACCCCAGGATCGCTGCTGAAGCCGCGCACGATCAACTGTCCCCCGACGACGAACAGCAAGCCGGCCGTCCCCATCCAGAGCACCGCCCAGCGCATCGCTTCCAACGCCGCCTTGCGCCCCTCTGCCGGTTGCCCTGCGCCCAAACTTTGCCCGACCAACGTCGTGGCGGCGATGGAGAAGCCGAAACCGGGCAACTGCGACACCGACATGGCGTTCCCCACGACGCGCTGGGCGGCCAGCGCGTCCGTCCCCAGCCGGGCGATGAGTACCGTCAGCATAGTGAAGGCGCTGGAGACGAGCAGTTGCTCCATGGCCGCCGGCAGTCCCAGCCGCAAGATGGCCCGTGCCGAGGTCCAGTGCGGCCGCCAGCCGATCCGACCGAGCAGACGAATGCCCATGCGACCGCGGAAGAGCAGAATAAGGAGCAGGCTGGCCGAGACCGTCCGCCCGAGCGTCGCCGCCCAGGCGCTACCCGTCGGGCCCATCGCCGGGAAGCCCAGGTGACCGAAGATAAACGCCCAGGCGGCGACCGCGTTGACCACGTTGGCGATGGCCGTGCAGACGAGGGGAGTGCGCGTGTCGCCGGCGCCGCGCAAGACCGAGGAGCAAGCGAACGCCAGCATCAGCACGACCAGTGTGCCCAGCACGACCCGCAGGTAGGATGCGGCGATCGCCGCGACTACCGGCGTGACCCCGAACAGCCCGACGAAGGGAGCGGCAAAGCGCCAGCCCAGGAACGAAAGCGGCAAGGCCAGCACAACGCCCCAGACGACGACCTGGCGTGCCAGCCGGCTCGCCTCAGCGAACTGGCCGGCCCCGGTGGCGTGGGCGACCAGGATGGAGCCGCCCACGACGACCGCCGAGAGCACGGAGATGAGCAGAAACATGACCTGGATCGACGTGCCAACCCCTGCCAGGGCGTTGGCGCCGAGCCGAGAAACGAAGAGCGTATCGACGATGCCGATCATGGTCTGCAACAGGTTCTCGCCGATGACCGGCGCCGCCAACAGCAGCACGCGCCGCCGGACCGAGGGCGCCTGGGCAGGCGTTGTCACCGCGCCGTCGCGTCTCGTCAGCATGCGCTCGCCCCACCTTCGTCCAAGCCCGACCCCCAAAAATGGCAAGCCTGTACCGTACCACGTTGCTGACGAACCCATTCGGGGCGGTGTAGGTGTCACGACGCCAGCACGTTGACGGCTATTCCAGCTTACGCTACTATGTACGGAGACAAAGTCAACAATCGTCGAGCCGCCCCAACGGCCCGAATGGAGGATCACGGTGAGTGTCAATGCCCCTGCGACAGCGCAACGGGCGGCCTTTGGTGGGCAGCTACCGCTGGTCGGCCTGTTCAAGGTCGGAGCGGTTCTCGCGGCGCTGGCCCTGCTGGTCATGATGGCCGTGGCGAGTCCCACCTATGGCGTCTTCTGGGCCTTCGGGTTGGTGTTCGGCGTCATTTTGCAGCGCAGCAGGCTGTGCTTCGCTTCCGCCTTTCGCGACCTATTCCTGCTGCGCGACGGACGCACCATGCGCGCCATCCTGGTGGCGCTGGGCCTGGCGACGATCGGCTTCGCGCTGCTGATGACCAAGGCGGTGCCCGACCCGACAGCCGGCGCGCTCCCCGATCAGGCGCACGTCATTCCCATTGGCTGGTACCTGGTGGTGGGCGGCGTCACGTTTGGTCTGGGGATGGTGATCGCCGGTGGCTGCGTCTCCGGCACCCTCTATCGCATTGGCGAGGGCTACGTCGCCTCCCTGGTCAGTCTGCTCGGCATCCTGGTCGGTCTGGAAGTCGCCGCCCATACCTGGAACTGGTGGTACCACACCGAAATCGCTTCAGCTCCGGTCTTCTGGCTGCCGAACATCTTCGGCTATGTTGGCGCCATCGTGGTAACGGTGGCTTTGCTCGCCGTGGCCTACCTGCTGACGCTCTGGCGGGAGGCGGGACGCGGACCGCAAATACCGATGCGCCGGAAGGCAGAGGTTGAGCCGGCGACGGTGCGCGGCCAGATCACCCGCAGCTACCGCCGTTGGTTTGTCAGCGGCTGGCCGATCACGACTGGCGCGCTGGCCCTCGCCATCCTGAACATCTTTGCCTATACCTACGATCACCCGCTCGGCGTCACGGGCGAACTCGGTACCTGGGCGGAACGGGGCTTCAGCGCGCTCGGTCTGGGGGCGGGTGCGTTGGACGGCGCCTCCAGTCTGGCCGGCTGCAACCTCGTCGCCGGTAACGGCGCGAGCTGGCTCACCGGCAACTTTGCCCTCGACGCCGGTCTCGTGTTCGGCGCTTTCGTTGCGGCGGTGCTCGCCTCCGAGTTCAAGCTGCGTTTCCCGCGTCAGAAAGTTCGCTACGTGCAGTCCCTCGGCGGCGGCGCTTTGATGGGCTATGGGGCCGGCATCGCCGCCGGTTGCACCATCGGAGCCTTTTTCTCTGCAATCCCCTCGCTCGGCCTCAACGGCTGGGTGTTTGGCCTGAGCTTGCTGGCCGGCGCTGCCGGCGGCGTGCAAATCATCAAGCGTATTGCCTGACTGCAGCGGCAGGATAGGCAGAAAGGAACCCAACCATGGCGCGTGTACTGGATGTCCGGGGCGAGATTTGCCCCTACCCAATGATGAAGGCTGTTGAGCAGTTGAAGAAGCTGAAAGGTGAGGAGACGCTGGAGGTGTTGACCGACCACGCCCCCGCGCTCTCGACGATCCCCTGGGAAGCAGCCAAGCTCGGCTACGCGACCGCCATCACCAGCAGCGGGCACGCCGAATGGCGGCTGGACCTGACACGCGACGCCGCGGCGTCGCGCAACCCGAGTGCCGTCCTCAGCCAGCTTGCTGAGCAACTGGACGCCCTCGGCGTCGCCGAATAAGGCGCCGCTAGCGCGCTGACCAGAGTCTATGACCGTTGGACAAGCGTGCTCAGGCCACTTTGGCTTTGGTGTAGACCAGCGGTAGCGCCACATGGTCTACTCTCGCTATGCGAACAGCGTTACAGGGGCACACCATCGGGCTGACCGGCAATATTGCCTGTGGCAAGAGCAGCGTGGCGCGCCGCCTGGCCGAGCACGGCGCACGGCTGATCGACGCCGATGTGGTCGCCCATGCCGTAATGCAGCCGGAGTTGCCGGCCTGGCAGGCAGTGGTGCAGACATTTGGTCGCGGCATCCTGGCCGCGGACGGCACGATTGATCGTCCGCGGCTGCGTGCTATCGTCTTCAACGATGCTGCCGCCTTGCTACGCCTCAATACCGCTGTTCACCCCCACGTCCATGCCGAACTGCTGCTGCAGGTGCGGTTGTTGCGGCGTGGCGAGGTCGCCGTGATTGAGGCGGTGGCCTTAGTCGAAGCTGGCACATATCGAGACCTGGATGTCCTCTGGCTGGTGCTCTGCCCGCCGGAGCAGCAGGTGGCACGGCTGGTGCGGACCCGCCATCTCTCGCAGCAGGACGCCACCTGGCGAGTCGCCGCTCAGCCGCCAGCGGAGCCAAAGGCAGCGCTCGCTGATGTCGTGATCCACAACGACGCTGATTGGGCCGACCTCATGCTGGCAACCGACCGCGCCTGGCAGGAGACGCTCGCCCGCTGGGGGCTGCACGCGGAGGAGGTAGGGAAGCGATGAGCGAGCAGTTTCGCGTCCTGGTCACCCGGCGCATCGCGCCGGAGGCACTGGCGATGTTGCGTGAACAATGTGCGGTGACACACTGGGATTCCAGCGAGCCGATCCCGCGGGATCGGCTGCTTGTTGACGTTGCCAACGCCGAGGGGCTATTGGCGCTGTTGACCGAGCGCGTCGATGCGGAACTGCTGGACGCGGCGCCCCAACTCAAAATCGTGGCGAATATGGCAGTCGGCTATGACAACATCGACGTGGCGGCCGCCACGGAGCGTGGTGTACTGGTAACGAACACGCCCGGTGTGCTGACAGAGACCAGTGCCGAGTTCGCCTTCGTACTCATCCTGGCGGCGGCGCGCCGTCTCAAGGAGGCGATGCGCTGGGTGGAGCGGGGCCAGTGGACCACCTGGGACCCACTGCTGCTGCTCGGGCGCGATCTGGAGGGGGCCACGCTCGGCCTGGTTGGCTATGGCCGCATCGCCGCCGCTGTGGCCCGCCGTGCGCACGGCATCGGCATGCGCCTGGTCTACCATTCCCGCAACGCGCATGCTGAAGATGAGGCGCGCTACGCCATGCAGCGCCTGACGTTCGATGACCTGCTCCGAACCAGCGATGTCGTATCGCTCCATGTGCCCTTTACCACCGCCACGCGCCATCTGATCTCCCATCGGCAGTTACACCTGATGAAGCCGACCGCCTTCCTGGTGAACACCTCCCGCGGCGGCGTGCTGGACCAGCAGGCCTTGTACACGGCGCTCACCACCGGCAGCATCGCCGGGGCGGCCCTGGACGTGACCGAACCAGAACCACTGTCGGCGGAGCACCCGCTCGTCCAGCTCGATAACTGCCTGGTAGTGCCCCACATCGCCAGCGCCAGTGTCGCCACGCGCACCCGCATGGCGACACTGGCCGCCGAGAACATCATCGCGGTGCTAAGGGGAGAGCCGGCGTTGACGCCGGTGAGGTCAGCGAGCGGGTGAGGTCAGCGCCGGGTGAGGTCCCCTACCCACCAAGCGGCGTATCGACCACCGCGTGCTCGCTCGTCTCACCCGTTACGGTGTCGACAAGCCGGCAGCGATGGTGGATCAGGGCGGCCTGCGAGAGCATGGCGGAGGCGGGACAGTAGCGGGTGGCGGAGAGTTCGATGGCTCGCTGCACCAGCTTGTGGTCGAGGTTACGACCATGGATGACGTGTGTCACCGTGATCTCCCGCATGATGCGCGGATGCTCCTCGGCCCGCTGGGCCTGCAATTCGACCTGATAGGTAGCGACGTCCTGGCGCATCTTTCGCAGCAGGCTGATGACATCCATGCCGGTGCAGCCGCCCAGGCCCAGCAACAGCAACTCCATCGGCCGCGTGCCGGCGTCGGCGCCGCCGTGGTCCGTCGCACTGTCGAGCAGTATGGTATGGCCGCTGCCGCTTGTTGCTTCGAACACCATCTCGCTACGGAGTGTGACCACACCACTCAGTACACCAGGCATCGGGCGGGCTTCCTTCCACGACATCAAGGGCGGGGCGTCTGGGGCGCATTGTACCAGTGTGGCATGCGGGCGGGGAGGCGGCGCGAGATCAAGCGGGTGTATACTGACGCCGTTGGAGAGCACTGAGCGGGCGCCGCGGCGCGCGGTCCCGCCGGCAACAGATTGGCCTGGTGGATAGCATTTAATGGAACTAACCAGTACGGATACCGGCGAGCGGCGGCGATTTGAGGCCGTCGACGGGCGGGTCGGTGTGTACGTCTGTGGGGTCACGCCCTATGACACCACGCACGTCGGTCACCTCTTCACCTTCGCATCCTTCGACGTGCTGATTCGCTACTTGCGCTTTCTCGGCAACAGCGTGACCTACGTCCAGAACGTCACCGATGTCGACGATGACATGATGCGCAAGGCGCAGGAGCTGGGCACTACCTGGGATGCCCTGGCCGACGACCAGGTTGGGCAACTCGTGGCCGACATGCAGGCCCTCAACCTCGCCATGCCCGACCATTTCCCGCGAGCGAGCGAGCAAATCGGCGGCATCCTGACGATGGTCGGCACGCTGGTCCAGCGCGGACGAGCCTACGCCGCCAACGGCAGCGTCTATTACGACGTGCGCGCCGATGCCGAGTTCGGTCCGCCATCGGACCTCCCGGACTATGCCGCCATGCTGGAGGTCGCCAACGAGCGCGGCAACACCCCTGGCGATCCAAACAAGCGCGACCCCCTGGATTTCGTGCTCTGGCAGCCCTCGGCCCCGGGCGAGCCCTGGTGGGAGAGCCCATGGGGTCCGGGCCGGCCGGGCTGGCACATCGAGTGTAGCGCCATGAGCTACCGCTACCTGGGGCCGACCGTGGATATTCACGGCGGCGGCGACGATCTGGTGTTTCCCCACCACGCCTGTGAGCGGGTACAGAGCGAACGCTACACCGGGATAAAGCCGTTCGTCCGTTTCTGGTTGCATGCCGGCATGGTGCGCCTCGCCGGCGAGAAGATGTCGAAGTCGCTCGGCAACCTGGTGCTGGCGCGCAACCTGCTGCAGGAGCATGCACCCAACGCCATCCGCCTGGCGCTGGCCAACCACCACTATCGGGAGGCATGGAACTGGGAGGCGGCCGACCTGCCGGCGATGCAGGAGTGGGACCGTATCTTCGCCCAGGCGTTGTTGCCCCGTCCCAACGGCTCGACACCGCTGCCGGAGCTCCCAGCCCTCCGCCAGCAAGCGCTCGATGCCTTCGATGATGACCTCAACACCCCAGCGGCAATCCAGCGTTTGCTGGACCTGGCCCGCGCCATCCAGGCGGCGGCTGCCGGCACTGCCGTGGCAGACGCCCAGCAAGTGCTGTGCGACCTGACCGGCATACTCGGCCTAAAGTCAGCGCGGTTCAGTTAGGCGAGGCAACCGCTGCGATGGCGGGGAGGGACCATTGTCGCAACTGCGGGCCCACTTCGTGGGCGCCCCCGACCCAAAGAGGCCACTGCTGTGCCGAAGGCCTCTCCAGGACCGCAGTCCTGTCTTTGGGTCGAGGGTGCCCCCTGGGCTCGCAGTTGCGACAACACCAAATTGCGCCCGGCACACGTATACTAAGGCCATAGACCTGACGACTGTTGTGGCCTTCCGGCGTGCCTGGGTGGTGTAGGGCCGGAGTATTGAGGGATTTCGTACGTGCTGAAGATTCGATTGACGCGCCTGGGCGCCCACAAGCGCCCCTTCTACCGCATCGTGGTGGCCGACGCGCACAAGCCGCGCGATGGCCGCAGCGTGGAAGTGATCGGCTTTTACGATCCCTTGACCAACCCGGCCACCGTCAATGTCAAGTCTGAGCGAGCGCTGGATTGGTTGAACAAGGGCGCCCAGCCGACCGAGGCCGTGGCTCGCCTGCTGTCGCGCCAGGGAGTGCGTCACAAGCTGATCGAAGGTCCCTGGTCAGCGGCGCACGGTGAGGCGGCGCCTACCGCCACGCCGGCCACGGGGGGCTGAGCACGGTGGACAGCGAAGCTGAGGAGCAGCCGGAGGCCGGGCCCGCCGAGGATTCAACGATGCTGGCGCTGGTGGAGTACATGGCGCGGGGCCTTGTGGAGCAGCCGGAGGCCGTCACTATCACTACCATCGAGAGCGCCGTGACGGTTACGTTTGAACTGCGCGTCGCGCCCGACGACATGGGCAAGATCATTGGCAAGGATGGCCGGGTCGCCAAGGCGATGCGGACCCTGCTCAAAGTGGCGGCGGCGAAAGAGCGCAAGCGCGTCGGCCTGGAAATCGTCTCATAGATCCAGTCATGGCTGTACGCCAGGTCCATCCCGTGCTTGTCGTCTGCCATACGTCGCCCGACCGGATCATCCGCCGGAAGCATCGCTAGCATGCCTACTACAACGCCTGGCTGGCTCTACGTGGGCCGGGTTACCGCGCCTTTCGGCGTGGCCGGGGAACTGCGCGTGATGCTCGACACGGAGTTCCCCGAGCGCCTGCCGGACCGGCCACTCTTCCTGGGACCGGAGCACCGGGCGGTGACGGTGCAAGGCGTGCGCCGCCACGTCCGAGAGGTGCTGCTGAAGCTGGCCATGGTGGATACTGCCGAGGCCGCCGAGGCCTTGCGCGGCCAGGAACTGTTCATCGCCATAGCCGACGCCGCACCGCTGCCGGAGGGTCGCTTCTATATCCACCAGATCGTCGGTCTGGAGGTCTGGACGGTGGTCGGCGACCGCTACGGCGACGTACGCGAGGTGCTGAGCCGCCCGGCCAACGACATCTACGTCGTTAACCACGCCGGCAAGGAGGTGCTGGTGCCGGCAATTTCCGACGTTGTCAAGTCAATCGACATCCGAGCGGGCCGCATGGTGATTGAGGTTATCCCGGGACTAGAGTAGGCGGGCGACACGCCGTGTCGGCGGACGCTCGGACGCTCGCGCACCTTGATCTGCAGTCTCTCCTTGCGTATACTAGTGCCGGTTTCGGCTGGTAGCCCGGCGTTGGGGCTGGGCACATTGGGCTGCATGGAGGCAAGCACCGTGGCAGAGCAATTGCAAGTCGCGCTCATTGGCTACAAGTTCATGGGCAAATCGCACAGCAACGCCTACCGGCAGGTGGCGCACTTCTTCCCCGACCTGGGTGCCGTACCCGTGATGAACACGTTATGCGGGCGTGATCGGGTGGGGGTGGAGCAGGCGGCGCGCCAGATGGGCTGGCAAAATGTGGCGACCGATTGGAAAGAGGTGGTCCGGCGGCCGGATATTGACCTGGTCGACATCGTCACGCCGGGCGATTCCCACGCCGAGATCGCCATCGCTGCGGCGCAGGCCGGCAAGCACGTCTTCTGCGAGAAGCCGCTGGCCAACACCGTGGCCGAGGCCGAGCGCATGGTGGAGGCGGTGCAGAAGGCCGGCGTGCGCAATATGGTGGCCTTCAACTGTCGCCGCGTGCCGGCCATCGCCTACGCCCGCCAGCTCATCGACGAAGGGCGCATCGGTCGCATCTACCACTTCCGGGCGCGTTACCTGCAGGACTGGATCATGGACCCCAACTTCCCGTTGGTCTGGCGGTTGGACAAGAATGCCGCCGGCTCCGGCCCCATGGGCGACCTCGGCGCGCACATCATCGACCTGGCCCGCTATCTCGTCGGCGAGTTCGACGAGGTTACGGGTATGGCCGAGACCTTCATCAAAGAACGTCCGGTGCTGGAATCCAGCGATGCCGGCCTGGGCGCCAGCGGCGGCGCGGGCAAGGGCCTGGTGACGGTCGAGGACGCCGCCGCCTTCGTCACGCGCTTCACCAACGGGGCCATGGGTACCTTCGAGGTTTCGCGCTTCGCCGGCGGCAACAAGAACAGCAATACCTTCGAGATCAACGGCAGTCTGGGCAGCATCCGCTTCAACCTGGAGCGGCTGAACGAACTGGAGTTTCTCGATCTCAGCCAGCCCTCGACGGAGCAGGGTTTCCGCGACCTCATGATCACCGATGGCGCCCACCCGTATATGGCGGCCTGGTGGCCCGCCGGTCACATCATCGGCTGGGAACACACCTTCACCCACGAAGTGCGCGACCTCTTGCAGGCGATCGCCGGCAAGACGGTGGTCCATCCCGATTTCGTGGATGGTTTGCGCGTGCAGCAAGTGCTGGACGCTGTGGAGCGCGCCGCCAACAGCAGGCGCTGGGAACGCGTGGCGCGCTAGGCGCGGCGGTGACGATAAAGCAAGATTTAGAGAAAGAAGAGCAGCATGCAAGTTGGTATTCTGACGGCGCCTTTCCGGCGCGAGCCGTTGTTGGATGTGGTTCGCTGGGCCGGAGAGAACGGCATCGGTTCGCTGGAAGTGGCGGTAGGTCCGGGCAGCCAGCACTGTGATGTGCGAGCCTTGCTGGAGGGTAAGGCGCTAGACGAGTTGAAGGCTGCCTGCCAGGAAGCCGGTACCGCCATTACCACCCTCTCCTTTTACGCCAACCAGTTGGAACCAGACCTGGAGCGTCGCAAGACGATCAACGACTACCTCAAGAGCACCATCGACGCTGCCCAGGCGCTGGGGCTGGGCGTTGTCTGCACGATCGGCGGTATGGCGCTGCCGGGCAAAGACAAGCTGAAGACGATCCGCGAGGATGCGGCGGATGTCTACGGACCCTTGGCCGAATACGCCGCCGGCAAGGGCATCAACATCGCCCTGGAAAACTGGTATGCCACTAACCTGCAAGGCTTCGACACCTTTGACGCCATGTTCGAGGCGGTGCCGAACGCCAACTTCGGGCTCAACTACGACCCGTCGCACCTGATCTGGCAGGGCGTGGACTACCTGGAGGGCGTCAACCGCTACGCGCAGCGCATCTTCTACGTCCACGCCAAGGACTGCGAGATGCTGGAAGGCCGACGACGCCTGGTCGGTTGGCTCGGTCGGGGCTGGTGGCGTTACACCATCCCCGGCACCGGCGACATCGCCTGGGGACCGTTCCTCGGTCGCTTACGCTCTATCCACTACGACGGCCCGGTGTCGATCGAGCACGAAGACAATTCGGTGGGCCGCGAAGAAGGCTTCCTGCTGGGCAAGCGCTTCCTGGAGACGAAGCTCACCGGCATGACCGAGGCGCACTATTAGGCGGGATCACGCCTCGCCGGCCGGGAACAACTGTTCGACGGTCTTCATCGGCAGGTAGAGCTGGTACTCGTGGTGGACGAAGCGTGTGAAGCCGTAGCGCTCGTAGAACGAACGGGCTGCGTCATCCTTCGCATCGACGGTGACTGCGACCGCGCCAACTTGTGACTGGATTCGGAGGCTGCGCTGCAAGGCATCAATGAGCAGCACCTTGCCGTAGCCGCGGCCTTGCTGGCGCTGATCGACGGCCAACCTGCCGAGGAGCACCGCCGGCAGCGCCGCGTAGCGCGGGAGTCGCTTTTGCAGGACCGGTTCCAGATCGCTCGGGGCGATCACGGAAGCGGAGAGCGTGTAGTAGCCAAGGACCGCAGTCGAGCCGGGGAGGCAGAGGACGAAGACCGCTGAGACTTTGTTGCGCAGGTCTTGCCCTGCTTGCTGCTGGAGATAGCGGTCGAGTGGAGCCGCACCACAAGCAAAGGCTGCCCGGTCGTGCTGCTGACCGAGCGGCTCAATCGCCGGCGGCATCACCGCTCTGCCATCACCTGCTCGTAGTGTACGGCGGCTGCGCGCAGCGCGGCGTTGGGGGCAGGCGGATCGAGGAGCGCTTCGACGAATTGGCGGCTCTCGAGAGGCGTCAAGACGAGCACCGTGTGCTGGCGGATTCTCTCCTCGGCGGCGTGCAAGGCGCTGCTGACCACGAAGTGCGTGAGCGTATCGCCCTCAAGGTTCGCCGCTCTTTGCATGAGCGCCTTTTGTTCTGGACTTATGCGTGCCTCAAGGCGTTCTAACCTCGGCGGTGTTGCCGCACCCATAATCCCGCCCTTTTCCTTTGCCTGGAGGCAGAATACGGCAAATTGCCGCATACGTCAAAAATCGCCGACACTAATGGCAGGGTGTATTCTCCCGATTGTTGACCGGATGCGCCAACTCCATCCGGTGGGGCAGGGGCAGGCGCAGCCACGATACACTCACTCCGGCGCGAAGGCGTTGGTGAAGTTGGCGTTGGACAGCAAGCTCTGGTAAGGCACCCAGTTGGGCCGGCTGGGTTCGTTCTGGTGGAATAAGGGGCTGCCCTGCGCTTCCTGACTCACGTCGGTGGGCAGCGCCCCAAGGGCACCCGGGCCGGTGATGATCGCCTTGAGGGAGTCGGCCAGCAAGATGCCCTGGGTCAGGCCGATGCTGGCATGGTACAGCATGATGCCGCGCTGCCAGCGCACGGAGATGAAGTGGTGGTTGTTGGGGCTTGTACTGGCTGCTGCAACCAGCGACCACCGCCGGCGCCGGTATCCGGCATCGCCGGGGCGTTCGGCACGGCCGTCGTCACGCCCTGCAGGACCGTCACGGTGTGCCCGCCCATGTCGGCGACGTAGACCTGGTGCGTCACCGGATCAACGGCAATCGCGCCGGGGCCAGGGCCGTCGGGAGAGAAATAGACCGTACTGGGCGAGCCCACGGCCACCGTGGCGATAACCTGGCCGGTGCTGACGTCGACAACCGAGACCGTGTGGCTGCTGGCGTTGGCGACATAGAGCGTTTCGGTGGTAGGGTCGAGCGCCAGATGGTGGATGCCGACGCCCACCTTTACGGTGGTCTCGTGGAACGGCATATACTGGCCTGGTGTTCGCTCTAGCGCCACGAGGTCGGTCATGAGGCGTCCCACGAAGAGCTGCTGCGTGGCAGGGTCGACCGCCACCCCGCCGACTGTATAGCGAAGGGTCCCCCCCGTAACGGCGCGCAGTGCCGAATCTAGCACCGCCACCCCTCCGTCTTCGTACTTTCCATCGAAGGTGTAGACGAGATTGTGGCTAGCTGGATCCATCACCATCGTATAGATCCAGGTGTTCAGGTTCCGGCTCACAGTCTGCACTTGAAAGGTGAGCGCGTCGAGTACCCGGATGTCGTCATAGCAGCCAGAGGCGCATCGGGGATCCGTGCTCTGGTCGGCGACATAGAGCCGGTGCTCCGACGAATCGACGGCGATGGCGCCAGGTAGGTAGCCGACGGCAACTGTCGCCACGACCTGATGCTTTACGCCGTCCAGTATAGAGAGGGCGTTGCTCTGGGCGTCGGCCGCGTACACCAGATGCGTGGAGGTATCGACCGTAACGGCAACGGGTCGCTTCCCAACGGGGATCGAGGCCACGACACGTTGCGTGGTCTCGTCAATGATCGAGACGGAGTTGCTGTCCTGGTTGGTGACGAAGACGGTATGCGTCGAGGGATCAATGGCAATAGCGCTCGGGGCACTCCCAACCGTCAGCGTGCCCACTATTGTGACTGGTTGTTCGGCAGCCGTTGCTGCCGCTGGTGCGATACTCGAGACGATGATGGGTAACGTCGCCAACAGCGCCGCAAGGAGCGGTCGGCGCCAGAGCGATCCCACGACCGCCTCCTTCGCATCAACGATACGCGGCTTGGCGTATCCTGCCTCATCTTACCTGGTCGGCCGTCAACAGCCTGCCGGAGCGCAGGACGCCGGCACCCGCGCGCATACCAGCGCGCCTACGAGCACGTGCCCTGAATGTATGCGGAGTTCTGGTAGAGACTTTGCAGTGGACCGTAGGCCGTCAGTTGGCCCAGCTTGATGAAGACTGTGGGCGTTTGCGTCCAGGTAATCGCGCCGTAGTCTTTCCGACTCAAGTCGGGGACCAGTCTTGGGTGCTGGAAGTAGTACATCAGCGTAAAGGTCTGGCTGATGGCGTAGTAGGTGCAGCGCATGGCGTCCTGCAGCGCCGTCGTACCCAGGTCCGCATTACCGATGCCCCATTCCCCGACCGTCAATGATCCAAGGTCGTTGTGCGCCGTCATCACTCCATGAATGGCATTGTAGACTGCGGACGCCCGTGCCATGGTCTGTGCCCCTTCAATGTTGACGCTCAGCCCGGTCCACGGGTAGCCGGTCACCTTTCCCTGAAGGTAGACATACATCGCGTCCAGGTAGGACGTAATGATGCTGAGGTCTTCCTCGGGTTGGATGCTCAGCCCTCCGGCGTAGATGGTGACCGGCGTGCCGCTGGCGTTGGCGCCGGCCTGGATGGCCTGCGCCCCCTTGACGAGCAGCGCTCCGAAGTTCTGCGGGGAGAGGGACGCGGCCTGGTAGCCGTTACCGGGGGGACAGTTGACGCCCTGGGCGATGTTGCCGTCCAGATTCGGCTCGTTCCAGACCCAGTAGGTTGTCAGGCCCTTTGGTGCGAGCGCGGTGACGAAGTCCTGCGCGCGGAACCGGTAGTCGTCGATGTAGTCGTTGAGCAACAGATCGCCGTTCTTGCCGAGCGCGGCGTTGGGGCAGGAGCCGCCGGTAACGTAGTCGAACTCGTAGGGCAGGACGCCGCCCACACCGAATCCTTGCTGCACCCACGTTTGGATGCCGCCGATGTACTCGGGATAGCCGGGACTGCCCAGCGCGTTGGTAGTCTGGTTGGCGACGATCTTCGTGCGTACCAGCAGGGACGCCCCTGGCCCGCGGAGCGTCTTCAAGTCATTGCACCACGTCGCGTCGACGCTGCCAGTCGAGTTGGGGTCGTAGGAGAAGGAGACGATGCCCTGCACCGCCTTGGGCGGTTCGAAGGGCCGGAAGGTGATGCCATTGAGCGAGGTCTCGAAATCGTTCACCCAGTGGCGCAGGTCGTTGATGTCGCGGGCACTAATCTGCCGGCTGCTGGAGGGCGGGCTCCCAACACTCCAATCGAAAAGCGGTCCCATATTTTTGCTATTCCAGAGATCCTGGATCGCGTAGCGCAGCTCGATGAAATGTACCGCGCGGATGTGCGTGCCGGCGCCGATCGGGTTGTCCGTCCAGGCATACGCCGGCAACCGACTGAGGGAGCGGTCGTTGTTCACGGCGGTGCGCAGTTCGTTGATGTGAACGGTTCGAATATGCGTGCTACTAGTTGCTGGATCGTCCGTCCAGGAAGTGATCGGCATGGTGGTTCCTTTCTTGTGTCCAGTTGGCGTAGTAGCGGCCGCCGGCATTGAGCGCCGAGGCCGGGATGGTCGTGCCGATGCCAACACTGGCCCCGAAAGAGACCCGCAGTGCCCGCACCAGGGCCGCCTTCGTCGGCACCAACCCGCTCACCGCCAACGGCGGCAGCGGACGCGCCTGCCCGCCGTCGTCGGCCCCGGCGGTGGGCATCGCCAGCCGATCACCCGTCCCCAGATCCATCGCGCGCTCCTTCCTGCTTCTGACCGACCAGACCATCTGGTCAGTGCCGATCCACTGTGCGTTCCCCCCTCCTGCCCATCGCCCAACAACTGCGCCGAGCGTCACATTCTGGTCGGTTCCGATCCGCCTCGCAAACCCCCTCCCTTCACTCCGGGGTAAAGGCGTCGGTCAGGTCTGTCGCCGGGAGCACGCTGGAATCCCGCACCCAGTGCGGCGCACCCAGTGTGTACTGGCCCAAGAAGGGGCTGTGCGCCGCCTCGTGAGCGAGATCCGCCGGCAGGTTTTTGCCGGTGAGAATGGCCTTCAGGTAGTCTGCCTGTAAGACAAGTGCGCCACAGATTATCGCGCCGTTAGGTTGTTTGGGTGCGGCGGCAGATAG
>DAIMXP010000084.1:0-30663 GCA_036734945.1 Chloroflexota bacterium
CTACCTCACCGCCGTCTGCTCCGCACAGCACGCCGGCCAGCCTATCCCTTCTCTGTTCCCTTGCCCCCCGTGAACGGGTACGATGCCGCTGGTCGTTGACGCCAACATTCTGGTGGCAGAATTACTTCGATTCCGTGGTCAAGAGTTGGTCGGAAACGTCCGGCTCGAGTTGTCAATCGCTGAACGAGCATGAGGTGAAGCGCGTCACGAGTTGCGCCGGAGAGTCTCATTGCTGGTTCGGAACGGTCGCGTTTCTCAGGCGGCTGGCGACGAGTTGCTCAATCGCGCCCTACGTCTCATCCATAACCGCATCGCTGTCGTGCCGGCAGAACGGTATAAAGCCCTGGAAGGTAAGGCACTGAAGCGAATCCCTCGTGATCCAGACGACTGGCCCACGGTCGCCGCCGCGCTCATATTGGAGGCGGGCATCTGGACCCGCGATGCCGACTTCCTGGGCTGCGGCTGCGCGACTTGAGTTACTGAGACGTTACTGTCCGAACTAGAGGCAGAACCACCTCCTTCAGAGTCACTCGAACCGCGACTGTAGCGGTCGCAGCGGCCCTGCCCGGAAGATCGCCGCATCCATCGTCGGCAAAGGGTCGGCCACCAACGGCGTGAATGGCAATTTGTCCAGCACGTCGCGCTGCACGTCGATGCCGGGCGCGACTTCGACCAGGCGCAGCCCAGCTTCCGTCAGTTCAAATACCGCTCGCTCGGTGACGAAGAGAACCGGCTGTCGACGGCGCAAGGCTTCCTCGGCGGAGAAGGTGGTCTGCGCCACCTCGCGCACGAACTTGGGGTAGCGCCCTTCCTGCAGGATGCGCAAGGCGCCATCGCCGCTGGCAACACGTAGACCACCGGAAGAAAACGTGGCGCAGAAGACGACCTTGCGCGCCGGTTGGGTAATGTCGATGAAGCCGCCACAGCCCGTCATTCGCCCACCGAGCTTGCTGACATTGACATTGCCGGCGTTGTCAATTTCGCCCGCACCCATATAGCAAAGGTCGACGGCGCCACCGTTGTAATAGTCGAACTGCTCAGCGTGGCCGATGATGGCGTCCGGGTACTGCGCCACGCCAAAGTCCCCACCGCCCGCCGGGACGCCTCCGGCAGTGCCCGACTCGATGCTGAGGGTGATCTGCGCTGCAACGCCGGCCTCGGCGGCCACCGGACCCACGGCGTCGCCGGGGATGCCGGTGCCGAGATTGACCAGTGCCCCTGGGAAGAGCTCCAACGCCGCCCGCCGCCCGATGAGCATGCGTACGTCCAGGGCCAGGTCGTGACTGCTGCTTGCTGTCAAAACAGGAACTTCCCGCCCCCCACCTGCGGCAATCAAGGGCGAGTGGAAAGCCCAGGACGACGTCTGGCGGTGCGTCTCGTCCGGCTGCTCAGCGACGACGAGCACATCCACCAGCATCCCCGGCAGGGCGACGTGCAAGGGCGGCAACGCGCCCGGCTCGACCAGGCGCTTCACCTGGCAAATGACGATGCCCCCTGAGTTCTTGGCAGCCTGTGCCAGCGTCAGCAGTTCTAGCCGCAAGGGTTCTTCCTCGGCCATGACATTGCCGGCGGTGTCGGCGGTCGTGCCGCGCACGATGGCGACGTGGATCGGGAACGACTTGTACCAAAGCGCTTCCTGGCCGCCGAGTGTGATCAACTCCACCAGCGACTGCTCAGCCATCGCCCGCGCGTTAACACGCCCGCCCTGACGGCGGGGATCGACGAACGTGTGCAAGCCGATCGTGGACACCAGCCCTGGCTGGCCGCCGGCGATGGCGCGGTAGAGGTGCGTCAACTGTCCCTGGGGCAGGCAGTGACAGGCCAGGCCATTAGCAGCGATCAACTCCGCCATTTTCGGCGCCATGCCCCAATGCGAGCCGATAATGCGTGCCAACAGTCCCGGCTTCGCCCAACGCTGCATGCCGTTGACGCGGTCCGACTGCCCGGCAGAGTGGACGAGCGTCAGGTCGCGGGGGTGCCCGTCGCGGAGGAAGCGCGCCTCAATCGCGCGATAGAGCGCCTCCGCAACACCGGTCATGCTGAAGCCGGTGCTGGCCACTGTTTGGCCGTCGATAATCAGCCCCGCGGCGTCCGAGGCCGAGAGTACCTGCGGCGACCGTCTCACAGGACCAGGCCGCCGCCCACGTTGATAACCTCGCCGGTGACGTAGCTGGCCTCGTCCGACGCCAGGAAGGCCACCACGTTGCCGACATCCTCTGGTTTGCCGACCCGACCCATAGGAATGCGACTGGCGATGCGCTCCCAGGCCTCCGGTGATACGGCGCGCGTCATCTCCGTCTCGATAAAGCCGGGGCAGATGGCATTAGCCGTCACCCCTTTCGGCGCCAGCTCCCGCGCGGCGGTCTTCGTCAGCCCGATCACCCCGGCCTTGGCCGCCGCGTAGTTGGCCTGTCCGACGTTGCCCTGCCAGGAGGCCGACGAGATGTTGATGATGCGTCCGCTCCCGCGCTGGCGCATGTGGAGTGCGGCGGCGCGCGTGAGGTAGAAGACAGCGGAAAGGTCAACGCGGATCACGTCGTCCCATTGCTCGTCGGTCATCCGGTGCAGGATAGCGTCGCGGTTGATGCCGGCGCAGTTCACCAGGATGTCGAGCTGTCCGAAGTACACAATGGCCCTTGCCACGACACTGTCGGCCTGTACACGGTCCCCAACATCAGCCCCCAGCGTCAGGACGCGCCGCCCAGAAGCCGCCACCACCCGCGCTGTATCAAGCATGGCGTCTGCATGCAAATCGACTATTGCGAGATCAGCGCCCTCGGCCCCCAACTTCTCGGCGATACCGCGGCCGATGCCGCGGGCGGCGCCTGTCACAAGCGCGATCTTCCCGACTAAACGCACAACACCCTCATTCCTTCTTGCTGGCGGCATGAATGTCCGCATAATGATAATCTCCAGGATGGCGCGCGCGAAATCACGCCGGCTTGCTGAAAGGAATGATGATCGTGACCCTGATCTACGCCCACCGCGGCGCCTCCGGCTACGCGCCTGAAAACACCTTTGCTGCCTTCGACCGGGCGCTAGAAATGCCCATCGACGGCATCGAGACGGACATCAGGGCGACCAGCGACGGCGTCCTGGTGCTGCTGCACGACGCCACAGTCGACCGCACCACCAACGGCAGTGGCGAAGTTGCCGGCATGACGCTGGCAGGTCTCCAGCAACTCGACGCCGGCAGCCACTTTTCCTCCAGCTTCGCCGGCCAGCGCGTGCCGACGCTCGCGGCCTTCCTGGATCGCTACGCCGACCGCACCCACTTCTGGCTGGAGATCAAAGCCGCAGGCGTCGAACCGGCTCTGGCTGCCATGATCACCTCCCGCCGGCTGCACGACCGCGTGCAGTTCACGTCCTTCCAGTTCGACAGCCTGCAGCGGCTACGCACCGCCAGCCCCGAGGCGAGCCTGGCTTTCCTGACACGAGAACTGGCCGATGATACCCTCACGCTCTGCCGTTCAATCGGCATCGCCCAGATATCGATTCACAACAGTAATCTGACGCCGGAAGCCATGGCGGCAGTGCGGCGTGCCGGGATGGACGTGCGAACCTGGGGCATCGCCGATAAGGAGACACTGCGCCGAGTGCTGGCGTTGGGCGTATATGGTCTCACGCTGAACTGGCCGGACTGGGCCTAGCCTTTGCTGTCCAACTCAACCCCTGCCGGCTCTTGTCCATCCCCAGGCGCGAAAGAAGAGGTCTACGTACCGTCGCCAGAAGGCAGTGTTGTACAGCAGTTTAGAACTGCCGTGGCGACGAACGCGGAGCATGATCGGCACTTCGGTCAGGCGGAGCCCGGCCAGACGCGCTTTGACGACGGCTTCCAACTGGATGCCGTAGCCGCTTTCCTCCAAAGCGAAGGTTTCCAGGGTCGCCACACGAAACACGCGGTAGCCGGAGGTCATATCGCGAATCGGCACACTGAGGACGCGACGCCCCAGTGCGTTGCCGGCGATGCTGATAGCCCTCCGCCAGGCAGGCACACCTTCCATGCCACCGCCCGGAACGTAACGCGATCCGATGACCAGGTCGGCGCCGGCCGTCACTCCGGCAAACAGACGGGGTAAGTCGCTGGGATCCTGGGAGAGGTCGGCGTCCATCAGGGCGGCCGCGTCGTAGCCGTGGGTTTGCGCGTGCTGGAGCCCGGTGCGGACAGCCGCGCCGAGGCCGAGGTTCTGTGGGTGTTGGATCAGCGCGAGGTACGGATAGCGCGCCGCCAGCGACGTCACGACGGCAGCGGTGTCATCGCTGCTGCCGTCATCGACGACCAGCACGGCGAGGTCGGAACAATTGTGGGAACGGACGCGGTCGATGGCCTCCAGCAACGGCGGCAAATTTGCGCCTTCATCTTTGGCGGGCAGGATGAGCAACGGCCTCACCGGCTGACGGGCTTTGCAACGACGACGGAACCGAGCACGACGCGGTCGCCGGAGACTGCACCGCGAGCATCAATGATCTGCGCTCGCGCGCCGCCATTGGGCAGGTACATGCCGACTTCGATGGTGTACGCGCCGGGCGTCAGGTTGGCCGGCAGCACGATGGCGTGCATATCGCGCACCACGTCGCCGGGCTTCCAGCCGCTGGTAGGCCGCGTGCCGCCAGCCGGCAGGCCATCGTGCTGAGCGACAACGTGGTTCGCGGGGTCCAGCAGGTGGGTAAAGACCGTGTAAGATGCAGCGATTGCCGTCTGAGCTCGCCAGTTCAGCGTGATCTCCACGGTGCCGCCGGGCGCGACCTTGCTCGGAGCCACACTGAACGACTGCAACTCCGCGCTGTTCGAGAAGTGGGTAGCGGACGGGACGGTGACGCCCAGCCCTGTCTGGGCGACGTACAGCAACAGTTGCGGACTGCCGAACCACTGGTGTTCGGCCAGGAAGGCGTGCTGCCCCAGCCAGGCACTCACAATACCGGCAGGATCGGCCTCGGACGCGCCATATTCCACTACCCAGACCCTGGGGTGCGAGCGGAACAGCGACGCCAACTGCGTCGTCACGTCGGCGGCATCGGGCGGCCGCTGCACCGGCAGACCGACGACCGGGTCGGGGCCGCGATAGTAGTACCCAAACACGTTGTTCTGGCCAGGAGGGTAGAGCAGGACAGCGTCGCCCGATTGGCCCTGGCGCGTGATCGCTGCGGCGAGCCCACGGTAGTCATCGTGCGGATGAAGCGGTGCGACGTAATAGCGGAGGTCGGCGGCGCCAGTGGCCGCAACGACGGCGCCGGCCACGATCAGCGCCGGCAGGATCGTCGTGCGGCGGTGCGGCAGTAATCGACCGACGCCGACGCTCCCCAACCTGGCACATTCGAGGATGCCCAGGCCACCGAGCATCGCCACGCCGGGCAGTGCTACCAGGACATAGCGTACTTCGTACACCGCCTTCCAGGCAGCATAAGCGGTGACGCCAACCACCGGCACGACGACGAGCAGCACCGGTAAGGTATTCCTCCAGCCACCAGTGAGCGACTTGCGGCCTCCGAGGAGCACGACCGCTGCGACGGCCGTCACGGCGGCGCGGTTCCATATCGGCAGTCCGTCAGCGCCGACGAGCAGACTGCCCGTGGCCGCGGCGACGACCTGCCCGGCGGACGTGTGCGTCGTCGTGGCGGTGCGGCCGACCGCCAACTGGTGGTGAAACACGGGCAACCAGGGCGCAAAGAGCAACAGGCTAACGGCGTTGGCCGCTAACCAGAGCGGCAGGCTGCGGCCGCCCGCCCGCAGCAGACCGTACAGGCCGATCGCCGCCAGGCCCAAGGCCGCGACATATTGCAAGTACAGGGCAACCGTGGCAGCCAGGGCATAGCCCGCCAGGTAGCGATATGGCCGGAGGCTGCCACGGGTTGGCAAGCTCTGCTCTGAGGGCGCACTCACCCCAACATCCAGCCAGCACAGCGCGTAGTAGCCCGCCAGCGCGACACATGCGGCAACCGGCATGTACATGCGCAACTCCTGAGAAAAGGCGATACCCAGGGGAGCAACGATGGCCCAGACTGCGGCGAACCACCCCGGCACGGCGCCGAACAATCGCGTCGCCAGCCGCCAGGTCAAGAACACGAGCAGGATGCCGGCTACAGCGGAAAGGCCGCGCAGCGCCACGACGCTGTCGCCGAACAGGCGCGCCCAGGCCGCCAGCAACAGGTAATAGAGGGGGGGGTGAAAATCGGCCGCCGCCTGCCTGATGATCGAGGCCGGACCCTGGCCCACCATCCCGGCGCTGACGCCCTCGTCGTACCAGAGGCTCTGGCTGTCGATGGCGACAAAGCGAGTGGCGGCGGCGACCAGGAGCAGGAGTGCTCCGCCGATGAGTGTGGCCCGTTGCCGGTCCGGAGGCGTAGACACGCTGGGCGACGGCGCCACCGCAACAGGACGCGTTGCAACCGCCACGATTGTGCTTGTTCCCTCCATCGCCTACCAATGGTACCGCGGGCGCCATCGGCAGGGCTGCGAGGCAACCAAACGGGGGGACATGATGCCCCCCCTTCACCGCTCAGCCCTTCCTCACTGCGGTCCCATAACCCGGAATATTGGCCCATTCGGCTGCAGTTGGTACCGGCTCGTCAGCAGCGGGTCGTCCAGGATGCTGTCGACAGCGCGGGAGCGGAGGTTGGTGACGATCACCTGATCGGCCGCGGCAGTCTCATCGGTGGGAAGGGCGGCTGGGATCACCGTTGGGTAGCGCCGGTGCATCTCCGGTCCGTACCACGAATCAAGGACGAGGTTGAGCGACCAGACGACCACATCGCGACGCACGCCGAGCACGTCTTGCAGGTACCAGAGGGCGAACAAGGGGTTGTCGTCCTTCGTGAGCAGCACGCCACCCTTCGGCACCGCCGAAAGGTCTGCCCGCGCCTGCTGTTCCAGGCTGTAGTCATCGTGCAAGTTGACCGCCGGTTGCGTGTGAAAGGCCAGAAACAGGGCAAGGGCAGCGGTACCGCCGCTGGCAACCCAAAGGGCCAGTTGCCGGGAGCGCCCAACGCTCGTGAATGTCGCCGGCAGCATCACCACGCCGGCCCCCAGGGCGATGGCAAGCACCAGGTACGACACGTGGAGGTACGCAGGGGCCGCAGGAGCCGCGTCATGGGCAACAATGACCAGATCTACTAGCAGGGCAGTACTGAGGACTGCGCCGGCGCGGGGCACTCGCACCAGAATCAGCAGCAGCGACCAGATGGCCAGTATTGCTCCGGCGATGGTGAATTGTGTACGCAGCCGGCCCGGCCAGCGGGCCAACTCCAGCAAGAAGTCGGCTGGTGAGCGGCTGGTCAGGAAGTGTTGATACTCGGCGGCTGTCACGTGCGTCAGCAACGCGTTCAGGGTTTGGGGATCTCCCCAGTTGGCGATGGGGTGCATCCCCGCGCGAACCAGCAAGAAAAGATAGAAGGCGGGCGTGAGCAAGAAAGGGACGCCGGCGCGCCACAGCTCGGCCCGTTTCGGCCGGGGCCGCCGGACCAACAGAGCCACGAGCAGCGCCGCCAACAGGCTCAGGCTCACCAGGTGGTTGGCGAGCGCCAGCGCCGCCGTTGCAGTGACCCACCAGAGCGACCCTTTGCCGTGCAGCCAGCGCAAGAGCAGCCAGAGGCCGAGCGCCACCAGCAACGAGTCGAGCGCATATGTTTCCGGGATGGTCGCCTGTTGCCAGAAGAGCATGGAAAAGGCCAGCACCCCGCCCCCTGCCGCCGGCCCGAGCAGGGCCGGCAGTCCGCTCTCAGCGACAGCGCCAGCATCCAGCAGTTCACGTGCGGCCAGCATGACCAGGGCGACCGCGCCGGCAGCCGACAGTGCCGACAGGAGGGCGACGCGGTGCGCCGGCTCACCCGCCGGCAGCCAGGTGGCGACATGGGCCAGGATCACCCAGAGCGGATAGCCCGTTGGGTGCGGTATGCCCAACGTCCAGGCGGCGCGAACCAGTTCGCCGCTGTCGCCGCCGCCGTTGCGTAGCGTGACCGTCGGCGCCAGCGTGGGCCAGTACACAAGCAGGGCGAAGATGCCCAGTAGCGCGGCTATTGTCGAGGCCCGCGGCCGGCGCGTTGGGCGGGCCGGTTGCTCAGTCATCTGCGGCATCGGCCGGGGCAACAGCCAGGCCCGTGGCATGTTCTTCACTCGCCCGCAGTTCGGCGCGAAGATCAGCCAGCAACGCCTCGAGTTCACCCGATTTATAGAGACGCTCACCGGCGAGCACACCGCCGCGGCGGTTTGTCTGCAGGCGAAGCTCTAACTGCCGAGTGCGCACGTTGACGATGGCAGCGACGATCTGTGCTGCGTGTGTAGTTACCCGCACTGTTCTGTCCTCTTTCTGTATTCTTGCCGCCCACCAGTTGTCGCGAGGGTCGCCGGATCACTCTACGTCGGCAACCCGCTTCGGGCAATGCCGGCGTCGTGACGGCGTGGGAAATGAGAGAGAGGTCCGGTCGTCTTGCCTTTGCCGGACACTATATACTGCGCAGAGACAGTGGTAGTCGTGGGCAATGCAGGGGGTGTCGGTGCTTGTGCGTGACCTTGGCGAGTTCGCCCTGATCCAGCGCATCGCCAGCCGGTTGCCAACGCGGCGAAGCGCCGCCCCAGCGGTCGTGTTCGGCATCGGCGATGACGCCGCCCTGTGGCGACCGACGCCCGGCTGCGTGAGCGTGCTGACGACCGACAGCATGGTCGAGGGCGTACACTTTACCCACCAGACAACGCCCTGGTTGGACCTCGGCTGGAAGGCGCTGGCAGCGAACATCAGTGACCTGGCGGCAATGGCGGCACTGCCGCGCGTCGCCCTTGTCACGCTCGGACTGACAGGGGGGGAGGACGTTTCCGACATCGACGCGCTGTACGATGGGATGGCGGATGTAGCGTTGCGCTACGGCGTGCAGATCATTGGCGGTGACACTGTGCGGTCCGCACAACGGCAGGTCGGGATCACGGTGATCGGCGAGGCCCCGGAAGTAGCGGGGGTACCGCAGGTGCTGCGGCGGAGCGGCGCTCAGCCGGGCGATCTGCTGGCCATCAGCGGCTACCCAGGCAGTTCTGCCGGCGGCCTGGAGTTGCTGTTGCGCGCTGACCCGGACCCTGATCCGCTATTGCTCAACGCGCACCGCCGGCCGCAGCCCCGCGTGGCGGAAGCGCTCTGGCTACTTGGTCAGGGTGTGCGCTGCGCAACCGACAGCAGCGATAGCCTGCTGTGCGAAACTGACCTCCTCTGCGCCGCCAGCGGCGTCGAAGCCTGGATTGACGCCGCCCGTTTGCCGGTAGCATCGGCGCTGCAGCAGGCTTTTCCTGACCGGTGGGCAGAACTCGCCTTGTTTGGCGGCGAAGACTACGAACTCGTGCTGGCGATAGACTCCCAACGCTTTCCAGACATCCAGGCGGGCTGGGCTTTGCAGTTCGGCGTACCACTGACGGCAATTGGCGCCTTCCGCTCAGCCGGCTTATCCGGTCCACGCGTCGAGCTCGTGAACTACCAGGGACCAATTACGGAATTTGCCCACTTCCTGAGGTCGTCGTGAAGACCATCGACATCGTCAGTCATAGTCTCACGCAGACGCAGCGCCTGGGCGCGAAGTTAGCAGGTCTGCTCGAGCCGGGCGACGTCTTGCTGCTCCGTGGGACACTGGGAGCCGGCAAGACCAGTTTCACGCAGGGCCTTGCCCAGGGCCTGGGAGTCGCCACCGTCGTGAACAGTCCGACCTTCATCCTGGCCCGTCAGTACGCGGGAAGGCTGCCACTCTACCATATGGACTACTATCGCCTGGAACGGCCGGCAGAGCCGGCGGAACTCGGCTTCGAGGAGTACTTCTATGGTTCCGGCGTGGCCGTCGTGGAGTGGCCCGATCGGGCGACCGGCCTGCCGGCAGAGTTCATGGGAGTGGCCTTCAAGATCGTGAGCGAGACCAAGCGCGGCATGCTCTTTGAACCGCATGGCGAGCGGTACGAGCGGGTTCTGGCTGACTTTCGCCGTAGCGCGTTTGGCATGTGACGATGCCCCTCCTCCTTTCCATCGACACATCGGCGCGCGTTGCCGGGGTTGCCTTATTAGCCGGTGAGCAGGTGCTCGCCGAAGAGACATGGCGCGCCACCGCCAACCACACAACCCGGTTGTTACCGGTCATCCAGCATCTGCTGGGAGGGAGCGGTCACCGCCCCGGCGACGTAGAGGCAGTCGCAGTCGCCGTTGGTCCCGGCGCGTTCAGCGGCTTGCGCGTCGGCATTGCCACCGCCAAGAGCCTGGCCTGGGCTCTTGGCATTCCCTGCCTGGGCATCGGCTCGCTAGACGCGATCGCTGCCGCGGCGCCGGCCGCGGCTCGCGTCCTCGCCGTGCTGGACGCCGGCCGTGGCGAATGGTACTGGGCGACCTACCAGGCAGGACGTGATGGGCGTCGTTGCCTGACCGCGCCACAAATCGGCGATCCAGCGGCCGTGCTCGGGTCATTGACCCGGAGTGTCGTGCTGGCGGGGGACACCACGCCGGAACAGCGGGCCCTGATCGATATGCGCTTTGCAAAGCTCGTTGACTACGGTGACCCCCGCCTGCCCGCAACCCGGCCGGCCGCCCTTGGCCAGTTGGCGCAAGCACGGCTGGCGGCGGGAGATCGGGACGATCCGGCCAGCCTGCAGCCGCTGTATATTCGCCGACCTGCCGCCGAGGAGCGCCGGGGGACGACGCGATGAAGCGAAGTGCGACTGCGGTTCCGACGGACACGCTGGTACTGGGCATCGAGACCAGTTGTGATGAGACCTCTGTCGCGTTGGTGCGGGGCGGCCAGCGCGTGCTGGCGAACATCGTCTCGTCGCAGGTCGATCTGCATCAGCAGTACGGTGGCGTCGTGCCGGAGATTGCCGCTCGCCAGCATATGGCCGCCATCCTGCCGGTGCTCGACGAAGCCTTCGCCGCCTCTGGAGCGAAATTGGAGGCGATCGACGCCTGCGCCGTAACCGCCGGGCCGGGCCTTGCCGGTGCGCTGCTGGTGGGGCTGAACGCCGCCAAAGCGATAGCTTTCGCGCGCGACCTGCCACTGCTGGGTGTCAACCACATGGAAGCGCACATCTACGCCAACTGGCTTGCCGGGTTGCCGGGTGCTCCGGGGCGCCCCCCTGCTGAACCCCCGTTACCGGCCTTATGCCTGATCGTCTCCGGCGGCCACACCGAGCTCGTCCTGATGCGCAGCCACGGCGTCTACGAACTGGTCGGGCAGACGCGCGACGACGCCGCCGGGGAAGCCTTCGACAAGGTTGCCCGCATCCTCGGCCTCCCCTACCCCGGTGGTCCAGCCATTCAGCAGGCAGCGCAGGGAAACCTTGGCGCGACACGGCCCGGTAACCCCACGGCTTTCGCGCTGCCGCGCGCGGCCATGCGCGGCAGTTACGATTTCAGCTTCAGTGGTCTCAAGACGGCAGCCCATCGCCTGATCGACGAGCAAGCTGGTGTCGAGGGTGTTGCGCGCTTGACTCGGGAGCCGGACCTACTGGCCGACTTGGCGGCGAGCTTTCAGGAAGCGGTGGTCGACGCCCTCGTGACGCGCACCCTGGCCGCAGCCGAGCACCACCGGGTCGGCGGCATCATGCTGGCGGGTGGCGTCGCGGCCAATGCCCGCTTGCGCGACGTGATCCAGGCGCGAAGTAGCCTGCCGGTGCGCATACCGCCGCTGGCCTACTGCACCGACAACGCCGCCATCGTGGCCGGAGCTGGCTACTATGCCCTCAAAGCCGGTCGCGTGGCCGACCTGACGCTCGACATTGACCCGAACCTGCGGCTGGCAGAAGCGGCGTTCTGAGGCGGGACGAGATCGCAAAGGGGGCGGGCGAAAGCGCTTGGAGACCGAGCATTGGCACATGGCCACGGTCGCCGCGCGACCAACGGAGGCGGGCCAGTGTTGTAGGGGCAGGCCCCCGTGCCTGCCCTGGCTCGGGCGCAAACATCGATCGATTGTTGGTAGGCGAGCAGGGCAGGCACGGGGGCCTGCCCCTACGGATCCTCAGCGTCCCTTTATTTCTCTAACCGGTCGCTGGGTTCCTCCGCCTACAGCCCTGCTGCCTTCCAGGCCTTCTCCAGCGACGCGGCGGTTTCCGCCACTGCCTGGTCGGGCGGCAGTTGGCACAGGCGGGCACTGAAGGGCTCAACCGTCACTGGCCCGTCGTAGCCAATTGCTTGCAGCGCTTTCAGGTAGCCGGGCAGGTCTATGACCCCCGATTCCATCGGCAGCATGCGCTGATTGTCCAGTTGCGCATCGCGGTCGATGCCGGGGGGAGCGTCGTTGACGTGGACCGACACGATATCCTGAGCGCGCAGGCTTGTCAGTTCCGCGATTGTGCCGCCGGAGGTGTACCAATGCCAGCAGTCATGCAGCAAGCCAACGTTCGGACCAACGGCATGAGCGAATTCCAGCATGTCGCCGGCTGTATAGATGAACTCGTGGGTAAACCGGGCGCGTTGCGTCTTCGGACCGATAAACTCCAGGCCGAGGCGGCAGTCGTGTTCAGCCAGAATCGCGGCGATGGGCCGGAAGCGGGTCAGCAAGTGGTCAAACTGCTGCTGGCGCGAGCGGTCGTTGTTGCCGGAGGGAACCCAGGTGTTGACCCGCGTCGCGCCGAGTTCGCGGCCCAACGCGGCATAGCGCGGCAACTCGCTCAGTCCCTGCTGGAACTTCTCCTCGTCGGTGCGCCATTCAACTGGCAGGCCCCAGGGACCGAAGCGCAGGCCGGCATCACGAAACAGCGCTGCGGCGGCCGGCGCACCCTCGGTATCCGCCAGTCGCAGTACTTCACCCATGGGAACATCGATGGCCTGAAAGCCATGCTGTTTCGCCAGGGCCAGTGCTCCGGCCAGGTCCGCCTTCACGCCAATCGCGCCGGTGTTCAAACTTGTGTACACGCTGTTGTCGTCCTTTCACATCGGCACAGAGTATAGCCCGCGACGCCGTGCTGTGTTCGGGCGCGCTGCTTGCACCGCGCGCCTGGCAGCGGTACCTTGCAAGTACCCGATGATGTGCTCGGTTTGCGTCAGTCGTGCGAAAGGGCCTGCGCCGGTGCGGATCGGGCTGCTCTCCGATGTGCATGGCAATCTCAGTGCCTTGCAGGCCGTCGCCGCGGCCCTCGCGGCCGAGGGCCCATTGGATCGGATCATCGTTGCTGGCGACCATGTGCTGGGCGGGCCCCGACCGGGCGAGGTGTGGCACTTTCTGCGAACTTCCGGCTGGACGCTGATTCGCGGTAATGAGGACGAGGCCTTGCTCAGCGAGGATGCGCCCAATTTGGCGGCGCTCGGGCGTTACGCACGAGCCTACGACGCGCAGCGGCGCTGGACGCGACAACGATTGGGTCCAACGGTCCTACGTCAGATCGCCGCCTTGCCGGACCGCTACCGCCTGACGGCCCCCGCCGGCACCCTCCTGGTCGTGCATTCCAGCCCGCGCAGCATGCACGACCGTGCTGGAGGAATTCTCAATCGGGCCGACGAGGTCACCGCCGCCTACCAGGGTACCGACGCCGATGTGATCGCCTTTGGGCACTACCACCGCAGCTTCGTGCGTCCCACGCCGTTTGCGCTGCTCATCAACGTCGCCAGTGTCGGCATCCCCGAGGATCAACGTCCGCTCGCTGCTTTCACCATCCTGAATGCCGGCGCAGAGGGGTGGGTTGTCGAACAATCACGCTTGCCCTATGACCCGCAGTCAGAGCGAGCTGCCGCTGTGCAAAACGGCTTACCCCCCTGGCAAGCGGATTAGCCTCCGTCGCTCCGCGAAATACGAGAAAGAAGTCCTAGTACTGGGGTAGGGCGCCTGGGGGATAGGCAATGCACGGCAGGCGACGTACCATGCCTTTAGCGGTGGACACGGCCGGTGTGTCTGCCGACTGCTGGCGTGTACGACGCCTGATCAGTGAGGGTAGCGATGGCCGCTCAAGAGGTTCCGTTTGGCGCCGATGAGCAACTGGGCATTTCCGAGGTGCTCCAGATCGTCGGTTTGCGCGGCCGCACCGGGCAACTCTTGCTCACCAGTGATCGAGGCCGGGCGTTTCTAGACTTCTCTCGCGGACGGCTGGTGAAAGGCGACCTATTGCCGGTGGCGCAAGACAGCGACCTGGCACGTCGCTCACCGGAAGTACGCCAGCAGGCGTGTCGCGCCGACTTGCAGCGCACGCTGGTCGAAGTACTCGGCTGGCCCAGTGGGCGCGCCGCCTTTCAGCAGCAAGAACTGACGAAGGAGGGCGGCGCCGCCTACGATGTGGACATGCTGCTGATTGAGGCGGTGCGGGAACTGGATGAGTGGCAAAATGCCGCGTTCACGCTGCCATCCCAGGGTGATTGCCTCATCTGGGCCGATTCGCCGCCCCCAGTGATCGCAGCCACCCCGTTGACGGACTTGCAGCGCGACCTCCTGCCGCTCTGCAACGGGCGCATGAGCCTCGGCGAACTGGCCCGCCGTGTACACGCCGGCGACCTCGATACGTTGAAGGCCGCCCAGTGTCTGCTGGAACGCCGGTTTGTACGGCGCAATGAAGAATCGGAAGAGACCCAATTCGACGTCCAGGCGGAAGCGGCGCTCAACCGACGGGCGATCGAACTCCAGGTACGCACCGCCGCTATCGCCACCTTGCGCAAGCGCGACAAGCAGGTGCAGGGTCTGGTCGGGGTGGTTGTCGATGCTGCCAACACCCTTCTGGGCTTGCTGCGCCAACCGGCGGGCAGACCATCCGGCTCTGGCTTCTCCCTGTCGCAAACGTTGACGATGCTGCAAGAACAGTACGGCGCGCTCGAACTGGTCACGCTCAGCCACGGCGTCCTGGAGAGCGGCGACCTTGTCGAGGCCTATGCGGCGCTGAGCGGCAAGGCGCGTGACATATTCTACAGCGAAGCAATTGATGGCCTGTACGGGTTCCTGTTGCAACTGGCGGTGACGCTGGTGGAAGACGGGATCACTGGACGTATGGCGGCCGAGCGCGTGCGGAGCATGCTGGGCGCCCTGCTGCTGGAACTGGAAACAACAATACATCTGGTGAAGCCGCCGGCCACGCTGGCGCCGGCCACCGGCCTTTCCGCGTTACGTCAGAAGCATTTTCACCTCATTGCCTAAAGAAGGGACCAACGGATGAGCGACTCAACTGTACTGGTGGTGGACGACAGCCCCACAATTCGCAAGGTGGTGGAACTGACGCTGAAGCGGGAGCAAATTCGCGTGCTGTGTGCCGCCGACGGCCTCTCTGCCCTGGCAATGGTTGCTGACGAGAAACCCGACCTGGTCCTGCTCGACATTATGCTGCCTCGGATGGACGGCTACCAGATTTGTCAGATCATCCGACGCAACAAGGACTACAAGCAGCTGCCCATCATCATGCTGAGCGGCAAGGACGGCCTCTTCGACCGCGTGCGCGGTCGCCTCGCTGGATCCACCGAGTACGTCACCAAACCGTTCGATCCTACTGAACTTGTGCGTGTCGTCCGAAAGCACCTGGACCGCAAGCCGCAGCGCACGCAGTTTGCTTTCGCACGTCAATGAGTCGCGCCGGTAGCAAGAAGGAGAACCAGTGATGCGTGGCAAGATACTTGTGGTTGACGACAGTCCCACCGACCTGGCATTGATGGTCGCCCCCCTTCGACGCGAGGGCTACGATGTCATCACGGCGGCCGACGGCGAGGAAGCGCTGCGCCTGGTGAGTGCAGAACAACCTGGCTGCGTGGTGCTGGACGTCGTCATGCCGCGCAAGAATGGCTTCCAGGTCTGCCGGACCATCAAAAGCGGCGCCGACTCGAAGCACATTCCGGTCATCCTGTTGACATCCAAGTCCGAACGGACAGACGAGATGTGGGGGAAGCGCCAGGGGGCTGATGTCTACCTGACCAAGCCTTTCGACTCCACGGCCCTCCTGTCACACGTTCGGCAGCTCATGTGAGCGTGCCGCGATGGCTATGACCGAACGCTGTCTGCTGATCAGTCTGGATGATGGCGACTTTGCCGTGCCGCTCCGCCAGTTGGTGAGTGTTGAGCCAATGGCGCATGTGGTACCCGTCCCGCGCGTCCCTGCCTGGATACTCGGTGTGACCTACCGTGAAGGCCGCGTGTTGCCCGTCGTCGACCTTGCCGCGATGCTCAGAGAAGGCGTTGGCCCTCATCCGGAGAGCACGCTCTCGCGCCTGTTGATCGCCGCCGACGGTGACATCTCGGTAGCGCTGGCCGTGCCCGCAGCAACGGAGGTCGTCACCGTTGCGCCTGAACACGTTGCGCCGGTGCCGCCATTGCCGGACCGAGCAATCAACCGGTACCTGACCGGCCACGTCACCTATGGCGAGCAATCCTTCGGCATGTTGGACCTGGCGAGACTCATGCGCTCACCGGCGTTTCTGCTGACCGACCAACTCGAGCAGTGACGGCGGGCGTAGCCAAATCGGCCCAGGTTGCTCCGACAGGCGAGCGACACCTGATGACGAACAAAGGAGCAGAACTGTGAAGAACCTCCCCTTGTGGACGCCCGGTAGCAGCGTGCGCACCAAGTTCACGCTGGTGTTGCTCCTGGTCGCGTTGGCGCCAATGGCGTTGCTGACCTACCGCAACTACCTGGATAGTCGCCAGGCGCTGCTCTCGTCCTCGACCAACCAGTTGGTGGGGCACGCCGGCCTGCAGGCCAACAGCATCGACAGCTTCCTGGCTGACCGCCTGACCAGCGCCGAACTGCTGGCCTCGCTACCGGGCATCGGCGCCTACCTGCAGTTGCCGGCCGGCAGCCGCACCGGCGCGACGCTCGATACGTTCGCTGCCGCCAACTCCATCGCTACCGCCAAAGGGGCTGCCGCCTATTACCTGGACAGCAGCGGAAACAGCGTGTTGACCACCGACGTCGGCAATATGAACCAGAAGTTCGCCGACCAGAGCTACTTCCAGCAAGCAATCAAGGGCCAGGACTATATCCAGTCGCCGACAATCGCCGCGCAAAGCACGCAGTACTCCCTCTTTTTCGCCGCGCCAATCCGCGGTAACAACGGCGCGGTCGTTGGTGTCGCGGTCCTGCGCACGCCGGCCAGCCAGTTGCAGCAGTTGCTGCAGACCGATGCCAACGTCCTTGCTCCCGGCAGCTACGGCTTGCTGCTGGATCATTACGGCATTCTGGTCGCCAACGGCGCTGACCCGAAGACGAACTACACCGCCATGGCGCCGCTGTCGGCCAATGATCGGCAACTCCTGGTGGACCAGCAACAGCGCTTCGGTCCCTCCGGCGCCGCGCCAGCGCTTTCACCTGCGCCCCAGGTCATGCAACTCACGCACGCGTTGACGGCGCCCGGCGCTGTTGGCCACGCAGCGATCAATCCTGGTAACGGTACCCAGGCGACCGTCGAAGCCGCCGGAGTGCGCCTGCACGGCAAGGACTGGACCTATGTGGAAGTGCTGCCCCAGGCTGCCCTACTGGCCGCGCCAAACGCGGAATTGCGCACTGCCGCTCTGTGGTTCTCCGGTATCGGCCTGGCCATCATTGTGCTGTCGATCTTCCTGGCGCGGCAGTTCACCGCGCCGCTCGGCGCCATTACCCGCTACCTCCACCGCGTGCGCGAAGGCGACTACCAGAGTCGCCTGGCCACCCGAAGCCGTGACGAGTTCGGGCTGCTGGCCGAAGACGTCAACGTGACGGTAGACCGCCTCACCACCCTGTTGCACTCCAGCGAGCAGAAGGACGCCATGCAGGTGCAGATCGAAAAGCTGCTGGACGAGGTCAGCGCCGTCGCCGATGGCGATCTGCGGGTAGAGGCGGAGGTCACGTCGGGTACGCTTGGTTCGGTGGCCGACTCCTTCAACTATATGATCGAGGAGTTGCGGCGCATCATCGGCACCGTGCAGGCCAGCACCTTCGAGGTGAGCACCTCGGCCATGCAGTTGCGGCAGTCATCCGAGTTGCTGGCCGCCGGCTCGGCGCAGCAATCGGAACGCATCGCCGAAACGACGCAGGCGGTGCGCACGATGGACGAGTCGATCCAGCGCGTCGCCGAGAATGCGAGCCTCTCCCGCCAGGTGGCGGAAGAAGCCTTTGCCAATGCCCAGCGCGGCGGCGACGCGGTTGCCAAGACGATCGCCAGTATGAGCCGCATCCGCAGCAACGTGCAGGACACCGCCAAGAAGGTCAAGCAACTGGGCGAGAGTTCTCAAGAGATCGGCGACATCGTCAAGTTGATCGAGGACATCGCCGATAAGACTGACCTGCTGGCGCTCAACGCCGCCATTCAGGCCGAACTGGCCGGCGAGCACGGTCGCGGCTTTGCCGTGCTTGCCGACGAAGTGCGCCGGCTGGCGGAGCGTGCGACCGCCTCGACCAAGCAGATCGCCACCCTGGTCAAGGGCATCCAGAGCGAGACCCAGCAGGCGGTGATGGCGATGGAGGAGAGCACGCGCGAGGTGGTCAGCGGTTCGCAACTGGCCGACGAGGCCGGGCAGGCGTTGCTCGCCATCGACCGCGTCATGGCCCAACTGACCGACCGCATCGCCTCCATTTCCGATGCCACCGCCGAGCAGGCAATGGCGTCCAAGCAGATTGCCGAGACCATGCGTGACATCTCGGAAGTGACGACCCGGACCAACGCCAGCACACTCGACGCCGCTGAGAAGGTGACATACCTGGACCAGGTGGCGGCGCAGTTGCGAACGTCGGTCGCCGCGTTCCGCTTGCCGGAGAGTAAATCGGCCTAGTAACCGGGACCGTTGCGACAGCGTGGCAACCAGGAGGAGAGCGCCGATGGCCAGTGCCCAGATTGATGACCAGTTTGACCTGTTCGGTGGCTTTCTCGCCGAGATCGAGGGGTATTTGCCGGTCATCGCCGCCAACGTGCGCCGTTTGCTCACATCACCCGGTGACGAGGACCTCCTGGAGGAAAGCCACCGCTTCGCGCATACCATCAAGAGCTCCGCCGCCATGATGGGTATCCCCGAGTTGCGGCGCGTTGCCGCCCCCATGGAGGCGTTGCTCGCCCGAGCCTATGCCGGTGACATCGCTATCGATGACGCCGTGGTGGCCACTATCGACGGCACGCTCCTGCGTATCCGGAGTTGCCTGACGCTTCAACAGGCGGGCAGCGACATGGAGGCGTTGGTCAAAGAGAACGACCAGGCCTACGCCGGGCTGAGAACCAAAGCGCCGAGCCGGCAGCAAGCGCCGAGCGAGGACGCGCGCGACCGCCTGCTGCACGCCGGGAGCACCGCGCCTGAGCCACTGCCAGCCGCCAAAGAGACCGCACCTATCGCTCCGGTTGCTGCCCTCACGATCGACGACCAACCGGCTGACGCCGCCCTCCCCGTCGCTCCCGAGGTCCTCGAGACCGCTATTCCAGACGATCGCCAACCACTCACTGCGGCGGTGGAGTTCGCACCGGTCGTTGCGGGTAGCGACAGTTCGGCCCTCCAGCCCGACCGTCCCCGCCTGACGGTGCTGCCCGGACGGCTGGCCACTGGCTCGAGGGCCCCCAGTCCGCCCGCGAGCCGCTCCATCGCCGCCGAGTGGCTCGCCGAAATTCTGGGCGGAGCGCCGGAAGCAGCAAGTACCCCTGTGGAGTCAACGGACGAGGCGCTGGAGGAAACCGCAGCCGAACCGGCGCTGCCGGCCGTTGACCTGGCGGCGTTGCAGTCTGAATGGGAACAGCGACTCGTTGCCGAGCGAACGGCTCTGGTAGCGCAGTTGGAGCGCGAACGCCAGGACGCTGCCTTGCTTGTTGAAAGCGAGCGTCGGTTGCACGCCGAGCAGCGACGCGCGTTGCTGGACGAGCACAAGCAGGCATTGCGCGAGGCCGAAGCGGAGCGAGAACGGGCGTTGCTGGAACAGCGCGAAACGCTGGAACAGGAAGTGCAGCGCTACATCGAGGAAGACTTGCGTCCGCAACTGGAAGAAGAGATCCGCCAGGAAGTCACGCACGAGTTCCAGGTGGCGGCGCTGCTCGATCCCACGCCGCAGGCCCTGGCCACCCGGAGGCCTCAACCAACACCGGTATACGCCTATGTGGATGATCCCGAGCTCGCCGCCGAAATGCGCGACATCTTCGCCCAGGAGGCGGCGGAGCACATCCAGGCAATTGGCGAACAGACGCTGGCGCTCCGCGCGCAACCGGAAGCCCCGGAGCACCTGCAGGCGTTGCGGCGAAGTGTCCACACGCTCAAAGGCGCGTCGTCTACTGTCGGTATGACGGACGTCGCCACACTGTGCCATCAGATCGAAAGCGCGCTAGACCGCCAGTTGGAAGAGGGCACGCTTCCGGGCGGACCCGGCCAGACCTTGCTCCTGCTGGAGAGTTGCGATGCGCTGGAGGCGCTGGTCCGAGGCGACGTCGCCGCCGCCGACCAGGCGCGCGTGCTCGCCGAGCGCTTGAGCGTCGTGACGGGCATCGAGGTGCCAGCGGTGCAGTCGGAACCGGTCGAACGATCGACCGTCGCCCCGCTCAGCGCGTCTGCAGCCATGTCGGAGGCGGGCGACCTCCCGGCCCTGGAAGGACAATCTCCTGCTGCCTTAGTCGAGTTTGAGCCTGGGGAGTCGGCGGCATACCCCGTCGAGCGAGCCGGTTCGGCGTCAGGCCTGGCGTTGCGGGTACCTTTGACCGAACTGGATAGGCTCCTGGCTGCCAACCACGAGTTGATTATCACCGAATCAGCCCTGGAACTGCGGCTGCAGCGGCTGAAGCGCACCCTTGACGACGTACGCCACACGGGGAATCGTTTGCGCGCCGCCGGCAGCCGCCTGGAGAGCGGGACAAGCTTCGCCGCCATGCTGGTCGGCGGGGCCCAGGCAGCGCTGCCTGCCCCGCTTGTGCCAAAATCGGAGAGCGTCGTCACACCGAGCTGGCGTGACGCGCTGCGCGGATCGGTCGGCACGATCACCTCCGACGAGTTCGATAGCCTGGAAATGGATCGTTACACCGAGTTCCATCGGTTGACCCGAGAGGTGTCCGAGGCGGCGCTCGACGTTGCCGCCAGTGACGCCGAGATCGCCGACGTGCTGGACGATCTGCGCCTGACGCTGAAACAACAGCAGCGGCTGCATACCGTGCAGAACCAGGTGTTGTTGCACGCTCGTCTGGTCCCGTTGCAACTGATCTTGCCCCGGTTGGCGCGCGCCGTGCAGGCGGTGGCGGCCCAACAGGGCAAGCAGGTGGAGTTCGTCGTCGAGGGGCAGGAGACGCTCTTTGACCGTGCGGTCATGGAGGAGGTCGCCGACGCCTTGCTCCACCTTGTGCGCAACGCGGTGGACCACGGCATCGAGTCGCCGGCAGCGCGGTTGGCAGCCGGCAAGCCGGCGCAAGGCGCCATCCGCTTGAGCGCCCGGCGTGTGGGACCGGAAATCATCATCGTGCTGGCAGACGACGGCCCCGGCCTGGACACCGCCGCCATCCGCCGTGCCGCCATCGCTCGCGGTCTGGTGAGTGACGCGGCGCACCCGACGGAGAACGAGCTTCAGCAACTGGTCTTTTCACCCGGCCTGAGCACCGCCGCGACAATCACCGACATCAGCGGACGCGGCGTCGGGCTGGATGTGGTTCGCGCCAACATCCAGGCCTTGCGCGGCGAAGTGGAGCTTTCATCGGGCTCCGGCACAGGTACAACATTCACCCTGCGCGTACCGATCAGCCTTTCGCTGCTCACCGTCGCCCTGCTGGAAGCGGCGGCGTACACCTATGCCATTCCCCTGACCCTGGTGCGCCACGTGGAGAAGGTGGCCGCCAGGCGCGTCCAGACTGAGGATGGCCGGCAGGTAGTTCGCCACGGTGGTCGCACCTATACCGTGGTCGAACTGGCGGCGCTATTGGGATTGCCGGCGACGGCGCATGGCAACGCTCCGCTCTCCCTGGTCTTCGTGGGATCAGCGCAGGGTACGGTGGCCCTCGTGGTGGACAAACTGGCCGGCAAACGGGAGGTGGTGGTCAAGGACCTCGGGCGGCAGTTGCGCAGCGTGCGCGGCGTCCACGGCGCGACGGCCCTTGGCAACGGGGAACTTGCGCTCATCCTGGATATACCGGCGTTGCTGCAGCAAGAGCCTGTGGTCCGGCGGGAAGTCCTTTCCGCGCCACGCGAAATCCACCGGCAGCGCCAGTTGCTCGTGGTCGATGACAGTCCCAGCGTGCGGCGTCTCACCTGTGCAGTCTTCGAGCGCCAGGGCTGGCAGGTGCGCCCCGCTCGCGACGGCGTCGAGGCGCTGGACCTGCTACAGGGCTGGCGTCCCGATGCTGTGGTGATGGACATCGAGATGCCACGCATGGACGGCTTCGAGTTGCTGGCGATCTTGCGGCGACAGCCGGAGACCGCCAGCCTGCCGGCCGTGATGGTGACGTCGCGTGCCGGCGAGAAACATCGCGAGAAGGCCGTGCGTCTGGGTGTTGATGCCTACCTCGTCAAGCCGTTCCGCGAGGAGGAGCTGCTCGGCACGGTCGACGGCCTGCTTGGTCAGTCTTCCGTCACGGTCCCTGCTTCGACCCGGTAGCGCCGGCAGCGGGTGAGGAAGTCGCTGGAGAAGGCCTCCAGATCAGTCGCTGTGATGAGCACCTGCTGATCGGACGCCAGCGAAGCGAGCAAGAGGGACCTTCGGCGGCGGTCAAGCTCGGAGAGCACGTCGTCCAGCAGCAGGACGGGCGTCTCGCCGGTCAGTTCCCGCATGAGGGCCACTTCGGCCAGCTTGAGGGCAACGGTGGCGAGGCGGATCTGGCCGCGGGAGCCGGCGGCCGCCAGCGGCCGTCCGTCGAGCAAGAAGGCGAGGTCGTCGCGGTGGGGCCCGACGAGGGACATTCCGGCGGCCACTTCCCGAGCGCGAATGCCTTGCAAGGCGGCGGTGTAGCGTTCGGCAGTCCCGCCGGTCGCAGCGTCCGGTTGCTCATCCAGCGACGCTACATAGCGCAAGCCGATAGTCGCCTGGTCGCCGGAAAGCGCCTGGTAGTTCGGCCCTACCAGTTGACTCAACCGGCTGATGGCGGCGACACGATGGTCGATTATGTAGACAGCCGAGCGTTGCAACTCGTCGTTCCAGAAGCTCAGTTGTTCGACCCGGCCATGTCCTTCGCGCAGGGATCGCAGCAAGGAATTTCGCTGCGCCAGCACCTGCTGGTAGCTGGTGAGTGCCCGAAAATAGGCACGATCGGTCTGGGAGAGGGTCAGATCGAGGTAGCGGCGGCGCAGGTCGGGCGGACCGAGTACCAGATCGACGTCGGCCGGTGTGAAGAGCGTGACCATGAGCTGGCCAACCAGTTCCGCCGGCTGCCGCTTGACGCCGTTCACCATAATCTGCTTGCGCGTCGCCGTGCCATTGGTCGCGTCCTTACGCTCAGTCTCCGGCAGTGCAGCGATGACTATGTCCAGCCGGACCCCATTGCCGGCGCGTTCGATCAGGGCTGCGACACGGGCAAATGCGCCGCCCGGTGCGTCAGCCGCCGAATTCCAGTTGAGGAGCTCGCGATCGGCACGGGTGCGGAAGGAGCGCGACGTGGCCAGCAGATACACTGCTTCCAGCAGATTGCTCTTGCCCTGACCGTTGTCGCCACAGAAGATCGAGTTGCCGGCAGGAAGGTTCAGAGCCAAGCGCCGGTAGTTTCGAAAGCCGGCCAGATGCAGTTGTTGTAGTCGCACGCTGCCATGGTAACAACTTTGGCCCAGCGCAAGGGAGTAGGAATATTGGAGGCACGGCCGTTGGCGACGCAGATTGCCGCCGCACTGACGGAGCGGGGGCAGTCGGTCGCCGTGGCGGAGGCGTCGGCGGGTGGGCGCCTGAGCGCTGCCTTGACTGCCATACCGGGCAGTTCGGCCTGGTTCCTTGGCTCCGCCATAGTCTACTCGGCCGTGGCCAAGGAAGCGTTGCTCGGCATCATTGCGGTGGATTTGGCAACGACCGGGGCCGTGGACCCGGCGGCGGCGTTGCTTCTGGCACGTGCGGCGCGGACTCGACTAAGGGCTACGTGGGGAGTCGCCGAGACCGGAGTTGCCGGCCCGCAAGGTGGTCGTCGCTCCCGTAAGCCGGCCGGCATGGCCTATGTCGCGGTGGTTGGGCCGTCTCAGGAAGAGGTGCGCGAATTGCAGACTGGTCAGGATGATCGCGAAAGCAACCAACAGGCGTTCGCCGATGGCGCGCTGGCGCTCCTCGCTGAATTGCTGGCGCAGGGGTAAAACGGGCGGCTCCAAACGAGTGGTCGCATCCGTTACAATTGCTCCTGCCGACGCTGCTATACTAGCCAGTGCCCTACGGGGTTCCGGTGGGCTGGCGTCTGGTGGAGGCCGGTGGCGCGCCGCAGTGGAACGCCTCAGAGACGAGCGGAGAGCCAGCGCCGGTGTTCCGTCCTTTAAGTGACCTGCTTGGCCTGTTCTCCAAAGACCTCGGCATTGACCTGGGCACCGCCAATACGCTCGTCTATGTGCGCAATGAAGGTGTGGTGATCTCCGAGCCTTCCGTCGTGGCCAAAGACTTGCGCACCGGCAAAGTGTTCGCCGTGGGTACCGAGGCCAAGCGCATGGTGGGCCGCACGCCGGCGACCATCGTGGCCATCCGGCCCTTGAAGGACGGTGTCATCTCGGACTTCGACGTGGTGGAAAGTATGCTCCGCCACTGGATCAAGCAGGTGCATGACCGCTACCTCTTCGCCCCCGCGCCACGCGTTGCCATCGGCATCCCCAGTGGCGCGACCGAAGTGGAATGGCGGGCGGTCCGGGAAGCAGCGCTGAACTCCGGAGCACGCGAGGCCTACCTGATCGAAGAGCCGATGGCGTCGGCCATCGGCGCAGGTCTGCCGGTATCAGAACCGGCCGGCAACATGGTCGTCGACATCGGCGGCGGCACCACCGAGATCGCCGTCATCTCGCTCGGCGGAATCGTGGTCAACCGCTCCATCCGCATCGCCGGCGACGAGATTGATGAAATGATCATGCAGTACATGCGGCGCGAGCACAACCTGCTGATCGGTGAACGCATGGCGGAAGAAACCAAGATGGCTATCGGCTCGGCCTGTGCGCTGAAGCAAGAGTTGGTCGCCTCGCTGCGCGGCCGCGACCTGCGTACCGGCCTGCCAGCCTCCGTGCAGGTCAGCAGTGTCGACATCCGGCACGCCATTTCCGGTCCGGTCAACGCCATTGTCACGGAGGTGAAGGCCGCGTTGGAGGAAACGCCACCGGAGTTGGTGGCGGACATCATGGATCGCGGCATCATGCTGGCCGGCGGCGGCGCGCTATTGCACGGGCTGGAACACCGCTTGCGTGAAGAGACATTGATGCCCGTGACGATTGCCGATGACCCGCTGACGTGCGTGGTGCGCGGCACCGGGAAGTGCCTGGAGGAGTTGGGGCTGCTCCAAAAGGTATCGCTGACGCAGCCGAATGAGCCGACGTCGCGTAACCGCTAGGGGAATCGTATGCGCCTGCAGCGACTTGTTCGGTGGGTATCGGTATTTCTCGTCGGCGCTTTCGCCTTGATGGCTCTGGACACGCTGCAACTCGTCGGACGCTATCAGAAGGCCGGCGAGGCACTGGTCGCACCGTTCAGTTGGGCGGCCTCGACGGTCCGCGACGACATCGCCGGTACGTGGACCAGCATCTCGGAGATCGGCGCCTTGCAGCAACAGAACCGTCAACTCCAGGCCGAGAACGCCACCCTCAAGCAACAGAACCTACAGTTGCAGGTCACCGGTCAGGACAACGGCACATTGCGGCAACTCCTGGGGTACAAGCAGGCACACCCGGAACATACCTACCAGCCGGCAGCCGTGATCGCGCGTGGCACAAATAACCTGGAAGCGATGCTGACCGTGGATCAGGGTTCGAGCAACGGCCTCAAGGTCGGCATGGCGATCGTCGACGCTTCCGGGCTGGTCGGGCAAATCGTTCGCCTCGGACCGCACGCGGCCGTCGTCACGCCGATCGACAACGCGGGCAGTACGGTGGCCGCCTATGTCGTCGTCTCAGGCGGCACCGATAAGAGTGATCCATCCGGCGTTGTCCAGTACGAACCGGGCAC
The DNA here is from genome assembly GCA_036734945.1 of Chloroflexota bacterium. Classification (GTDB taxonomy): domain Bacteria; phylum Chloroflexota; class UBA4733; order UBA4733; family UBA4733; genus UBA4733. The sequence goes on from DAIMXP010000084.1 coordinate 25,931, forward strand.
CGGCTTGCTCCTGCAGTTCGTCCAGGCCACAGCGCCGCTACGGCAGGACGATTGGGTGCTCACCTCCGGCCTCGGCGGCACCTTCGCCCGCGGCCTGCCTATCGGCCGTATCAGCCAGGTGCGGCAGCGCCCGGTTGATCTCTTCCAGTTCGCGATGCTGGCACCCGCGGCCGACCTTCAGAACGCCCGTCAGGTTCTCGTCGTCACCGATTTTGTGCCCCAGCCGCTGCCTGTGCCCACCCCATGAAGCCGCTAGCGCTCATCGCGCTGCTGTTGCTGGTCATTCTCCAGGGCACCTGGTTGCCGCACCTGCGCGTGGTCGGCGTGATGCCCGACGCCGTTCTGGTGGCGTTGACCAGTTGGGCCCTGCTCGCCGGTGGTGTGGCGGTGGTGCCGCTCGCCGCGGCAGCCGGGGTGTTGCTGGACGTGCTGGTCGGCGCGCCGCTAGGGCTATCGGCGGCGGCGCTGCTGGTGGCCGTGCTGGCGGTCGGCTGGTGGCGCGGAACAGTGTTTGCTACCGGGATCGGCGTTTTCGTGGCGGCGGCTGTCGTGGCGACGGCCGCCTACGACGCGACCTTACTGGTTGGCCTGCAGTCCCTGCACGATCCAATCAACTGGCAGGCGGCCTTGCGCACGGTTGTCGCGCCCAGCGCCGTCCTCAACGGCCTGCTGGCGATCCCGGCGGGCTACGTCTGCAGTGGACTCGCCCGGCGGCTCGGCACGCTGGAACCGACCGAGCGCTTCCGCGCGGCTGGATAGGCCGCGATGCTGGATAAGGTGCGTGCTCGGCGACTGATCTACGCGCGGATCGCCGTACCATTGGCTTTCGCGCTGCTCACGGGGCGGCTCTGGTTTGTACAGATCGTGGAAGGCACGCAGTTTCAACGGCAGTCGGATCAGAACCATCTGCGCGTGGACGTGATCGCGCCGGCCAGGGGAATCATCTACGACCGGTACGACCAGCAACTTGTCGAGAATGTGCCGAGTTGGGTCGGCTCGGTAGTACCAGCAGACCTCAACCGAGCCGATGGGCATGCGGTGCTGGCGCTGCTCGCGCAGTACACGCACGCCAGCCTGAGTCGGTTGGATCAGCAGGTCAAGGACGACAAAGACAATCCGGCGCTGCCTTTGCCGCTGCTGTACAACGTCCCGCGAGACGTTGCCCTGACGTTGACCGAGCACGCAGACGATCTCCCCGGCATCCATGTTGACTCGCAGGCGACCCGGCAGTATGTCGATGGCGCAGTCTTCGCCAACGTGCTGGGGTACGTCGGTCGCGTTGGCCAGGCTCAGTTGGCTGCGTCCCAGAACTCAACGCAACCATATTCGCCCGATGATGTGGCCGGCCAGTCCGGCATTGAGCAACGCTTCGAAGCACAGTTGCGCGGCCAACTCGGTCACAGAACTGTTGTGGTCGACGTTGGCGGACGCACCGTCGGTACGCTCGGCGAGCAGGCCGGAACGCCCGGCGACAGCGTGGAGTTGACGCTGGACGCCGATGTACAACGGGCGGCCTACCAGGCGCTGGTGACCGCTGTCCAGCAGTCGGGCGCAACGGAAGGTGCAGCAGTGGCGCTCGACCCCCGCGACGGCGCGGTAATTGCGCTGGTCTCCGTGCCGTCCTATGACCCCAATCTCTTCGTGCAGGGCATCAGCCAGGCGGCGTGGGACCAACTCCTCAACGATCCGGCGAATCCCCTGCTTAATCACGCAATGGCGGCGCAGTATCCGCCCGGGTCGATGCTCAACCCGTTTCTGGCGGCCGCGGCGTTGCAGGAGCACGTCGTGACTCCGGCGCAAACCTTGTCATGTCCCTCCGTGTTGACCGAAGACGGCTGGAACTTCTCTAATCCGCTCGGCACCGGCGCCGGGCCGTTCACGCTGACGCAGGCGCTCGCCCAGCACTGCGACACGCTCTTCGCCGCGCTCAGCGGCGGCGCGACGACTCCCGGCCTGACCGTGGCCGGCCTCGGACAGGACAAGTTGCTGTCGTGGCTGCGCCTGTTCGGCTTTGCCCAGCCGACCGGGATTGCGCTGCCGGCAGAAGCGCCAGGATTCCTGCCGGACCCGGCCTGGTACCAGCGCAATCAGAACCAGGCCTGGACGCCGATCGACACCTACCTCGTTGCCGCCGGCGCGGGACCTTTCGCCGTCACGCCGCTGCAACTGGCAGTGGCCACGGCGAGCCTTGCCAACGACGGCACGATCTATCGTCCAGAACTGTTACAGCGCCTGATTGCTCCCAACGGCAAGGTGTTGCAGCAACTGCAGCCCGCTGCAGTCCGGCGGCTCGGCCTCGCGCCGGCGGTGCTGCAGGCGGTGCGCAATGGTCTGGCGCAGAGCACGAGCGCCGGCGCCTCACAAGGCGTGCGCGTGACCTCACTAGCCATAGCAGGCACGGGAGCCGCCGCCGCACCCACAAGCGACGGCGTGGGGCAGGCCGGGCTCGATGCCTGGTGGTCGGGTTTTGCGCCCCTGAGCGACCCGCAACTGGTTGTCACGGTGATAGTGGCTGGGGGGAGTGCCCCCGATGCCGCTGTGCCCGTAGCCAGGGCCATGTTCGAGGCCTATTTCAAGCCGACGCCGGCGGTTACAACAGGTCATGTCGGCTAAGCTCTGGCGCTACTTTGACCCGCTGCTGGTGACGCTAAGCCTGCTGCTCACCGCCTACGGCATCGCCATGATCTATGCTGCACTGGCCGCACCCGGCGCTGATGCGGCTGCCCGCAGTGCCGCCATTCGGGAAGCAGTCTACGGCCTGATGGGCCTCGCCCTCCTCCTGATGGCCTGTTGTGTCGACTACCGCGTCTTTCGCGCGCTGTTCTGGCCCCTGTGCGCCGGAAACGTGCTGCTCCTCCTGGCGGTCCTCGTGCTGGGACGCGCATCCGGCGGCGCTCAGCGCTGGCTCAACCTGGGTATCCTGCCCTTTCAGCCGTCGGAGCTCGGCAAGCTCCTTGTGATCTTGACCCTGGCGCGCGTCCTGGCCGACCTCGATGAACGAATAACGACGCTGCGCGCCGTGCTCCTGACGCTGCTGGTGGCGGCGGTTCCCGCTGCGCTGGTCTATCCCCAGCCGGACCTGGGGACCGCCCTGGTCTACATCGCCATCTGGGTGGGCATGGTGACGGCGGCCGGCGTGCGGATCCGCCACCTGCTGCTCTTGCTCGGGGCCGCTGTGACGAGTGCACCGCTCGCTCTGCACTTTCTCCACGGCTATCAGATCACCCGGCTCACAATCTTCCTGAACCCCCAGAAGGATCCTACCGGCGCCGGCTACAACATCATCCAGGCGTTGATTGCCATCGGCTCCGGCGGCTGGATGGGACAGGGGTGGGCGCGCGGCGCGCAGAGCCAACTACACTACCTGCGCGTCCAACAGAGCGACTTCATCTTCTCGGCCATCGCCGAACAGTTAGGGTTCTTGGGCTGCCTGTTGCTGTTCCTGTTGTTCGGTATGCTGCTCAATCGCATCCTCAAGGCCGCCGGGGTGGCGCAGGATCTCTACGGCCGGTTTATCGCCATCGGCGTCATGTGGATGATCCTGTTCCAGGGCTTCGTCAACGTCGGCATGAACCTGCGCATCATGCCGGTGACGGGCATCCCGTTGCCGTTCATCAGCGCCGGCGGCAGCTCGCTGATAACGTGCCTACTGGCCATCGGTATCGTGCAGAGCGTCCGCATGCGTCAACGGAGGTTGCAGTTCTAGCCATGGAAGTCCACCTGCGTGCGCCGGCGTCCAGTGCCAATCTTGGCAGCGCGTTCGACGCTGCCGCGCTGGCGCTGGCGCTCTACAACGAGGTCAGAGCGGCGCCGTCCGAACACGACGAGCTCATCGTGAGTGGGGAAGGCGCAGCGTTGTTGCAGGCTGGAGCACCCAACCTGGTCTTGCTGGCGTTGGATCGTTTTGCCGCGGAGGTGGGGTGGCAGCGCCCGCCCCTCTCGCTTCGCCTGACGAACCAGATCCCTCTGGGACGCGGTCTGGGCAGCAGTTCCGCGGCGATTGCCGCCGGACTGCGTCTGGGCGAGGCGTTCAGCGGCCGGCAGTTGCCGACCGACCGCTTACTAGCCCTGGCAGCCGCCGTCGAGGGTCACGCCGATAACACGACGGCAGCGCTCCTCGGCGGTTTCACTATCGCCGTGCAGGATGGCGCGAACCTGGTCACGTTGCGGCTCGATGTGCCGCCCGCCTTGCGCCTGGTCGTCTTTGTGCCGGAGTACGTTGTCGCCACAGCCGCAGCCCGCGCCGTCCTACCCCAGCAGGTGTTACGGGGCGATGCCGTCTACAACGTTGGGCGCGCAGCCTTGCTGGTCGGCGCGATGGCCGGCGGCCAACTCCAGCTCCTCGCTACCGCAATGGGTGACCGTCTGCACCAGCCCTACCGGATGCCGCTTTATCAGTCCATGCAGCCCATTCTGGATGCCGCGCGCAGCGCCGGCGCCTACGGCGCCGCGGTCAGCGGCGCCGGTCCAAGCGCCGCCGCACCGACCCATCGCGACAAAGCAGAACAAGTTGCAGCGGCCATGCTGGCGACAGCCCGCGAGCACGGCGTTGCCGGACGCGCGCTGGTGCTGCAGGTGGATGCGGGGGGGACGGTTCGGGTGTAGGGGGCAATTCGGCGTAGATAAGGCAAGGGACGGCTGAAAGTCAACCAGGGCCGCGATTGCGATCGGCGGCCAAGCGACGGGGGCGACTGCGGTCACTTGGGTCTGCCGTTGACGGTTCAGAACGCGAC
>DAIMXP010000085.1:0-30567 GCA_036734945.1 Chloroflexota bacterium
TCGCGCCCGCCCTGACGCCCTCAATTGTAAAAGTTATTCCGTGACGGCTCCTATGGTGGGGTGGCCGGCGAGGAATTCGTGCGCCAGTTTCTGCGCGCGGCCCGCGCCGGTACACCCGCACTGTGCCCGATCGAGGCGGTCGTACATATGCTTGATGTCATCGAAGCGGCGTTGCAGTCGTCTGAGACCGGGCGCTCCGTGCGCCTGGACAAGTCCGGGCAAGAATCGTAGCGTGCCAGTAGCCCGCCCGGCGACTGAAGTCGCGGGCTAGATTTGGCGAAGTCCGCCTTCGCGGACTGAACGAGCCGCCGAAGGGCGGCTTTGCTGGGTGTAGCCCGCGACTTCAGTCGCCGGGCGCGGCGGCGGCGCCGTTAGCAAGCAGACAAAGCAAGACCTTGGGGGACACCCGGGACGGGATCCAAACGGTTGAGGACTTGGGAGATGCATGAACATTAAGAGGTGCTACTGCCTCGCATGCGGTGACAACCCGCGATGGCGACACGGTACCGCGGTTGCTCCATCGCTCGGCTGTTCCTGCCTGTTGCCGCGCTCACCAGTCCCGCTTGCCGACGTAGAGGTCGCGGTTGGCCAGCGGCAACGGCACGCGGGCGCCGTGCTGCCCGTGCGAGGCGATGATGCCCATGATCAACTCCTGGCTGCGGCGGGCGAGCTGGACGTTGCCCTGGGTGGCGCCGCCGCTGTCGAGGGCTGCCACGAGGTCGTTCAGGCAGTTCAAGGCATTGCTGGTGTGCTCGAACGCCGGCGGCGCCACCGGCTCGAGCTGCTTCCAGGCGCCGGACTGGCGACGCAGCTCGGCCGTTTGGCCGTCGTTGAGCAGCCGCAACTTGCCGGTCGTGCCCGTCACCTCCCACTCGTAGCCAAGAGTGGCGAGGAGGTAGCCGTGGATGCCGTCGGCGAAGCGGATGTAGGCCGAATCGATCGACGGGTCCACCTCGACCTGGTTGTCGGCGTAGTCGGCTTCGTCAGCCCCGACCGTCCCCTGAACGTATTCCACCGGGGCATCGCCGGCGAGCAGCAGGAGCAGGTCGGCAGCGTGGGTGTGGCTCCAGAGGGCGGAGCCGGCGCAGTGACCGATGATGGTGCGCTGGTCGCCGACGATGCCCTCGGCGATCAGCCGGCGCGCTTCCCGGTAGACCGAGCTGTAGCGACGGTTGACACCGAGGTTGAACTTGACCCCGTGCTGCTCACAGGCGGCTGCCATGCTGTCGGCCTCGACCATGGAGCAGCACAGCGGTTTCTCACACCAGATGGCTTTGACGCCGTGCTCGGCGGCGTAGACGACGATCTCGCGGTGGCTGGCCGGTCGGGTGGTGACGCTGATGATATCCGGCTGCTCGTTGGCGATCAGCTCGCGAAAGTCGGTGTAGGCGCGAGGGATGTCCCAGCGCCGGCAGAAGGGGTGCAGCTTGTCTTCCAGCACGTCGGACGCCGCCACCAGCGTGGTGCGCTGACAGGCCTGGTAGGTGCCGGCGTGGCTATAGGGGTAGATGATGCCGGGATGGTTGCGCACTTCGTCGTCAATCGAGCCGCCCATGCGTCCGCAGCCGATGATCGCGGCATTGTAGGTCTGTGGCATGTGTCATCCTCTTTATATCCCGAATCCAGTCACGCCTGCACCGGCGTGCGTAGTGTGCCCAGGCCGGTGATCGAGGCCTCCATGACGTTGCCCGGCCGGAGGTAGGTACCCGTGGCGTCACCGACACCGGAAGGGGTACCCGTCGCAATGAGGTCGCCCGGCTCCAGCGTCATGAAGCGGGAAGCGAAGGCGATGATCTCGGCGACCCCAAAGATCATGTCCCGCGTGCTGGCATGCTGGCGCAGTTCCCCGTCTAACGTCAGCCGCATGTCCAGTTGCTGGGGATCCGGTACGTCGTCGGCGGTGACCAGGTAGGGACCGAGCGGCGCGAAGCTGTCCGGCCACTTGCCCATCAGCCAGTCGAAATACTCCCGCCAGGCGTAGTCGTTCCGCTCGTTGCCATAGTCAATGGTGCGCGCTGAGATGTCGTTGATGATGGTGTAGCCGGCCACCGCGGCCAGCGCCTGCTCCACCGGCAGGTTGCGACAGCGCCGGCCGATCACCACTGCCAGTTCGAGCTCCCAATCCACCGTCTGAGAGACCGCCGGCAGGATCAGCGGCTGGCCGGGACCGATGATGGCGGAGGAGGGCTTGAGGAAGAGCTTGGGGGCGAGCCGTGCCTTGTCGACCCGTTGCCCGCCACCCTCCGTGATGTGGTCCTGGTAGTTGGCGGCCAGCGCCAGCAGTTTTGGGGGGCGGGCCAGCGGCGCCAGCACCTGCACATCCGCCAGGGGCAATTCGCGGCCGGCAGCCCGACAGGCCAGCTCTAGCGCTGGCGGGCCGGCCTCGCGCAGCCGGCCGTGGCGGATGCCGCTTCTGCCGTGGTATGTGACGAGCTTCATGCGTTCTTCTTCCCGTCCCCTACTCCGAGCGGCCGCGGGCGGTCACCAGCCAGACGGCTTCGACCACGCCCCGGCGGGCCGCGAAGACGCGATCGTGCAGGTTGGCGGCGGAGCAGCAGTGGCCCGGATGCACGGCGACCACGTCGCCGATGCGCAGGTCGGTCGTACAGCCCTCGCGGACCGTGAAGTTGCCGTGCTCCTCGGAGAGCCCGCGGTAGGCCAGCTCCGGGTGGCCGGCCACGGCCGGCGTGCCATGGTCCCGCGCCAGAACCTGGATCCCGCCATCGGTGATGACCTTCTGCGGGGAAGGCCGGCTCAACACGGTACACAGCACACTGAACGCCAGGTCGAATTCCGGCACTTTCTCCTGGTAGCTGGGATCCATGTAGACGTAGGAACCGGACTGGTGCTCCGTCACGCCGGGATAGACGCCGGAGATGTTGTAGGTGCCCGTGCCGCCGACAGTCACTACCGCCACCTCCAGACCGTACTGCTCCAGAAGATCGCGGGTCTCCATGGTACGGGCCAGCATGCGCTCTGTCTCAAGCTTGCGCACGGCAAAGTCCTCGTGCTGGACCACGTGGCCTTCGTAGGCGTGCAGGCCTCGAAAGCGCAGGCCGGGCGCGCGGCTGACCGCCTGGGCCAGTTCCAGCGCCGGCCCGCCCGGCTGGACGCCGCAGCGGCCCATGCCGGCGTCGACCTCGACGACGACGTTGAGCGTCACGCCGTGGGCCTGAGCAGCGTTCGACAGGTCGGCGACGTTGCCGGCGTCGTCCACCGCGACCGTGACCCGGGCGCGTTGCGCCATCAGGCAAAGGCGGTCGATGGCCTGGCGGGCGACCACCTGATTGGCGACGTACACGTCGTCGATGCCACCCGCCACCATGGCCTCGGCCATGGCCACCTTGGCGCAGGTGACGCCACGTGCGCCGGCCGCTACCTGCATGCGGGCGATGGCCGGCGCGCGATGGGTCTTGACGTGTGGCCGTAGCCGGGCCGGTCGGTCCTGAAAGAAGGCGGCCATCCGGTCAATGTTGGACTGGAGCAGGTCGATGTCCACGACCGGCGCCGGCGTCGGCAAGTCAGCGACCGGGTGCCCGATCGCCGGATGATCTGTCAGCACATCGCTATACACTGCTTCTGCTCCCATACACTGCTTCTGCTCCCTGGCATACAAAGTTCCTATCGTCACGTCCGACCAGCCGCCTATTATTGTAGCTTTAGATCCTGGTCGAGCAGCACCTGGGCCGCCTGCTGGGCCTGGGTCAGTCCATCCTGAATGCTCACCTTGCCGGCGAAGATGTCGTTGATCGTCTTGTTGAGGGCGCCCGAAATCTTGGCATAGGAGGGCAGGGCGGGCCAGCGCCAGCCGTGGGGAGCCATGTCGACGAAGCCCTTCAGTTGCGGGTCGGTCTTCAGGTAGTCCCGAAGTTCCTTCGACTGGAAGGCGGCGTTGCTCACCGGCAGGGAGGTGGCCTGAATGCACATCTGGGCCTGGGCGTGGGGAGCATTCAGCCACAGGGCGACGCGCGCGGCCGCCTGCTTGTGGTCGGCCGGGTTGGTCTTGCTGTATTCGGCGAGCAAGCCAAGGCGGGCCTTGCCTTCCGGGTGGGTGTCGGGCAGATTGGACATGTAGGTGATGGTGGGCGCCCCTGCCTTGCTCACCGCAGCGCTGGTGGCAGCCGGCTGAACGACGGACGACGAGGTTGCCGCCGACGATGTGACCACCGTGCTCGTTGCTGCCGAAGAGGCTGCCGCCGTGCTCGTTGCTGCCGACGACACTGCCGCCGCCGTCGTTCCCGGCGCCGCGATGGCCCCCGTAGTCGTCGCCGCTCCCGTCGTCACCTGGGCGGCGCCGCCACAAGCGGCGAGCAACGAGGCGGCTGCCAGCCCGACGGGTAGGGCGGCCAGGAAGCGGCGCCGGGTGAGCGCTGCCGGCACTCGTGACTGTGTAGGCATCCCGTTCTCCTTCGCTACCAGAGGCGGCCGTCAAGAGCCGGCGAGCAGCCGTCCGCCGGCCCGTTGGACGTGGGCAGCGGCTTCTCGCTCGGCGCGCTGGGGGTCGCCCGACGCCAGCGCTTGAATGACCCGGTGATGACGCTCCAAGAAATCGGCGATTGTCTCGGCGCTCGGGGTGGTCGACGGCGTCGCTGCAATCAACTTCCAGGCGGCCGGGCTGAGCAGGCGCCACGATCGGTGCAGGAGGTCGTGCTGGGCGTAGCGCACGAGCAGGTCATGAAACTCGGCGTTCTTCTCTTCCATGCTCAGCCAATCGCCGCGGCGTGCCGCCTCAGCCCCCGCCTCAACAACGGTCCGCAGTTGCTCCAATTCCTTCGGCGTAATCCGCGAGCAGGCGCGGCGGGCAGCAAACCCTTCCAAGACGGCGCGGAGGCTGGCGACTTCCTCAATCTGGGCAGGCACGTGTTGCGGCACAAACACGCCGCGCCGAGGGGAATGCTGGAGGACGCCGTCGCGCAGCAGGCGCGCCATGGCCTCGCGCACGGGGGTGCGGCTGATGCCCAGCCGGCGAGCAAGCTCTGCTTCGCTGAGGCGGTCGCCCGGCTGCACCTCGCCACTGCGGAGCAGGTCCAAGACGTAGGCCTCCACGTCCATGTGCAGGGCCCGGTTTGCTGTCAGGTTGGGTATGGAAACAGCCATCGTCTCCCCGTCGCCTCTGCGCCAACCATTCGTGTGGACTGTCTACAGTTCTACATGCTACTGTACGCTATCGGTCGGTCGCTGTCAAGGGTGGTCCCCACCGTTGGCTATTGCGGCGGCTGTCTGCAAGCGAGGAAGTGAAAAGCGCATGGCGACGGTGTATCGGGCAGGGATTATCGGCCTGGCACGCATGGGAAGTTGGTGGGATGATCAACTGCGGGAGACGACCCCGGTCGAGGCGCCGTCCAGCCACGCCGGCATGTACAGCGCCTGCCCGCGCACCCAGCTCGTCGCCGGCTGCGACATTGATGCGGAGAAGCGAGAGACGTTCCGTCGGCGCTGGGAGGTGGAGGCGGTCTACGCCGACTACCGGGAGATGCTGGCGCGGGAGTCGCTCGACGTCGTCAGTGTCGTCACGTCGTGGGCCAGTGTCCAGGGAGCCATCGCCGCTGATGTCGCCGCCAGTGGCGTGAAGGGAATGTACTGCGAGAAACCGATGGCGTCTTCGGTCGAGCAGATGAGCCGCATCGTCCAACTGTGCAGCGATCATGGGGTGGCTGTCGTCGTGCCCTACGTGCGCCGCTATAACCCGCGCTACGGCAAGGTCCGCGAACTGGTAACCTCCAGAGCCATCGGCCAGTTGCGAACCATCCATGCCACCGCGGTCGCCTCCCTGCTCCACGCCGGCACCCACTATTTCGATAGCATGAACTTCTTCACTGGCGATCCAGAGCCGGCCTGGTGTGTCGGGCGGCTGGAGGATACGAGCCACGTCAAGGCTGATAGTTGGGCACGGCAGGACCCTTCCGGCAGTGGCTACTTCGAGTTACGCGACGGCACGCGCTTCACCTTTGACGGCGCCTCCAGCGGTCCGGCCTCCTTCCTCCTCTCCGGCACGGAGGGACGCCTCTGGGTACTCAACGAGGCCAGGGATATTCTGCTCTGGCGGACCAAGGATGCTACCCTGGAAACCATCACGCCGCCGCACCAGACACAGAGCGTCATGTATGCCGGTTTGGAAGACCTCGTCCTGGCAATGGATACCGGGACAACCACCCGCTGTAACGCGGAGCAGGCGGCGCGGACGCTGGAGATGGCGCTGGCGGTGCACGAGTCCCAGCGCACCGGCAACAGCCGCGTGGACTTCCCGCTGCAGCATCGCAGCCTGAGCGTCGACACTTGGTGACGGCAAGCCGGCCACCCGCCCTTTTAAGGGCGGGTGGCCCTCGGTCTCAGGTATGCTTCATGCACCAACATATCAGTGCATGTGTCGAGGCTCGTGCTGCGCCCTCCATTGCTGTACCGAAGAGGTGAGGTTGATGAACGCCAAGGTGCTGGGCACCCTCGAATTCCCGAAGGTGCTGGCGCGGCTGGCCGATGTCACCGCCTTTTCCGCCAGCCGCGAACTGGCGCTGGCGCTGGAGCCGCATGCCGACCGCTTCTGGGTGGAACGCCGCCAGGAAGAGACGGCGGAGGCCGTCCGGCTGTTGCAGGAGCGGCCGGAGTTTTCGGTGCGCGGCACGCGCGATGTGCGGCTGCTGGCTCGTAAGGCGGCATTAGGCGGTGTGCTTGATCCCTCCCAATTGCTGGAAGTGGCCGGCACCCTGGAAAGCGGCCACTTCGTCGGCGGTGCGCTCGCCAAGCTGGATAACGACGCCTTCCGGGTACTGCGGGAGCACGCTGCGCAGATTCGCCCCTGCCGCGACGTGACGGCGGCCATCGGCGGCGCGATCAGCGATCAGGGCGAGGTGCGCGACAACGCCAGCCCGGCCCTGGGCCGCATCCGGCGGGAGCTGCGCAGTGCCCACAGCCGGCTGACGAAGCGGCTGAACAGCTACCTGACCAGCCACCGTAGTTCCCTGCAGGACGCCATCATCACCTCGCGGAACGACCGCTATGTCATACCGGTCAAGGCGGAGGCGCGCAGCCAGATCCCCGGCATCGTCCACGATCAATCGGCCAGCGGCGCCACCGTCTTCGTCGAGCCGCTGGCGATTGTCGAGTTGAACAATGCCCTGCGCACGCTGCAACTGCAGGAGCTGGCGGAGATCGAGCGCATCCTGCGCGAAGTCTCCGGCATCGTCGGCGCCTCGGGCGAGGCGATCATCGAGAGCGTCAACGCCCTGGCCGCCATCGACCTCTGCCTGGCCAAGGCCCGGCTGGCCGGCGCGCAGGACGCCAGCCGCCCCATGCTGGCTGCAGCCGGTCGCATCGCGCTGTACAAGGCGCGTCATCCGCTACTCACGAGCAAGGTCGTGCCGATCAGTATTGAACTGGGCCACAGCTTCTCCCAACTGGTGATCACCGGCCCCAACACCGGCGGCAAGACTGTGGCGCTCAAGACGGTTGGCCTGCTGACCTTGATGGCGCTCGCCGGCCTGCACATCCCGGCGGAACCCGGCTCGGAGGTCGGCCTGGTAGCCGAGGTCTGGGCCGACATTGGCGACGAGCAGAGCATCGAGCAGAGCCTCTCCACCTTCTCCTCGCACATGACCAACATCGTGCGCATCGTCAACGCGGTGCAGCCCGGCGATCTGGTGCTGCTGGATGAACTCGGCGCCGGCACCGACCCCGTAGAAGGGGCGGCGCTGGCCCGCGCCATCCTGGATTACCTGCGCGCCCGCCAGGCCACCACGGTGGGCACCACCCACTACGCCGAGTTGAAAGTGTATGCCCACGGCACGCCCGGCGTACAGAACGCCTCGGTCGAGTTCGACCTGGAGACCCTCTCGCCAACCTACCGCCTCACCGTCGGCCTACCGGGGCGCAGCAATGCGCTGGCCATCGCCACGCGCCTGGGGCTGAACAAGCAGATCGTGGACGCTGCGACGGCGACGCTCTCCCCGGAGCAGTTGCAGGTCGAGACGTTGCTGAAGCAAATCGCCGACGAGAAGCAGGAAGCCGAGCGCGCGCGGGCCGAAGCGCAGCGCCTGGAGCGGCAGGCCGCGGCCGCCCTGCAGGCGACACAGCGCGAGCGTGCGGCTCTGGAGCGTGAGCGCGAGCGCCTGCTGCAGCAAGCGGAGGCCGCCGCCGAACAGGAGTTAGCCGACTTCCGTCGCCAGTTGGCCGAACTGCAACTGCGCGCCGGCGACGTCAACTCCCGCCGCGACGTGCAAGAGGTGCAGGCGCAGAGTTCGGCGGTGTTGCGCCAGTTGCTGGAACGGCGGCACAAGCAGCCACGCCGCCGCGAAGCGCCGCCGGCCGACCTGCCGCTCGGCAGTTGGGTCCACATCGAGACGCTGGGCCAGTCCGGCAAGCTGCTGTCGCTGGACCGCGACCACAACAGCGCCGAAGTCCAGTTGGGCAGCTTCAAGGTGCGCGCGAAAGCCTCCGAGCTAAGCGCGGGCCATCGCCCGGCTGCCTTCGATCCGGCTGAGACGCGGCCGCGCCGACGCGAACAGGCGCGCGAAGAGCGGGTGGTGACGCTCCCGGCGGTACCGCTCACTGGCACCGAGCTGGATCTGCGCGGCAAGCGCGTTGCCGACATCGAGTCGGAACTGGACCGCTTCCTGAACGACGCCTCCCGCGCCGGGCTGCCCTATGCTCGCATCATCCACGGTAAGGGCACCGGCGCCCTGCGCCAGGTTGTGCTGGCCCAACTCACCGGCCACCCATTGGTGACTTCCTTCCGCCTGGGCGAGAGCGGCGAAGGCGGCGACGGGGTGACGATCGCCACGCTGTAGGCGATCGGACTTCCTTTTAGATGATTTGGCGCACGTGCCGGGTGTGTGCCGCGGCGTCATGGAGGGCTTAGAGGACGTGGTCGTGATGTCCGACACGGAGTTTGTGCAACAGGTCGTTGCACAAACTCCGTGTCGGGATAGGTCTCCGCTTGCCATAGGGTATCGTTTATTCCTCAGAGAGTGAGGCCAATGGTACAGATGCCGATCGAACTGGCGAAGAACCGCGGCTGGCCGCTTTTGCAGCGCCTGGACCAGGCGCTCGAAGCCGGGGAGATTGACGAGGCGCGTTGGTATGCCGAGGTAGCGGCGGTGATCACGCCGGCCTACCTGGCTGCGAATAACCCGCGTACACAATCCGGTTCCGACAGCACTGTGGCGGAGTGGGCTTACAAGCGCAGGTTGATCGCCGAGGCGGTGGACCGTGACGGCGCCTTCCTGGACGTGGGTTGCGCCAACGGCTACCTGATGGAGACGCTGAGCGCCTGGTGCCGGGAACGCGGCCACCTGATAGAGCCGTATGGTCTGGACATCGCGCCGGAACTGGCCGACCTCGCCCGCCGCCGCCTCTCTCAGTGGGCCGAGCGCATCGTCGTTGGAAATGCCCTCGACTGGTTGCCGCCCCGGCGCTTCGACTTCGTCCGCACCGGTCTGGAGTACGTGCCGGTCCGCCGGCAGCGCGACCTGGTGACGCGGCTCTTGACCGACGTGGTCGCCCCTGGCGGGCGCCTGATCATCGGCGTCTACAGCGAGGAGCGCGATGCGATGCGCTTCGGGCCTTCGGAAGCGGATCGCGTGGCCGGTTGGGGTTTCCAGATTGTCGGCCGAACCGAGCGGCCCCACATGAGCGATGCACGGCTCGTCTACCGGGCTTTCTGGATCGACCGTACCAGTTCCTCAAAGGCGGCGCTACAGTGACCGAAAAGGGAAGATTGGAGGAGGGAAGCGAGTTACTGCTCGACTTTGCAAAGCTATCTGGCGCTGTCGAGATCGGCGGCCTGCTCCCTTGCGCGGTGCAGAACGTTGACACTGGTGAGGTGATCCTCATCGCCTACGTCAACGCGCTCGCCTTGGAGCGGGCAGTCGCCACGCGGTCGGCGGTGTTCTGGAGCACGTCACGGAATGAACTCTGGGAGAAGGGCAAGACCTCCGGCGAAACCTTCGAGCTGGTTGAGGTTCTGGTCAACTGCGAGCAGAACTCGCTGGTCTACCGCGTGAGGCAGCAGCACGGCGGCATTTGCCACACGAGCAATCACCTTGGCGTGGCGAGGAATTGCTACTACCGCCGCCTGGACTTTGTCACCTGGGAGCTTGACAACCTGGATCCGTAATGCGGATCAAGTAGCCGTCAGCGCGGAGAGATCAACAGCCATCGGGAACTCTCGGTCCGGTAGGGGTTGAGGCAGGGATTCAAAAGAACTCGCTAACCTGCACCGCGAAATCGGGGAGCAAAGGCGACTGCAACACATCGTCCGCCAGGAGTGTGGCGGACAGTACCAGTTGCGCTTCGCGCCGCCGGTAAATCTGCAACTCGCGGCGCTGCCAGTTGACGATCCAGTACTCGCGCACGCCCTGCCTGGAGTACAGGCTCAGTTTGGTCTCGCGATCGCGCCGCTCGTTCTCGGTACCAGGGGACAGGAGCTCCACGACGAGGTCCGGCGCGGCGTGGAGTTTGCCATCGTCGCCCAGGACCGCGTCGAGCCGCGCGGCGCTAACCCATACCACATCGGGCGCCACGGCGGTGTCGTTGGCAAAGATGACGCCTGGCGCGTCGATAACCAGGCCGGCCCCCGTCTGCCGGTTCCACGCCTGCAGCGCGTAGATGATATTGGCTGCCGACGACTGATGATGCCAGTGTGGTTGTGTCGACACGAAGAGTTCTCCATCGATGAGCTCATAACGCTGATCGTCCAGCGGCACGGGAAAGCCTTCGAGATCGCGGATGGTCATGCGTAGGGCTGTAGCCACTGCGTCACCTCTTTTCGGTTAGGGTCGCGCTATGTTCGGTCTCTGGTAGTATAGCGATGGCTGGATGGGAGGACGGTTGGCGTGCAGTCGCCGCTTCTTTGGGGGAGTACCGCGAGATGGCGCTGAAAGCAGGTGACCGTGATGGCAATAGCGACCGTTGAGACGAAGCGGTACACCATTGACGACCTGGCGGACTGGCCCGACGACGGCAAAATGCGAGAGCTTGTCGATGGGCAGATCGTGGAGTGGGGTATGACCAGCGTTTGTCATGCAAGCCTGGGGGCGTTACTGACCATCGTGATCGGCACGTATGTTCGGGAGCGTCGACTCGGGAGGGTCATGGACGGCGAAGGTACGGTGAGCATCTTGGACAGCGAGTACCACGCCCGCAAGTTCGACATCGCCTTCTACCGGCGGGGGCGCATTCCGCGCAATGTGGATGCCGCTGCGACCACGGTGGCGCCTGATCTTGTCATCGAGATACTCTCGCCCACGGATCGTGTCGCCATGGTCGAGGCCAAGATCGACGACTGGCTACGGACGGGCGTTGCCCTGCTGTGGTACATCAACCCGCAGACTGGCACGACCACCGTGTATCACGACGGCACGATCCGGCGCATCCTTGCAGGCGAGTTGCTCGATGGCGCCGACGTGATGCCGGGTTTCCAGGTTCGCCTCCAGGACCTGCTGGACGAGCTGGCGGACGACGAGGAGTAATGCTCAAGGTCGCCCAGACGCGATGGACACCGAGTAGTGTACATGATGCCCGCATGCCGCCGCCTATAATTCACGCCCCGTCTGCAACTCTGGAGCAGGCGGTACTACTTCCGGCGAAGCCGGCCAGTCCGCGCAGGCGGACTTCGCCTCCAGTAGGCGCGACTTCAGTCGCCAGCCGATCCTAAACTGAAGCCACGATGGGATCTACATGGTGCGCGCTCGGGGCCTGCGGGTTTCATCGTGGCTTGAGTTTAGCTTCACGATAGTTGCGCTGACGGGTCCTTCCCCTGGGGGCCGATCCAGAGCCGTGGCTGCGGCGCCGGTTGGGGAACTGTGCGGCGCGCATCCAGGTGGATGGCGGGCGTGTTGAGGGCTTCCAGGCGCGCCAGCAGTTGGCTGTGCAGGTGTTGGAGCACCTCTGGCCGTTCCGGAGCCAGGTTGTGCTGCTGCCGGGGATCAGCTTGCGCGTCGTAGAGTTCGGCCATGCCGATACCGCCCAGATAGAGGTAGGTCCACTCCGGCGTCACCAGCGTGGAGGAACCCGGTTGTCGCCGCTGCGCCGCCGGTCCAAAGCAGGTGCTGGAGACGGCGTCGCCGCGCCAGTCTGCCGGATGATCGCCGCGCAGCAAGGGCAGCAGTGAGCGGCCGTGGCAGGTGTCGGCAGCCGGCACGCCGGTCAGTTCCAGGATGGTCGGCATCAAGTCAACCGGCTGCACGAAGGCGTCGTTGCGCCGGCCGCCTGGCAGGCCAGGGATGCGCGCCAGGAAGGGGATGTGATTGAGCACATCGTAGAAGGGGGCGCGACCCTTGCCCCACCAGCCGTGCTCGCCGTGGAAGAAGCCGTGGTCGGCCACAAACAGCACAGCGGTCGTCTCACGCAGGCCCAGGTCGTCGATGCGGTTGAGTAGCTTGCCCAACCAGCGATCGACCATCGTCACCTCACCGGCGTAGAGGGCGCGGGCGTGCCGCTCCTCAGCCGGCGTCATGAAGCCGGCGGCCGCATAGGCCGGATAGATCACTTCCTCCCCCTGGTAGCCGGGATCGTACATGTCGACATAGTGTTGCGGCGGGTCCCAGGGTTCGTGCGGATCGAAGGTATCGACGTAGAGGAAGAAAGGCCGGCTGGGATCCTCCGGTCGGTCGGGGCGGGGAGCCGCCTCGGGTGACGGTGTCGCACTCTTGCCGCGACCGTAGTTCTCTTCCAGCCAGTCCATCGCCGCCCCAAACGTCTGCGGCGCGAAGTAGTCGGCCTCGCTGCGGCGCGTCGCCACGTTGCGCAGGTATTGCGTGGTGTTGGTGTGCGGGTTGCGCAGCTTCTCCGGCGCGCAGGGCAGGGTCACCTGCAGCGGCGCCATGCGCAGGCGGTCCGTCTCCTGGCCACGCAGCCAGCGCCAGGCCGAAAAGCCGCGATCATAGCCGAAGCCGTCTTTCAGGATGTGCGGTGTGTCCACGATCATCATGCTGGCCACGCCGGCCTGCCCCAGCACCTGCGCCAGCACCACCTCGTCTGGGGGCAGGGGCACCCAGCCGGCGCTATAGGTGAAGATGTGTCGACCAGTGAGGATCTCGTAGCGCACCGGCACCGTGGCGTAGGAGCCGACGTAGTAGTTGTCGAAGGCGACGCTCTCCATCGCCAGCCTGTCGATATTGGGCGTGCTGATCCAGGGGTTGCCATAGCAGCCCAGGTGATCGCGGCGCAGGGTGTCGGAAATGACCAGAATGACGTTCACGAGTGCTCCTAACTTGGTCGGGCACGATCCGGGTGCCAAGGCTGATTCTACAGCACGCGCCGCGCACATGACGGGGAGGTCACCGACCAGAGGAGGGATGAGGAAGACCTACGCTCCCAGGTGAGGCAAGAGCGTGAACGAGCGGACGTGGCGGGGCCGGACCACACTGAAGTGCCGACGATCGAGCGTGACGATCTTGGTCTCGCCGAGGCGCTCGGCCACTGCGATCACGGCGGCGTCAACCAACCCTAATGGAAAGTCCGAGTACTGGCGGCAAAGCTGTCGACAGCGGATATAGTCCGTGAGCGTCAGCGCTTCGACGATCACGGTGCCGTCTTCAACATCCGACAGAAAGGTATCGAATGCGTCTGACAACCCACGACTGCTTGCCAGCCATTCTAGCTCCACGACAACGGGAGCCGGCACAACTCGTCGCTCCATTGTCTCTGCCAACAACTGGGCGCACGTCGTATGCAGGCGTTCCTGGTCGTCCATGGCGGCGTAGAGTGGCCCGGTATCGCAGATCAGCGCCAAGATCGCGGCTCGTACTCAAGATCGCCAGCGAGCTCTGACATGTTGTAAGGTGGTTCCTTCGAGGAGCCGGCACCGATAAACCTCGGTCGGCGCTGCTGTCCAGCACGCAATTCAAGGCCCTGGCGTATCACTGCTGCTAGTGACACGCGATCACGATGAGCAATGGCGCGGAGTTGCTCAAGCACTTCCTCGTCTGCCATAATAGTTGTCCTTTTCATGCCATCATTATGCCATGGGCTGCGATGGTACAACATGACATCGGCCATCGTCATTGGGAGATCGCTGTTGTCGCCAGACGCTATTCCTTCGCGTGCATCAATCGACCAGTCGCTGGATATTCCATGATTGATGGTGCTACCCCCGGCGCCGACGCCTACCGGGCGGCTGGTGTGGATGTCGATCGCAAGGCAGCGGTGAATGCGCGGATTGCTGAAACGGTGGCGCGGCGGCCGGACTCGCGGGTGCTGGCCGGCATCGGTGCTTTCAGCGGGCTGATTCAGTTGCCGCCGTTGCGCGAGCCGGTGCTGGCGGCCACGGTGGATAGTGTGGGGACGAAGCTCAAGGTGGCCATTGCGCTGCAGCGCCACGACGCCACGGCGCGCGACATCGTCAACCACGGCATCAACGACTTGCTCTGCTCCGGATTGGAGCCGGTCGCCTTCCTGGATTACCTGGGCATGCATCAGTTGGATGAAACGGTGGTGGCGGCGGTGATTGCCGGGGCACGCGCCGCCTGCGAGGCCGCCGGTTGCGCGCTGCTCGGTGGCGAGACGGCAGAACTGCCGGAGATCTACGCCCCCGGCGACTACGACCTGGCCGGTTGCATGCTGGGCGCCGGCGAGCGCAGCCACGTGATCGACGGCAAGGAGATCCAGGCGGGCGATGTCGTGATCGGCTTGCCGTCCGCCGGCCTGCATACCAACGGCTACGCCCTGGCGCGGCGGCTCATTCCCCAGGAGGAATGGCACACCTACAGCCCGTTGCTCGGCTGCACCTACGGTGAGGCGCTGCTGGCCGAGCATCGCAGCTACTTTCAGCAGGTGCGCACGTTGCGAGCCCAGGTGCGTCTGCTGGGGCTGGCCCACATCACCGGCGGCGGCCTCTTCGACAATCTGCCCCGTTGCCTGCCGGAAGGTCTCGGTATGCGTCTGCACGGCTATGCCTGGTCGCTGCCACCCATCATGCAGGAGTTGCGCCGCCGCGGCGGCCTGAGCGATGCCGAAGTGGCGCGCACCTTTAATGCCGGCATTGGCATGGCGGTGGTGGTGCGGGCCGGGGAGGCCCAGCGGGCCCTCAACCTGGTGGCCGATGCCTGCCGGATCGGTGAGGTGATTGCTGTCGCCAGTGGACCGCGCGTGTTCCTGGAAGGCCCCTTGCGATGAGCGGTCGGCTGGTCGTGCTGGCTTCCGGCGGCGGCTCCAACCTGCAGGCGTTGCTCGACGCGATCGCCGCCGGCACGCTGGATGCGCGCATCACGCTGGTCATCGTCAACCGCCGAGCGGCCTTCGCCCGCGAGCGGGCCGAACGCGCCGGCATCCCCTGCCGCTACGAACCGCTGCGACCCTGGCTGGAGCGCGGCCAGGAGCGCGCCGACTACGACGCGCACCTGGCCCAGGTCATCGCCGCCGAGCAGCCGGACGCGCTAATCATGGCCGGCTGGATGCACGTCTGCTCCGACGAGTTTGTCGCCCGGTTCCCCAACAAGATCATGAACGTGCATCCGGCCTTGCTGCCCGCCTTCCCCGGCGCGCATGCGATCAGCGACGCCCTGGCCTATGGCGTGAAAGTGACGGGTGTCACGGTGATGTACGTCTGGCCGGGTGGCCTCGCTAACTACGACAACGGTCCGATCATCCTGCAGGCGGCGGTACCGGTGGAAGAGGGCGACACCGAGGACACGCTTGGCGCCCGCATCCACTCCGCCGAACACCGCCTCTACCCGGAAGCCATCCGACTGCACCTGGTCGGGCGACTACAGGTGGAAGGCCGGCGCGTTGATAGACGGTAGTGTTACGTGTTTCGAACTGCTCCCGTAGACATACTTTACCCATCATCTGACTGGCAGTCAAGCGATGCCCTGGCATCATCTGTGCATTATCGCTTGCTGACCTTGGCGCGTACACGCTATCGGCAAAATCGCCCGGCAGCGCTGGAGTAGAAAGAGATACCTGCCATGCCAGCCGGAGCTTCCATCGGCCATTTCCTGGCGGGCATCGTCGCGCTCGGCTTCGTCGCCTTCGGCTTGTATTCGCTGGCCGAGGCGCGTTATCGACGGTTGGGACGGGCGTAGGGGGGACGGGGCCGCAGACCGCAGGCGCGCCATCGGCTTCGCGATGCCCGAGCGGGGCGAAGCGCCGCCCCGCGTGGTCGTCAAGCGGCTGGCGCAGGCATTAGGCACGGAGGATGTGACGATGATGGCTGAATTGGGGGCGTTTTTCCTGTCCCGGCGGAGCGGCGGAGCGGCGGAGTAGGTGGCAACCAGCTCGTGTGTTCTACGCACGCCATCATTGGCTGCGTCCGGCTCCAGCAGGTGCAGCAGTGGAGCGCGCTTGGTAACGAGGAACTGAGGACCGTCAAGGAAATCGGGAGGTTTCTATGGCAATGCTCAACGGCAAGGTTGCGCTGGTGACCGGCGGGGCCCGCGGCATCGGCGCGGCTTGCGCCCTGGCGCTGGCGGAAGCCGGCGCCGACATCGTGGTCAGCGATGTCACTCACCTGGATGAAGCGGAGGCGCTGCGCAGTCAGATCGGGCAGCTTGGCCGGCAGGTTATGGTCCAGCGGGCCGATGTTACCGATCGGGCCGCTGTCGAGGCGCTGATCGCGGCGACGGTGCAGCGCTTCGGTCGGTTGGATATCGCCGTCGCCAACGCCGGCTACTCGATCCGCCAGCCCTTCCTGGAGGTGACGCCGGAGGCGATGGCGGCGACGTTCGCCGTGACCTACTGGGGCGTCTTCCACACCCTGCAGTTGGCGGCGCATGCCATGGTGACGCAGGGCAGCGGGGGACGCCTGATCGTGATCAGCTCGATCCATGCCGAGCAGCCGTTCGCCCATTCCGCCTCTTACAACGCTGCTAAGGCGGCCGCCGTTCACCTGGCGCGCACGGCCGCCAACGAGCTGGCGCCGCACCGGATCACGGTCAACTGCATCGCGCCGGGTTGGATCGACACGCCCGGCGAGCGCGCCTACGCCAGCGAAGCCGAACTCGCTGCTGGCGGCCGCGCCCTCCCCTGGGGCCGGCTCGGCCAGCCCCGCGAGATCGGCGCTGTCGCCGCCTTCCTCGCCTCGGACGAAGCGGAGTTCGTCAGCGGTGCTTTCATCCGCGCGGATGGCGCTCAGATGGTTGCCATGGGAAGCTAGCCCGAGCTCCGCCCGGTGCCCTGACCGCTCTGGCTGTTGCTCTGGTTGTTACCCTTGCCGTCACCACTGTTCGGGGCAACCAGGGTAATGGTGATGCTGTGGGTGGCGCCATCGTCCAGCGTCACCACCAGCGCCAGCGGCCCCGCCACCAGACCCGTCGTCTTGAGGTTGAACTGGTAGTGGCCACCCTGGAAGCGGAAGTGGTTGCCGGAGACCGACCTGCCGTTGTCACCCTCTTGACCCGTCGTGGCCACTGCAGGCTGGCCGTTGGCGGTCAGGGTAGCCGTTGCCGTCTTGACGGTGTCACCCTGAGCGTTGGTGAGGGAAAGCTTGACGGGGATAACCTGGCCCACTTCGAAGGTGCTGACCGTTCGCGTCGTGGACTGGTCAGTACCTTCGCCACCGCCGCCCCCATGTCGCACGCTGCCCAGGGGCGGCAAGAAGGCGAAGCGGTACTGTACGCTGATCGTCACCTTCGCTGTGCCGCTGTTGTAGTCGGCGCTATCGGTTGGCGTCAAGGAGGCCGAGAGTGTCTGGCCGCTGCCAGGTTCGAGCACGGCGCCGACCGGAGGTGTGTAGACGAAAGTCCCCGGTGCCGCGGCGGTGGCATTGAGTTGGGTGCTGCTTAGGGCGGCGCCGACGATGATGTCGGTCGGCGTGGCCCAGGTGAGGACCGGAGTCGCCTTGGCGATGGTGAAGGTCTGCGCGACGTTGGCGGCCGCGGCGTAGTCGCCGTTACCAGGCTGCCCGGCAGTGATCACGCAGGTACCGGCGTGGCTGACGGTGGCGGTGTGGCTGCCATCGCCATTCGGTGTCGTGGCAACCGTGCAGGGATTACCCGCCGCGACACTGAATGCCACCGGCAGTCCCGAGCTTGCCGTGGCGGTCACGGGGAAGGTGAGGGTGGGTGCGTAGACGTAGCTGGGCGTCGGCGCGGTGAACCTAATCGTCTGCAACTGGCGAGTAGGTGGCTGGATGCCCTGCAGCGCGTCCAGCTCGTCTGTCCAGTAGGGGTCGCTGGGTAGCGCTGACCAGGGGTTGCTGCCGCTCGCGCCATCGGGCGTGACATAGAGCCAGCCGGCGCCGCGCTGCTTGCCGAGGTTGACGGCGTTCTGCATGCTGGCGACGTCCGGCGCATCGTAGATCAGGTGCCAGAAACGGCTGGGCGAATAGTTGCTCACCCAGGCCGGCTGGCTGTAGGCGCCGCTGATGTAGTCGCTGTAGTGCCCCTCGAAGGTGACGAAGAAGTCGGCCGCCGGCGCTGCCGTCATGTAGCACTCGCCAGTGGCCGTGCCGGGGTTGAGCGCGACGAGGCCCTTGCCGCCCTTCTCCTTGATGTAGGTCACCAGTGTGGTGTAGTAGTTGAGGGGGGGGGCGTCACAGGTATTGGTGGCCTCGTCTAAGAAGATGCCGTCGACGTGATACCAGGCGAGATAGTTATCGATGTCCGCCTCGACGTTGGCGATGGTGCGGTCGTAGCCGCCGTTGGTGATGGTATCGGTCTGGCTGTTGGCATAGCGGGTATAGACGTAGCCGAGCACGGCGATGCCCGCACTTTGACTGGCCGCGACCTGACTGGCGTAGGCGGCGTCGCTGGCAGCGCCCGGGCCGTTGTTCGGGTTGATGACAGCGAGGCCGGCCGTCGGCGCTGCCTGATCCAGTTGCGTCCAGGGAGCGCCGGGCGGGAAATAGGCGGGGACAGCCAGCGAAGGCGGGTAGGACGCCTGACAGGCCGAGACGCACTGGATTGGCGTCGTGACGTTGCTCATCGTGTTGTTCTTGATCGTCGGCCGCGTGACAGTGACATCTAGCCGAATGCCGTTGGGAACGGTGTTGGCGGCGTTGCCGGTGCTGAAGGTATTGTTCGTGACGGTCAACTCGTCAATGGCGCTAAAGGCGCGCAGGAAACTGGACGGCGCGCCCAAGTTAGCGCCGGAGCCGGAACCCATCTGCACGCTGTTACCTTGCACGCTGACATTACTCAGCGGTACTCCCAAGCCGAGCTCGATGGCGTTGTAGTAGCTGCCGACGCCGGTGATGGTGTTGCCGAACACGGCAACGTTGGAAGCGTAGACGGAGATTGCGGAATACATGTCAAAGACGGTGGGTGGCGTCACCGTGACATAGGAATTGTTGCCCAGGAAAGGATTGATGATCGTGTTGTTGGCGATCACTGCCCCGGGGACCTGGATCTTGATCGCCCGCTTGGCGCAGCCATCGAAGGTGTTGTGAAGGACCTGAAGGTTGGCGTACTCCGTTGCATCCTGGATGACGATGCAATCGCCATCGTCCTTCGGTGCGACATTGCCGAACGTGCTGTTCTCGATGGTGATGTTTTTGCTGCTGGTTACCGTATCACCCTCAATCCAAACGCCGCGCGCAACAGGATCGGGCCAGCCGTCTGGGTGGAGGGCGACGACGTTCTGAACGGTGGTGGAGTCGATGGTAATGCCGGTGCTCTTGTTGTCGATATGGACGCCCACCGGCAGCGAGCTGTAAAATTGGCTACCAGTTCCGGCTGTCTGCGTGAAGTTCTGATAGGTGTCCTGGCTCAGGAGGATGTTGCTGGAGCCGCTGGCGACCTCGGTGCCCTGGACCGCCTGATTATTGCCGTCGATCGTGAGGCCGGTGAGGGTGATATTGGCGCCGCTAACATCGAACAGCGAGTAACCGACGACGTTCGCCTTGATAATCGCCTGGCTGCCGGCGACCGTGATGTTATCGTGGATCGTGATCTGAGACGGTTGCAGCATGTACGTGCCGGCCGGAATCGTCAGCGTGCCGCCGGCCGAAGTGAACTGGCGGAGCGCATTCCGAAATGCTGTCGTGTTGTCGGTCGTGCCGTCCCCAACCGCTCCATACTGCGTAACCGAAACCGTCAGGCCAGCCGCAACCGCTGGTCGCGCGCCGGTCCCGAAGAGTGCGGTGAGCAGGGCCAGGGCCAGTAGCCAGGGGAGGCCTCGATGTGCCGGTAGCCGCCGGATGGTCAGAGGCATTGGATATCCTTACCGCGCGAAGACGCGCAACCGACCAGCCGGTACGTTCGATTACCACGGAGCTACGATTTTATAAACGAACCGCCACGAGATCCCGACCGAGAGTGGCAATAGTATACGCTGCAACGCGGGGTGGAAACGAAAAGTACTATCAGCCGCGCTGCTGGCGCGCAGATGGTTGCCATGGGAAGTTAACCACGAGATCATCCAAGGTGAAGAGCAAGAGACCGGGGCTCTCCGCCGCCTCGACCGCCCGAGTGAAGCCGTTCCTGGAGAAGAGCACCAACTGGCAGTCTTCGGCGACGTTGGGCAGCAGCGCCACACGGCGTTGCAGCGTGTGCAACACCTCCAACCCAACGCGATCTCTGGTCCACTGCACTTCCGCGGCCAGTGTTACCTTACCCAGCGTATGGCCAACGATCTCCAGCTCCTCGTCGGCGTGCCACCAGACGCCAAGGTCGCCCACCGGCTCTGCCCACCGATTAGGATGCAGCCGGATGAACTGGCGGCATAGTTCTGCAAAGCGCTGGCCCATGTAGTCATCCAGCAGCGGCGCTATCCTGGTGCGCCAGACATACTCTGGCCGCCGTTGCTCAAGCGCCGAACGATTGGGCAGGACAAAGCGGAACCAGAAGGTGAGATAGTTGTCGGCAATGACGTACCGTGTCTGGCGCGTGCGCTCAGGATTCGGCACGGTGAACGGTATACGCCGTTGGACCAGGCCGTAGTCGATCAGGAAGCCCAGAGCACCGGAGAGCGCCGTCACTGGCCGGCCGATGCGTTGGGCGATCTGATTTGGCTCGCTGCAGCCGTAGGCGATTGCCTGCAGCATTCCTCGCAAGAGTGCTGGTCCGATGCCCCGCACCTCCTGAGCCAGGAGCATTTCTGCTTCACGGTAGAGGATGGCGCTCTTGTCCAGGATGTGCTCAATGGCGGCTTCCGCCAGCGTTTCGCCCCGCAACGCCTGGAGGTAGGATGGCACGCCCCCGACGATGCCCCAGGCCAGAACGCGCTCAACAAGAGACCAGCGAGGAAAGAATTGCGTGGCTGCCTGGTAGGTAAAGGGCTCGACACGAAGCTCGCGCGTCCGGCACTGATAGAGGACCCCGTCGATGGTGAAGTGGCGCTCAACAGCCTCGGTGAAGGACGTGCAGAGCACGAGAAAAACCGCTGTGTGGGCGCGGCGGGCGGTGTCCCACAGACGTTGCAGGACGCTCGGCAACCCTGGGTCGGCATCGACCGCGTAGGAAAACTCATCAATAACCAGGGCGAGGCGCCGCTTCGGGGCGAGTCGGAAGACGTAGGTCAACGCCGCCTCCCAGGATGTGAACGGCTGCAGGCGCAGCACCGGATCATCGGTCAGTGCCAGCACCTGCTCAGTGAGAGTTCGGAGCTGATCGGACAGTAACTGCCGGTCGGCATAGAAGTACACGTGCCGCTTGTCGGCCAGGAACCGGACGAGCAATTCGGTCTTGCCGACTTGCCGGCGCCCGTACATGGTAATGAGCTCGGGTTCCGTATCCTCCCACCACCGCTGGAGTTGCGCCAACTCGTGCTCGCGGTTCAGGAACACGCGGTTAACCTCCCATGGGCCACGTCCTATGCGAAAGTGTATTATACAGATGTACATAGGACGTAGCAGAGTCGTCGTCGTACAGGAGGACCAGGAGATGCGTGTACTCATAATGGGGGCTGGCGCGGTCGGTGGCTATTGTGGAGCCGTCCTGGCGCAACATGGGCACGATGTAACCTTTGTGGCGCGAGGGACTCACCTGGCTGCCCTTCAACAGCGCGGGCTGGAAGTACGCAGTCGCGGCAAGACCAACCTAATAGATCCGGTCCATGCCGTTGCGAACGCCGCGGACGCGGGTGAGAAAATCGACCTGGTGCTCTTCACTGTCAAGGGCTACGACACTGACGCGGCGGCGGCATCGTTGCGGTCGATGGTCGGTCCGGATAGTGCAGTCCTGACCCTGCAGAACGGCATCGACAGCGTCGACAGACTGGCGGACGCGCTCGGCGCGGAGTGCGTGCTGCCCGGGACGATTATGATCTGGTCCGTCGTTGCGGCGCCCGGCGTGATCGAGGAGACGGGCCCGTTCTGTCGGATCACGTTTGGCGAGGCGTCCGGCGCGGTAACACCCCGAGTCGAGCGCATCGCGGCGGCGTTCCGTGAGGCCGGACTTGAGGCCACGGTCAGCACCGACGCCCGCCTCGCCATCTGGCGGAAGTTTATTGGGCTGGCGCCGCACGCGACGATCACGAGCGCCTGTGACGCACCGGTCGGACCGATCCGGGAGACCGAGGAGGGACTATCCCTCTATCGCGCGCTGATCTCCGAGGCGATCGCCGTCGGACGGGCGGCGGGTGTGGAACTGCCCGACGATACCCTTGAATCGACCATGGGGATTGTCCACTCGATCCCGGCAGCAGCGAAGACATCAATGCAGTTCGACTTCGAGCGTCGTCACCGCGTCGAGCTGGATTCCCTGACAGGCGCTGTCGTCCGCCGTGGCCGCGAACTGCACGTACCCACGCCAGGCTTTGACGCACTCTATGCAGTGCTCAAGGTCCGCGCCCTGGCCTTCAATGGATTGGCGTAGCACCGGCGCTCCCAGGCCACCGAGGAAGCGGACATCGTCGTCGTTGATGTAGACGTTGGCGAAGCGGCGCAGTTCGCCGGTCGCTTTGCAGATACAGCCGCGTTTACTCTTCGGTGGAGGGAGACGGCGGCGCTGCCCGCCTTGGGGTGCGCTACCCCTCGGTTCTTCGCCTTCTGTTTGGTCGGATCGGCGGTTCTGTTCTCGAACGAAAGCAGTAACCAAGGCAACTGTACTCCTCGCAGCTCCGGGCGCCCTCTGGGCGCTGGCGCAAGCAGCGCCAGGATGGCACGTTGACGGCCCTGGCGCCCCAGCGGCGCGGTCGGCCGCCCATCGTCTCGGCCGAGGCGACCGCGCTGGCGGTGGTGCGAGCAGAGAACGAGCGGTTGACCCGGCAACTCGCTGCCGCCGAGGCCATCATCGACATCCAAAAAAAAGTCTCGTCGCTCTTGGCGTTGACACTGTCCAGCGCAGTGCCTGGACAGCAGCCATGATGGACGCGGCCGTGGCCCTCGCTCCCCAGGTGGGCGTGCAGGCGGCCTGTACTTCGCTCAGCCTGACCCGCGCCAGCTACTCCCCCCTCCCACCGCGCGGCCCCATCCCCGTGCCCTGGCCCCCACGGAACGGCAGGCTGTCCCGGGTACCCGCTTGCGGGTGCTGCTCCACGGACCGCGCTTTGTGGACGTTGCTCCGGCCGAGGTCTATGCCACACTCCTGGATGAAGGCGTCTACCTGGCGTCCGAGCGCACCATGTACCGCCTGCTTGCCGCCTAGGGGGAGACCGGTGAACGCCGCCGGCAACTGGTCCATCCGGCCTACACCAAGCCGGAACTGCTGGCAGACTGCGAACAGGCTGCCCTGGCCGAACGCCTCATCGCCGACACCACGGCCAAGCAGCACATCCCCGCCGGCCAGCTCACCTTGCACGCCGACCGGGGGACCGCCATGACCGCCAAGCCCGTCGCCTGGCTGCTGGCCGACCTGGGCATCACCAAGAGCCACAGCCGCCCCCACACCTCCAACGACACCCCCTTCTCCGAAGCCCAGTTCAAGACGCTCAAGTATCGACCGGGTGCCCTCTGGGCGTTCCCACGACGCTTCGACAGCCTGGACGACGCCCGAGCGTTCTGTCAACGCTTCTTTGCTTGGTACAACACTCAGCATCGCCACGCCGGCATCGGCTACTTCACCCCCGAGGCCGTCCATCTTGGCCAGGCGCCCGAACTGCACCTCGCCCGCTGCCACGTCCTCGCCGCCGCCTACGACGCCCACCCCGAACGCTTCGTCCAGCAGCACCCCGTCCCTCCACCGCTGCCCACCGCAGCTTGGATCAATCCGCCGACGAGCACGGCAGAACAGGAGGTTGCACACTAATATCGCCCAGTCTGTGTCTCATACCTATTGACAGGTTCCGCTATGGAGTTTCAGTTTGGACCAGCACGGGCAAGGTACCAAGGACTTGAGGAGCGGATGGCACCTTATTTGGCGCATCCTCTCCGACGCGTGCGTGAATGGGCGCTGTTTGAGCTTGGTTACGCGAAACAGGATATCTCCACAGACGAACAATGGGACGCCGAGCGCGCGAGACGGTGAACACGTCGTCCGGGTGCATTCTCAGGGGCCGGTTGCCGACCATCGTTACTCGGGCTGAGAATAGTGAATCGCATTCGAAAGAGAGTATGTATTTTGGTCAGGGAGGTATACAATTCTTTACGGAACTCCACTATGGTTGGTGAAAGATCGAGGAGAGAACAAGTGTCCCTAATGTGTAAATATTAGGCGGGACACGGATGTATGGACCGCAGCCTTCCTCTCCGAGGCGGACCGTGCCGAAACGTATGCCCGCATCATCGTGCCGGCCATCCAAGCTGGCCAGGTCGTCGTCGCTGATCGCAATCTCTACGGCACTATCGCCTACCAGGCGTTCGGTCGTGGGCTCGACCTGGAGCTTGTCGACCGGATGAACCGGGTCGCCACGCTCGGCTACTGGCCAGACCTCGTGTTCGTGCTGAGTATCGATCCTGAACTCGGTCTGTTGCGTAAACGCGACCAGCAGCCGTTGGATCGCTTCGACGGGGAGGACCTGGCCTACCAACGGCGCGTTCGTGAGGGATATCTCTTCGCTGCCAGGCGTGATGCCGACCACGCCGTCATTATTGACGCCGCCGGGTCAGCCGACGCAGTCTTTGAAGAAGTGCGCAAGGTCGCCGTTCGTCGGTTAGGTGCTGCGCTCCCTCAGGCTATCCATAAGGACGCTTCCTGATGAGCAACGGGCCCGCGCTGCGTTCTCCTCTAGCCCGGACTAGCCCGGGTTTCGCGTTCGGTGACCTCGTCCAGGCCGTGCAGGCGTGCCATCGCTGTCCTCGCATGGAAGGGCGCACGCGCGTGCTGAGCTCCGCCAATGGCCCGCTGTCGGCGCGCATCCTCTTCGTAGCTGAGGCTCCCGGTCGGCTCGGTGCTGACGTGTCGGGCGTGCCGCTTGCCGGAGATCGTGCCGGCCGGACATTCGAGGCGCTGCTGGCCGCTGGAGGATTCGAGCGGAACATGGTCTTTATCACTAACGCTGTCTTGTGTAACCCCCGCGACGACGCCGGCAGGAACGACCGACCCACCGGCCGTGAGGTCGCGAACTGCGGAACTCATCTGGACAAACTGATCCGGGTCGTACATCCGGACTGGGTGGTGACTCTCGGCGCGGCCGCCCTGGACGCGGTTGGTCGCATCGCGCCGCACGGCCTCGTCCTGGCGCGCGACGTCGGCCAGCCCACCCTCTGGAATAGCCGCCAGCTTGTCCCGCTGTACCACCCGGGGCCGCGCGCCCTCATCCGCCGTCCGTTACATGTGCAGCAAGCGGACTATCAGCGACTCGCCGCCCTGGTTGCCACCCCGCCCGCCGACGACTGAGCGATTCGATCGCGTAGAACCAGACGTCGGTCAGCGTGCCGCCATGCACAAGGTCAGTCACGTACTCCCCCTATATCGCATCCAACGCAAGGCCCCATGCTGCGATTCCGTTTGCATCAACGTAGGCGTAGGGGAGGAAGCCATACCCATCGGCGCCCCAATCGGCCCCCCACGAGTTGCGGACAATATACGTGCCACCACCCTCCCCGTCGCCATCTCGATAGCCCACGACCAGCACGGCGTGCCCGCCGAACGGAGCCGCGCCGGCCGTCGGCATAGCGATGCGCCCGTCCTCGGCCACCTCGTACCAGGGACGATAAAGCCGTATACCGAGGAGCACCCCAAGTCCGCGGTCCAGTGCTGCTCGGACTTCAGGCGCCTTCGGCTGCACAGCCCCGCCACCGCGGGTACGCCGAGCAAGGGCCGCGGCACGGACCCCATCGGGTGGCCGATAATCGCCGGCGCGCTGATCTCGCCTATCATCGTATGGCCAGAGCGCCTCCTGGGGCTGACCGAGATCCGCCAGTGCGGCGGCCGCCGCAGCAAGCGTTGTGCCCTCGGCAACAACCGGTAGCCCGTCGCGCTGCTTGGCTGCCCAGTGCAGGAACTCCTCGGAGAGGTCCAGCCCATCTTGCCGCAGCAGTTCGTGCCCCGCCGTCATCGCGAAGGCCACGCACGTCCCCCGACGGCCTTGATCCTTGATCGGCGCCTGCTCTGCCCGTCGGTCCAACAACGACTTGACCTTTCAAGCGCTCGTCGGCAGGAGCATGCGCGGATGGACCATGCCCGGCGCCGGCTTGGCCGCCGCCGCGATCTCCACATGCCGGAATTCAGCAGGTCTAGCCCCGCGCTGCCACGGTCGCCGCATCTCCAGGCGGACTTCACGTTGCCCTGGCGTCTCGACCCGGAAAAGGAACCGGTGAACACCGCCTCCGCCGAGCGAGGCCTCGCTATCCGGCGCTCGATACTCGTCGCGGATGAGGGTGAGGCCGTCGGAAGCGGGACCCATCTGCCAGATGTAGCCGCTCGATGGCGCTTCCGGCACCTCCACCACGATGGCATCGCCCTCCTGGACGGCAATTCGCCGCTCCGGATCGGGAGAACGCAGGAGCCAGATGTCTCTCCAGGCGTCACGGAGGGCCTGAAGCGCCTCCAGTCCCGTCTTGATCGTCTGAGGCGCGACATGCAAGAGCGCGTCGCGGCGAGCGGCGTCGATCAGGCGCAGATCAGTGAGATGGCGAACGGTGGCGGCATAGCTGGTTCCCAATTCCAGGGACAAGGAGTAGGCCGCCTCGGCATCCAGATATTCAGCGCGGAGACCCAAGTGTTGCAGCGTGGCCGTGACCAGGCGTTTCGGCATCAGGAACCATGCCGCAAACGCCTCTGCGATCCGTTCCTGATCGGTCAGGAGCTCTGACCCCCGCGCGACCCACTCGGTCTCGACATCAAGAACAATCTCGCGGTCACGCCGATGGTGGGCCAGTTCGTGGGCAGCAGAGAAGCGCTGCTTGCTGATCGGATGCAGGACGTTAATGAGCACGCCTGGTCGATCTCCCCGGGCGGGATCACCCGGCAGGTACATCCCGGCAAGCCCATCGAGTGGACGGCGTATGACGAGCACCCCAGCCGCCTGCAGGGCATCGAAGGGGTCGATGCGCCGCGAGGTGTCCACGGCAAGGTCGCGAAAAGCCCGCTCCGCCTCCCGCGCGGCGATGAGGTGAACCTGCGACCACGGTAGCGTCACGATCGGGATCCCTCACTGGCGACGTGCATCTCCGTGATCTCCGTCCGATGAGGTGGCCCGGCGACTTTGAGGAACTGGGCGAAGCGCAGTACCTCTTCCCGGTCACGTTCGCTCAGCCCCTTCGCCTCTCGGGCAAGCGCGCGGACGCTGGCAGGCTCATCCAACGCGCCGTCGAGAAAGTACGTAACTGGGTACTGGTACAGCCGCGCCAGCCCCTCGAGTTCTAGGGCCTCGACCTTTCGCTTGCCGTTCTCGATCGCGGAGATAGCAACGCGCGGGATGCCGGTGTGGTCCGCGACAAACTGCTGGGAAAGCCCGAGGTATTCCCGGACCTCCCGCAAGCGTCCGGCGAGCTGGCGTTGCCGTTCCTCGCCCGTTCCCAACATTCTGACCTGCTCAACGACCTCCACGGTTTATCCTCTCCTTTCAACTCTGGCATCAAGTTTCGCAGCCACCATGTTGGCGAGCCGAGGAATAGAACGGCACAGGTGGGGTGAGAGCTCGTCATCAGCGATCTGCACGCCAAACCGCGCTTCGGCTGCCGCCACGAGTTCCACACCTTCCAGGGAGTCGATCTCGCCATCGCCGCCAACAGCGTCTCGAACTGCGTCGGGCGAAACTCCGCGACTCTGGGCGAGTGCAAGGTAGAGTTCGCCTTCAATTGTGGTTCGCGGGGTTGCGTCCATCTGCTCGCTATCCCTACAATTCGCAATGGTATGAAGGATTTCCAGTCAGTATACGGTGATATTAGCTCGAAAGTCAAGCAGATGGAGTTGCATATGATTAAAAATCCTTCAAGCTGGAACAAATGAGCCCGTCGATAGCGAGGTCCCCGAGCATGTCGCCGTGCTGCTCGATGGCAAGTAGGCCGCGCAGACGCCCACGATCATCGCCGGCTAGCCCGGCCATCGCAGCACCACGACCTCTTCGCGGAGTTGTTCACGGGTCGCGGTCGCTAAGCGCGTACGGAAGAGATCAATACTCTCAACGTGGTAGCCAAGCGACGTTGCGATGTCTGCCAATATCTGGCCGGTACGAATCATCACTCGCAAGTAAGAGGCCTGGTCGCCGACCACGTAGGCGAGTTGCGCACCGGGCCGCAAGACGGGGCGAAGCTCGGCCAGGTGCCGGGCCATGCCGCCGAAGTACAGCTTGGTGACGCGGGCATACATGCGTTCGAAGCCGGAGGTCTTGCCAAGTTCCAGGCGCCGCGCCTCAATCGCCTGTGCGATACGTTGGATTTCGGCGTGCGCCGCCACCCACTGGTCGTCGTCGTCCAGTTTGTAGACACCGCGCGTATTGGAGCGGACGAGCGAGCGCTTGAGTACACGTAGGTCATCTTTGCTCTGGATGAAACCGAGCAGCACAGACTCCAGCCGCGTTGTTCGGGTGTAGTCTTTCTCGTTGGGATAGGGCGGCGAGGTGATGACGGCACTCACTGATCCCGGGCGCAGTGCCTGCACGACCTGGCGGGAATCGCCTAAGTAGACCGTCGACTCGACGCCGCCGAGGGACTGCACGGCGGCGAGGTCGTCTGCCATCGTCTGAACACCGGCCAGCCAGGTTGTCACCACCGGCGCATCGGCCTTCAGCGGCCCGACGCCTACTTCGGGTCCGAACTGCAAGTTGCTGATGCCGAACACGAGCGCTTTCGCCACTGCCAACCGTTCGTGCGCGGCGTAACGCTCGTCGCAGTGCAGGCGCAGGCTGTCCAGCAGCGTCAGCGTCTTATGCAACGGCAGCGGGCTGATGGAATCGGTGAGGAGCAGATCGCCAAGGTCTGCTGACAATGTTCGCAGCACTGCCGGATCAACGGTTGACGCGGCGAAAGCGTGGCTGTCGTCGACACCGTCCATTTGCAATGCTTGGCACGCCGCCCCGGCCACGAGTGTGGCGTGCCGACGCAAGCCTTCCGGGTCTGGGGTCCAGTCCACCTTGGTACGACCGGCAAAGTGGGCCATCGGGTTGGCTTCCACGCCGACGCTTGGTATGCCCTGTTTCTTACACTCGACGACGGTGGTTCCGGTGCCGCAAAAGGGATCCAGGACACAGTCACCCGCAGTCAGTCCAAACCGCTCCAGGTACGTGCGCACCAGATGGGGCGGATAGGAGAGGACGAAGCGATACCACTGGTGAACTGGACGATCTTCCGGTGAGAGCCGGTTGAGGTCGGCATTACCAGGCTTGAGTGGTGCGCGAGCGACTGCGACGCCATCAATGTCGAACTGGCCGGCGCCCGCCCTGCGGGGTTGTTCTGCTCTGCTCACCAGGCAATCCCCTCCAGTTCCAACGAACCGTCGCTAGCCGGGCAGGTTGACAACCGCCACAGTACGGCATATGCTGTACTCTGTCAACTTGGAGGCATATGTCATGGTAGTCAACGCCGCCACTCTACGCCAACGTTTAGCACCGCCGAAAGCGCGCGCGCAAGCAGTGGATGCCGTGACACGCAGCCTGGCCGAAACCATCGGCGCCGGCACGTACAGCCCGGAGGAGATCCAGGCCACGGCCAGGCGGCTGGCTGAGACCATGGAACCGATGATGTACCAACTCGCGGAAGCGCCGCAGCCAGTGAGCCGGAACCTTGCGGAAGCATTGGCGCGCATTGTGCAGACCGGCGAACAACCACTGCGCGCCGCCTTTCTGGCCAGGGCGCTCAACGCCCTCGCCCGGCTGACGCCCACAATCGACGATAGCGCGCTCACGGCTGCCACCGGTGCATCATCGGACTATGCAGTCCTCTTGCAAGCGTTAGAAGAGCCGCAGGTGTTAGCCGTCTTGCAAGAGACCGATCCGCTCGCTGCGGCACGACTGCGTGACCTGGAAATACGCGAAGAGATTCTGACCGCGGAGGACGGCACGTACTCGGCCGAACAGGCTGCCCGGCTGCTCGCCATTAGCCGCCAGGCAGTCGATAAGCGCCGCCGGGGAGGACACGTACTGGCCCTTCCGATTGGTCGGCATCGCTACGCCTACCCGGCCTGGCAGTTCGGCGCGGCAGGCACGCTGCCGGGCCTGGCCGACGTGTTGGCGGAATTCGGTATTTCCGATCCGTGGACGCGCGCCGCGTTCTTCCTGAGCGCCAACACGACCCTAGCAGGGGCACGCCCGCTGGACGAACTCCGGCTGGGCAACGTCGAAGCGGTCCGCCGGGCTGCGTGGTCCTACGGACAGCATGGCGCTCCCTAGGAGGCTGTCTGAGTTGAGATATACTAGCAGGGGGACTGCGTAGCTGCG
>DAIMXP010000086.1:0-30314 GCA_036734945.1 Chloroflexota bacterium
GCCGACCAACGCCAAGACGCCGCCTGAACGCTAAACTGTCATGTCAACATGAACCATGTCTAAAGTGCGGATTCGGGCGGCAATCCAGCCCGGTGAGTTGAGCGATTGCGACCGGCGTGGGTGATGGTGGCACGGGAGTTAGCGTTGGCGGTATCAATGTGGAAGTTGGACGAACCGGTGCGGCCGAAGGAATCACTTGTGTTGGTGGTTTTGCCGTTGCCGTCGGCGGCAGGAGCGTCGATGTTGCTGGGATTGAAGTCGCGCTTGGCGGCCCGGTAGTTCCGGTCGCAGAAGGAATAACGACCGGAACCGGGACCGACGTCGGCGTGAAACTTGAGGCGACAGTCGCTGTACCAGTTGGCCGCGGCACCGGCGTTGCCGTCGGTAGTACCGGTGTGGGCAAGGGTGGGACGACTGTCGCTGTCGGCGCGAGAGCACTCGCGGCTGGCTGCACCGTTCGTGGTAGAGGCGCGGCAGCGGCAAGCGTGGTCGTGTTGGCAGCATGCACTCCCTGCCACGCTCGGACTCCACCCCCGGCCAGCAGCAAGAGAATCAGCACGGCGAGGACGGCCACCAGAGGACTGGCCAGCCAGCCACCGATAACGCCGTGCTGCCGTTTGTTGGCCTGCAAGTGCTGTTCCGCATCGGCCAGCAGCGCCGCCGCCGTCTTGCCCTGCCGTGTGTAGCCCGGCTGCCGTTGCACGACGACCGCCAGCAACTCCCGCGCCGCCGCCCACTCGCCTTGCTCATAGGCCGCCACTGCGGCGTCGAACCAGGTGGCGAGTTCAGCCGCTGACCGGTCAAACGTCGACGCAGGCTGGGGCTCCGTAATGGCGTCGGCACGGACTCGGCTTGCCGCGTCTTCCATTCCGACTGGAAGCGCCACCAGCCAGTCACCGAAGGTGGGGCAGTCGGCCAGTGTTTCGCTCTCCCAGACCTGCGTGAACAGGTCGGACGAGGCGTTCCCCCAGCGCTCGCGCAAGGCAGCGACCAGGGTGCGGTAGCGTTCACCCTCTTGTTGCAGTTCGTCCGGGGCGAAGTAGCTCTCGCCCCAGGCAGTTTGGCGCACCTCCTCCTCGCACCAGCTCAGCATCTCGGCGATCAGCACCGCGCCGGCGAAGCGATCGGCGTCCGGCTGCCAGAGGCCAGCGGAGGCCGTGCGATGGGCGTAGCCGGGCGATCCGGCGGGGAGGAGCAGCGGGCGGTCCAGACCGGGACCGAAGAGTTGTTCCACGTCGACCAGTTCAACCGGCGAGTCGGCAGCGGATGCCAACACCGGCAGGAGCACGTTGGGACCGGAGAGGTCGCCGTGGGCCAGGCCTCGCTCTTCCAGCCCGGCCAGCACGTGCGCCAGGCCGCGCGCCAGGGTCAGGCTCTCTGCAGCGGTCAGTTCCCTAACGCCTGCCACGATGTCGAACCAGCTTGGACCGTCGATCCAGGGCATCAGCACGGCATAGGTGAGGTCCGGGTAGGCGTGGAGCAGGTCGGCGTAGCGGCGCGCGCCGAGCACCGTGCGGCGGCAGACGCGCAGACCGGGCAGGTCGGCGTGGCCGGCCAGACGTTCCGCCAGCGTCACGAGGGTCGGCACGCGGTTGCGCGGCTTGAACACCTTCAGGGCAAAGCGGGCGTTGTCGCCAGCATCAACGATCAACTGGTACACGGTGGCCTGGCGGCCTTCCTGACCGTAGGGTAGTTCGCTGACCTGGGGATGGGGAGCCACGCGATAGGCAATGCCGTCGATGGTCAGGACATCACCGACACCGAACTGTGTCGCCATCCGTCCTCCTCCTCTTGCCGCTTCGCGCCGCTACCGTGTGCCACTCGACATGTGGAAGCCCAGACTCACCAGGTCCTAGTTGGTGCCGGGTAGCATCATCAGCGCACCGGGCGCCAGGTGGTAGCCATACTCGCTCAGCCAACCCCGATACTGCTCCGGCAACGGCGACGACATTGAACGCAGCCGGCGGCCATAGTCGTTGCGCAGGCGGGTGGAAGCCAGGATTCCGGGCCAGGCATTGACATCGCGCACCGGTTCGGGGAGGACATCATCGGAGATGAAGATGTTCTCCACCAGCACCGGCCCGTCAGGGACGCGCATGGCCATGATGCGTTTGGCGATCTTCTCAGGGTCGGCCCCGATGAACTCGCCATCGGTCAGGTGGCAGACCAGCGGCGCCGGGCAATCCTGCATGCCGGGCAGTTCCGCCCGCAGCAGCGTCTCGGCTTCCAGGAAGGCCGCTGCCGTGTCGGTGGTAAGGCGGGACTCAACTCCGGCACACCAAGGTGAGCGACAGCGTCGATCTTCTGCACGCCGGGCAGCAGATCGTAGACCTTGTCGCTGTAGGCGTACATGGCAACGCGGTAGCGCGGCGAGAGCAGCGCGCCGCGCGTGCTGCGGAAGACCATCTGCTTCAAGGTTTCCCGCAAGGCATTGGTCACAACATCGACCCGGCGTCGCTTGCCCAACGGCAGGGTCATCGAGGCGCTGATGTCGATGAGGTAGATGACGAGCGCCGGCGTCTTGCTCGTCGCGAACACTTCCTTCGGCACGGCTTCCCTCTCAACCGTCTGGCCCCAGCCGCGCGCACCTTGCGCCGAGCTTCCGGCAGTTCACGGCTGCGCTGCTCGGCTACGCCTGGCATCGGTGATCTGGGCATGCTTGCAGGCTGAGGCTCACCGCGCAAACCTGGTTGCTCCCGGCACAGTATACAGGGCACCGTCGGACTTTGGCCGCGCGGTCCGCCCCCGTGCCTGCCTGTGAACGTGGCGGTTGGCGAACTCAGCGGCCTGTGCTTTGGCACCGTTCGCCTGCGCCGGCCATGTGGACTGGTGTTCGCGGACTCACCGCTACCTGCCCATGAACCGCCGCACGTAGGCCGCGCTGGCCGGCACTTCGGCCTCTTCCAGGCTGTGCATGACCAGCGCGCCGTCGTAACCGCTCTGCCGGAGCAGTTGGATGTAGCGCGGATAGTTGAGGACTCCGGTTCCGGCGGCGGGTCGGACACATTCAGTCCCACCTGGGTCCGGTGCGCGCACGTCTTTGGCGTGGGCGAAGACGATATATGCGCCGACGTGCTGGAACACATCGTCCAGCACGGCATCCATGTCGGCAAGCATGTCCGGCTGGAAATAGTTGGCGGGGTCCATCACGATGCGCAGGTTAGCTGACTGCACTTCCTCGATCAAGCGCTGGGCCTTGGGAGCAGTGTCGATCACATTGACCACCTCCGGCTCGAAGGCGATGGTCACATTGCGCGCCTCGGCCGCCGGCAGCAGCTGATCCAGCGCGCGCCGGAGGTCGGCCCACGCCGCCGGCAGGGCATTGTCCGGGTGGTGCCGCCACATGCTGCGCGGGTTGCGCGTGCCGGTGCAGGCGGTGACAACGTTGCAGCCGAGGGCCTGACACCAATCCAGCAACAGCGGATATGCGGCGATGTTCGCTGCCAGGCGTGCCGGGTCTGGGTCAATCATGTTGAACGTGCCGGAGACCGCTGCGATGGCGATGCCGTTGCCGGCGAACGCCTTGCGGATGCGCGCCGCCTGGGCGTACACGACAGGACCCGGCTGCTCCGGCAACCCTGCCGAGGTGAGGTCCAGTTGCACCGACGACAGGCCGAAGCTGCCAACGGCGTCCGCCACCGCTTCGATAGTCGCCTGGTGAAGATGCTTGGTCATGAGGCCCAGTTGCACGCTTGTTCCCGATCCGCTCTGTGCGCCGACGTTGCCGATTGTAGCAGCGGACGGAACCCGTCAGGAGCGGAAGTAGTACAGCACCCCGATGGCGGTGACACCCCACAGCGCAATCGTTATCAGCAGAGGACGGTCCTGCAGCAGCAGTTCATCCGGGTTGCCGCCGCCGTCGCGACGGTGGATCAGCAACAGGTAGCGAAAGACGGCGTAGAGCACAAACGGTATGGTCAGCATCATGGCGTGGTTGCTGGGTACCGTCTCCCCGAAAAAGGTGTAGAGCGAGTAAGCGACGACCGTAGAGGAGGTGACCACCGAGATCAGCTCTTCCAGCAGTTCCGGTGAGTACTCATTGAGCGTTTGCCGGTATGTGCCCGCGTTCGCGCCGAGCAGGAGGAGCTCATGTCGCCGTTTAGCGAGGGCCAGAAACAGCGACAACAGCGCCGCGCAAACCAGCAGCCAGGGCGACAGTGAGGCATGAACCACCGCCGCGCCGGCCGCCGCCCGAATCACGAAGCCGGCGGCAATGGCAAAGACATCAAGCAGCACCAGGTTCTTGAGACCCGCCGAATAGGCGAACATCACGGCCATGTAGGCGGCGCCAAACGCGGCAAAAGCAGGCGTCAACCAGAAGGCGGTTACCAACCCGCCGCAGGCAAGCACCAGCGTGCCGCCGACGGCCCACGGTACCGGCAAAGCGCCGGAGGCGATCGGGCGAAAGCGCTTGCGTGGGTGGGCACGGTCGCGTTCGACGTCCGCAATGTCATTCACCAGATAGACCACACCGGTCAGCGCGCAGAAAATGAGAAAGCCGATGCCTGCCCGCAGGAAGCTCCTGCCATCAAAAAGTCGCCCCACGCCGACGAGCCCCGCGAACAGCACGCCATTCTTGGTCCACTGCTTCGGTCGCAGCGCCCGCAGCAAGGGCAGCAACGGCACGGCCGGCGCAGCCACTGTAGGAGTATCCACCAAACGCTCCAGGTTTCGGGCCGGCACTGAGAAATAGGTTCCGGCCCCGAACGCACAGCATACCGCCGATCTTCCTCCCAGCCGCCGGTCAGGCTACCGTGCTACGGAATAGGCAACCGGACGACGTAGGGGCAGGCCCCTACGGACGCTACAATCCTCCGCAGAAAGGAACCATCATTTGAAAATCACTGATGTCCGCAGCACCGTCCTGGTTACTCGCTCCATCATCGTGCAGGTCTTCACCGACGAGGGACTGGTCGGCGTGGGCGAGTGCAGCCCGATGCATGCCACCCTGATCTCGACGTTCGTCGACACGGTGCTCAAGCCGCGCGCGCTCGGGCTCGACCCGCGCTGTGTCGATGAGGTCTGGAGCAGCATGTTCTACGCTCCTTACAAGTTAGGCGTGCAGGGCGCGCACCTGGAGGCGATGTCGGGAGTGGATATCGCCTGCTGGGACATCCTGGGCAAGGCGACCGGCATGCCGATCTGGCAACTGCTGGGCGGGCGCTACCGGGAACGCGTGACGATGTACAAGAGTATCGGCGGCGGCATGCGCCTGACGCCTGCCGAGATGGCGGCCAAAGTGGAGCAGGCGCTGACCGAAGGCTTCCGTGCCGTCAAGATCCGCATGGATTGGGGTCCAGCCCGCCAGGATGTCGACCCTGCTAAGGACCTCGCCATGTTCCGGGCCTGCAAGCAGGTGACGGGTGACGACGTGCTGCTCAGCTTCGACCCGAACAACGGCTACTCCGTCAGCACGGCCATCCGCCAGGGCCGCCGTTTTGAAGACCTCGGCATCTACCACTACGAGGAGCCGGTGGCGCAGTACGACTATGCCGGCATCGCCCAGGTCGCGCAAGCCCTAGACGTGCCCGTCGCCGCCGGTGAGCACGAGTACACGCGCTGGCAGTTCCGCGACCTCATCGAACAGGCCAAAGTCGATATCATCCAGCCCGACATCGTCAAGAGCGGCGGCATCACCGAAACGCGCCGCATCGCCGTGCTCGGCGACACCTACAACAAACCCTTCGTCCCACACCAGACCCAACCCACGATCGGCACCGCGGCCAACCTGCACCTGATCGCCTCCCTCATCAACGCCAACCGCCCCCAGGAATACACGGGACAGAACCCTCGCCTCGACTCCCTATTCCGAGAC
The DNA here is from genome assembly GCA_036734945.1 of Chloroflexota bacterium. Classification (GTDB taxonomy): domain Bacteria; phylum Chloroflexota; class UBA4733; order UBA4733; family UBA4733; genus UBA4733. The sequence continues at coordinate 5,816 of DAIMXP010000086.1, forward strand.
CCACTGCAGTTCACCGACGGCCAGATCACCGTGCCGACCGGTCCGGGCCTCGGCCTGGAGCTGGTGGAAGGGGCGCTGGAGCGCTTGAAAAGTCAGGACTAATCGGTGCCAAACCGTGAATCCCCTGGTCGCCCGCCCCACGCCTCCCGTAGCACCCTCCACGTCTCATCCAACGCTTGCGGTATGAGCCGGGTGTCGCTCACGACAGACATAAAATTCGTGTCGCCGCCCCAACGCGGCACGACGTGCATGTGTAGGTGATCGGCGATGCCGGCGCCGGCCACCTCGCCCAAGTTCATGCCGATGTTGTAGCCGGATGGGTGCATCGTGCGGCTCAGGGCATCGACCGCCATGCGCGTGAAGGCGAAGGTCTCCTGGGCAACCTCCGGGGCCAGGGTCAACAGGTTCGCCGTGTGCTCGTACGGCACGACCATGACGTGGCCGTTGTTGTATGGGTAAGCATTGAGGATGACGAAGCAATACTGCCCCCGCGCCACGACGTACACGGCAGCGTCGTCCGCCGCCTGGGCAGCGGCGCAAAAGACGCAGCCTGCCGACTTGGGGCCGGCGATATACACCATGCGCCAGGGCGTGAACTTTACTTCCATACAGCGGCGATTACGCGCCGACCGGAACGGGCGATTCGACGGCGCGGCAGACCTCTGCCAGGATGGTCAGCGCCTGCTCGATCTGCTCGCGCGTGATGATCAGCGGCGGCGCCAGGCGCAAGACGTTGCCATGTAAGCCGATCGGCGCGATCAACAGCAGGCCACGGCGGGCCGCCTCCGCCACTATGGCCGCCGCCCGCGCGGCGTCCGGCGCATTGGATCCCGGTTCGACGAGCTCGATGCCCAACACCAGGCCCTGGCCACGCACGTCGCCGATCCAGGGGTGCCGCCGCTGCAGCGCGCGGCAGCCCTTGATGAGCAATGTGCCCATTCGTTCGGCGTTCTCCCAGAGCCGCTCGCGCATGATGATCTCGATGTTGACCAAGGCAGTCCGAGCACAGAAGGGATTACCGCCGTGGGTACTCGACATGGTTCCCGGACCCAGGCTATCCATGATCCGCGACTCCCCTAGCAGCGCCGCCACGGGTAAGCTGCTGGAAATGCCCTTGCCCAGGCAGAGCAAGTTCGGCGTGATGCCGTAATGCTCGAAGCCGAAGAGCTTGCCGGTGCGCCCGAAGGAGGCCTGCACCTCGTCGATAATCAGCAGGACGTCGTGGTCACGGCACCAGCGCTCCAAGGACTGCATCCACGACGCCGGCGGAATGATGGAGCCGGCGCCGCCCTGGTAGGTCTCCGTGATGACGGCGGCAATGTCGTGCTCGGTCTCACAGTCGATCACTTCTTCGAAATAGTCGAAGCAGGAGAGACTGCACGGACCGCCACGACACCAGGTGCAACGGTACTCGTAGGGGAATGGAGCATGGACAACGCCCGGCAGGTAGGGACCGAAGCCGCGATTGCCGGCGCCGCTGCGCTTGCCGCCCAGCGACAGCGCCCCCATCGTGCGTCCGTGGAAAGCGCCGTGGAAGGCCACAATCTCCGAGCGTCCCGTGTACTTGCGGGCGACCTTGATTGCCGCTTCCGTCGCTTCGGAACCGGTGGTGAGGATCAACGCCTTATCCAGGTTTGGCGGCGTGATCTCGACCAACTTCTGGGCAAGAAGTGGACGATAGGTGTTGGGGAAGTCGTAACAGTTCACCGCCTGATCGGCTTGCTCGCGCATGACGGCCACCAGTTCGGGGTGGGAATGTCCCACATTCGCCACCAGCACGCCGGAGGTCATATCCAGAAATGTGTTGCCGTCGACGTCTTCCACCCAAACGCCCTCGGCGCGCTGCCAGACGACCGGCGCCTGCTCGCTCATGCTCCCCGGCTCGTAGCGGTGGGCAAGGTCAAGGTATTGCCGCCCCTTCGGCCCCGGCAGTTCTGTCCGTACGCTTGGTTGCATCGTGTTCATCCCTCTATACCGTCCGAAGCGATGGTAGCACGCAGGCGCAAACGGCCGAAAGCGCTGGCAGCCACAGGGTGTGCCACAGACCCAGTCGTAGGCCGAGGCCTCGGCCATCTATGTTCAGCCGCCGCCATTGGCGACCGTCCTGCATAAAGGATCGCCGCTTGAGACCTTGGACAAGGGGGGACTACTCCGCTCTGTGCGCACTCCCTGTTACGGCTGGAGATGGGCTTTCAGGTACGCGTCTGCAGCGGCCGATGCCTGAGTCGCTGCCTGTTGCATCGGCATTTGACCCTTCCAGCCAGGACTGAGGTTATCACTCACCAGCTTCTCAATATCACTAGAATCGACCGTGATGAGCCGCTTGTACGGGTACTTTGTCAGGATAGTACCCATGGTTTCTGGATGCTCCAGTCGCGGAGCAGCGTCTTTTAGCTGCTTGCTGAAAACGGCCTGAGCGGCGGCCGTGAATGGAACGGCGACGAGAGAGGCGGCGTCAACCTCCTGGCCGCCTTCGCCAGCAAGAAACGTCATCCACTGCCAGGCAGCTTGTCGGATGCGCTCACTCAGTCCTGCCGCAACAGTGTAGGACCAGATTGTAAAGTCGCTGGCATATCCTCTCTTGCCTTTTGGATAGGGTGCGAGGCCCCAGGTAAAGCTGTCGATGGCCTTGTAGAGGCCAAGACCCGTCGTCCAGCGAGTGGTCATCGCCGCCTTGCCTTGCATGAATGCCTTGTCAGCGTCCATGCCTGTTCCCTTCAGGACGGATGGCGTGGTCAGGTGGTACTTGGCGTCCAGATTGTAGAGGAAATCTAACGCCTCAACCGAGTCGGGCTGGGCATAATTGCAGACAGTGGGGCGCCGTGTGTCATCGAATTCGCTGCCCCCGTTGCTGTCCATCCACAGGTAGTCGAGACCGAATCCCGTCACACCGACCTGCTGCGTGGTAGTTCCGCTTACTCTGGTGAGCTTCTGGGCACTACTGAGAAAGCGGTCCCAGGTCCATTGGTCCTGCTGCCAAAGCTCGTAAGGGGAGGTGAGGCCGGCAGCGTCGAATAAGTCGCGATTGTAGAAGAAGCCGGCAGTGAAGGCACTGCCGGTAACGCCGTACAGCTTGCCATCGACGGTCATGTCATCGAAGGCGGCTGGGGAGATGGCGCTGCGCTGGAAGGTGCGGTCCTGATTCGCTAAGGGCGTCAAATCCTCACTGATGTGCAACGTCAGAACGTAGCCGCGGATAAGGCCATGGTCGGCAATGAACGTTTGTGGGGGCGTGCCGCCGGCGAAGGTGGTACGGATCTTGGTACTGTAATCAGCCCAGTTGACCACGTTGATCTTGATGCCTGGCGACTTCGCTTCAAAAGCGTCGGCGAGCCTTTGGAAGCGCGTTTGGTAGGTGACGTCGCCCCAGTGGGGAAAATCGAGCGTGATCGTGGCGCCGCCGAGGGCCGGGGTTGTCGACGCCGCGCTGGTGGCGACGGTTGCCGCTGAGGCGGCAGCGCTCGACGTGGCGCTCCGAGCCGTCGTCTGCGCTGTCGTCGCGCTCCCGGCGGCGCTTGCCGCGAGCTGCCTGCTCGTAGACGTCGCGGCGGTTGTCGCCGGACCACTCCCACCGCCACAGGCGGCCAGGACACCGACGGCGAGCGCGGCCGTGAACTGGGCAGTACCGCGGAGGAGGGCGCGGCGCGTGGTCCGAGCGGATGGCCTGGTAACAGGGACGCTGTCGTTGCCCATGGGTGGCCTCTCGTTTCTCAGGTGAGGATGCCTCCACAAGCAGAGGCTAGCGCGTATACTAGCATGTGAGGATAATGGCGTCAAGATTGGGGATGGGAATGAGCGATGGCCGCCCGCTGTCCATCCTGGCCGCTGTGGATCGCGGCAGCGATCAGCGCTAAGGTCCCGAGGTTGGCCTTCCCGGAGATCGGCGTCGGCGCCCCGCTGAGGACGGCAGCCGTAAAGTGGTCGAGGACGACCTGCTCCGGGCGTGGCCCCTGCTCCGCCGCTAGTTCCTGGCGACCGCCGCCCGGCAGCCTGGCATAGAGGCCGCCGGCGTCCCAGCACAGCGCCCCGCGCTCGCACTCGATGCGCCACTCGAACAGGTCGTCCACGGAGGTGAAGGCGCCGGCGTAGGCGACCTCCAGTCCCCCCGCGAAGGTGATGGCGGCCGTGACGGCGCCGCCCTGGTAGCGACTCCAGGGCGGATCGAAGCTGCGTGCGCTGATCGCCTCCGCCTCCCGACCGAAGACGGCGCGCATGTCATCGAAGTGGTGGACCGACATCTCCACGAGCATGGCGTGCGGCATGGTGAAAGCGCGCGGGTCGGGCCGGCGACGGTGGTGTACCATCGTGGCATAGCCAGGCGTGCCGAACTCGCCGGAGGCCAGCGCCGCGTGTAAGGCGCGCTGCTGCACGTTAAAGCGGTACTGCTGCGCCACGACGATCTGCCGGTGTTGCGCTTCGGCCAGGGCGACCAGCTCCTCGGCTTCCGCGAGCTGGTGGACGAAGGGCTTCTCCACCAGCACGTGCTTGCCGGCTTCCAATGCCAGGCGGATGAAGCGACCGTGCAGCGCCGATGGCGTGACCACCACCACGGCATCGGCCGGCACAGCGCGCAGCGCCTCTGCAAGGTCCGGAAAGCAGGCGTCGGTGGCCAGGCCCGTCATCGTGCATGCCCTGGCCAGGTTGTCCGTGTTCACGTCAACCAGGCCCACCGAGCGCCAGCGCTCGTCCGCGGCCATCAGCCGCAAGGGCCACTCCCCCCGCCCGGCGACGCCGACATGCACGGCACGCAACGGAGACGCATGGGACGCGGATACCACCATCATGTCAGCTCCTCTCCAGCAACTGCCGGCGGTTCAGACGCCGCCGGTGGGACATTGGCAAAGGCCGGGTTGAAGGGCGCTTTGCCGGCGGCACTGCGGGCAATGATGGCGTCGACATAGCACTCGTTGCCCGGTTTGAAGCCTGGCAACGTCACCACGTTGGCCAGCACATCCAGCCCACGGTGTCCGGTGTCCGGCGGAATAACGACGACGTCGCCCGGCCGGAGCGGTGTTGCCTCAAAGCGCTCCCAATTGTCGATATCCGGGAAGCTGTGGAGCATGGCTCGGCGGCCGGCGGTATGCAGCCCCAGCGCCCCGGGGTCGAGCACGAAGTAGAGTTCGCATTGCGGCTTGCCGCCGCCGACGGCCTGCGCCGGGTGATAGTGGGTGCGGCTCTGTTCGGCAGCGATGTTGACGACGTGGCTGTTCAGCCGGTTGCGTCCGTCGCCTGTGGCAGCTCCCGCCTCGGTAAACCAGGTCAGCGGTAAGCGGCGAAAGGCGTCGAAGCCCGGCGCGCAACCTCCCGCCGTATCACGTAGATAGGGCAGCCGCCGCGTCGCGGAGCAATGGGTCGTGGCGGCCTCGCCATCCTCGATGCACCAGAGGCGCACGTCGCCCCGGCCGCGCAGCGGTCGGTCGCGAGTCGCCACGAGCTGGTCCCCACAGGCGATGGGCTCCCAACCAGATTGCTGCCTGGTAGACCAACCCAGGCGTCCAGCCTGGGCGAGGACGTAGCGGAGAGCGTCACCTGCCGGCCCGGTTGCCCAGTGTTCGGTACTGCCGCAGGCTTCGCGCAGCCGCCAGAAGTCGCCCATGGGGTCGCCAGCATAGACTCGACCGTCGAACCGGCCCAGCAGGCCGTCCACGGCAGCACGTGCTGTTGGCGCCACGGCATCGCGCTGCCGGGAGAGGGTGGTCAGCGCCTCGCGCACCTGCGGAGCGAGCGGATCCGGTGCATAGACCGCCGGCAAAGGCGCGCTGTCGCCTTCCTGTGTGCGGTAGCCGCGCTCCAGCCAGATCGCAGCGGATCCCCGCTCGAGCCAGGCATAGATCACGCCTGACGTGCTCAGGAGCCACTCCCCTTCAAGAGTCTGCGCGCTCAGCGCAAAGCCGGGATTGTGCGCCGCAAAGGCCGCCTGGACGCAGTCCAGTGCAGGACCTCCAGTGATGCTGCCTTTGATAATGTCAGGCATGCTGTTCCCCATCCTGTCCCTTGCCATCAAGGGCGACTGCGTATACTAGCATACGCACTTTACCCGGCAAGGACCGATCCGTCAACCGGGCATCCGATGGCTCTACCGGCGAGCTAATCCGCGCCGGACGGCGCGACTGACCCGGTGAGCGCCGTGTACGGCGGGGCTGTCGACTCGCGGACGATGAGGGTCGGCTCGATGACATCGGCCTGCGCCGGCAACGCTGTTCCCTTCCAGACGGCCTCAATCAGCCGGAGCAGCAGTCGCGTTGCCCGCAGGCCAAACTCCACATGCGAGGTCCGAGCCGTCGTGAGGGCGGGATGCAGCGCTCGCGCTTCGGGAATGTCGTCGACGCTCACGACGCTCAGATCGCTGGGGATGCTCCGGCCACGCGCCGCAATTGCCCGGTAGGCGCCGATGGCCAGAGAATCGCTGGCCACCATGAGCGCGGTCAACTCACCGCCGTCCGGGCGCTGCAGAAGCTCCCGTACCGCTAGCTCTCCGCTCTCTGCGCTGAAGTCGGGAGTCGGCACGATCAGACCCGCATCCAGCTCGATCCCTGCTGCCGCCAGGGCGGCACTGTAGCCCTGAAACCGCTCCTCATGGAGCACGCGCGAGCGTGTTGATGCCACGAAGCCGATACGCCGATGGCCGAGCCCCAGCAGATGGTCCACGCCGAGACGGACGGCCCGTTCCTCGTCGGCGATCACCGCAGATGCCGAGCGGCCAGGCAGGTGGCGCTTGACGAGCACGTAGGGAAACGTTGACCGGTCCAGGATATCGAGCTCCTGCGCCGAGATGTCCCCTGCGGACCGCACCAGCACGCCATCGGTGGTGTGTTCCTCGCGGGCGGTTGCAAGCCAGTTCGGTAGTTCCTCAGGCTGGGCGAGGTAGGCGAGCCCGAGCGCGGCGCTGGAGTCCCAGGCCGCCTCGGCCACCCCTCCCACCAGCTCACCAAAGGCGCTGGCGATCATCTGATGGCCACGCTGCTGGGCCTCCTTGAACTCCAAGATCAAGAGCGTGACATGCTTGCGCGGCCCCTCTGCTCGCACGAAGGTTCCGATGCCATTGCGGCGCTCAATGAGTCCGGCGCGGACTAACTCCAGCATCACCCGTCGTGCCGTCACGGAACTGACGCCGTACTGGACTGCCAGCTCCCGCTCCGAAAAGAACGCCGCGCCAGGAACGATCTCGCCTTGGCGGATGGGGCGGGCGAGCAACTCCACTAACTGGACGTACAGCGGCGTGAAGGACTGTCGATCAAGGTCAGCGGGCGATGTACCGAGCATGAGCATAATGAGCCTAGCCTACCATGACCGCACACGTGCGCCACCGCGTATGCTAGGATATGCGCTACGGAAGTGGAACCGCGCTCGACTGGGCCCGTCTCTCCGCGGCGCGCAGCCGGCGGGCATCCTGCTACAGCCAGCGTTGCATCCAAGGCAAGGCTTTGCGGCCGCTGAAGGCGTGGCCGCCATCGAACACTTCCATCTCGCAGCGATCAGCGCCGCCGAGCAGATCATAGGCGCGCCGCACGATGGCGAACGCCTCCTGGGCGCCTTCCACGGGGAAGCCCGTGTCGCGCTTTCCCGTCTCCACCAACAGGGGGCGTGGCGCAATCAGTGCAGCTATGTCGCCCATCTCCGCGTACTTCAGGATGCCCGGTACGTAGCCGCAGTTACAGTGCTCCACGGCAAAAAAGGTCTGACGGAAGGTATTGAGGAAGCCGCTGATGACGGCCGCCTGGATTCGGTCGTCCAACGCCGCGAGGTAGAGCGTCATCTCGCCACCCAGGGAGAGGCCGACACAGCCGATGCGATCGGAAATCACCTCGGGACGGCTCTGGAGGAGGTCGACGGCGCGTTGCAGATCCCACAGCCGTCGACCCATGATAGTCTGACCGAGCAGTTGCAGCTTCAGGTTGGTGAGCCGGTAGCCCTTCGCAGCATCGCCCCCGGCGAACTGCTGGCGCTCGCCGAAGCCGAGGTGTTCGGGGGCCAAGGTCACAAAACCGGCCTCGGCGAAACGAACGCCGTAGTCCTGAGTCGTGCCTTTCTGGGCCACAGCCTCCTTTCCGAGGCCGTGGCCCGGCGGGCACAGCACTGCCGGCCGGGGGAGAGACACATCCTTGGGAATTAGGAGATAGGCAACCGCCGAGACGCCGGCCGCCGTGTCGTAAACGATCTTTTCCCGGCGGTAGGCCTCTTCTACCTGCACGTCCACGGTGCGCGGATTCAGCGGGACGCGGGCGTCGTCGCCAGGTGCGCCGAGGAGGTCCGCGAGGCGACCGCGCAACGCCCGGCGCCATTCCTCCCACTCGGCCTGGTCGGTCGCTCGGAAGCGCAGCAACTGGGGATGCTCATCGTAGTATCGGTCGAACCACTCCGGTTCAAGCTGCAGCTGTTCGGCTAGATCGTCCACGTTGTTCCCTTCGGTTGGTTGGCCGGCAGCACCCGCTGCCGGCTACGCATCGACCCTGGCGCCGGGGCTGGGACCGCGCAGGATGCCGCTCCGGCCGGCTGCTCAGAACGTTTGCGGGTGCGCCTGCAGATAACTGTTGACCTGCTCCGTCGCAGCCGTGGTCGTTGTCTTCGCGTCGCTCTTGCCGGCCCAGAAGGGTGCCATGTTCTGATTGAGCAGTTTGCTGATGTCAGTCACGTCTACGGAGATGAGCCGAGAATTCGGGTAGGCGTTGAGAATCTCCGAGATCGCCTCGGGGTGCTCCATCTTCGGCAACTGCTGCAGAGCTTGCGTGAAGACGGCTTGCGCCTGCTTGGTAAAGGGAACGGCACCGAGATCCTTCGCCTCCATCTCCTGACCGCCCTCGCCGGTGTACCACTTGAGCCACTGCCAGCCGGCGTCGCGCCGGCTGGCATTTGTCAGACCCTTGGCCATGCCGTAGGCCCAGTGCGTATAGTCCGACGCATAGGCCTGCTTCTTCGCGTAGGGGACGGCGCCCCAGGTAAAATCCTGGATGGCTTTGAAGTTGGCGATGCCGGTGATCCAGCGCGACATGGTGGCTTGCTTCCCATTGGTGAAGGCGGTCGTGGCGTCCTTCTGCCCAGAGTCCTTGTAGAAGTTGGCGTCGTAAATCCGGTACTTGTTTCCCATGTCGTAGGAGAACTGGAGACCGGCCATGTCGACGTCAGTGTCGTAGAGGCACTTCGTCGGCGCCTTCACGCTATCGTATTCCTGGCCCCCCGCCGTGTTGATCCATAGACGGGAGAGGCCGAGGTCCGAGCCTTGCTGCGTCGTTTTGGTGCCGTCACGCTTGGTCAGCTTCGTCGCCGCCTCGATGTAGACATCCCACGTCCACTTATCCTGCTTCCAGAGATCGTATGGTGAATCAAGGCCGGCCTGCCGGTAGAGGTCGGCGTTGTAGAAGTACACGTTGGTAAAGGCCCACCCCGCCAGAGCAAACAGCTTGTCACCCATTATCAAACCTTCACGGGTGACCGCCGGCAAGGCGTTCAGGTCAAAGCTCTTATCCTGGCGAGCAAAGGGTTGAAGATCATCGAGCATGCCTTTCTTGGCATAGGAGAACACGAGCTGATGGTCAGACCAGAATGTGGTTGGCGGCGTGCCGGCGGCGAAGAGGGCGGTCAATTTCTTGTCGTAGTCGGACGCAACCGGCACCGGTGTGATCTTCCGCTCGGCATACTGCTTCTCGTAGGCGTCGATCTTGTGCTGCTCCTGCGCTTCGTAGATGGTCGGCTCACCCCAGTTGGGGAAAAAGAAGTCAATGGTACTGGACGATGTAGCCGCTGCTGCCTTGGTGGGAACGGCGGCCGGCACCGGAGTGGCCGCGATGGCGGACGATGCAGCGAGGCTCGGCGTCGTCACCGAGGCAGTGACCGCGGCAGTGGTCGCCGGCGCGCCGCAGCCCGCGAGCACCCCGATCCCCGCGCCGCCGGCCATACCTGCCGCCAACAGCAGCAGGCGACGTCGGGACAGTGCCACCTTCGTGTTTCCGGGTCCAGCGCCAGCCAGTCGTGCCATGCCATCCGTCCTTTCCTCGTAGCATCCGATCAGGGAACCAGCGTCTAAGGGTGCTACTGCGTATACTGAGGGCATTTCCTAACTCCTTTTGGGAGCGCTTCAGGTGTGAAATGTACCGATCGCAGTACCCGCGACGGCCTCTCCCAGTTCGATCAAGGCCAGTGTGGTAGCCACCGTGGCACCAAATTGGCGTCAATTAGCCGTTGCGGGTAGCATCGCCAGACCTATAAGAGGCTATAATTAGAGTTAGGAAATACCCTCTATACTAGCATACGCGGCCCCGCAAGTCAATGGGCAGCGGTACGAGAAGTGCGCCACAAAGTTTCGCAGTGCCCGCTTGCCTTCCTCAGAGGAATGGGGCGAACGCACGGTGTCGCACTGGATCTCCCCCCTGGAGAGCGACCGAGGGGCGCGAAAACTTGTGGCGCACCTCGGTACGAGCCAGGGCTAATTCATCACGTCAGGGTTGGCCGCGGGCGAGGACGAGGCTGGCGCCGCGGTCCAGCCATTGGCGCTGCTGCCAGATTAACAGGGTCGGTGGGGCCGTCGGATCAGGCGCGAGGGCGAGCAGAGGGGGAAAAGGCGCCTTCCGGCATGGCATGCTGGAAGACGATGGCGGAACAGTTTGAAACAAGGTGGCAGTCCTGATCCAGTCACCCCCAATCGTCCATCAGGTACCGCGCCGTTCCGTGCCCCGGCGCAACAGTGGTCGGGCCCGCCTTCTCTTTTGGCGCTTGGCCGCCACGGCCGTGACCCTTGCTCTGGTCGCGGTACTCAGCGCCATTGCCTACCTGGCTTCGCTGCCCTCGGTCGCCGATGCGCAAACGCGGGTCGCAGCGCTGCTGGCGCAGCACGGCGGCGTGCCGGCAGCGACAGCGCCAATCAGAGTTGCCGAAGCCACCGTGGCCGTTGAAGATCACCGTTTCTACCTGCACCACGGCATCGACTCCCTGGGTCTGCTGCGCGCCGCCTGGGACCTGGCAACCACCGGATCACCTCATGGGGGTGCAACCATCACCGAGCAGCTCGCCCAGGCGCTGTACTCGGCTAACGACAATAGCGTGCAGGCACACCTGGAAAAGGCTGGCCTGGCGCTCAAGCTGGAACAGCACTACTCCAAACAGGAGATCCTGACCATGTATCTGAACTCCGTCTACTATGGCGACGGCCAGTGGGGCATCGTGCAGGCGAGCCATACTTTCTTCGGTGTTGCTCCGACCGCGCTCTCCTGGGGCGAAGCCAGCATGCTGGCCGGCCTCCCGAATGCCCCGTCCGCCTACGATCCGCTGCATCACTACGCTCTGGCCCGCGAACGCCAGCGCCTCGTCTTGATCGCTCTCGTGAACAACGGCACCCTATCCCGGGCCGCGGCTGCGGCAACCTATGCCCAGCCACCGCACTTGGCGGCTGGAAGGGCGGGATGAAGTATGGTCCGGTATCGACCGGGCCGGTCGTCATTTCGTTACTTCGTTGTGGGCGATTCCGGCAGATGCAGCATCACGCTGTGTCACCGCAGCTCGTAAGCCAGCACTGCCGCCGAACTGGGCAACCAGATGGTCGAGGCTTGCATAAAAGTGGTCGACATCTATGGTGTCGATACCGCGGCGATCCAGCTCCTTCATCACATGCTCGATGCTTAAGCCTGCCTGACTGGCCGCTTCGCTCAGGTTGAGTCGATGGTCCACGAAGTCACGAATCGCCTGTTCTAACCGATATCGATCAAGGCCATCAAGCACAAGTTTGCGCAACAAGGCGCCCTCAGCCAGATGTTCCCGAGCGCTGAACTCCCGGATCGCGGCACTCTCTTCAGCGCTCAAGCGCACCGACTTCGTCACCGGTCTCTTCTGCGTATTGATTTCGTACCTCCTTTTCCCGAAGACTTCGGATCACTCTCCCTTGGTTGGTGACAATGCCCTTACGGGGATCGCAACTCGCGTGTCAGTCCGGCTAGCACGATCACTGCTTCACGAACGACCCGGCGTGCAGCGAGGGATACCCGGAGTATCTCCCGAGTCTGCTCATATGTTAGCCGCCCTTGGTCGTACAGAAACACCGCGAAGGTCGGCGAGTCGACAACCCGCAGACGCAAGGGACCACGGCTGAAGTGACGGGCCTCACTGTTATCAATCAACAGCATGCATCCATGCAAAGCGGCAAAGGCGATCGCCTGGTTCTCTCCGGCATAAAAGCGTGCAAACGTCCCGGCGGGCTCGACGATTTCAACGAGGTCTTTCCCGTGCCACTCCTCGAAGACGGTGGCAGCCTGTGCCGGAACTGACTGACCAAGCGTGAAAGTGATCTCACGTGCAACCTCGACCGGAGCCTTCAGGACGAAGTAATCCGGCAGGTACTCCAAGAGTCCCGATCGCTCGGCATTGATCCAAAACGAGGCGTCGATTACTGCGACCTCAGGTGCAGCTACTTGAGACATAATGATGCAAGTGTAGCCACTTTGCATGCTCAATGGTGGCGGCTCGACCGCTTGGGGGCACCCAGTCGCGGAGACTGCCTAACTTGCTGAAGCAGCGAGGACACGATAGCGCTGCCCTTGCTCCAGGGAGGTGAGCCGGACCTACGTTCCCAAAGCGTTACGTGAGCGGGTGAGCACTGCGGCACACTGCCGCTGTGGCTATTGCCTGACGGCGGAGGCGATCGTTGGTACGCCAATGGAAATTGACCATATCGTTCCCGAATCACTCGGTGGATTGACAGAAGACGACCACCTCGGGCTGTCATGTGCCCTCTGCAATCAGCACAAGGGCAATCGCATCGCCGCGCCGGATCCGGTGACCGGGGAGCGTGTTCCCCTTTTCGACCCGCGTCGCCAGCGCTGGCACGAGCATATCGCCTGGACCACCGAACAGGACCGCATCGTCGCTCGCACGTCCGTCGGACGGGCAACGCTGGTTGCGCTCGATCTCAATCGCTCCTCCTTGGTCAGTGCGCGCAAAGCCTGGACGGCCGTCGGATGGCGTCCGCCGGCAGACGGGACACGGTCAGGGCAGCGCTGACCAACGCACCCTTCGCGCCGATCGCTCCCGCGCTGGTGGCGGACCCCACCCATCGCGCCAACGCCCAACGGATGCGGACGGAGATTCGGGCAATGCTGGGACCCGCGACTGCCGGCACGTTGCTGGAACGGCTCCGGGTGGAGTAACCGCCGGCACCGACGGTTGGTTAGCGCCCTTTCGGTCGGCGTCGACTGAGTGAATTCCCCACTCCACATCAAGCACTTGCCCCCGACACAACCTTGGACGGACCAGGGGACGCGGAGGGAAGCGACGTCGAGCCCTATACCGCCGCTAGTTTGCTCTCATAGGCGTAGACGGGGGCCGTATGAGCCGGTCTGGCGCTTTTGAGTACCTCTCGTACTCTGTCCAGCGTGCCAGCCTCGAACACGGTCTCGCCGCACAGGGCACAGACCTGGGCCGGGATGCCCTCGACCACAACGGTGCTTCCATGGTACTCGAAGGCTCTGCTAACCGTCGTGCGCGTGTACTCGCCCACACAACCTTTGTTTTCGCACTTCATCACTGCTGACCTCTCTCGGTCGGATTCCTCCATTTTGGTTCTTTCGGCTCGTAGACGGTTATAACGAGTAGTCTTGCCAATGCTGTTGTAACGACTATGTGGACGTTGCGCCTCTCGGCTGTTTTGCCGCTCATCAGGCAGCACGGTCCTCGTCTATGCTCTGGATAGTTCTCCAACAGCTCCCCGTTTATCAAGGCCTGTCTTACATCCTGCTCGCTGAAGTCCTCGGCCAGCGCTTCCCTCAATCCGTGATCGGAGTAGGCTATGTTGCCGACACCATAAGCAAGCTCACGGACCCTGCTTGTCACTTGCTCTGCGTTAGCCGGGTCGAGTCTGCTCAATCTACCGCTGCCCTCCGCCGCTTACGTCCTCATTGCCATCTCCCTCGCCGTATGGGTCTGCGAGCCAATGCAGTCACGGTACCACGTGCCGGTTGTTGTGGGACGCATCTTGGCGGTTGGCGCCGCCATAATGCGCTCCCTTTGCTGTTCACAGCTCTGGTGTGAAAGGGACCAACATGCATCAGTGACGCTACCGCGCATCCGTGGGGCCGCTACGTCGGCAAACGCTAGGTAGTCCCCGGCGCTGCCGGCAGCCACTCCCGCTGCCAGCGGTCCTCGATCCCTGCTCGCCACGACTCGCAGGCGGCCGTCAGCTCGGCGACAACGTCGGGATGCTGGTCGCGCAGGTTGTGACGCTCTCCTGGGTCAGCGTCCATGTCGGCCAGGTGAACGTCGTCCTCCGGCGGCCCGCCCTCCACCAACCGCCCTTTGAGCACCAGCTTCCACCGGCCGTCACGCACGGCGGTCTGCTCTTCCATCTCCCAGAAGATCCTCCCGTGGGGGCTCGGCGCGCCTTTGGCGAGCATTCCCAGGATATCCTGCCCATCCACTTCGTAGCTCGCCGGGTCACCGCCTGCCATCTTGAGGAAGGTAGGGAAGATATCGATTGCCGCGCCGACCTCCTCAATCACCTGGCCGCCAGGAATGCCGGCCGGCCAGCGCAGCGCGGAGACCATCGCCGCCATGATGCGTCGTTCGGGCGATAGTCCCCGGAAACGATCCAGATACTCGGGCGGGGCGTGCAGCGGCCAGTGCGGCGCGTTGAAGGGCACATAGAGAAAGAAAGGCTGGTCGCCGCTGGCCTGGGGAGCGTTCCGCAGGAACGATACTGCGTGTTCCGTGATGAGGTGCGTCAGATAGTGACCGTTGCGGAACGCCTCCTTACCGTTGTGCCAGAGATCGTGCACCGGCGGCGACGGGGGCGACTGCCTGCCATAGTACTACAGGTGAGAGTAGTAATCGCTGGCGCCGGCCAGAAAGCCGAATGACTCGTCGAAGCCATGCTCCTCCGGCCGGTGTCCGGCGGCTAGGCCGAGGTGCCATTTGCCCGTGATCGCCGTGCGATAGCCGAGGCGACGCAGCGCGGTCGCCAGCGTCGAGACGCTCGGCGGCAAGCCGGTGGCCGTGCGGTGTCCAGCGAGGATCGCGCGGACCCCTGCGTTGCCGGGGTAGCGTCCGGTCAGCAAGGCGGCCCGCGACGGTGAACAGACGGGGGCGTTGGCGTACCACTGCGTCAAGCGGACACCGGCTACCGCGAGCGCGTCCAGGTGCGGCGTTTGCACGTCCGCACCGCCCATGCACGACAGGTCGCCATAGCCCTGGTCGTCAGTCAGGAAGACAATGAAGTTCGGTCGTGCCACTCCCCACTCCTCTTCTAATTCCACCTGGCCCAGGCGGCCACTATCCAAGCGTCGCACGCTCGGGTGGTGAGCGCCGCCAGACCGTGTTTGCATCGTTTGACGTTGTATGCTAACCTGCCTGACGTTGAGGAGGTTGTCCCGGTGAAGGAAGTCACCATTTCGGCCCGTGTTTCGGAAGAACTGAGCCAGCAGATCACGACGCTCGCCCAGGCGCTGCGACGGAACCGTTCGTGGGTCATCGAGGAGGCGGTCCGCGGCTATATCCAGTCCGAGCAGCAATTCATCAAGGCGGTGCAGGAAGGCATCCGCGCCGACGACGCTGGCGATGTCGTATCGCACGATATGGTGATGGCGGAAGCCGAGGCGCTACTGGGCGACGAAAGGACCAGCGAGCGGTAGTGGAGATCGTCTGGACCGCTCCGGCGCGACGTGACCTTCGAGCGCATCTGGTCTATCTGGCCGAGCGCAGCCCCCTGGCCGCCCGGAAGACGCACGCGGCCATCCGCGAGGCGGTGGAGCGCTTGGCCGATTTTCCCCAGCGCGGCCGGCCGGGGCGGCTGGAGGGGACCCGCGAGACGGTCGTCGCCGGCACGCCTTATCTCGTGGTCTATCGCACCAGAGAAACGAGCCGGCGCATCTTACGCGTGCTCCATGGCGCGCAAGACTGGCCCCCAGCCAGCTCTCAGTAGAGCCGCGTCACCGAATCGTGCCGACTTCAGCAGCGTCGCCGCTGGTCAGCGATCTGTTTCCAGCGCAAGAGCAATGGCCTTTTCCGCCGTGCGTTCCTGGCCGGCCTTCTTGATGGCGGCCGCACCGGCACCCAGCGCCACGCGGCCAGGGACAGCGCAGAAGCAGTCGCCGCGGCGTCGACGAACCGTGGCTGCTCTTGCCTGGTTGCCACTGCCGAGAAAGCCTCGGCGGCGGCGGCGAGACCAAGCGCGGTGACGAGGTGGCGCAGGATCGCCTGCTGGGGAACGTGCCGCTCGCCACGCTCCAGGTCGCTGAGGCCCCGCACGCTCATGCCGGCCCGCTCGGCGAGTTGCTCCTGGGTCAGCCGTGCAGCCAGGCGATGGCGGTGCAGCAACTCCGCGAACGTGGGCGGCGTTGCCATCGCCTCTTCCTTTGCCCGAACCTGGCCGACTGTTCTGCCGGACGTTCGTGTGGCTGCCGTGCCAGCAAGTATAGCAAGCGCGATAGACAAGCACGGCGATAGCATGTTTATTGGCGGCGCAGGGCGGAGCCCCTGGGATGGACAGGAGATGTCGCGGGATGCGTTTCGCCCTTCGGCGATGCTCGTACAATGTGGATCACAGCGACGGTAGGGAAGGAATGGCGACATGGCATCCGGTGGTGCGGGTCCCGTGATCTCGGTCGAAATGCCGGCCGATCTCGCCCAACGTCTTGAAGGGCTGGCGATCGCAACCAACCGGCCAATCACCGAATGGGTAGTTCAGGCAGTGGAAGACCTCATTGCGCTACGTGACTGGCAAGCGCAAGCCATTCAAGAGGGAATTGATGACGTTGGGCGGGGAGACGTTGTCAGCCATAGCGGCGTGGTTCGCTTACTGAATGACTGGGACGCCGATTCCGATTGAGTGGTCACGTTCCGCGGTACGGGACCTGCGTCGAATCCGGTCGCGCATCAAGTCGGGCTCATCGCAGGGCCTTGGAGATAGCGCTCGCCTGGTCGTGGCGGCGGCGGAGATACTGGCCGACCATCCCTACATCGGGCGATCTGGCCGCGTTGTCGGCACACGCGAACTCGTCATATCCACGACACCGTTCATCATCGTTTACCTGGTTCGGGATGATAGCGTCTTCATCGTACGTGTGCTCCATCACGCGCAACAGTGGCCACCCACGTGAACGCGCCTGGGCGATCGGCCCGTCTTTCGTTGTCGCGCCGGGCGGTCTGAGGATCAGGCGCGTCGAGCCGAACCAACTCTCGATTGGGGATCAGGCACGGCGCCCCTGTTCGCCTAGTGGGTCACGCCGCAATTAAATTGGGTTTCTCACGAGAGGCGACAATCTCAGCTATTTGTCGCGTGACCCACTAGTAGTCCGTCATGCGTACTTTGAACAGTTGCTGGGTCGAGGTTGAGCGCGGTGGTACCGGCCATTTCAGCCTTGACAGGCTACTAGTTGGCAACAGAACTGAACATATGGCCACCAGAAATTGAATGGATAGGTACTTGGGGGCGTGCAACTCAACGACCAAAGGGCCCGTTGATCGAGCATGGGGTAGGGCGCCTCACGGTGAAGCGTTCCGACGTGGAGCAGGGCAAATGCGACCGAGACGCCAACACCCGAGAGAGTAACCAATACCTCGACCCGAATCGCTTCAGGTGTGTCTGCCGCGAGCGCTTCTCTGGTTGCCTTGGCGATCTCATCCTCGGAATTGGCCTCCAGGTTTTGAAACAGCCCTGGGAACCGCGGCAGGAAGGCCTGAAGCTTCCAGTTTGCTACGGTCAGGAAGTCCGCACGGGTATACTCGCCATCCCGTTGAACTCCCGCCGCGACCTCTCCGACGACAACCCACTCCGGGTCATCGTCTCGCAATTCTTCTACATAGCGCTTGGCCCAGTAAGGTATGTCCGGCAAGGGGATACGGCATGTAAATGTTGGCACGCTCTGCCTCTACTCCTGCCATAGTCTCATTCAGCGAGCGGTTGTCACCAACTCCAGATCACTCTACTGAAACAAGCCTTGCATAGCGTTGCTGCTCTTGATGGCGTCCCGCCCAAGTTCTGGTCCGTATAGTATTTGATCGTCCACGATCCCGTCAAGCGCCCGATTGAAGCGGCGAAAGTGCTACACGGCGCCCGGTCGCCGTCCATCATGCTCGGCTACGCCGCGCCATCCGGGACTTTGTTGGCATCGCAACTCAACCGATCACGCCGATGCTCAATACCTTCAAGGAGCGATCCGAGCGTTGCCGTCGTGTGGGCGCCCATCCTCTGGACCGGCAGACCAATCGAGGTCTGCCTCTTGCTTGCAGTTCGCTGCGTTGGCCGGTACCCTAGGCACGGACTAAACACAGCATCTCAGCGGATACAAAGGGAAGGATATGACGTTGCTCAAGGGAATACTCAAGGTTGGCCTTATCGGCTGTGGCTCATTTGTGGCGTTGATGGTTCTGCTGGTGGCAGGGCTGCTGGCCTGGGACTACATCGACCAGAAGATGGCCGAACGCGAGGAGAAGAAGGCCGCTTCTAGCGGCGGTCCGGCGTCGGCGGTGGTAACCAACCCCGCATAGGGAGCAAAGCCCCCATCCAATTCGCTACGGCATTGGGTGGGGGCTTGAAACCATTGCCACAATTGCCACAGATGAGGGGAGACGGCATGGCCACTGGTACGCTGCGCAACGTCGTGCGGGTCGAGGACGGTATGGACTTCAGGGGCAACGGCGGATTGGTCAAGCGCGTGCTCTATCCCGAGACCTGTGGTTGCCAAAACGCCACGATGGCGGTCGTCTACCAGAACCCCGGCGAGGAAGTCCGCATCCACCAGCACCCGGAAGAGGAGCTCTATTACGTCGTCGTCGGCAAAGGCCGTATGACACTGGGCGACCAGGAGTTCGCCCTGGAGCCAGGCGTTGCCGTCTACATCCCCGGCGACGTACCACACGGCCAGACCTGCACTGGCCACGAAACGCTGAACATCGTCTGCGTGATCGCCCCGCCCTTCGCCCGCCGCCTGGCCCGCGAGGCGAGTCTGGCAGGACCGGCTTCAGCTCCCGGCGAGTGAGCCGCTGCGGAAAGCACGGGATTGTGTACAGCGTAGGGGATAGCGCTCACGTCATCTCCTGCACGGACCGATCACGCCGATTGGAGGTATTCGTATGGCGCCCCGCACCCTCGCTCCGTGGGCCGAAGCCGTCCCGCAGCAGGCCGACCTGATGACCGCCGACGAGCTGCTGCACCGCCATGATGACTTCTGGTCATTCGAGCTCGTTGAGGGGAGACTGGTCCGAATGCCGCCGGCAGGGTTTGACCACGGGACTCTTGAGGTTGATCTCGGGTCGGTATTGCGTTCGTTTGTCATCGCCCGGGCCTTGGGCGGCGTCGCAACCGGTGAAACCGGCTTCACGCTGAGTCGCCCCGGCGAGCCGGATACCGTGCTCGGGGCGGACATCGCGTTCGTCCGAGCAGGGCGGCTCCCGCCGCGCGGCAGTCTGGAGCGCCGGGGGTTCTTGCGCCTCGCGCCGGACCTGATCGTGGAGGTTGCCTCGCCGGACCAATACCATCCCGAAATGGCAGAAAAGGCACGCATGTGGCTCGCCGCCGGCGTTCGATTGCTCTGGCTTGTCTGGCCGCGCTCCAAGCAGGTCGAGGTCTGGCGACCGGGAAGCGATGTGCCAGTGGCAACGCTGGGTGGCGCTGATGCGCTTGATGGTTTGGACGTCGTGCCCGGCTTCTTCTACCCCGTGAGTCGGCTGTTTGAGTAGATTAGAGGTTTCACCAAAGGGTACCGCCTGCGTTGCCTGGCAGTCCCGACGTTCCCTTGACGGGGCAGCCTTGAATACGGGATAGTTTGTTCTCAGATGCATGCGTTGACCGACTGCGCGTGCCCGAAGGGTGAAACGCGCAAGCGCTCTGCCTACTGCTGCTGGGGGTTGCATGGCCTTACTCGCACTGGAAGACGGCGCCGTTTGGGAAGGTGACGGCTTCGGTGCCGTCACCGAGCGCGTCGGTGAAGTCGTTTTCAATACCGCCCTCTCCGGCTACCAGGAGGTCCTCACCGATCCGTCCTACTCTGGCCAGATGGTGGTGATGACCGCCCCCCAAATCGGCAACACCGGCATCAACTTGGAAGACGTCGAATCGAGCCGGCCGGCAGTCGAAGCCTTCCTCGTGCGGGAACTCAGCCCCGTCGCCTCCAACTGGCGCAGCAGCCAAGCGCTGGCCGATTACCTGGCGGCCGGCGGTGTGCCCGGCATCTCCGGCATCAACACGCGGGCCCTGACCCTGCACCTGCGCACCTACGGCGCGCTGCGCGGCGCGATCTCCACGCTACCGGACGCCGACGCGCGGGCGCTTGTCGCCGCTGCCCGAGCCTGGCCCGGCCTGGGCGGACGTGACCTGGCTCAGGGCGTGTCCTGCACCGCACCCTACGCCTGGAGTGACGCCGGCGATGCCCAGTGGGGACTTTCGGCACAGGCCACGGGAGTACGGCCGCGGGTTGCGCTCTTTGATTACGGCGCGAAACGCAACATCATGCGCCGCCTGACTGCCCTTGGCTGCGACGTGATGGTGATGCCGGCTGCCACCAGCCTGGACGCTGCCGACGAGTTACAGCCTGCCGGCTGGGTGCTCTCCAACGGCCCCGGCGACCCGGAAGGGCTGCCTTACGCCGTCCAAACGACGGAGCGCCTGCTGGAACGCGGCTCGCCCACGCTCGGCATTTGCCTGGGCCACCAGTTGATCGGTCTGGCCTTGCAGGGCCGCACCTTCAAACTGAAGTTCGGTCACCACGGGTCCAACCAGCCGGTGAAGGAACTGGGCAGCGGCAAGGTCCGCATTACTTCGCAGAACCACAACTATGCAGTCGATCCTGCCAGCCTGCCGGCGATGGCGGAGTTGACGGAACGCAACCTCAACGACGGCACGCTGGAAGGGCTACGCCTGCGCGATCGGCCGGTGTGGGCGGTGCAGTATCACCCCGAAGCGTCGCCAGGTCCGCACGACGCCGACGACGTGCTCGCTCAGTTTGTCCGCCATCTACAGGAGCCCGCCGCCTGATGCGCCGGCGGCACACCAGGGTTAGCGAGGTTCCGAATGCCACGCCGTGACGACTTGCGCTGCGTCCTGGTCCTCGGCTCCGGCCCGATCGTCATCGGCCAGGCCGCCGAGTTCGACTATTCCGGCACCCAGGCCGTCAAAGCGCTGAAGCGTGAAGGCTTGCGCGTCGTGCTCGTCAATTCTAACCCGGCGACGATCATGACCGACCCGGAGCTGGCCGATGCCACCTACGTTGAGCCGCTCACCGTGCCGGTGCTGGAGCAGATCATCGCCCACGAACGTCCCGACGCGCTGCTGCCGACGGTCGGTGGGCAGACAGCGCTCAACCTGACGGTCGAGCTGGCGGAAGCCGGCGTGCTGGAGCGCTACGGCGTCCAACTCATCGGCGCTTCCATCCGCGCCATCCAGGTCGCCGAAGACCGCATCCTCTTCAAGAATGCGATGGCGGCGGCGGGGATGGAGATGCCGCGGGGCGGCGAGGTCCAGGCGCTGGCCGAAGCGAAGGCACTGGCGGACGAGCTCGGCTTTCCGCTTCTTTGCCGCCCTTCCTTCACGCTGGGTGGCACCGGCGGCGGCATCGCCTACTCCTGGACCGACCTGGAGGCAGTGGTGGAGCACGGGCTGCGCGAGAGTCCGATCCATCAGGTGCTGATCGAGGAGTCGGTGCTGGGTTGGAAAGAGTTCGAGCTGGAGGTGATGGCCGACAGCGCCGGCGGCTTCGTGGTGGTCTGTTCCATCGAGAACGTCGACCCGATGGGCGTCCACACCGGCGATTCCATCACCGTCGCCCCGGCCCAGACGCTGACCGACAAGGAGTACCAGCGCCTGCGCGACATGGCCCGCCGCGTGATGGCCGCCGTCGGCGTGCAGACCGGCGGCTCCAACGTGCAGTTCGCCGTCAACCCGGCCGACGGCCGAACCCTGGTGATCGAGATGAACCCCCGCGTCAGCCGCTCCAGCGCGCTGGCCTCCAAGGCGACGGGCTTCCCCATCGCCAAGCTGGCCGCCCTGGTCGCCCTCGGCTACACGCTGGACGAACTGAAGAACGACATCACCGGCGAGACGGTCGCCGCCTACGAACCGTCGCTGGATTACGTCGTCGTCAAGATCCCGCGTTGGAGTTTCGAGAAGTTCCCCGGCGCCAGCGTCACGCTCGGTCCGCAGATGAAATCGGTTGGCGAGGTGATGGCGATCGGACGCACCTTCAAGGAGGCGCTGCAGAAGGCGGTGCGCTCGCTAGAAGACGGCCGCGACGGCCTGGGCCGCGTCGATCCAACCAAACCCGGTGCGGCGCTTGGCGCGTCAATACCGGGCCCGCAACGTCTCTACGCTGTCTACAGCGCGCTCCTGGACGGTCAGAGCGTGACGGCGCTGGCAAGCGAGACCGGCATCGACTGCTGGTTCCTGGAACATATGGCGCAGATCGCGGCCATGGAAGGCGAGATTCAGACAGCGACCCATGATCCGATGCTTCAACGTCTATGGACGATGCTCGCCTTGACGGGGGCCACAACGGTCACCGGCGATGACGCGTCGGACCTGCTCACCAGGGCCTTACCCCGTGGCCTCCTCTGGCGAGCGAAGTCCTACGGCTTCTCCGACCACCAACTGGCCCGCCTCTGCCACGTGACGGAAGACGCCATGCGGCAGCATCGCCAGCGGTTGGCTGTGCTGCCCTCCTTCGCGCGCGTCGACACCTGCGCCGCCGAGTTCGCCGCCCAGACGCCCTACCTCTACTCCACCTACGAACGCGCTGTGACCCAGTTGACGGCCCACGACATCACGCCGCTGAACGTCGTCGAGGAAGCGCCACGCACCGGCCGCCGCTCGGTCATGATCCTCGGCAGCGGACCCAACCGCATCGGCCAGGGGATCGAGTTCGACTACTGCTGCTGCCACGCCGCCTTCGCGCTGCACGACCTGGGGCTGGAAACCATCATGGTCAACTGCAACCCCGAGACGGTCAGCACCGACTACGACACCAGCGACCGCCTCTACTTCGAGCCGCTGACGCTGGAGGACGTGTTGGCGATTGTGCAACGCGAACAGCCGGCCGGCGTCGTGTTGCAGTTTGGCGGGCAGACGCCGCTCAAGCTGGCCAGGGATCTGCAAGCGGCGGGCGTGCCGATCTGGGGCACGTCATTCGACGCCATCGACCTGGCCGAAGACCGCGAACGCTTCGGGCAACTGCTGGACGAACTTCACATCCCACAGTCGGAGCACGGCTTCGCCTATACTCTGGACGAGGCGCGTCAGGTAGCGACGACTATCGGCTACCCGCTGCTCGTGCGGCCCTCCTACGTGCTGGGCGGCCGCGCCATGGCCATCGTCTACGACGACGCGGCGCTCAGCATCTTCGGTGAAGAAGCCAAGGTCGCCGCCGAGGGCCGCGCCTTCCTGCTCGACCGCTACCTGGAAGACGCCGTCGAGCTGGACGTCGACGCTGTCGGAGACGGCAGTCAGGTCATTATCGGCGGCGTAATGGAGCACATCGAGGAGGCCGGCGTCCATTCCGGCGACTCCGCCTGCGTACTGCCGCCCTTCCGCGTGCCGGCGGCGGAACTGGCGGTCGTGCGCGACTACACCATCCGGCTGGGGCAGGCGCTCGGCGTGCGCGGCCTGCTCAACGTGCAGTTCGCCATCCAGGGCCATCGCGTCTACGTGCTGGAAGTGAACCCGCGCGCCAGCCGCACAGTGCCCTTCGTCAGCAAGGCGACCGGCGTACCCCTGGCCAAAGTAGCAGCCCGCGTCATGGCCGGCCTATCGCTTCAAGAAGCCGGGCTGGCCGTCGAGCCGCCACTCAACGGCTACTTCGTCAAAGAAGCCGTGCTCCCTTTCCGCAAGCTGCCGGGCAGCGACGCCCGGTTGGGACCGGAAATGCACTCCACCGGCGAAGTTATGGGCCACGCCCCCGACTTCGCCCACGCCTTCGCCAAGGCCTCGCTCGGCGCGGGTGAGGGCCTGCCCGATGGCGGCATGGCGCTCCTCTCCGTCAACGACAGCGACAAGCGCTTCATCGTCAGCCTCGCCCGAGACCTGCACGAGCTCGGCTTCGGCCTGATCGCCACCCACGGCACGGCAGCGAGATTGGCGGCAGCGGGCCTACCCGTGCGCTCGGTGAACAAAGTCGCCCAGGGCTCGCCCCACGTCGTCGACCTGCTGCGCCAGGGCGAAGTCCAGATGGTCATCAACACGCCGATCGGCTCCATGGCCTTCGAGGACGGCGCCGAAATCCGCCTCACCACCCTCCGCCAGCGCATCCCCCTCATCACCACCATCTCCGCCGCCCTGGCAGTCACCGGCGCCATCCGCGCCCTACGCAACGAAGCGCTGCAAGTGCGCAGCCTGCAAGAGCACTACCGACTGAGCCGGGAGGCGGAGGGGGAGGGCTCGTCGTAAAGGTGGCGACGCTCGCCTGGCGACTGAAGTCGCGGCTACCAAAGCGAAGTCCGCCTGCGCGGACTCGTTTTCAGCCCGCGAAGGCGGGCTTCGCCGCATTAGGACCCGTCACGAAATAACTTTGACAAATGGGCAAGGTAGCGGTAGGGTTCG
>DAIMXP010000087.1:0-30184 GCA_036734945.1 Chloroflexota bacterium
GACTCGCTCCTCACCTTAGCAGCCTAGCGGTGTCAACAGAGGTGAAACACACCCATATCAGAAATCGATATGGCCATGCATCGTCGCCAGTTTGTGAAGCTGGGTCTGCTCGGCGGCGCTGCGGCGCTGCTACCCGTGGCCCCGGCGATCGCCGCGTCCCGCAAGAACGCGACGCCCGCCGGACCGGTCATCCCCTCTTTCGCCCAGACGCTGACCATCCCGCCGGTGTTGCAGCCGGTGCGCAGCGACGCTGACACCGACTACTACCAGATGACGCAAGAGGAAGCACGGGTCGAGATCCTGTCCGGCTTGCAGACGACGATCTGGGGCTACAACGGCAGCTTCCCCGGCCCCACCATCGTGGCGCGGCGCGGCCGTCAGGCGATCGTGACTATTACCAACAAGCTGCCCCTGCTCGGCGCGACGAAAGTCGCCTACGTCTGCGGCGATATGTCCACGATTTTGAGACCGTTCTTCGCTAAAGAGGAACGCTGGGCCTGGTCTGATTGCCGGTGCTTGCAGCGTTGCAGTCACGTCAGGCATGGGGCGTTTGGCCGACGTGGAAGGGTGGGCGTGTTCCGCCCCGGACAGCGGAACGGCAAGCGGCCTTACGACCAGCGACGGGCGTGGTGCAGCAGCCTCGTGATGACAAGCGCATCACGTCGCACTTGATAGACGGCGATGAAAGGCGTGCCGACAATGACAAGTTCGCGAGTCCCAGGGACACGACCGGGACGTCCGAGGAGCGGCTGGTCTTGCAACAATTCGGTACGCTGGCGGACGCGCTCCGCTATTTGCTGGGCAATGAGCGATGATCGGTCTGTGAGGAACTCCTCTGCATCCGCGATGTCCTGTAAGGCGAGCTGTGACCACTCAAGTCGCACGTGTTCCCCAGCGGCGCAAGGCGGCGAGCGCTATTTCGTGATCGACTACATCGCCTCGCTCGACCGCGGCGATGCCTTCGGCGATAGCTTGTATCTGCCATTCCTGAAGCGCAAGCATCTCTTCAATAGCCTGTTGCAGGTAAAAGGCGGTCGTTTGCCCCGTCGCACGAGTCAAATGATCAAGTCGTTCAGCAAGGTCTTCCGGGACTTGGATTGAGATGGTGCGATTGGTCATGGTCTGGACCTTTCTGGACACTTGATGCCGCACGGGTCACCTTGGTGAGTATACGGGGCGCCCTCAGCCTGCGCTATCGACTCAGCCTGCGGCCGGGTGCGACGCAGTTCGTCTTTTAAGCCGTCCAGCGCGGGTTGGCATCTAACGGAGCGCGCGCCTGCTTCCCAGACCAGGCCGGCCTGGTGAACCGGGCGGCGGCGAGCGGCAACCCGCTCGCCCGGCGCTGCCGGTACGCCTACGACCGCTCCACCTGGTTGACACGAGTTACGGCCACCCTCCTGTTGCTTGTCGGGACGATTCATCTGACGCTGATCCCGGCGCATCTGGTTGAGGCGCCGACCACTGCCCTGTTGTTCGCGCTCAACGGCCTGGCCTTCACCGCGCTGGCCCTGGCCGCATTGCTCTGGCAATACAGGCGGCCAGCGCAACGATTTTGCCGGGACGATAGCCAGCAGACCAAGGAGCGGGAGCGGCATAGCGGGGTGCGCTCAACCCGCGGTGTCTAAGTCCCGCCGCAGTCGTTCCAGTTCGGCGCGTAGCCGCTTGAGCTCCAGCTCCGCCCGCTGCCGCGCCTCGGTCTCGCGCTGCGCCGTCTGCTCCGCCTGATGTCGCAAGTCAGCTTCGTGCTGCCGCGCCTCGATCTCGCGTTGTGCAGTCTGCTCCGCCCGCTGCCGCGCCTCGGCTTCGCGATGGCGAGCAGCGATCTCATCCAGGATGTGCAGTTCCTGGGCGCGCTGTGTCGTGAGCGGCGCGCCGGTCGTCGCGTCCAGCACCTCCAATCGCAGTCCCCGCACCACGAAGCGCACCGGTAAGACGCGACTCGTCACGCTGCCGTCCGCCAGGAGCGGGAAGGACGCCGGCCCGCCGGCCGCCTGGAGGTCCCAGCCCTGTATCCGTGGGTCACGGAACTCGCCGTAGGGGTTGAACAGCCAGTACTCGGCGATGCCCAGCTTCCGATATTCCTCGGGCTTGCCCTCGCGGTCGGCGATCAGGGAGCTATCCGACAGCCATTCCGCCACCAGTGTCGGCGGCTTGCCGTGCTCCCAGGGGTTACACACCCGGCGCAAGGCATCGGGCACGCCCAGGGCTACCAGGATGTCCGGTTGCAGCGGCGGCTCCCGCCCCTCCGAGTCGCGGCGCAGCCAACGTTGGAAGGAGACGTAGCACGCGGGACCGGCCAGCCGCTCGTAGAGTACCGAGTAGACGTAGATCTGTTCCCGGTAGTGCCCGTCGGTCGCCAAGGGCTCATCCCCCTCCTCGTTCTCCACCAGGCACATCGGGTCCCGGTCGGCGATCGCTGGCGTTGCGACCGGCATCATCTGGCCTCCTCTCGTCGCCTCACCCTGTCCGTGCCCGTACTGTACGCCCTGGCCGGTCACTGCGCCGGTGCGCGAGTGACGGCAAGGCGGGGCCACAGTATTGCTCAGGCAGGCAGCTCGCCCTGGCCGAGTGTCTGCATCAGCCGGTTCGCCCAGGCGAACATGGCGGAGGCGTAGGTGATATCGAGGATTTCTAGATCCGAGAATCCCGCCTCGCGCAAGGGTACGAGGTCGGCGGCGGTCATCCCGGCTGGGTCACGCGTCAGCCTGGCGGCGTAATCCACTATGGCGCGCTCGCGCTCGCCAAGCTCCGTGTCTACGCCTTCGTCGAGCAGGCGCTGCATGGGCTCAGCGGCCTTCGTGAGTTGGACATAACGCCGGGCGTGGACGGAGGTGCAGTAGCGGCAGCCGTTGACCAGGGAAGTGGCGATGGCGGCCAGTTCGCGATCGGCGCGCCGGGCGCCGCCGTGGCCGTACATGACGGCGTTGAAGAGGGCGGTGCGCTCGCGTAGGGCGGCGACATCGTGAGCCAGGAGCGCATAGTAGGGCCGGCTCTCCGGCGACGGCACCACCGCCTCCACCAGGGCCGCCTGCTCCGGCGTAGCGCCGACATCGT
The DNA here is from genome assembly GCA_036734945.1 of Chloroflexota bacterium. Taxonomy (GTDB): domain Bacteria; phylum Chloroflexota; class UBA4733; order UBA4733; family UBA4733; genus UBA4733. Next base: position 3,055 of record DAIMXP010000087.1, read on the forward strand.
CGACCGTCTCCAGCCATGGCTGCCAGCGTAAGACATTGAGGGTGAAACGCGAACGTGGGGTGGCGCTCATTCGGTAGCTCCCAGCAGGCGCAGCCCGGTGAGGACGCGCACCTCGAAACTCAGCAGGGCGATCAGTTGGGCGATGGTCACGATGTCGCGCGGCGCCAGTCCGGCGGCCTTGAGGTCTGCCAGATGCTCCGGTGTCGCCGCGCCCGGCGTCCGGGTCAAGCGGTCGACGTATTCCAGCACGGCGCGCTCACGTGCCGTTGGCGTCGGGCCGGCCGGAAACTGCTCAATGGCGGCGATCGTCTCGTCACTCGCTCCCTGGTCGCTCAAGCGTTGACGGTGCCAGCGCATGAGCGGCGCGCAGGACGTGAGTATGGCGACCCGCAGGGCGATCATCTCTCGCTCGGCGCGACTCACCCCGGCTGGGTCGTCCGGCTCCAGCAGTACCTGGTAACTGCGCTGCGCGGCGCTGGTCACATCCGCCCGTTCCGCTCGCAGGTGCATGAGTGGCGAATCGGGCATAATGCCGGCCCACTGGTTGAGCAGGTCCGGATCATTGGTTGTGTTGGGGGCCGCTGCCGCGGTTGATTCTGTGGTCACTGATGTCGCCTCCGTCCGTTGGAGATAGTACCCTACCAAACGAAAGCGACGATGCAATCAAGGAAGGCAACCGCATGCCCGACCGCGTCACGTCCCCTACTCTGGCGGAGAAGCTCGCCACGCTGTCCCAGCCGCCCGAGGCGCGGCTGCTCATCCTGAACGGCGATGATCTGGGCATGTGCCATGCCGCCAATGCTGCTACTTTCGACGCCATGGAGCGCGGGCTGCTGACGGCGGCCTCCCTCATGCTGCCTTGCCCCTGGGCCTACGCCGCTTGCTCCTATGCCCGCGCCCACCCCCAGTTGGACATTGGCGTCCACCTCACCCTCACCAGCGAATGGCAAACCTACCGTTGGGGACCGTTGCTCGGCGCCGCACGCTGCCCCTCGCTGGTCAACGACCTGGGGTTCTTCTATCGCCAGCCGTCAGACGGGCTGTTCGAGCGGGGCGAGCCCGAAGAGATCAAGGCCGAGGCGGAGGCGCAAATCCGCCGCGCGCTGGACTGGGGCCTTGACCCGACCAACCTGGATGGGCACATGGGGACCTTCTATGCGCACCCGCACTTCCTGCCGGTGTACGTCGAGCTGGCGCGCGTCTACCGCCTGCCCCTGCGCATGGCGCCGCGGCGCCTGAACGCTGCCCGTCAAGCCGCCGAACAGAATCAGCAGGTGACGCTGGATGGCTTGCTGATGCTGGACGACATTCGCAACATCGCCTTGCGGAATCCTCTTGAACTGAAGGCGCACCTGCTGGAAACGCTGCGAACCCTGCAACCGGGCGTGACGGAGCTCGTCTTGCATGCCGCGCTTCCGACGCCGGAAGCGAAGGCGATTATGCACGATTGGGAAGCGCGGGCGGAGGCCCACCGCCTCATGACCGACGACGCCGACGTGCGCCGGACGATTGAGGAGCAAGGCATCGTGCGCATCGGCTGGCGCATGCTGCGGGACGCGCAGCGCGGGCAGGCGGCGTCCATCTCAGCGGAGCACTGATCCCGTTCCGGTTAGGAGGAGGTAAACGGACCCAGCAAGGTGTCCGGGGTGAGCAGGCGAGCGCCGACGCGACTGGCCCACTGGCGAACCCGCTCGGTGTGGCCGCCCTTGCTGAAGAGGAGGTGGGTGACGTCGGGCAGAACGAGGTTGCCAAGGGCCTGTACGTGCCCGAGGTAACGCTCCAGCTCGTTCCAGTCTAGTGGTTGGGCTTGCCATTTGCATTCGCCGCAGATCGCCACCTTTCCTTCGGCGTCCAGGCCCACGACATCGAGCTCGTGATCCGGGTTCCACCATGAGCCGACGCGACCGACCGGCGCCGGCAGGGCGCCGGCGGCACTGGCCAGGCGTACCCAGTCGCGGCAGATGGTTTCGAATGAAGGGCCGAGGTGCTCAGGCAACGCGGCCATGATGGAGTCGACCACGCGTTCGGCGTCACCAAACTCGATGTGACCCTGGTTCGGTTCGATGAAGCGAAACCAGAAGCGAAAGAAATGGTCGCTGAGGTGATATTGCGTGAAGTACGTCCGGCTCTCTCGCGTTTCGGTCACCGGCAGCACACGTTCGACCAGGCCGAGGTCGCCGATGAGCCGTTCCATCGGCCGGGTCAAAGCGGCGGTCGTGAGCCCCGTGGCCTGGGCGATGTCGGACCAACGGTGGTGGCCGCGAGCGATGGCGCGAAGGAGACGCATGGCCAGCGTTGCATCGTAGCTCTCATGGTGCGCAGCAAAGATGGCCTGTGGTTCGACGTAGAGCCGGGCGGACGGGCTGGCGATGGCCTCCAGGATGTTCTGCCGAATTGAGCGCTCCGGGCGAAAGAAGGTGAGGTAGAGCGGGATGCCGCCGAGGATGCCGTAGGTCGTCAGCGCGTCGAGCGGGTCCGCATAGCCGACGAGCTCGGCGGCGGCGCGGAAATCCAGCGGCCGGACGGCAACGCGGCCGGTAGTGCAGCCGGCCAGGGGAGCGGGGCCGGTGAGCAGGCGCTCCATCATCTGCACAGCCGAGCCGCAGAGCACGAGCATAATATCGAGCCTTCGTCCCCGCTCGTCCCACCAGTTCTGTAGCACGGAGGGCAGGCTTTCATCGCGCGCGACCCAGTAGGGCAATTCGTCCAGCACCAGCAGCAGCCGTTCTGTCGTGGTCAGGCGCGCCACCGTTGTCAGGAGGGCAGGCCAGCTTGCCGGTGGCTGAGCCTGTAGCACCGGGTCGGCGGAAAGCTCGGCCAGTTGAGCGCCGAGTTGAGGAATTTGCTCGGCGCTGCCCCGCAGTTGGCAGCGGTAGTAGACGATGCGCTTGTCGCCGGCGAACTGTTCGAGCAGGAAGGTCTTGCCGACGCGACGACGACCGGTGACGGGAATACACTCCGCACGACCGGAGCGCCAGAAGCCTTCAAGCGCGGCGAGTTCCCGCTCACGGTCTACAAACCGCTGTTCCACTGTGTTTTACTCCCGCATAAATTAGTAACATATGAGTTAGTAATTCGCTAGGTACTACCGCCCGATACCCGCTCGAAGCCAATGCACCCCTTCGTGCGCACGTCAAAGAATGTGTCTCGCTACGGCAGTCCTACCCGCGCCTGCGGGTAGCTATCTTCATGGGGCGACGCCTCTATCTATAGGGCCGTGTCGACCTGTGCAGCAAGCTGTGCCCCCGCCGGCACCGGCCCCAGCAGGCTAATGCAGCGCACGGTTTTCGATAGGCCGGGGTTGAGTTGGTCGTATGGCCCGAAGGCGATGCCCGCAATGGCTCCGCTTGCATTGGTGATGGCCACGCTCAGGAAGCCGCTATGCGCCGTGGTGTCGGTGTTGGTGATTGTGACCAGAACATACTTGGGATCACTCGGGTCAATTTGCGCTGTGCCCAGTTTGAGAGAGGCGGGTGTCGTGTGCCCGGCGGATGCTGCCGTGAACTGATAGCGCAGGCCGCTAACCGCACTTACCTTCGCGACGGAGGTGAGTGCGACGAGTTTGGTCTGACCGGGCTGCAGGTCCGTCAGCGTGTCTTTGGCGGTGCCGACGACGCCATTCGTGCTGTCGGTGAGCGACGCGACGATCTGGGCGCTCAGCGGCGTCCCCGCATCGTTGCGCACCCAGGCCAGCACGGCGGCGGCGCCGTTCACGCTCGCCAGCACCGGGTCAGCCAGCGCGGTGAGCCCGTTGGTCGAGACGGCGGCCGCCGGAATGGTGCGGATGGCCACAGGTGCCGGTGGCGCGTCAGCCGGTACTGCGGGTGATGGCATGCCTGGATGGTCAGCAATGGGCAGCCCTCCTGTATTCGCTTCCCAACTGAAGCGTTGCGTGTTCAGGCGCTCTTGCACACCCGACGGGCCGTTCACCCAGGTGTGGTAACCATCGGTGAACGCTGTCCAGTTGTCCGATTTGCGCCAGGCGAGCAGGCCGTTCGCTGTGTGCTGCACGGCATCCCCGGCGGCGTCATACTGGGCATCGTCCAGACATGGGCCGATGCGGTCGGGCAGGAGTTGCTGCAGCGCGGCGAAGCCCAACTGGAATTGGCAGGCAGGCGCCGCTTGCGCCAGCGTGGCCGGCAGCAGCATGCTCAGCACGATTGTCCCACCCACCAACCAGCGCATCCATCACTCCTTGCCGGGGACCGATCCCACGCGCTCACCATGGCGCATTAGCGGTGCCAGTGTTGTTCGGTTCGCGCAGTGACGGCAGTCTGGCGTCTGGCGCTACACTATCGGTGTACGGAGTGATTACCGAGGGAGCGGGCTGGAGGCTTGCACTGGCAGCCACCTGCGTCTGGATCAGTAGGTGTGGCAACGACATAGGGAGACGGAAATGGCGATGACAACACCGGCAGCGTTGACGCAGCGTCCGGCCTGGCTGGCCCTGGAGGCGCATCACGAACAGATGCGTGCTGTGCAGTTGCGGGCGCTTTTCGCCGCCGATCGGCGGCGCGGTGAGCGCCTGACAGCGGAAGGCGCCGGTCTCTATCTGGACTACTCCAAGCACCTCATCACCGACGAAACCATTCGTTTGCTGGTGCAACTGGCCGAGGAGTGCGGGCTGCGCGGGCGGATCGACGCCATGTTCAGCGGGGAGAAGATCAACGTCACCGAGCAGCGGGCAGTGCTGCACGTCGCCTTGCGCGCGCCGCGTGACGAGCGCATCGTCCTCGACGGCCAGGACGTGGTCCCCGCAGTGCATTCGGTGCTCGACAAGATGACGGACTTCGCCAACCGCCTGCGCAGCGGCGCCTGGACCGGCCACACCGGCAAGCGCATCCGCAACGTCATCAACATCGGCATCGGCGGCTCCGACCTCGGCCCGGTGATGGCCTACGAAGCCCTGAAAGACTACAGCGAACGCAGCATGACCTTCCGCTTCGTCTCCAATGTCGACGCGACCGACTTCGTCGAGGCGACGCGCGACCTGGATGCGGCGGAGACGCTGTTCATCATCTCCTCCAAGACCTTCACCACCCTGGAAACCATGACCAACGCCCGTTCGGCGCGCGACTGGTGCCTGCGCGCCCTGGCCGACGAGCGGGCGGTGGCCAAACACTTCGTGGCAGTCTCCACCAACGCCGATGCCGTGGCCAAGTTCGGCATCGATACCGCCAACATGTTCGGCTTCTGGGATTGGGTCGGCGGCCGCTACTCCATGGATTCGGCCATCGGGCTCTCCACCATGCTGGCCGTCGGCCCCGTGTACTTCCGGGCCATGCTGGCCGGCTTCCACGCCATGGACGAGCACTATCGCAATACCCCCTGGGAGCGCAACCTGCCGGCGCTGATGGGCCTGCTCAGCGTCTGGTATAACAACTTTTTCGATGCCCAGACGGTGGCCGTGCTGCCCTACGAACAGTACCTCAAGCGCTTCCCGGCCTACCTCCAGCAACTCACCATGGAAAGCAACGGCAAGCACGTCACCCTGGACGGCGCGCCGGTGAACTACCAGACCGGGCCTATCTTCTGGGGGGAGCCGGGGACGAACGGCCAGCACTCCTTCTATCAGCTCATCCACCAGGGCGCCAAGCTCATCCCCTGCGACTTCATCGGCTTCTGCCAGGCGCTCAATCCGCTGGGCAACCACCACGACATCCTGATGGCCAACGTCTTTGCCCAGGCTGAAGCCTTAGCGTTTGGCAAGACGGCGGAAGAAGTGCTGGCAGAAGGCACGCCGGACTGGCTTGTGCCGCACCGCGTCTTTGAGGGCAACCGGCCCACCAGTACCATCCTGGCCGAGAAGCTGACGCCGCACACACTCGGCGCGCTGATCGCCCTCTACGAGCACAGCGTCTTCACGCAGGGTGTGATCTGGAATATCGACTCCTTCGACCAGTGGGGCGTCGAGTTAGGCAAAGTCCTCGCCCAGCGCATCGTCCCCGAACTGGAGAGCGCCGGTGACCCGCCCCTCCAGCACGACAGCTCGACCAACACCCTGATCCGGCGCTACCGGCAGCAACAGGGAGCAGCCGGGTGAACGACGGTGCCGTGCTGCCCGTGCTGCTCAATCGAAGCACGAGCTGTTGGGAGCCTCCAGTGCAGCTCACGGGTCTGCGAAAACCTCGTGTCCGCCGATGCGCCGCCGGCTCGCGGCACGGTCCGATATTTCAGCTACCGCTCCCGATTGAGGTGCGCGAACAGAGCGTCGACATCATCGAACGTTTGTACCTGGCCGGCGGCGATCTCCTCGTCTACCGCGCGCTCGCCGGCTTGCCACTCCGGCGTCCAAAACCAGGCCTGGGATGGGTCCGTCCCTTCAGGCGTGATCGGGCGGATGGTTACTGCTGAGTGCTCGTTTATCGCTTCGCGCAGGCGATACACCTCCCTGACCAGCGTCCGGGCAGCGGCAGAGTCCAGCGACCTGCCCGACTCTACCAGCTCCGCGATCTCGGCAAGCTGTTCGTCGCGCATTTCTTGACATCCCTCGGCAACTATTGAGTCGTCAGAAGGTACCGTCCAGAAGCCACAGTCAGACGTACAGTGGCTCGAACGGCCAGACGTGTCTCGTTGCATCAGCATACCCGATGGACAGAAACGCGTCGCAGTCGAGAACCTGGTTCGTGAGTAGGGAGCTGGCGACTGAAGTCGCGCCTACAGGGAGCGAAGCCCGCCGTCGCGGGCTGAGAACGAGTCCGCGTAGGCGGACTTCGCTTGGTATAGCCGCGACTTCAGTCGCCAGGCGTGCGTTGGCAACGTGGACCGAAGTTCGTAGATGCACCACGAAAGAGCAATTGCGTGGTCAGCGACTTATGAGTAGGTTTCACGCACTGTAGGCGGTTCGACCGGCCTTTTTAGCAGGAGCGCGTGGGGAAGGGCGACGATGGGGAGTACGGCGCCGTAGCCCCACCAGATGAGGAAGCTGTGCCCCTTCGCCTGGGCAATCAGTGCCGGGATGAGGCCGATGAGCAGCAAGATCAGCAGCGGTGCGAACCCCGCGAAGGCGAACAGGATGTAGAGAAACAGGACATAGCCGGCCAGAATGTGACGCCACAGACGGGGCATCACGATCAGCAGGACGAGCGGGGTGATCAGCCCGGCGATAAAGAAGATGGCGTTGCTGTTCATCAGCGATCTCCGTGGGCGTTAGGCGCATTATGTCATATATGCAGCGCGCGTGCATGCGTTGCTCTTTGCCGTGGAAATACCTGAACGGCCGCTTGACGGCCAGGATCAGAAACCCGAGCATGTTGCTGTGATGGTCAGGACGACCGGCACGATATGCGCGGGGAGCGGTCAACACCAATGCAGCAGAATGGTTGAGTCAGGCGCCTTCCTTCCTGGTCTTGAACTGAGCCGCCTCCTCTACCACGAAGGTGTGCGTCCCATCCTGGAGCGACGTTTTCCGGCCCTCGTCTACAGCGCCGGCCGTCTGGATGCCGGTTCGGACGTTTTGGGCTTCGATACGCCCCGTTCGATGGACCATGACTGGGGGCCGCGCCTCACTCTCTTCCTGCCTGAGGCAACGTACAGTCCGGCCCTCGCCGAACACATCCGCCGCGCACTGGGCGACGAACTGCCGTTCACGATTGGCGGGTTTCCAACACATTTCACCCGACCGGAGGGTGGCAACAGCCTGCTGACCTTGACTGACCAGCGCCCGATCAATCATGGCGTGGAGGTGACGACCCTACGCGCCGCCTGTCGCGGCTGGTTGGGTATCGAGTTGGACCAGTCCGGCGAGCTGTCCTTACGTCTGGAAGAATGGCTGACCGTCCCCGAGCAGGAACTGCGAGCCTTTACTGCCGGCGCGGTTTTCCGCGACGACACCGGCGAACTGGAGCGTGCACGGGCGATGCTGCGCTGGTATCCGCACGATGTCTGGCTCTACTTGCTCGCGGCCGGCTGGCGGCGGATTGAGCAGGAAGAACCCTTCATGGGCCGCTGCGGCCAGGTGGGCGGACTCAACCGACGTTCGCGCTCGCCGTTGGGATACGCCGCTGCGCGCGCTCTACCGTTCGGCGCTGGACGAACCGACTTCGGACTAATCGGGCAACCCGAGCAGCCCCAATACAGACACATCTTCGTCCAGATCGGGCCAGTGGATGCCATACCCTTGATCAATCAGCTCGTAACGCTGCAGTTCTTCCGACGTGGCGTTGGCCAGCCGCGGGAACCACTCTAGCGGCGCGCCAACCTCCCTACCGTCGGCGAGACGGACCCAAAGCAGCGCCTCGGCGAACCATACTGCGACAGCAGTCGGGTGCGTTGCCGGCCTAATAGCGATGGAAGAATTCATGCCAGGCGCGCTCCAATAGTTCGCGGTGCTGCTCTACGTGCCGACGCAACAGAAGAAGCTCTCGTCCATCATAACCCGATGAGCGTGCCAATGCTATCGGACTGAGCCAGAACTTCGCGCTCTTGCCACCCGACTGTATGTGGACGTGCGGCGGTTCGGCGCCCTCGTTGGAATAAAAGAAGAATCGATGCCCACCAAGGCGAAGTACCGTCGGCATCAGGCCTCCCTTACTGATCGAACACCAGTATTGGCATCTCCGGATCGGCCATCTCCGGGTCGAGCGGATATACCGGGCGCGGTACACGGCTGTAGGTGAGGTTCGGAATATCCTGATTCACAGCTCCCGGCGTCAGGGCCAGCAGGGCGTGCCTGGCGGCTCGGCGCAGGTCCGGTACCAGGTAGCCGATCTTGACGGCAGTGACGTGGTGCTGCGCTGGGTCGAGGCCGAGCGCCTGCATGTCGCGGACGTAGTGATAGGGCTTGCGGCGGCTGGTGATGATGATGTGTACTCCGCTGACCCGCAGCACGGCGATATCCCCGCCGACGCGGTCTGCCGGGAACAGTGTTGCCACCTGACCGCGCAGCGCCAGCGGTTGCCCATGCACCGGATCGAGCTTGCCGCCCAGCGATATGGCCACTTCCTGTCCGGCTCCGGCAGCGAAGCATGCAGCGGCGGCGGCCGCATCGGTGATACTGGCAATGATCGCCGTGCGTTCGCCGCTGGCGAAGGTCGGGTGCGCCAGCAGCCGTCCCGCCATGTATGGCACGTCGCTCACGCCGCCGGCGGTGGGGTTGTCGCCGGAGTCGCTGATGAGGATGGAATGGTTATTCAACGCCACCGCTTGCGCAATGCACCAGTCGGCGCTGCCCGCCGGCACGACGAAGTCGAAGGCCCGTCGGGTATTCCAATAGCGTTGGGCAATCCTGGCAGCCTCCCGGCGCGCGTTGCCGGCGTCGGTGCCGGTGACGACCACCGTGGCGCCACTGCGCGGCTGATCGGCCCAGACGTAGCCCACCCAGAGCGAGGCGTCGATGACGCCGGGTACTACGTCGGACTCGGCCAGGCTGGCGTAAAGGCCGCGGCCCGGTTCGACCAGGGTGCTGGTGCGCTCGCCGGGCAGGATCACCGGGATGCGTGTCCAGGCGCGCAGCGGACGGATCCCTTCATCAAGGCAACGCAACAAGTTGGTGCAGGCGCGTGCGCGGGTCTCCAGGGCGTCATCGTGCGGCGCCAGGCGGTAGGCGGTGAAGAGGTTGATCGTCTCGACCAGGCGCGCCGTGACGTTGCCGTGCAAGTCCATCGCGGCCGAGATCAGGCAGTCCGGTCCCACCAGGTCCCGGATGGCCGCCGCCAGGTCGGCTTCCGCGTCGTCCAGCCCTTGCACGGTCATGGCGCCATGCACATCGAAAAAGAAGCCGTCCAATGGGAGCACGGCACGGATACGGTCGAGCAACTCCGCTTTCATCGTGGCATAGGCCTCGCTAGTCACCGGGCCGCCGGGGATCGCGCCGGCATAGAGACAGGGCAGCCAGTTGATGTCGCTCCGCTCCTGAAAGCGCCAGTCGGGCATGAAGGGGTAGCGGGCCAGCATGGCGTCGCCGCGCAGGATACGGAAATCATCCAGTGTGCTCGCCAGCGGCGAGAAGGTGCTGCTCTCGATGGCTATGCCGCCGATACCGATGCGGTAAAGTGGCGAGCCGTCGCGGAACTTGGCGACCGATTTCAGCACGCCGGTGTCCATCCGCATAGTAGTCGTTCTTCTCGAGCGGGTCACTGTCTGCCGGCCAGGTGTCTACGCGCGGACCGGGGGGCACCGGGTTGTTGCCGAACTTCCCCCGGAGTTGTCTGCTATGGTAGCACAGGGCAAGCAAGGTTCTGTGCGGCAGCGCGCTGGGTCGCCCGCCGCGGACCAGAGGAGATGGCAAATGGCAAAGACCCTGGAGTCGCGTAGCCGGGCAGGCAGCGCCGTCACGGCCCCTCCGGCGCCGCTGCTCACTCCTGGCTTTGCCGGCTTACTCCTGGCCTGGTTCGCGCTCGGCCTGTGCGCCGCGCCGGCGCGTCCGCTGCTCCCCGTCTATGTTGATGCCGTGCTGCACCGGCCGCCGCTTTTCACCTCGATCCTGCTCTCGCTGCAACTCGCCAGCGGCGCCGTCGGCGCGCTCGTCGGCGGCAGCATCGCCGACGCTTTTGGCCGCAAGCCGGCCATGCTCGTCGGCTCGCTGGCCGGGCCTCTGGCTGCTGCCCTCTTTCTCACTCGTGCGGTCTGGCTGCTGCTGGCGCTGTCACTCGTGATCGGTATGCTTTCCAGCATCCAGACCATTGGCGGGCAGACCTATCTCATGGGCGCCGTGCGCCAGGTACGGCTGGGCTTTGCCGCCGCCCTCTTTTTCCTTGGGTCGACGCTTGGTACTTCTCTCGGCAACCTCTTCGCCGCTCCAGCCCTCGACCGTTGGGGCTTTGGCGCGGTGGCGGCGGCGATGGTCGTCGCCTCCCTGGCCGTCATCGCCACCACCGGCTGGCTCTTGCCGCCCCCGCCCGCAGGGGAAGTGGGACCCCGGAGTTCGCTTGCGGCCACCTTCCTCGGCTACCGCACTATCTGGCAGCGCTACGAGGTGCGCCTCCTGGTGGGGCTGCGCTGCATGCCCACCTGCTACTGGGGGGCAGCTACCCTGCTCGTGCCCCTCCTCCTCTACCGTGCCAGCCACCTCCCATCGACGGCCGCCCTCTACACCGGCATCAGCCTGGCCCTGGCCGCCACCTGCCAGCTCCTCACCGGACGCATCGCCGACCGCGTCGGCCGCCGGGCCCCGGCGGTCTTCCTGACCTCCTGCATCGTGCTTTCGTCCCTGCTGCTCGGCCTCTTCTCCGGCAGCCTTGCCGGCCTCTACGTCTTCGGCATCTTCGGCGCCTGCTCGGCCTGGTCGCTCTCCGTGCTCATGCCCGGTCTCATCAAAGAACTGTCGGAACCCGGCGAAGAGGGGCGCACCCTGGCGCTGACGCACTTCGTCTGGAGCGGTTCCATGCTGCTGGGCAGCCTCGGCGCCGGCGCCCTGGTAGTGGTGAACAGCGGCCTGCCCTTCCTGATCGCCGCAGCGCTCAACGTGTTCGCGGTGCTCTTCGCGCTGGCCCTGCTGCGCAGCGGGCGCGTGCAACGCCAGTCGTGAGTCCAAATGGTGCGCGTCGCCTGGCGATGGCGGTGAGGGTGAGTGTGATACAATAATGCTAATCTGAGATACGAAGGAGTAGGCAATGAAAAGCGTGCGCCTGGACGCTGCGCTGGAGACCAAACTGAGAGCAGCGGCGCGGATGGAAGGCGTCTCGGAGTCGGAGTTGATCCGACAAGCGATCGGACAGCGTTGTGATACCATCCTCGCCAATCGCGCCGATCTGCGGCTGGCAGACGTCATTGGCATTGTCCATGGCGGCGGAGGGCGAGCACGAGACGCTAGTAGGAAGTTTGCTGAACTTCTGCGAGAGCGGCATGAGGCTGAGGTTGCTGAACATGCCGCACGCCAAGGCGTTGGTACGTGATCCTGACCGATACCGGCCCGCTGATTGCATTGATTGATCAGGACGAGGAGGATCATGTCCTCTGTATCACTGTGATGGCATCTGTTAGGCTTCCATTGGTCATAACCTGGCCGGTCTTGGCAGAAGCAATGTATCTCCTCGGCAACACAGGGTGGCGAGCGCAAGAAGCGCTGTGGCGACTGATCTTAGGGGGTGATGTCCAGCTTGGCGCCATTGATGGATCTGGGTTAGCCCGTATGCACGCACTGATGGAGCAGTATCGCGACACGCCAATGGACCTTGCCGATGCCAGCCTGATCGTTCTCGCTGAGCAACGCAACTTTACCCGCATCTTCACCCTCGATTCGCATTTCCACGCCTATCGTCGCCACGGCCGGCAACGGCTGGAAGTCATTCCTTAAGCGCCGCCACCGTGCAGCGACAGTGATTCCTGTCGTATGCTTTCCAAACCGACACGACGCTCAGTGGTTGGCTGACCAGGCGGAAGCAGATTGATGAAAGCGGCGGACGAGTCCCTGCGTCAGGTGCGTGAGCAGGCGGCGGCGGCGCAGGTCCAGGAAGATGCGGCACGGACGCGGCTGGCGCAGGCGCGGCGGTTGCGGCTCTTCTGGCAAGAGCTTCTGGCGCTCATCACTGCCGGGCAACCGGCCGGGGCTTTGCTGTTGCTGCGTCGAGAAGCGGACGTGCTGCTGCAGCAAAGCCCTGACGCCATACCGGTGGGGTTGCTGGATGCCGTCGTCGCCAGTGTGGAGCAGCAGGCGCGGGTGCAGGCAGCGAGCTTCCAGCGCACCTTCCCAGCCGCCATGCAAGCAGCCGGTGTACTGCTTGACAGCACGTCTCGCCATCCCCGCTACACTGTTCGTGACGGCTTCCTGCATGTCGAGGTCGACGAGCCGCGTCTCACAGCCACGGTGCGGCCGCGCGATGGCGCGGAGATTGTGCTGGGTATGGACGTAGCCCCACTCGTTGACGTGATTCGGGGCGAAGTGCAGCGGCTCTTTGCGCGGTCATTGGATTACGACGACTTCTTACGTCGCCTGTGGCTCGCCTACCAGGCGCTGCTGCTGGAGGACGGGCGGGTTGTGGGTGAAGCGCTGCCGTTGCGCCGGGTGCTGGCCCGCCTGGGACGCGAGGCGCAACCTTATCCCGCCGACGAGTTCAACGTTGATCTTGCTCGGCTGGTGCAGTCGGAGGACACCGTCGTGGAGGCGCATCGCCTGCAACTCCACCCGACCCGGCGCACCAGGCAGGGTATGTTGCTGCACGGGCTGGAAGCGGGCGGCTACGCCGGTTTCATCAGCTTTGGACAGGAGGAAGCGGGATGCTAACGGCGGCGATCGAGCGCCGGGATGCCATAGACATCATCGAGAGCCTGCGCAGTGGCATCCCGCCCCGTCGCTTCGTATCTTCGTACTCCGTCGGCACCGAGCAGTTCATAAAGGACGTGCGGCGCCGGCACCTGGAGACCACCTCCAGCCGCGGGCGCATCCGCTTCCTCTGCGGCCATTGGGGCGCAGGGAAGACACATATGCTGCGTCTCCTGCGCGAGGCAGCCTTTTCCGCCGGTTATCTCGTGTCTACCGTGGAATTGAACGTCGACCAGACGCCCTTTCACCATTTCGAGCGCGTCTTCTTCGATATCGTGCGCAACCTGAGTTCACCCGAACAGTACGCGGCAGGTCGCTCGCAGGCCGCGCCCCTGGGCGACATTTTGGAGCGGGACCTCACCCCTGCCGCGGGACCTCACCCCCAACCCCTCTCCTGGACGGAGAGGGGAGACGAGGGCGACGGGAGTACCGTCAGCCTTCGTGGTAGCCCCCTCTCCGCCCAGGAGAGGGGGTTGGGGGTGAGGTCCCACCTGATCGCCGCTGCGAAGGCCCGCCTCTTCGCCGATACCGGCATCGACGTGGACTTCCGGCGATTGGTCGCCGCTTACTGGGATACCTTTCTGCCGGATGCCGGCGACGAGCTGGCGCTGCAGGATACGCGCTCCCGCATCTTGCAATGGTTCACGGGCGAAGGTGGCTCTGCCTACCGCACGCTGTATGGGGTCCAGAAAGGCATCGATCGCGGGAATGCTCGTCTCATGCTGCAATCGCTCTGTCGCTTTACTTGCCACGTGGGCTATCGCGGCCTGGTGGTACTGTTGGACGAAGCGGAGATGGCCTATTCCGTCATGCGCCGGGCGGATCTGAAACAGGCGCATAACAACCTCTTGCACCTTATTAATGGCATCGACGAGAGTGAAGGCGCGTTCCTGATCTATGCCGCTACCCCCGACTTCTTCGTCGACGACCGCTACGGCATCGTCAACTACGGCGCGCTGGCCCAGCGCATTGGGCGACCAGAGTTGCGGGTACCGAACGCGCTGGATCGCGTTTGGAACCTGGATGCGCTGAAGGCGTCCCCGGACGACTACGTCAGCGCCGCCAGCAAAATCCGCGAGATCTACCTCCTGGCCGATGCCGAGGCTGAGGAGCGGGTGATGCCGGACGCGGCGCTCCAGCACTACGTCGCGGAACTGGTGGCGATGCATCCAGAATTCAGTCACATCAGCACCTGGCGCGTCGTGGTGACCGGCACGGTGCAGGCGCTGGATCGCGGCGAAAGCGGCGAACGGGAGCAATTGGTGCAGGAAGCCTACGACGACGTGATGGCGCGGCTCCGAGCCGAGGGATGAACCCCGACGCCGCGGCAGCCGTACAGATTGTCGAGCAACTGCGCTACGGCATCCCCCCGCTCGGCTACAGCCGGACCTTCACGGTGGGTCGGCAAGCGCAACTGCTGACGCTGGAGCAGCAGTTGTACGCCGCCGCCGGCACTGCCCTGTTGCTCCAGGCCGACTACGGGGCCGGCAAGAGCCATCTACTCCAGCTGCTGCGCGAGCTGGCCCTCGACGCCGGCTTCGCCGTCAGTTTGGTGGTCGTCAATGCCCAGGAAGGCGTCCGCTTCGACCGTCTCGACACCATCTTCGGCGCAATCTGCCGGCAGGTCGAGGTTGGCGGTTCGGCTGAACGGGGTGTTGGAGCACTGTTCGGGATGGTGGGGGGACCTCACCCCCTGCCCCTCATCCCCAACCCCCTCTCCAGCAACGGGCGCTGGGACTACTCCGAATATCTGGAGTCACCCGCCATGTACGTGGCCTTGCGGGCCTGGCTCTTCGGCGATGCCCCGACCCGCCTGCTGGTGGAAGACTGGCTGACGAACCCTTCCGCCTACCGCGAGCGCGGTCGTCGGCTCTACGACGCTCTGGTCTATGGGCTGCGCGATCGCTTCCAGGATCCGCGGCCGGAGTGGAAGTTTCATTCCCAGAAGCTGCTCGTGCTGCACGGTCTGGGGCAGAGCCAATGCTGGCTGGCGCTGGCCGACCTGGCAAAGATCGCGCGAGCAGCGGGTCGACGGGGGCTGGTGCTCCTCTTCGACGAGGTGGAGGACATTGTGCATAACCTTCCTCGCGTTGCTCAGCGTCAGGAAGCGGTTCGTAACCTACTGTGCTTCTTCAGCTCGAAATTGCAGGTCCACGCTTTTTTCGCCGTGACCGCCGACTTCGTTGAGCAGTGCCGGCCTTACCTGCCGGTCGTTGCCCCAACCGATGCCGCGCCTCTGCGGCTGCCGGTGTTGCCGGTGGCGCCACTGGCACGGGAAGCGTTGCTGGAACTGGCGGGCTGCATCAGGCAAGTCCACGCCCTGGCCTATGGCTGGGATGCCGCGAAGGTCGTAGCCGACGACGACCTGGCGGCGGTCGTGACGCGGGCGTGGGCTGCTGCGCCGGCGCAGCGGGTGCGCAACAGCATCCAGGGAGTCGTCCAGGCGCTGGATGAGCGGCTGGCAAGTGCGCCGTGACGCTTGATCTTGAGGTTGGCCGGGCTTTCTACGGCCAGTTCGCGGCGCTGCAGCCAGCCCAAAGGGCGGCGATCGAACCGTTGCTGGCTGGCCGTGATGTTCTGGTGCTTTCCGGCACCGGCACCGGCAAGACGGAGGCAGTGATAGCGCCTTGCCTGCAGCGCAATCGCCAGCTTGCCGACGCCGCGATCGGTCCCTTCCTGCTGTACGTCACCCCGACTCGCGCTCTGGCCAACGACTTGCTACGCCGTCTCGACCCGCCACTACGGAAGTTTGGCCTGACAGCCGGCATCCGCCACGGTGAGCGCAACGACCTCAGCCGGCGGCGCAAGCCCGACCTGCTGATCACGACGCCGGAGTCGCTGGATGTGCTGCTCACCGCCCGCGCGGCATCGCTGCGCCAACTCCAGGCGGTGGTGCTGGATGAGATTCATCTGCTCTACAACACGCAGCGTGGTTTCCAGACTGCCGTGCTGCTGCGGCGGTTGGCGCGGTTGCTGGGACGGGATGTGCAGGTTGCCGGTCTGTCGGCCACTGTTGCGCGCCCGACCGATGTCTGGGCCTTCTTCCGGCCCGGCCACACCTGTGTGGTCGTTCAGGACCCGCAGCAGAAGTCGCTGGATGCCTACATTGCGGCGATCGACGACCGCGGCGGTCTGGTGCGGCTGCTGGATCACGCCGCCGGCGCCGGCGGCGTGAAAGTGCTGCTCTTCGTCAATGCTCGGCAGGAGTGCGACCGCCTGGCGACGGAGTTGCGCGGTCGCACGCGCTTTGGCGAGCACGTCTTCGCCCACCATGCCTCGCTCGACAAGGAGGTGCGTGTGGCCACGGAGCAGGCCTTTCAGGAGGCGGAAAGCGCCCTGTGCGTCGCCACCAGCACGCTTGAACTGGGCATCGACATTGGTGACGTCGATCTCATCATCCTCTTTGGCCACCCTTCCGGCTGGGAATCCTTCCTGCAGCGAGCCGGGCGGGGCAGCCGACGTGACGCGAAGACGAATCTGCTCTGTTTGCTGGCTCCCGAACACGGTTCCATCGTGGGCGGCGCATTGACCTTTGCCGCCTTGCTGACGCAGGTACAGGCCGGTCACCTGGAGCGGGAGCCGCCCCGCGCCATCTACGGCGCCGCCGCGCAGCAATTGCTGTCGCTGCTGCTGGAACGGGACGGCGCCTACCGACCGTTGGACGAGCTGGCCGAACCCTTTGCCGCCTGGCCGCACCTTGATGACACAGTGATCGAGCAGGTGCTGGAGGGCCTGGCGGCCGGTGACATTGTGCGGCGTCATCCGGTGCTACAGCGCTACGGCGCCGGCGAACAGTTGCACCGGCTGCACGACCTCAAGCTCAACTGGGGCAATTTCCCACTGCAGAGCCGGGACGTGAAGCTGATGACCTACGGCCGTGACCTGGGCACGATCCCCGGCGGCAATGTGCTGTCGTTGCGACCGGGCGATGTCGTTTACTTTGCCGGCAAGCGCTGGTGCGTGCGCCGCGTCACGCGCGACGCCATCCAGGTCGACGCCACCGACGCACCGGCCACAACCGAGATCATCTACCCGCACGCTCACCTGCCGCTTGATCCGGCCACCGTCGAGGAGATGTTGCACGTGCTGATTACCGCCCAGGCATCATCCGAGGGTGCGGCCGGGGAGCAGCCCGGTGGTGCTACTGCGCCTTCGCCTGACGTGTTACCGGCGTTGCAACACCGCTATATGGCGACGAACCTGCGCGCGAAGCTACTGGTCCTGGCCGACCAGCTACGTCCCTTCATCGGTTGGGACCGGCTGGCCGTGGCGACCGAGGAAGGCGGCGATTATTCCTACTGCACCTTCGCCGGTGTCGCCATGAACCGCGTGCTCGCCGCCTGGGCCGGTGTCGGCCGCTTTGCCGCCAGCAATATCGTGCTGCGCTGCGAAGACCCGATTGATTTCTCCCAGTTGCCCGCAGACCCGGAGGAATTGTCGCACCTCGCCGGCCAGGCGTTGCGCACACCGGAGGGCCTCACCCTGTTCCAGATGGCGCTGCCGCCGCACTTGCTGGCGCGGGAACTGGCCGATCTCTGGCGCCAGACGCCCGTGTTCGCCCGCTCGCTGCTGCGGCTGCGCCATGCGCGGCTGGTGCAGGCGCCGTGCGAAGCGCTGGCCGAGTTGGGCGGGATAGAATAGCGGAATGAAGGAAGGTGCAGCAATGAGTCCGGTTCACACCGTGCAAGGCTCCGTCGCGCCGTGGGCGGAGGTCGTACACGGCGCGCCGCGCATGACGCTTGCCGAATTCCTGGATTACGAGGGTCAAGACGGCTACCGCTACGAACTGGTAGAAGGGGTGCTTGTCCGCATGGGAGGAACCAGACCGAGGGCTGGGCGGGTCACTCGCAACCTCCTGTTCGCGCTGGCTGCCCATGTCCAGGCGCACGGCCTCGGGACCGTCACGCAACCCGATGAGGTGTACGACTTTGAGCAGAGCGGTCAAAGGGACACGGGCCTGCTGCCTGATATTGGCTTTTTTCACGCCTTTCGCGAGCCGGAGGTCGACCCGGACAAGGCGTATCCCTTCGCCCCTGATCTAGCCGTCGAAGTAGCGTCACCGCAGCAGTACCGACCAGAGTTGCAGGCCAAAGTGGCGCGCTACCTGGCTGGCGGGACGGCACTGGTGTGGGTCGTCTGGCCCCAGCGCCAGCAGGTCGACCTGTGGCATCCCGGCGCCAGTACACCAACCATCATTGGCATCAATGCTGTGCTTGATGGGGAGGACGTTGTGCCAGGTTTCAGCTACCCCGTGGCTGCGCTGTTCACGTAGGAGGAACCCCTTCCGGCTCGCACTACTCGCCAGGTTTCCCCCTGACGGGAGAAACCTTGGTTGCAGTTCGGGGGCAGTCGCCTTCGGGACCGTACGGTTGGACCGGAGCGTCACAGATGCTGCCTGCTGCGTACCTGAACGCCCGGAACTCTGGGCCGCTCAGGCGGTAGCCCATGGTTCGCTACCCCGTCCGTAGGTTGAGCGCCAAGGCCGTACCATCAGACTCCACCAAGCCAGATGTCCGCAGCCGTCCTCCAAATTGCGACAAAGGTTTCTCCCGTCAGGGGGAAACCTGGCGAGTAGTGCGAGCCGGAAGGGGTTCTTCCCAACGGCCGCCGTAACTGGTACCATACGGCGAGATCGGTGTGGAACAGGCGTGATGGTGGGGAGAGTCAGGTGTCCGGAGAGGAACGGGAGCCGAGCCTGGAGCAGGCGCTGGCTCGCACGGAGGCGGACGCCGATGCCGCCTTTAAGGCGGCCAACACCGTGGCGACCGCCCTCAAGAAATACCGAAGCGCCGCCCACGTCGGCAACCTGCGCGATTTACGCTCGACGATCGCTACCGCGGAGCAGGCGCTGGCCGCCTTGCAGCAACAGGTCGAGGTGGCCAAAGAGGGCTGGGATTTCGACGAGCAGGCCTACTTCGCCAATGGCGCTTTTGCCCGGGAGCTGCTGTCGACTGCCCAGCGCCTGAACGTCCAACTCTTTGAGCAGGACGAGGTGCTCTACAGCTACCCTTCCCTCATCCGCGTCCTGCCCACTGAGCGGGCGGTGACGATCGATAAGACGCGCGAACGGCGCTTGCGCCCCAGCGTGTTGGTGACGCACCTGAAGGACCTGCAACAGCGACCGGCGCGTTTCAAGCCGCAGGAGTTCCTGGAATCGCTCGCTGCCGCCTACAAGGTAAGGGTGCTGGCGGATAAAGGCCAGGAGGGCCTGGATCTGCATGCAGTGGTCACGTTGCGCGACATCCACCGGATGTTCACGCTGATGCCGGGTATGGCGCGGGAGTACACCTTGCAGGAGTTCGCCCGCGACTTTTATCTGCTCGACCAGAGCGGCGAACGCACGACGAAGGACGGCCTCTGCTTGTACCCTTCGGCGGCGACCGCCACGAAAGGGGCGAAGGCGGCTACGTTGAAGGTGATCACCCAACGCGGGGAAGAGAAGCTCTACTATGGCCTTGCCTTTGAGCCTGCCTGACGGCAGGAGTAGGACGAGATGACGCCCGAAGCATGGCTCGCGGTCGCCGGCCGCGAGTACTTTGCCGGCTTCGTGCGCGAGGGTGGCGCCGCGGTTAAGGTGCTGACGCCCGCCGACGACCTCAGCCGTCTGGCGCTCCAGGAGGGTTTGCACACGCTGGCCGAAGAGGGCGGCTATCAGTTCGCCAGCGTCAACGCCGCGACGACCCGCCTGCACATGATCGAGAAGCTCTTCGGGTCGGTCGCCCAGCAGGTGGACTGGGATGCCTGCACCCGCGCCTTCCTGGCGCGGCTTTTCGGTGAGCAGGGGCTGAAGCTGCCGGAGGGGGATATCACCATGGCGGCTGTCGCCGGCCTGAACAGTTACGCCGAGACGCTGTTCCGGCGCGACGTGTCTAACTGGCTGGATCGGGCGATCCTGCACGACTACGCCATGAGCCGGGAGTACCGCTTCGCCATGCTGCAGCTCTGCCTGACGCAACTCGACCCGACCAACGCTCCAGAGTTGGGGCAGTCGGTCAAGCAGTGGCTGCGCGGCGAGTTGCGCTTGATTACCACGGTCAAGCGCGCCGGCATCTTCCAGCGGATCGCCCGCCACAATGCCCGCCACATGCTGGACTCGCTCGTCCACTGGCTGACGCTGACCGGCCATGGCGGGCTGGTGCTGGTCCTGGATATTCGCCGCTACGCCCAGACTGTGCGCACCACTGAGCGTGACGGCACGAGCCTGTACTACGGCACAGCCGCGGCGCTGGATGCCTACGAGGTGGTACGGGAGTGCATCGACGCCACCGATGAGCTGGCGCACTGCTTCATCGCCGTGATCACTGGCCAGGAGTTCCTGCACGACGAGCGCCGTGGCTTGCGCAGTTACCAGGCCCTCTACCTGCGCGTGGCCGACGAGGTGCGCGACCGCCACCGGCAGAACCCGCTGGCCTCGCTGGTCCGGCTGGAGGCGGCAAGCTGATGGCCGCCGAAGCCGCCCTACCCGAGTTATCGCCGCCGGAGCTTTCTGCTGTGGAGTATCGCCGCGCCATTGAGGCGCTGCGTGCCGGCGTGCCGAACCGCGACGCCGTGCGGGCACTGGGGAGCAACCAGCAGTCCATTGAGGAAAAATTCCGGCAGCAGTTGGAGGCGGCCAGCGCCGACGTGGCGCGCGACGCGCAGTCCGGCGGCTTGCTGGTGGCCGGCGACTTCGGTTCCGGCAAGTCGCACCTGCTGGAATATCTGCGCCACGTGGCGCTGGAAGAGCAGTTCGTCTGCAGCAAGATCGTGTTAAGTAAGGAGACGCCGCTCTTCGATCCAGCCAAGCTCTTCCGCGCCGCCATCGATAGCGCCGCCGTGCCGGGGAAGCGCGGCGCCGCGCTGACGGAGATCGCCGCCGGCCTGGACTTTGCTGGCCCGGAGTTCCGCGAATTCTACCGGTGGGCCAACTCGCCGGAATCCGGCCTCAACGCGCAGTTCGCCGCCACGCTCTTCCTCTACGAAAAGGTGAAGGATCAGGAGATCCTCGACCACATCATCGCCTTCTGGGCCGGCGATCCGCTGAAGGTGGCCGACCTGCGAAGCTGGCTGAATGCCCAAGGCGAACCCGGCAAGTACCAGCGCACCGCCATCAACGCCAACGACCTCGCCTTGCAGCGCTTCAAGTTTGTGACCCGCTTGATCGTCGCCGCCCGCTACGCCGGTTGGGTGCTGCTGGTAGATGAGGCCGAGTTGATCGGTCGCTATTCCCTGCGCCAGCGCGCCCGCTCCTACGCTGAGTTGGCGCGCTGGCTGGGCAAGCGCCGGGGCGAAACGTATCCAGGCATGGTCACCGTTGTCGCCATCACCACCGACTTCGCCGAGGCGGTGCTGGAGGAGCGCAAAGATGCGACGCTCATCCCCGAGCGCCTCCGCGCCAGTGCCGCAGCAGCCGACCAGATTCTGGCTAGCCATGCCGAACGCGGCATGCGCGTCATCTCCCGCGAGGCCACCCGCCTCAGTCTGCCCAGTCGCCACGTGGTCGACGAGACGCACGAGCGGGTGCGCACGATCCACGCGCGCGCCTACGACTGGCAACCGCCGCCAGCCGCCTCCTTCGAGCGCCTGGCCACCACCAGTATGCGCCAGTACGTCCGCCGCTGGATCAACGAGTGGGACCTGCAACGCCTCTACCCCGGCTACCAGGTCGATACCATCGTCGGTGAACTGAAGCTGGACTACTCCGAAGAAGCCGAACTGGAGTCACCGACCGAAGGGGAGACCCAGCCGGCGCAGTAGGTTGGGACGCTGCTGCGCCGCGTCCTCATCCGTGGGGCCTTCACCGGCATCTTCCTCATACTCCGTATCGTCATCCCAAACGATGTCGTCAACTGCCGCCAGGTCCGCCGGTGCCGCACCAGGATCGAGGTGGACCGTGTAGTTGAAGTTTCCCGGTCCGACGGCACGCTCCAGTTGGGCCAGGATGCGCGGGACATCGTCATACGGCCCGGAAATGAAGATCGGTTTGCCGTCGCGCCCACCGACCGGCACGGACGTCCGGCAGCGGTCGGGCTCCGCCCCATCCAGGAAGGATGCCGCTTCCTGATAATCACGGTGCGGCGGGAAGCCGAGGGTGTGGGCGTAGGCGATGCTGTCCCGAATGATCTTGGCCGCCAGGTTCAGATCGGCGCTCCGCATCGACTGGACAGACGAGACCTGGGCTCGCAGGGTGTCGCGGTACTCCATGGGCGAAAGGAACAAGCTGGTGTAGGCGTTCTTGACGCCGAGGCAGCCGGGATCGACCAGGATCACTGCCGCCCCTATTTCGTCCTGGGGGCCGCGGCGCGCGACGACGATCTGTACCAGCGCGCCTTCCTTCTCCCAATCCCTGGCGATCAGGCACTCGTACAAGGGCCAGTGCATCGCTGCGCGCAACAGCGCGCGCTGGCCGCTAGTTGCCAGTGTGCCTGGCCGGTGCGTCTTCTGTTTCCGTCGGACGGCATCACGCTGGCGGATCTGCTGGCGCCTGCGCTGGTCCCTGGCCATAGCTTGCCTCCTTCCTCACAGTGTTCAGGGGGGGATCGTCGAAGTTCGGAGCGATCTGCACCATGCTCTGGGCGGAACCTGGAACGCGCTCGCGCTGTAGCGGCGTCAAGTGGGCAGCCGGAGTGCCGACGCGGGAGATGAGTTCTTCCTCATCTGCCAGCGTCTGCACGACCGGTGGGGATGGATCCGTCGTTGCTTTATGTGTATTCACGGCACGAGTCTACCTTCCATGTGCGGGAAATGGGAACATGGGAACCGCGACTGCGCGCCCAGGGGGCACCCGGGCTACCGACGGGGCGACTGCGGTCGCCTGCATGCCCCACCCTTGCATCGCTCGTGCGGCTCTGCATGACACAGAACACAGCCGTGGCAGCGAATGTGGAGCGACTACACCTCAGGGCCATTGTTGCAGGTCTCGGCAGGAGATGCTATGACAGGCGCATATGTGGTCGCGACCGCAGTCGCCCCGTCGGTAGCCGCGACCGCAGTCGCGGTTCTCTCCGCCGGGAGGCTGGTCCACGAGCTACAATGGTCGCCGCTGGTTTGCTGCCTCGCGCCAGACGTGTCGATCACCCTACGGAGGAGACGGCGTATGCCCCTGCACCACGTTACGTTTCACACCTGGCATAACCTGCCGGTTTTCGAGAACGAAGAGTACGATCGGATGATGCGTCGCTGCCTTGATGACGTGATCGCGGCTCGCGGCATCCTCTGCCCGGCGTGGGAGTTGTTGCCGGCGCATGTCCATCTGATCGTGGAGGACTTTGCCGACATGCCGCGGTCGATCCTCATGAAGCATCTAAAGGGCGATACCGCCCGCGCCTTCTTTGCGACCTTCCCGGACCTGCGCGCTGATCTCCAGGGGGGACACCTCTGGCAAAAGGGTTACTACGCGGTGGCGATTGCCAGCCATCAACAGTATCTGGCGACGGTGCGGTACGTGCGAACCAATCGCGCCGAGCCAGGGTTGGATACGCTGTGGCCGACGTTGGGTGTTGTTGAATCCTGATGGTCTACAATCCCCGCCGAAGGGGAAGCGACCATGGATGTCTTCGCGTTGCGCGATGGGCTGATTGCGCAGTACCGCGCCTATGTTCAGGGGTTCGTCAAGGTTCGCGAGCCGCGCACGCACGACTTTGTGGACGGCTATTTCTCCGGCGGCCGGCTGTGGCCGGAACCGCTGGTGCAACTCAACCCTTCCTTTCAGCCCGGACGCTCGGTTGACGACCTGGTGCAGGCGGGCATCCTGCACCGCGATTGCTCCCAGATCTTCCGACGCCGGGAGCATCCCGGCGACATTAGCCGGCCGATCCGCTTGCACCAGCACCAGGATGCGGCCATCGCCGCCGCCCAGACCGGCGAGAGCTACGTGCTCACCACCGGCACTGGCTCCGGTAAGAGCCTCGCCTACTTTGTGCCGATCGTCGACCACATCCTGCGGGCGGGGGCCGGCAAGGGCATCAAGGCGATCGTCGTCTACCCGATGAATGCTCTCTGCAACAGCCAGGCGCAGGCGCTGGAGCAGTTCCTGAACTGGGGCTTCCCCGGCGGCGCCGGACCGCTGCGCTTCAACCGCTACACCGGCCAGGAACGCGACGAGCAGCGCCAGGCGATCATCGCCCGGCCCCCGGATATCCTGCTGACGAACTTCGTCATGCTGGAACTGATTCTGACGCGCGGCGACGAACGGGCGCTGGTCGACGCCTGCCAGGGGTTGGAGTTCGTGGTGCTGGACGAGTTGCACACCTACCGCGGACGCCAGGGCGCCGATGTGGCCATGCTGGTGCGCCGCCTGCGCGAGCGTTGCGGGGCGCCCAGCATGCGCTGTGTGGGCACCAGTGCCACGCTGGCGGGCAGCGGCAGTCGGGAAGAGCGCCAGGTGGAGGTGGCGCGGGTGGCCTCCCGCCTCTTCGGCGCTGCCGTGCCGCCGGCCAACGTCATCGGTGAGACGCTGCGCCGGGCCACGCAGGGCGATGATCCGACGCCCGACGCGCTGGCGGCAGCGCTGCAGGCGCCCTTGCCCTATTCCGACGAATATGCGCTCCTGGCGCGGCAGCCACTCGCCATCTGGGCCGAGCAGGCCTTTGGGTTGGCACGCGACGCGCGCGAACGCTACGAGCGGCGGGAGCCGCGCACGCTGAGCGCCGTGGCAACAGCGTTGAGCGAACTGACCGGCGTCACGCTAGAGCACTGCGTAGCGCACCTGCGGGAACTCTTGTTGGCCGGCTACCGAGCCGGCGACCCGACTACCGGTTTTCCGCTGTTTGCCTTTCGCCTGCACCAGTTCGTGAGCCGGGGCGACACGGTGTACGCCACGCCGGAGCCGCCCGACCGCCGCCACTTGAGCAGCGAGAAGCAGGTCTTCGTGCCGCACGACCGCGACCGCCGTCTCTATCCCCTGGCCTTCTGCCGTATCTGCGGGCAGGACTACCTCGTGGTACACCTTTCGAGCCGGGGCCACTTTCGGGCGCGCGAGTTGGACGAGCGATCCGAAGAAGCGGAACTGGAGAGCGGCTTCCTGGTGCTGGAGACGGCGGACCTGCTTGATCCGCTGAGCGATCCCCAGGTGTTGCCGGAAGACTGGACAGAGCAGCGGCGCGGCGCAGTCGTCATCCGCTCCGCCGCCCGGCGCGCCGTGCCGCGGGCGCTGCGCGTCAGCGCGGCCGGCCAGGTGCTGGAGCAGGACGAGCCGGGCGGCAGCAACGCCTGGTTTGTGCCGGCCCCCTTCCGTTTCTGCCTGTGCTGCGGCATCACCTACGCCTCGGGGCGGGAGAAGGACTTCAGCCGCCTGGCGGAGCTCTCCTCGGAAGGGCGCAGCACGGCCACCACGATCCTCTCCATGGCCCTGGTGCGCGCGCTGCGCAACGAGCCGTCCCTGGAGAAGGAGGCGCAGAAGCTGTTGAGCTTCACGGACAACCGGCAGGACGCCTCCCTGCAAGCCGGACACTTCAACGACTTCGTGCAGGTGACCCTGCTGCGCGCCGCCATCCTGGCGGCTGTCGAGCGAGCCGGAGCGACCGGCGTGGGCGCCGAGGAGATCGCCCAGCGCGTGGTGGAGGCGCTGGCACTGACGCCGGAGGAGTATGCCTCCAATCCCCAGGCGGGGTATGCCGCGCGCCGCACCACGCAGGATGCCCTGCGCGAGGTCGTCGGCTACCGCGTCTACCACGACCTGCGGCGCGGCTGGCGCGTGACCTCCCCGAACCTGGAGCAGGTCGGCCTGCTGCAGATCGACTACGAAGCGCTCGACGAACTCTGCGCGGCCGGCGACGTCTGGCAGGGCATGCACCCGGCGCTCGCCACGGCCACAAGTTTGCAGCGCGAGCAGGTCTGCCGGGCCCTGCTGGACCACCTGCGGCGCAGTCTGGTACTCAAAGCCCCCTACCTGGAACCCCAGCACCAGGAACGCATCCGCCAGTTGAGCTTCGCCCACCTCACGGCGCCCTGGGCTTTCGACGAGGGGGAACGCCTGCTGGAAGCCGGCGTGCTGCGGCTGGAGGTCCCGGCGGCCAGGGAACGGCGGCGCGACGACGTCTACCTGACGACTCGCTCCATGCTGGGGCGCTACCTGCGCCGCGCCGACACCTGGCCGGAACTGTTGCAGTTCGGCCAGCGCCTGCCGAGCGAGGAACTGGCGGACGTGGCAGCCGATCTGGTGCGCGCCTTGCAGCAAGGCGGGCAGGTGGAGGCCGTGCCCGACCTGCCCGGCGCCTACCGCCTCAATGCCGGCGTCATGCGCTGGCACCTGGGCGAGAGGGTGGTCCTTCACGACCCCATCCGCATCCCGCGTGGTCCGGCGGAGGAGACGGCCGGCAACCCCTTCTTCGCCCAGCTCTACCACCTGGCCGCCGGGGCGCTGCACGGCATGGAGGCGCGGGAACACACCGCCCAGGTGCCGTCGGCAGAACGGGAGCGGCGGGAGGAGCGCTTCGGCACGGGTGAACTGCCGGTGCTCTACTGTTCGCCGACCATGGAGTTGGGCGTCGATATCCGGGACCTCAACGCCGTCAGCCTGCGCAACGTGCCGCCGACGCCGGCCAACTACGCCCAGCGCTCCGGCCGCGCCGGACGCTCCGGCCAGCCGGCGCTGGTGCTGACCTATTGCACTTCCAACAGCCCCCACGACCAGTACTACTTTCGCCGGCCCGACCGCATGGTTGCCGGCGCCGTCGTGCCGCCCCGCCTCGATCTGGCCAACGAGGATCTGCTGCGCGCGCATGTGCACGCAGTCTGGCTGGCCGAGACGGGGCAATCGCTCTTTTCCTCGGTCAGCGAGTTGCTGGAGTTGAGCCAGCCGGAGTTGCCACTGAAGGAGGAGGTGCGCGCCTATATCCAGCGTCCGGTCTACCAGCTTACTGCGGAGCGGCGCTGCCGGCAGATCTTTGCAGCGCTGAAAGTGCGCCACAGATTATCGCGCCGTTAGGTTGTTTGGGTGCGGCGGCAGAT
>DAIMXP010000088.1:0-30061 GCA_036734945.1 Chloroflexota bacterium
GAGCCCGCCGAGGCGGCCGCCTGATGGACTACAAAAACCTACCCCAGAAAGCCCCTGACCCCTCCCCCTCACGGGAGAGGGGGAACGCAACCGCTGTGACGGTAGTCTTCGGTCGAAGCTTTGCCCAGCCATTGCCTCAACGCGACCGACATTCCAACTGCGTTCTCTCTCTCCCGTGAGGGGGAGAGAGTCAGAGAGAGGGGTCTCCCCGCTCCAGCACCGCCACGCAGCCGATACGCGGCGTCTGGGTTTCCGGACGCTCAGTGTCGATCACACCGAAGTGTAAATCATAGTCGGCGGCCATAGCCTGGATGCCACGTATCGGGATGCCGGATGGGTGCGCCACCGGACGACCGCGCACCGTGCCGTGCAAGCAGAGTTCCAGGCCGAGAGGGTCACGGATCAGCCGATTGACGTCGCCATCCACATCAGCGTAGTCGCCGGCGCGCCCGCAGACCGGGCAATCGTCCGGCGGGTTGTGGGCATTGCTGGCTTCGTAGCGCACCTGCGCCGCGACGCGATAGAACTCCCGGGGCACACCGTCGATTTCCAGCATCACCTGCTCCATCTCGTTGGCGCGCAATACCTTGTAGTAATAGCGGATGTCCAGCGCGTGCGAGTGGTTATGGCGGTGGTTGGCATAGCCCCGGTACGGCTGCAAGTTGCGGATCGTGGCGCGCGCGTCACAGCGCAGCACGTCGTGGGCATGGCCGGCATCGGCGCGCACGCCCAGGTAGCCGGACATGCTGTCAATCACGAACTGCGCAGCCCGATCGTAGCCGGGCGTCATATCGGCAGACACATAAAACCAGACGTTCGGATAGCGCGGCAGGTTGAAGACCGAGGCATCGGGCAAGAAAACGACCATGGCCTGACATGTTCCTTAACGCTGTGACCCATTTCCACGTAGATTATGTACCTTATCCATCGGTGGGGTCAAGCAATCAGCTTTGGAACCGGCTCCAACCCTGCTCATAGTAGCTAGGGAGAACAGGTCGCAGCAGCGTGTTCACGGAAACACCAGCCTCTTGCTGAAGAATATCCTTGCCGAAGGCAAAGAGGCCGGGCAGCAGCGCATCGTTCAGGTACCGTGTCGGCGCCGTAACCCGGAGGGCAGAGACGCGCAGCGGCGTCTCCCCGGCCAGGACGAAGCCCCAACTGCCGAAGCTGGGTACATCGACGTGGTACGGCACGACGACCGGCCAGACGGAGCCTGCCGTGGCAGCGATACACCAGAACGCTTTGGCGGTGTAGAAGGGCGATGTGGCCTGGGTAACAAAATACCCGTCGGTTGCCAGGTGCGTCCGCACCAGGCCGTAAAACTCTCGCGTGTACAGCTTCTGCAAGGCTTCCGTACGCGGGTCCGGCAGATCGGCAATGATGACATCGAACATGGCCTTGCTTTGCTGGAGATACTGGTAACCGTCAGCATTTACCACGTGCAGGCGTGGAGAAACCAGCGAATGCGCGTTGAGGGTCGCCAGCATCGGCTGCTGCGCGAACAGACTGGTCATGCCGGCATCCAAATCCACAAGCGTGATACTGACCACATCCGGGTACTTCAACACCTCTCGCGCAGCCAGGCCATCGCCGCCACCGATGATCAGGATCTGTTGGTGGCGGCTCACTGCCGCCATCGCCGGGTGAACGAGCGTCTCGTGGTAGCGGTACTCGTCGACCGAACTGAACTGCAGATGGCCGTCGATAAACAGGCGCACGTCGTCGTGCCACTTCGTCACGACAAGCTGCTGGTAGGGCGTCTGCGTGCTCAGGATGATGGGGTAGCGATAGAGCCGCTGCTCCAGCCCAGCCGAAAGCGGATCACTGGCGGCGAACAGCACAAGGAGGGTGACGAGCGCCCCTGCCAGCGTGACTGCTGTCAGCCGGTTCCCCGTCATCTGCCGCCGATAAACTATGGCGGTGACGGAAGCAACCAGCACGTTCAATGTGCCCATCAGCAGGGAGGCGCCCACCATTCCCAGGTGCGGGAGCAGAATGAGTGGAAAAGCCAGCGACCCTAGTAGTCCGCCGAGATAATCGAAGGACAACACGTTGGCCAGGTTGACGCGCAGCCCGCTATTACCCGCTAGTATGCGCGTGACGAGCGGCACTTCCAGCCCGATGAGACCACCGATCGTCACGATTGCGCCGTACATCACGGGCGGAAAGTCCGTAAAGGCGGTACCGTACACGAAAAACAGTAGCGGCACGGACAGTCCCCCCACCAACCCGACAAGCACTTCAATGAGCACGAAGGTGCGGAGCAAGTCATCAAGGACGAGGCGTGAGCACCAGGATCCCACGCCCATTGCTGTGAGGAAGAGGCCGATGGTGACGGAAAACTGCAAAATGGTGTCGCCCTGCAGGTACGATGCCACCGTGCTGATAAGCAATTCGTAGACGATGGCGCAACTGGCGACGACGAATATTGAAAGGAGCAGCACGTAGGGGCCACTGCGGCTGCGCAACGACGACAGCACGACGGACATCCCGCCTGCGTCCGCGCGTGGGCTGTCCGGCTGTTCCAGCGCGGTCAAGTGCCGTCGCCGGTCACGGGAACCACGCCCAGCTAGCCGGTCGGCAGGTTCGGCGCCGGCAGCATCGCCGCATAGATGATGATAGCGACGCCGATAATGAGGGCGCTCATCACGATAGCGGCGGCAATGTTGCCGTTCTTGATCTCCTTGTCGAACCCCATCGGGTCAACGCGATCGATGATGTGGTCCGCTGCCAACAGCAAGAACATGCCTAGCAGCGCCCAGAAGACTACCGATGCGATGTTACTGAGAAAGTGTCCCGCCGCAATTGCCATTATTTCCCTCCATGCCCACCCGTGAAACCGCCGCCGCTGAAGCCATGGGACGGACTACGCCCGGAGCTGCCGCCAAACGGAGCCGAGTAGCCACCGCCGCCACCATACGAGCCGTGATAATAACCGCCGTGCGACCAACTCGGTCCGAAGAACGCCGGTGGATAGTACCCACCGTAGCCGATGCGGTGGCCCCCACCGAAGGCAGAGGCCATTGCCCACACCAGGCAGCACACCACCAGCACAACGGCCAGGATGGGAATCATGCGGTAGTACATGTGCTCCGATCCGCCCTCGCTATCAGTCTTCTCGGTGGTCCGGCGTTGGGTGCTGCCCTTCCGGCAGGGCAGTAGTGGCGTTGGCCGGCAACGCCGGTCCGACGCCCGCCTTTGCCTTTAGCGCGGCCAGTTGCTGATCGACGGCGTCGCCCTGCTCCAGGGCGGCAAAGCGATCCTCAAAGGAATCGCTATCCATCTCAATCGACGCCTTGGCGCGGGCTTCCTGGTCGGAGACCTTCTCCTCCATGCGCGAGAAGCTGGCCATCGCTCCGGTCGTGTTGATGCCGGAGAGGGTGTCGTGGATGCGCTGCTGTGCCTGCGCCGAGCGAGAGCGCGCGATCAGCAGGTCCTTCTTGCGGTCGGCCTCCTGGATCTTCGCTTCCAACTGGTTGAGCGCCGCCTTCAGCGTCTCCACCTGCCCCTTTTGATCGGTGTACTGGCGCTGGAAGCCGTCAGAGATCTGCTGATAGGAGTTCTGGCGCTGCAAGGCCTCGCGGGCCAGGTCGTCGCGGCCCTTGGAGACTGCCAGTTCGGCCTTACGCTGGGAGTCGGTGGCCAGGGCCTGGTTCTCCTGCCAGCGCTGGTAGAGTTTCTGCTCATCGGCGATGCTGGCCGCGACCTGCGTCTTGACCTGGATGAGCTGGTTGTTCATGTCAATGAGTGCCTGCCGAATCACCTTCTCCGGGTTTTCGGCGCGGTCGATCAGGTCGTTCAGGTTGGCACGCACCAGTGTGCTGACACGATCGAGCAGTCCAGGCATGTCCTTACTTCTCCTCTATTTTGCGGCTCCCTGGCCACTTCTCCACTGCTACAAGATACCGGCTATCTGACCCGAGAGATACCGGAATAGGACGCTTGGCGGGGAGCAGTTACCGGACGTCCTCCCCCTGGAAAATCTTCACCTCGTAGGTCTTGATCTCCTTGCCGATGCCTACCTCCATCGTGCCGGTCTGCCGACTGCGGTCATCGGTGATCTCGTTGTCGCCCAGCCGGCGTATGACCAACTGGTCGCCATCGTCGCTTGCCAGATACCAGTATTCTAGCCGCTCGCCGCTCTCACCGCTACGGCGGCTGACCGTGTCACTGGCGAACCCGTGCTCGTCCTGGTGAAAAACCTTCCCGTTGACCGTGACGGTATCGACAATCGGCATTGCGACGTGCTGCGTACACGGTTCGTAGACAGTCAGGGTCAGGCCCTGGTCTTCATCCACGTCCAACCAGAGGCGGCGCTCCGGGCTCTGGATCAGGTAGGTCCACCAGACGTCCCCGCCGTCCCCGCGCAGTTCGTGACGCTGTTCGACAGTGAAGTCCTCCCCGAGATAACTGACCGCGTCACCGACGCGCAGCGTCTGCACCGTGCGCTCGGCCGCCGGGTGCTGCGCGTGACCAAAGAGACGATCAAAGATCACCGATCGTTCCCATCCTTCTTTTGCTCTATGGCCCGTTCGACGCCGTTCCTATCAGCCACGCGTTCGCTAGCCGGTGGTATCAGCCGCGCCAGCATGTCCCCCAACTTCAAGCCGGTCAGCGCTTCCAGCATGGCCGGCGCTTGCGCCACGATCCTGGCAACATCCGCCGTCACGCGGTCGACTCCCGTACCCGAATGCCCATCGGTGGAAACTACGGTGATTGTATCCACTTTTGAGAGCGGCTCGGCGGCGGCCCGCACCATGTCGGGGATAGCGGACAGCATGCGGTCCAGGATCGCCGCCTGCGTATAGCCGCGATAGGCGTCGGCCTTCAGATTCATGGCCTTGGCTTCCGCCTCACCCTTGATCTGGATGACATTCGCTTCCGCTTCCCCGGTCGCCTTGATCACCTCGGCCTGGGCCAGGCCCTGCTGGCGTGCCGCCTCCGCCCGACCGGTGGCTTCCAGGGACAGGCGTTGCCGCTCGCCCTCCGCCAGCGTCTGGATGCGCTGCCGCTCGATCTCCGCCGGCCGCAGCACGGTGGCGATCAGCTCCTTTTCGCGGCGCAGGATCTCCGACTCCTGCACTTTGATCTGCTCCGCCTTCTGGACCTGTTCGACCTGGACCTGAGCGGCCATCACCTGTTGCTGCATGATGTTGGCCTGAATATCGTAGGCCTTGTCGGCTTGCGCTTTCTGGGTCTGCACCGCCCGCGTATAGTCGGCGCGCTTCAATTCCAGGTCACGCTGCGCCTCGGCCTGGCGCGTGGCCGACGCCGTCTCCGCAATGACCCGTTCCTGGTCCGCCATGGCGCGGGCAACGGAGGCCTCGCGCATCGTTTCGGCGCGCCGGATGGCCGTGTCACGTTCCGCTTCGGCCGCGGCGATGTCCGCCTCCCGGCGAATGCGCGCGATGTCCGGCTTGCCCATATTTTCGATGTACTGGTTACGGTCGCGCACTTCCCGGATGGTGAAGGAGATGATCTCCAGGCCCATCTTGGCAAGGTCGTCGGCGGTGGTGGCGCGCAGCTTGTCGGCCACCATCTCCGGCTGCTTGACGATCTGCTCTACCGTGAGTTGACCGACGATGCCGCGCAGGTGGCCTTCCATGACCAGACGGATCAGCCCTTCCCGCGAATCCGGCGCTTTCGACAGGAACTGCTCGGCGGCGGTGAGTATGCTCTCTGGATCCGACTTTACTTTGAGTTGCGTGACCGCCTCCACGTTCACCGCCACGCCCTGTGTCGTGTACATGTCCTGTTGGGGCGCAACATCGAAGCTCATCAACTCCAGCGACAGTTCACGGGCGCTATGGACCATCGGGAAGACCAGCGCGCCCTCACCCTGGAAGATGCGCGTACCGCCAAAGCCGTAGCGAATCAAGGCCTGGTTGGGGCCTACCTTGCGCAACATGCTGGCGAGCAGCGCCAGCGCGACCACCAGTACCAGCACCAGCAGGACAACGATGATGGCGACCGTTTGCATAACCGAGTCACTCCTTTCCAGGTTCAGCCTCGCCTGTATTGGCCGGCTGATTGAGCGTACCGTCCGCTATCACGGGCCGACGGTTCTCGCGCGCTGCGATAAATTGTTCCCACGGTTCAACCAGCGCCAGGCCGTGTTCCACAGTGACGATCACGACCTCTGTGCCACGTTCCAGCGGCACTGTACCGGCAGCACGCGCCCCGATGGACCGCCGCCGCCCCTGCTGGATGTATTGTACTTCGCCCACCCTGCCCTGGCGGATGGGGCTACTGACCGTGCCGACCTGACCCTCCAACACGTAATCCGCCGGGTCCAGCGGCTTTGACTGAGGAGCCAGGACTTTCGCCAGGAATTGGAAGACGACGGCCGCTGCCAGGAGGCCGGCCAGCGCCGCACCGAGGAGGCTGAGCCAGCCCCAACTCCCCAGCGGACCGTGCAGCAAGTAGCCGGCGCCGCCGAACCAGGTGAGAAAGACGAGCAGGCTCATGGCGTTGAAGGGCGAAACGAGGTCAGCGCCGCCGTGCCCCATCTGCCCACTCCCACCATGGGCGGCAGCGTGACCATGGCCCGGTATGTGGATATAAACATGGCCGATGTGCAAGGACGCGTGACCGACCCCGGTCAGGACGGAGAGCAGCACCATGACCAGGCCAAAGCCGAAACAGATCAAATAGAAGGCGGCTAATCCGTCCATCCGCGTCCCCCCTCACTGATCATCGCCCGGCTCCTCGCTTGGATCGCCGCCAGGGCAAGGCCGGCGTGATGACGTGATCGTTGCGCCGCCTGCGTAGCAAGATCAAACTCCTGGTGACGTTCCGCCAATTCTACGCGACGCTGCCAGCGCTCAGCCTCTTGCTCATGGCGCTGGGTTTCCAGCGACCACCAGTCTTCTTCCAGGATGGCGGACATAACGACTTCGCGGTGATTGACCGTGATGTCGCCCCAGGTATCGTTCATCGGTCCTGGTCCTTTCACGCTGGATTCGGCGTGACTGCGGCCGCGGGGAGGACGCGCCCCCCTTGTTCCTGCCTATGTAGTGTATGGCAGATTGCTGCGCCTGGCAAGGGGACACGGAGAGTAAACCGCAAAGTTTTGCTCAGCAAGCGAAGGGTGTTTATACGCGGGCGTAGAAGGCCGCGACTGCGGTCTGCGG
Organism: Chloroflexota bacterium; assembly: GCA_036734945.1. Lineage (GTDB taxonomy): Bacteria > Chloroflexota > UBA4733 > UBA4733 > UBA4733 > UBA4733. The sequence continues at coordinate 7,134 of DAIMXP010000088.1, forward strand.
CCAAGCCACGAGGGCGACTGCGGTCGCTTGGCCGCCGATCGCAATCGCGGCCCTGGGGCTTGCGGTGCGTCACAATGCTCGCTTGCTGCGCACTCGGAGGAAACGGGGTTCACCCGTACCATCCATTCGCCGACGCCACAGCACCGGGCGACCTGGCGACGTCACCGCCCAGCCATGCGCCCGCGCAGGCTCGCCGGCATCTTCCCCCCCACTGTGCGGTGCGGGGCCAGACCACCCCGGAAATCCGGCGCCTTAATCTGCACTAGCGGGCCCATGTCTGACATGCGCGAGGCTAAACGCGGATGGTGCCGGTCGAGCTCCACATTGGTGGTAATCACCGTTGGAAGACGATAGTTGTACCGATAATTGATGATTTGGAAGAGCTTTTCTTCAGCCCAAGGCGAGTTGCTCTGCGCACCCAGGTCGTCGAGGATGAGCAGCGGCGCCGTGCGCACCTCCTCGAACAGGTCATCGTAGGTCACTGAACTGGACGGCGCAAACGTGGCGCGCAGGTGGTCCAGGAGGTCTGGAACAACCTGGAAGAGCGCCGGCTCTCCGTGCGCGATGCGCTCGTTGGCTATGGCGACGGCCAGGTGAGTCTTGCCGCAGCCAAAGTCCCCAACCAAGACCAGCCACCCTTGCAACTCCGCCACAAAACTCCGTGCTGCCCTCAATGCTCGACCGAGACTGAGGCGAACCTCTTCAACCGTCCATCTACCTTGCAAATCGCTGGGATCGTAGGGAATGTCCTGCGTCGAAAACGTATCGAACGTCATTCCGCGCAGGTGGTCACCCAAGCGGCTCGTCGCGAACATTCGCTCCAGCCGCTGCTGTTGCAACTCCGTCGCCTTGCACCGGCATAGCACGGGCTGGCCGAACAGGACGTGACCAATAGGCACATCGCGGCGCAGCCACCCGGCGCCGCCGCAGAGCGGGCACAAGGTCGCCGGTGGACTCCCCTCAACTGGCACGACAACTTCGTCAGGACTGGACGAGCCGACCGTAGCGGCCGCGCGTAAAGCGGTCGGGATCGCCATTCGGCCAAGGACCGTCCCGATGGCTTGCATCGCCCCTCCCTTCGGTTTCCCAGCGTTCCAGAATGCGCTGGATGTAGCGCCAGGAGCGCCGGTTGCGCTCGGCGGACTCTCGAATAGCATCGCGCACCCAGCCGGCCGGATAGCGCTCCTCGGCGGCGCGCAGCGCATCCGCGATCAGAGGCGTCAGCAGGCCGACGTTCTGTTCGTAGAGGCTGAAGATCGTGGGCTGGTCGGCGTGCAGCGGCGCCCCCATGTCGGAAGCCGCCGCATCGCTGCCGCTGGGCAAGCCATCGGCGGCCGGCAGGGTGGCAACACGAGCCGTCGCCAATGCCCGGCGCCCGGCGGGAGAGTTCAGGAAGTACCAGACCTGTGGCGCTCCGGCGTCGTTGACCTGCAAACGCAACAGCACGCGCCGCACGACGGCACGTTCGATGGCGTCGCGGAGCAAGTCGGCGGCTGGACGGCTCTGACCGGCGCGCAAACTCTTCAGCAGCGCCGGATCATCGTACAGTTCCTGCTCTACCACGTGCCGTTGCTCCGCTTCGCGATTCGTCAGCAACCAGAACACGTGCAGCAACAGCTTCAGTTCGCCCAGGTGATCCAGTTGCGGCAGCAGCCGGACGAAAAACTCATCGGGCACAGCGACCAGCCGCGCCTGCGGGGTGGCGAAGCCGGGGAAGCCGGGCTGGCGTTCGGGGTCAATCATTGGTTGGTTGATGATAAAGTTCCAGGTCTACAAAGCGAGCAGTCTGCTCTAACCAACGTAAGCTTACCTGCCCGACCGGCCCGTTGCGATGCTTGGCGATAATAATGTCGGCGATGCCGTGACGGTCAGTCGAAGGATTGTAGACCTCGTCACGGTAGATGAACATGACGATATCCGCGTCTTGCTCAATTGAGCCGCTCTCTCTTAGGTCCGACAGCATCGGGTGGTGGTCCTGGCGGGACTCGACGCCGCGGGACAACTGGGCGAGGGCGATCACCGGCACGTCCAGTTCCCGCGCCAGGCCCTTCAGGGACCGGGAGATTTCGGAGATCTCCTGCACTCGGTTGCCATCGCCGCGCCCGCGGCCCTGCATGAGTTGCAGGTAGTCGATGATGATCAGGCCGAGCGGCACCTGGGCGGCAAGACGGCGCGCTTTGGCGCGCACCTCCATGGTGGTGATGCCGGGCGTGTCGTCGATATAGATCGGCGCTTCCGACAGGGCGCCGGCAGCAGCAATAATGCGATCCCACTCCTGATCGTCGATATAACCGGTGCGCAGCCGCTGCTGATCGACCGCAGCTTCGATGGACATAAAGCGTTGCACGATCTGTTCAGCGGACATCTCTAGCGCGAACATGCCGACGACGGTGCCGTGCTTCATGGCGCTGCCGTGGGCCATGGACACCGCCATCGCCGTTTTTCCCATGCTAGGCCTCGCTCCGATGATGATGAGGTCCGAAGGCTGCAGGCCGCCGGTAAGGCGATCCAGGTCGGCGAAGCCGGTCGGCACGCCGGCCACCTGACCGCGATGCTGATGGACGTAGTCGATGCGGTCCAGGTAGTCGTGCAGCAAGGTGCGCAGCGGTAAGAAGTCACCGGCCAGGCGGCGCTGGGAGATGGCGAAGAGGATCTGCTCGGCGCGGTCCAGCGTCGCCTCGGTGTCCTCGCTGTCCTCGTAGCCGAGCGTGGCGATCTGCCCTGCGGCGGCGATCAAGCGGCGCATGGTGGCGGTGCGCTCGATGATGCGACCGTAGTGCTCAACGTGGACGGAGGTCGGTACCAGGTTGACGAGAGTCGTCACGTAGGAGGGGCCGCCGACTTCGGTCAGGATGTTACGGCGTTCCAACTCGTCACACAGCGTGATGAGGTCAGCCGGCTCGTGCCGTTCATTGAGGTCGCTAATGGCAGAGTAAATGGACCGGTGGGCCTCGCGGTAGAAGTCGTCGGCCTTGAGGAACTCAGCGACCCGGATATAGGCTTCCGGGTCGATGATCAGACTACCGAGCGTCGACTGTTCGGCCTCAATATTGTGCGGCGGCTGCCGGTCCACCGCCATTCAGCTATCCTTCCTGTACGACGACAGTCACCAATGGACGAAGATCGGAGGCCACGTGGACGGCCACCTGATGGGTACCCAACGTGCGAATCGGCTCTTCCAGCTCGACTCGGCGGCGGTCCACCACGATCTTGGCCTGCTCTTCCAGGGCGTCGCCCACGTCTTTGCTGGAGATCGAACCGTAGAGCTTGCCACCCTCGCCAACGCGCATGGCGAACGTGACGGTCGCCTCTTTCAGGCGATCAGCAAGCGCCTGCAGCTCGGTGCGGTTCTTTTCTTCCCGCTTCTTCTCCTGGTTACGCTGTTCCTGCAAGCGCTTCAGTTGCCCGCTGGTCGCTTCCACCGCCATGCCGCGCGGCAGGAGGAAGTTGCGCGCGTAGCCGTCGGCAACCTCCTTGACATCGCCAACCTTCCCCACCTTGGGAACATCATGAGTCAGGACAAGTTTCACGTCGGCTCTCCGTTCGCATCCTACCACGCCGCCTATTCGGCCATGCTGCACCCGCAGTGGCGGCGGCCATCGCCCTACCCGATCGTACCGTTGGAACTGACCTGGGGCAGCGGAGTATACCCGCCTTGAGAGCCCGTCCCTCCCTGCTATACTGTGACGTGACGATGTGCCTGGCGTAAGGACCTGCTGCCGTGCGGTGGAGAGTTCGGGGCGGCGGCGATGCCGTCATTCAGGTTGAGCGTCCCCTCGTCCTGCCGCTGGTGGGCGTGCTGGGTCTACTGGCCGTGTTCGGCGGCGTCAGCATCCTCTTCGTCGTCTTTTATGCAGTGGCAGCAACCGTGTTGCTCAGCTACCTCTGGACGCGCGCTATCGGCGGCGGACTGGAACTTTCACGGCAGCCCTCGGTTGGTCATCTGCAGGTTGGCTCCCAACTGGAGGAGCGTTTCGTGGCCGTCAACGCCAGTATCTTGCCGATCACCTACCTGGAGATCAACGATCACTCCAACTTCCCCGGCTACCCCGCCTCCAAGGTGGAGACGCTCGGCAGCCGCCAGACGAAGACCTGGCGCATCGAGTGGCAGTGCCGACGCCGCGGGCGCTATCACCTGGGACCGTTGACGATTCGCGCCGGTGATCCGTTCGGCTTTTTCTCGGTGCAGCGTACCTACGCCGATACCATCTCCTTCCTGGTCTTCCCGCCGATTGTCGATCTTCCCGGCATCGACCTGCCGCGCGGCGCTGTCGCCGGTTCCACCAGCGGCGGCGCTCGGGCATTGCAGATCACGAACACCGCCGCCTCCATTCGCGATTACCAGCCAGGCGATAGTTACAAGCGTATCCACTGGCCGACCACCGCCCGGCGCGGCCAGCTCTTCGTCAAGGAGTACGACCTGGAACGGTCCAGCGACCTCTGGATCATCCTCGACATGGACCGCTCGACGCTGCTCGGCGAGGAGGAAGAGTCTACCGAAGAGTATCAGGTGCGCATCGCCGTCGCGCTGGCCAACCGCGTGCTGAAAGAGAACCGGTCGGTCGGTCTCATCGCTTCCAGCGCCGAGCAGATCCTGGTCGCGCCCGATAAGGGCGGCGCGCAGCTCAACCGCATCCTGAGCGAACTGGCTGCCGTGCATGCTGATGGTACTACCCCGCTGAGCAGCACGCTCGGCCTGGCCGGTCCACAGCTGGGGCGCGGCGCCACGGTGGCCGTCATCACCGCCTCCGGGCAGCTCGATTGGGTACGGGGAGCGCTGAGCCTGGCCCAGCATGGCCTCACCCCCATCGCCTTCCTGGTCGATCCTGCTTCCTTCGGCGGCGCTGCACAGGGGTCGGCCGTGGCGTCGGAGGTACTTCGGGCGAACATTCACTGCCACATGGTCAAGCGCGGCCATCGTTTCCGCGTCCTGTCCCAGGAACCGCGCGAGACGAACCGCCCGCGCGTCACCGGCCGCGGCTATCGCCGGGACGTTGCCGGGGTGGTGTGACGAGGCGCTGCTCCGGTGAGCGCCGAATGGTATCCTCCGCCAGTACCGAAACGGTCCCGGCCCGCCTTGCCGGTACGCACAGTGGAACGGAACAGCGTTGGATCGCGCGCAATTCGACTTCTTGAAGACGCTCGTGGAGACGCCCAGCCCTTCAGGGTCAGAGCAGCAAGCAGCCGCCGTGTGGCGCGCCTACGTCGGCACATACGCCGACAGCATCACCACGGACAACCAGGGTAACGTCATCGCTGTCATCAACCCCGGTGGCTCGCCCAGAGTGATGCTTGCCGGCCATGTGGACGAAATCGGCTTTATCATCCGCTTTGTCGACGACAACGGCTTCCTCTATTTCGGCGCCATCGGCGGTTTTGACCCGCTCACGCTGCCCGGTGAACGCGTCCAACTGCTGGGCAAACAGGGCTTGGTGCGCGGCGTCATCGGGCGCAAGGCGCGCCACCTCCAGGCGGCGGACGAGCAGAAGAAGGGCCTGGAGATCGAAGACCTCTGGATCGACATCGGCGCCGCCAACCGCCAGGCCGCCCTGGCGCTGGTCGACGTCGGCACGGCCGGCACGCGCGCTCAGGGTCTGGAAACGCTGACCGACGGCGACCTGATCGTGTCACGAGCGCTGGACAACAAGGCCGGCGCCTACGTGGTGGCACGGGCCCTGGAACTGGCGAAAGCACGGCAGCCAAAGGCCGCAATCTTTGCCGTCGCCACTGTGCAGGAGGAAGTCGGCCTGCGCGGCGCGCGCACCAGCGCCTTCGGCATCAATCCCCAGGTCGGCCTGGCCGTCGACGTGACCCACGCCTCGGACTATCCCACGGCCGATCCCAAGCGCAGCGGCGACATCAAGCTCGGCGCCGGACCGGTCGTTACCTTCGGCCCGACGATCAACCCGCGTGTCGCCGACTTGCTCCTTGCCGCCGGCCAGGCCAGGGGCATCAGCATTCAACGGGAAGCCGAGGGCCGCTCCACCGGCACCGACGCCGACGCGCTGCAGCAGGTGCGCGTCGGCATCGCCACCGGCCTGATCAGCATCGCCCTTCGCTACATGCACACCGGCGCCGAAATCGGCTCCCTCCACGACATCGAACGCAGCGCCGACCTGCTGGCGGAGGCGGCAGCGGGGATTGGGCCGGAGACGAACGTGATTCCGTGAGGGTGACGGGCGCGGGGAAACCCCTTCCGGCTCGCACCACTCGCCAGGTTTCCCCCTGACGGGAGAAACCTTGGGTGCATGGCAGGGGACGACAGCAGACCCCTAGTTTGGGTGTGTCTTGCAGTACCGCGTTGGTGCGGACTGTCGACGCGTCCGTGCCGTTGCCGCAGCACTCCGTCTCGACGATGCTGCGGTCCAGCCGTACCGTCCCGAAGGCGACCGTCCCCTGAAGTGCAGGATCGGTTCCTCCACGGCAGTGGGGGAACCTGGCGAGCGGTGCGAGCCGGAGGGGGCCTGCCTCCGCGCTCAACGGGCGCCGCACAGCAGCAACGGAAACACTGCCTCGGTGACAATGACCGGCGTGTCTGTTCCAGGTGGACAGAACACGACTCTACCCTACCCCGTCCCGGTCGCCGTCCAAAGGAACGATACCGTCGTCGTCTTGTCCTGAAACGTGTTGTCCGCACTCTCCGGCAGCCAGACGGTAAGCCGGAAGTCGGCGGACTTACCCGGCGCCAGCGTCAAATTCAACGGCAACGACGCTACCGCCAGCGGGCCCTGGTATACCGCCTGGCCGTCGTGCGCGACGGTGATGTGCAGCCCCTTGACCGGGTTGGTCCAGAGGATGCCCGCGCCACCCGAAACGGAAAGCGTGTAGGTGCAGGCGAGCGATCCGATGTTGGTCAAATGGACATCACGCACCTGTGCCCCGCCAGGCGTGAGCCGCGTATCGCCGCTGAATGTCGCCGTGGCCGCCGCGCCGCCAGCAGTCGGCGATACTGCAAGCGCAACGGCATCCGCCAGTTGACTGGTGACCGTCGGGCGCGGCGCAGCGACGGTAGGTGCTGTCGCGCTGGCAGCAGGCTGGTGTGTTGGTACGGGGGTAGCCAGTGCTGGCGCGGTTCCGCTGGCCCGAGCGGGCGGAATTCCCGCCACCACGGAGGCGCCGGCAGCGGGGGAGAAGGGCCAGGGACGGTAATTCGCCACACCGATTGGTGCTATGGACCCCGGTACGCGGACCCCGGTTGCCGAGATCACTCCAGCGAGCAGGCTAGCCCCCAGCGTCAACAACCCGATGAGCATCAACCAGACGGCTACAGGCAACAATGCGGCTGAGACCACCGCTCGGAAGCGTGAGTACATGGCCACTCACCCCTCACGTCGCTTGCAACACGGCCATCGGCCGTCAATGGGCCTAGCCTGGTATAACGACCCTATGCTACGGCTTCCCTAACGGACGGAAGATCAACGTAGCAGTTTCAGATGCCCCCCAAACGGATTAGGCGTGCCCTTGGGTGACGATCAGCAAAGGCGCCTGAACGGCATCGGTCCTCAGTATACTGAGATACCAAGGCACACCCTCGTCAGCGAAAGGACACACCGCACATGGTCGCTGCTGCACCCGTAGAGCAAACTTCGCGCCTGTATACCATAGATGATCTGGACAGTTTCCCGGATGATGGTAGGTTACGTGAGTTAGTACATGGGCAAATCGTGGAGTGGGACGTGACGACCTTGTTTCACGACTATATTGCTACTCTGCTCTCGGGATTGCTGCTTGACTACGTGCGTAGGCGCCGGCTGGGCATGGCGGTTGGCGGTGATCCCCACATCATGATCCAGGGGAGTCGCTACGACGCCCGCGGTCCGGACGTTGCCTTCTATGCGCGCCACCGCATCCCCCAGGATCTCAAGGCGTCTGCTGCCGCAACCGCACCGGATTTCGTGATCGAGGTGCTTTCGCCCACGGACCGAGCGGGAGCGGTGCTGGAAAAGACGGGGGACTGGCTCCGCGCCGGCGTGCGTCTCCTTTGGTATGTCAACCCGGAGACGGGAAATACCATCGTCTACCATGACGGCCGGGTGTACCATGTTGCCGCTCACGAAGTTCTTGACGGTGGGGATACCGTACCTGGCTTCACCGTCCGTCTCGCTGACATCTATCAGGAGCTCGCAGAGCTACAATCGCCCGCTGAGAAAGCGCTGGACGATGATGCCCGCGGCTAGATCGCCGGTCAATTGAACGCGCTACCACGATTGGCGGGATGGCAGGGTTACGGCACAACGACCAATGTGTCGGCAGGCGAGACCCCCCGCACCGATGGGGCGTACATCTGGCTCACGACGGCCGATGGCGCTTGAAAGGTTCCGGCTGTTGTCGCCTGGGCGGCGTATATGAAGGTGTGGTCTCCCGGCGCGAGCTTGGTGATGTAGAAGTCCACTTCCTGGTCCCGCCGGTCGATCTGGTCGTAGTTGCGTTGCTGCTGCTGGGCGGTCGTCTGGGTCTGGCTGGTGGCGAGCGCCGGGTTGAGCGCCTCCACTCCAGCAGGCAACGCGTCGTACACCTGCACATAGTCAAGCGGCGCCGCGTTGTGGACGCTCAGCAGCACTTGAATCGGCGTACCGACAGGCAACGGGCCGGTCGCCGGCGCGCCGTCGGCCAGCAGATAGCGGCGCGTGATGGTGAGTTCATTGCCGGAGAGCGGCGCGGCTGCCACGTGGTAGCTCAAGGCTGCCGACCAGAAGACTGGCGTGGCGCTGTCGGTGCTGATCTGCAAGGTGTTGTGTACCTGAATCTGCTGGGTGGTCAGGTGCAGCGCCACCGGCGGCGAGGTGGGCGTTACCGCTACATCTTGCAACAAGCGCCCGTTCCAGAAGACGCGCAGGTGGCCGGAGGCTGCAAAATCGCCGTGGACGAGCAGGAAGTGGTCGAGCGCCATGGCCGCCATCGCGGAGTCGTGGGTGGTGTTCCAGGCGTCGCCTGATCGCGAGGCCAGCAGGTAGCGAGCAGCCTTGAGCGCCAACGAGTTGGCGGGGTCAAGGGTCGAGAAGGCGTCGAGCGCTGCCGCCGTGCTGTAGACCAGAGAGCCGCGCAGCGGCGGGAGGCCAACCTGCTCTTTCCATGATGCCGTCGTCGCCGTCTGCGTCGCCGCTTGGGCCAGACTGTTCAGCAGGCTACGTGCATCGCTGGTATCTCCCACAGCGACGAAGTATTGGGCGAGGTAGCTCTCGCCGTAATCGGCCATATCGCCGTGGCGCGCCAGCAAGCCCTGGACCAGGGGCGATTGTGCGCTCACCGGCTTGCCGGCCAACGCGAGCACGTCCAGCATATAGGCAGCCGTGGCCAGCCCGGCCTTCGACGGGTCCAGTTGGCGCTGCAGGGAGGCAATGCCGCGATCCAGGCTGGTCTGGACGACGGGATAGCCGAGTCGTTTGGCTTCGACCAACCCGTAGACAACGTAGGCCGTCATGTACGGGTCGGTCTGATCATAGCTCCACCAGTTCCAGCCGCCGTCGCCATGCTGAAGGCTGTAGAGTTGCTGGAGGGAGGCCGCTACGTGGCTGTCCAAATCGGGCGGCAATTGCTGTTGCACTGTCGTCAGGCCGGCCTTGGCGTAGGTCTCCCTGGCCAGAATGGCGGGGAGGAAACTGCTCACCGTCTGCTCAGCGCAGGCGTAGGGATACCCCTCCAGGTAGCGACTGCCGGCCAGCACGCCGCCGGCCAAGCTGGGTGTGACGGCCAGTTGCAGCGATGCCGAGCCGGCAATGGCGGCAGCGGGCAGATCGAGCGACGCGGATGTCGTGCTGCTGGCTTCGCCCGCGCTCGTGACGCTGCCCGCCGCCCCACCGGCCGAAACGGGCAGCGTGACTTTCACCGCGTCCGACAGACTGCCCGCCTGTGCATCTACTGTGATCGCCGCGTCACCAACGCCACCGACTGTCGCTCCCCAACGCAACACCACGCTGCCGTGCGCCGGCGCCGTCACCTGCTGCCTGGCTGCAGTGGCAAGGCTCAAGGCCGGACTGCTCAGGGTTGCACTGCCGGACACGTCACGATCAGTGGCGTTCGTCACGGTTGCCGCCAGGCTGACGTGGTCACCGCTGACCAGGAAGCGCGGGAATGCCGGGTCGACGTGGAATGTCTTGGTGCTTACCACGTCGTCAGTGACGTAGCCGACGTCGGTGTTCGTCGTCGCGCCGATGGCCGTGAGCCGCCAGGTCGTCAGGCTGTCCGGCATGGTGAGTTGCACCGTGGCTTTGCCGTCGGCTCCGGTCTGGACGGCGGGGGACCAGTAGCCGGTGTCGGGGAAGTCGCTGCGTAATTGGGACTCCGCGCCACCCCCACCACCGCCGCCGCCCTGGCCCCCAATCTTTCCGGCCCGCGCGTTCAACGACGCGCCGGTGCGCAACTGCACAGCGCGGACGGAATAGAAGGCGGCCTTGATCGTCGGCGGTGTCTGTCGCGCCAGCGCGTAGATCGCCTCGTCGACCATGCCGAGCGAGAACTCGCCTTGCGCCGGTTTGCCGTCCGGCCCCGTCGCCGTCAAGGTCACGGCTGCCTGCTCGCCGGGGCTGTACTGCTGGCGGTCCGTCGTCAGTTGCACGTGCAAATAACGGGTAGTCGCCGGCACACGCAGCGGCGCTTCACCGCTGAGGATGCGTCCCTGTCCCTGGACAGCCACCGTCACTTGCACGTTGGGCAGGTCATCGGCCGTCACGGGTAGGTCCAGGGTGGTGCTCTTGCCGGCAAACTGGATCACCTGGTGGGAATAGATCTGGCCACGGGCCACCGTCACCAGCGCCGACACGCCGGTCAGCGGTGACAGCACCTGGAGATGCGCGATGTCGCCCACGGCATAGCTCGGTTTGTCGGCCAGCACGGAGAGCCGGTCCCCGGCGGCGGCGTAGGGCGCGAGTACACCGCTGGAGCCGGCCGCCCAGAGGTACAGGTCCAGCGTGACCGTGTTTCCCCGTTGGTCCAGCACGGAACAGCCGAGCCGATAGGGCGACGCCTGGGGCAGGATCAGCCCCGTCACCACGCGGCCGTCACTGCCGGACGTCAGCGCGAAATGGTAGGCAGGTATCTCCACCAGGTTGTAGACCGGATAGGCTTCCTTGGGGTCGCCTTGCTGCGTCACGTTGTAGGTTTGCTGGTACACATCGCAACGTATCGGCACGCCGGCAACCGGCCGGTTCTGGAGGTCATCGACAGTGAAGGTCGTCGGCAGCGGCTGACCACGCACGGCGGCGTAGGAGAGGGGTTGGCCGTATAGGGCGAGCGCGCCGCGGTGGACGATGACGGCTGCCGCGTTCGTGACGGGATCGTTGGCCGCATCGCTGACCGTCGCCTCCAGGGCATAACGCTGCGACAGCGTCGCCTTGCCCAGGTTGGCCGGCACGGAGAAAGTCGCATTTCCCTGCGCATCCAGCGTGCCGTTGTAACTGCTGACCGGCGAGCCGTAGGCGCCGCCCTGATAGCCACCGAGCTCGGCCTCTTCGGGGTCCTGCCGGGGGCTACCCGGGGCGGTGGGGTCGAACCACGAACTGCTGAACACGCGCAGCGTTACCTTGCCACGAGCCACAGGCTGGTCAAAATAGTAGCGAGCGTTGACCGTCACCGGGATGCGGTCGCCGCTGACCCAGGGCTGGCCGGGCGTGCTGACCGCGACCGCGTAGGCCGGCTTTCGGTATTCCTCGACCTGGAAGCTGCCATAGTAGGAGTCCTGTTGAGCGATCGCGCCGGTGCTGGTGCTGACCGAGAAGCTACAGTAACCGCTGGCAAGGTCGTCGGCCAGGGGGATGTCGAGCGCGAAGCTGCCGGTCGCATCGAGCGTCACCTGCCGCGACAGCAGCGTCGTGCCGTTGACCGGTCCGGTCAGGCTGACGGTCACCGGGATGCTGCCCGGCAATTGGTAATGGACGTCGTTGTCCTGGCGGACGACGCCGCGCATGTGGACAATGTCGCCCGGTCGGTAGATCGGGCGGTCGGTGTAGGCGTAGAGGCTGTACCGGCCGGCAGCGCTGACGTAGCCGCCGCCGCTGAAGCCGTCGGCGGTACCGCCCACAGCCAGGTCGTTGCCGCTGCCGGAGAACACCAGCAAGCCTGGCGGCTGCGCTTGCCCACGCGGTTGCGCCTGCAGCGGCACTGCGCCCTGGAAGACGCCGTCCGTCCCTGTCGTGCCGGTGAGCAGTTGCTTGCCGGTATCGGCATCCACGATCGTCAGGTCAGCCCCAGCGACCGGTGCGCCGGTCGCCAGGGTAGTGAGCCACACCAAAGCGCCGACCGGCGATTGCTGGACCAACACGCCGCGGTCGCTCACCACCAGGAACTGCCCCGTCACACCGTCGCCGATGCTAGACTCATCAACGTAATAGATGCCAGGGCTGGCGACGCCTGGCACGCTGACAAAGGTTGTCACATCCAGCTCCGGGTGTGGAAAAGGCGCGTCGATGCTGGCGAGACGCTGGAAGCGGCTGACGTCAACCGGCGCACTACCGCCGTTCGCCTGCTTCGCGGTATACGCCGCCAGGAAGGCGGCGGTGGTCGGGACGCGATAGGCCGTCAACGTGACGCTCGGGACCTGGTAGGCCGAGAAGGCCACCTGCTGCGCACCGGTCGCGGTGGCGAAGATGATACGCTGACCCGTGACGTAGATGTGGCGGCTGTCGTTCGGCGGCGACTGGCCGGTCGCAAATTGCCACTGCTTCCCGGCAGCCAGGGTGCGGCCCGACGTGTCGCGTACCCCCGTGCCGAGCGTCACCGTGTAGGACGCCGACGCCGCCAACGGCCGGGTGGGCACGAAGGTGGCAATTCGGCCATTCACCTGCCACGCCCCCGCCACGGGCGGCGAGATGCTGAGGTTCGGCCCCAGCGTCGCCGCGTCCGGCTGATGGCTGAAGGTCACGTTGACGACCGCATTGAAGGGTACAAAGCGGGCGTCCGGCGCGGGGCTGACTTCCAGCGCCTGAAACGTCGGCTCAGTGACAAAACTCCAGTCGATGGCGGTCGGTAAGGGCTGACCGGCGGCCGTACGGGCAGCGCTACCGATGGCGAGCGACACCAGGGTACCGTCAGGCCAGGGCTGAGAAGGCGTGTAGGTCAGGCTGGTACCCTGCCAGCTCACAGTGCCGGGAACCGGCGGATTGATCGTGAGAGCCTGTTGCACCGTTGCCTGGTCCATCGGCTGCGAGAACGCGACATGCAGCAGATCATTCAGCGCCACCTCGCCATCCGGCTGCCCAATGCTCCACTGCACCGCCGGTGGGGGCGCCGCCGTTGGGCTTGGCGCCATTGTGCTGCTCGCCACGGTGGTGGATGGCCAGTTGGCAGTGGCGGTCGTCAGCGAAGCAGTTGCCACTGCAGCTATTGCCGGCGTGGAAGCCGGGACCGCAGCTCGCTGCCCAAAGGCGCAACTGCTGAGCAAGCTGACCAGCAACAGCAGCGAGCAACCGAGCGGGGCGCGGCGCGGCGTATGCAACATGCGTGGAGTCCTCTCCCGCGCAATGATACAGGAGGAGCGAACCGCTGGTCGGCCGGCCCACCCTACGATTCATCGTGGGGTGCGCGTGCCACCCGCCTCTGCCTATTCAACATGACATGACGCTACCATAGGCGAGTACTCGCACGTACACTCCCAGGGACCGTACCCGCATCGCGCCACGCCGGCTTCCCCCGGCAACGAAAGGAACCAAATCCCGTGACAAACGCCGCCCTCGTCTCCGCCTCGGCGCGCCGGCCCTTCGGCGCCACCGGCCTGCTGGTTGATCCGCTGTGCATCGGCTGCGCCGAACTGGGCGACATGCCGGAGACCTTCGCCTATGCAGTAGACCAGGCATCGGCGCTCACAACCATCCGGGCCATCTTTCAAGGGCCAATCAACTTCATCGACACGGCTGCCTCGTACGGCGATGGGGAGAGCGAACGACGCCTCGGCCTGGTCATCCGGGAGCTCGGCGGCGTGCCGGATGGCTACGTGCTGGCGACCAAGGCCGATCGCCACCTCCAGACCGGTGACTTCAGCGGCGACCAGATTCGGCGCAGCATCGAACGCAGCCTGCGCCTGCTGGGGCTGGATCACCTGCCAATGCTGTACCTCCATGACCCGGAACACGCCGCCTTCGAAGCGATCATGGCACCCGGCGGCCCGGTCGAGGTGATGCGCTCTTTCGTGGACCAGGGGGTCGTCGGCCACATCGGCGTGGCCGGCGGACCGATCGACCTCATGGTTCGCTACGTGGAGACCGGAGCCTTTGAGGCGGTCATCACTCACAACCGCTACACGTTGCTCAATCGCTCCGCCGATCCGCTGCTGACCGTCGCCGCGTCGCGCGGGCTGGGTGTGGCCAACGCCGCGCCCTATGGCAGTGGCATCCTGGCCAAAGGGCCTTCCGCCTACCCCCGCTATGCCTATCAGGACGCCGCGGACGACGTGATCGCGCGTACACGCCAGATCGAAGCGCTGTGCCGGGAGGCGGGAGTTCCGATGGCGGCCGTCGCCTTGCAATTCTCCCTGCGCGACCCGCGCATCCATTCCACGATCGTCGGCATGTCAAAGCCGGAGCGACTGCAACAAACGCTAGACCTGGCGGCAACGCCGATCCCGGAAGCCCTCTGGGCAGCAGTCGAAGGCGTGGCCAGACCGACAATGACGGACCCAGAAGCCAACCGGTACCGCTAGCGGCAAGTTATAGGCGGTAGAAGGTGACCGCGTTGCCGGCCCAGAGTTTGCGACGGCTCTCTAGCGGCAGGTCGCTGGTGAGCGTATCCAGGGTCTCCACCCAACGGCGATAGGCGGCGGCCTCCAGCACGACTGGCCAGTCGCCGCCGAAGGCGACGCGGTCAGGGCTGAAGACCTCCAGCGCGTGCCGGATGTACGGTTTGACGTCTGCAACGGTCCAGTTTTGTTGGTTGGCCTCCGTCAGCACGCCACTGATCTTGCAGGAGACGTTGGGGAAGGCGGCAAGTTGCCGCATCTGCTGCCGCCAGGGATCGAGCGCCTGCGCGGCAATATCCGGCTTGGCGATGTGGTCCAGCATGAACTGCGTGTTCGGGCACTGCTGCACCAACTTCACGGTGTTTTGCAGGTGTTGATGCCGGAGACACAGGTCGAACGACAGGCCATAGTCGGGAAGCAACTGGACGCCGCGCACAAAATCCGCTTGCAGACAGAAGTCGACGGGCGCTCCCTGGTAGATGCGCCGGACCCCCTTGATGAGCGGACTGATGAGCACGAGCGCATCCAGATAGGCGCGCACGCGCTCGCCGTATTCCAGCGGCGCGAACGGCACGATGCCCCGAATACGCGCGTCCCGCCGCGCCAGGTCGGCCACCCACTGTGCCTCCAGCAAGGCGTAGCTCTCGGCCACCTCGGTCTGGACATAGACCAACCCCTCCACGTCCAGTCCAGCCGACGCCTCGGTGTATTCGCTCAGCCCGTATCGCCGGTTGAGCAGCGGATTGCCGTCCAACCAGGGCATCCGGAAGTGTTCCGGGTCCCAGAGGTGGACGTGGGCATCAACGATTGGCAGATTAGGCACCCTGGATTCCCCTTCGGCTCTCCGCTATTCCCCGCCTGTGGCTCAGGCCAACACGACATAGTATGGTCACGTGACCGGGAAAGTACCGGCCAGGACGTGGCAGTACACCTCCACCGTCTGCGCCGCCGCTCGATCCCAGGTGAAGAGCCGAGCGCGTTCTGTCCCCGCCTGCCGGAGGCGGCGCGCCAGGAGCGGGTCGCCCAGGACTTGCTCCATTGCCGCCGCCAGTGCTTCGGCATTCGTCGGGTCGACCAGGAGCGCCGCGGCGCCGACCGTTTCCGGTAGCGCTGTGCTATTGGAGCAAACGACCGGCGTGCCACAGGCCATCGCTTCCAGGGCCGGGATGCCGAAACCCTCGTAGAGTGACGGGAAAGCGAAGAGGGCCGCGCCGCTATACAGCGCGGCCAGATCGGCGTCGGCAACATAGCCGGGGATGACGACGCTACCGGCCAGTCCCGCTTGCTCAATCTGTTCGTGGAGGGGCGCGTACCGCCAGAGCGTGGGCCCGGCCAGCACAAGTTGCATATCAGGCAAACGCGCGTGGAGCAGCGAGAAGGCGCGAATCAGCAGCCGGAGGTTTTTGCGTTCCTGTTGGGCGCCGACGCTCAATATATAGGGCAGCTGCAGGCCCAGGCGCGTCAGGACAGAACGTTGTTCCTGCTCCGAAACTGGATGAAACCGGCTTGATAGGGCCGGCGGCACAATATACTCGCCTGGCGGCAATCGGGGCAAAAATCGCTCCAGGTCGGCCCGTGCATGGCGACTCACCGTAATAACACCGTCAACGTTCCCCAGCATCGCCGGCAGGTAGTGCCGCTGCAGGAAGTTGTTGATCCACGGATAGCCTTCCGGGTAGCGATAAGCGATCGCATCATGTATCGTCACCACGCGCCTGAAATCCGCGATGCGACGACTAAAAGGAAATGGGGCGATGCCCGCCGGATCGTGGACGAGATCAAGCCGTCGTCGGCGTGCAGCCACGGCGATCGTCAGGCCACCGAGTAGCATCAGCGTCGGCAGGCGTTGGCAACCGGCGAGATGGACGCTACGCACGCCTGGCTGCCGGCGAAAAGGGCCACGACGGTACGGCGTGAGATAGACCATTTCCACGTCATCACGCTCTAGCAGCGCGCGGCCCAGCTCCAGGGTGACGCGCGTGATACCGGACAGGGGACGCTCCACGCCGTACGTGACAAGACCGACGCGCGGCTTGCTTATCGCGTACCTCCTTGCGCCGGGTCAGTACCGGGAGCGGCAAAGAGGTAGTCCGTCACCGACATGTCAGCCGGCACAATGGCCGAGTCCACCAGGTGAGGGATACCGGAGTGATCGAGACAGAAGCAACGATAGCCCACAGCGGCAAGGTCCTGCCGAAGAGCTTCAAACGTCGTGCCTGCTGCCGCCAACAGAAACTGGTTGCATTCGCAGATGAGGTAACGAATGGCGTGCGATCCAAGGAGACGCTCCATTCCCCGTATCGCCGCTGCTTCGCCGCCTTCCAGGTCCAGCTTGACCAGCTTGATGCTCGTCAGCCCCTTGCCTGCCGCGTATTCATCAAGCGTGCAGGCCGCGACATCGACGCTGGCACCGCGCTGCATGCGTACGCTCGTAGCCCCCCAGTAGGCGGCGGTTCCGGTGCGTGTATCCAGCGGGATTTCCAGAGAGAGCGGGACATTGGATTCGCTTAGCGCGACCTGATTCCGAAGAACATTGGCAAAGCCATTGAGGGCGATATTCGCATCAAGTGCGGCGACAGTCACCGGCACCGGTTCGAAGCAGTGAACCGCTCCCGCAATGCCGACACAAACGGCTCCCAGCAAGGTAAAGTAGCCGATATTGGCGCCACCATCAATGAAGACATCGCCAGACTGGAGCAGTCTCCCGATGAGCCGCGTCGCTGCCGGTTCGTAGGTGCGGAGCACGTACATCTGGGCCTGGAAGCGGTCGCTCACATTGAGGTGCATGCGAAAGCCCGCATGCAAACGAGCGGTGACACTTCCCTGTGGCCGCAACAGCCGCACCGCAAGATCGGCAAGTGCAAGCTGGATACGCCGGTTCGGCGCCGCCCGGATGGCAAATCCAACAGGCGCAAGTGAACGCAAGGACCTCCTCCTTACCGATTCCCTGGTCCGATTGTGGGTTGGGCTGACGCGCCGACTCCCTACTCTACACTCTACACAGAGTAGCAGCGTATGGGCCCGATGACCAACCGCCCTTGCCGCCACCCGTTATGGGTGGACAACCTGTGAGGGGCGAAAGCATCTCCGTTTGTGTTATAGCGGTATCGTGCGCGGCTTCACGCTGTGCTCAATTACCTCGGTTATAGTGGCTGCGTGGGAGTCCGGTCTTGGAGGTAACGACGTGCAACACACCGCGAAACCGCTCCTGAGCGTGCTCGTACCGGTCTGGAAGGAACGGCGGCACATAACGACGCTGGTCGCTTTCTTTCGGGCCCTCGACTACCAGCCGCGGGAACTGGTGTTGTGCGCGGGCGGGCCGGACGGGAGCTACGAGGAGGCGTTGCGCCATGCTGCGGACGACATCATCGTTCTGGAGCAGCATCCCGGCGAAGGGAAGCAACGCGCGCTCGAGCGGAGCTTCCAGGCCTGTCGCGGCGCTCTGCTGTTCCTGTCCGATGCCGACGCTCGACTGGCGGAGGAGGCGATCAGCGCCACGCTCGCTCCAATTCTGGCGGGCGAGGTCGAGGCCGCCACAGGGACACGTGAGCCGTTGCCGGAACTGCGGTCGCTGCCTATCATCGCCTACCAGTGGGCACTGGAAGTCGCCGGTAACGCCGCCATCCCCGACTCGTCGCCCGGCATGCTCGGCAGCAACACTGCACTGACGCGGCAGGCTGCGCTGCGCGCCGGCAGCTTCAACTGGGAAGCGCGTACCGGCACCGACTACGTGTTGGCCTGCAAACTGCGGCAGGTTGGTGTCAGCATCCGCTTTGTCCGCACCAGCCGCATGCCTGTGGGTCTGGCGACGAACCTGCGCGACTACAGCCGCCAGCGCTCCCGCTGGCTGCGCAACCTCGTGCTGGTGGGGCGGCGCTTCGGCGATTGGAACGTGGTGCGCCAGGGCATCCAACCCATGCTGGTGGGCAGCGTGTTCGTGCTGCTGCCCCTGGCCCCTGGGCGGCTGCGCCGACCGGCGCTGCTGCTCTGGGTCGCCGCACTGCTCACGGGCTGGCAACGACGCATCGGCTACACCCAGGCCGGCCCGCCGGAAGTCCGCGCCATGTTCCCTAAGCGTCGCTGGCCCTTGCTGTTGCTCTATACGCTCGTCGACCTCTGCACCTGGGCACGCGCTGCCGCCGAGTCCGTCGTGCCTGCCTGGCGCGGACGCTGGTGATACAACACCGGTTATACTGGAAAATCTGGCGCTTCCCCCACCGTATCGTTTGGATGCATGTGTGCCGACTCAACTGACCTCCGGCCTGGCGGGTGGACTGTTCCACGCGCTGTTCGCCGGCCTCGTCGCCGTACGTTACCTCTGGCCCGTCTGGCTGTTCATCGCGGTGCTCTGGCTGCTCACCCGGGCGATGCGTGCCGTCGGTCGCTTCTTCGGCTTTACCAGCGTTGCCGTCAAACCTCGGAAGCCCATAGCCCGCCCACGACGCTGAGGGTTCGGGTGATCAACTGGTCCCGCACAACTCGACGGTCGCTCGGTAGCTGCCGACCTCCTCGTACACGTTGACAATCTCCATGCGTTCCCTCGTAGATTTGGTGGAAACCCGCGGCTGCGACCTGCTGCCCGTCACGGAGACAGGCGCGGAACCGTTCAACGGACTGCAGACGACCGGAGACCTGAGCGGCAGACCATCTTCATCGAGATCAAGCGACAAGGCCGCTGGAGATGAAGGGTTCTCTTGGCCGTCAACGGGCAATCGCCCCTCGCCAGTCCCGGGGCAGCCTCACCACGTCATCACTAACGCTCATCGAGCAGCCGCCGCAGGCGTGCCAGTTCTGCTTCCAGTCCGGCCGAACGTTCCTCGGCCACCCGCGCCTGCTGGCGCGCCTGATCGGCCTGCTCTTGGGCCACTCGCGTCTGCTGACGCGCCTGGTCGGCCTGCTCTTGGGCACGCTCGGTCAGCAGGTCTGCTTCCCAGGCGCGCGCCAGAGCCTCCCGCGCTTCCCGCTCCGCTTGCAACCGCCGCAGCTCGCTCTCTTTCGGCGTCGGCAGCACCTCGCCCGTCACCAGGTCTACCACGCGCACCCACTCGTCCAGCACCAGCAGCCCAAAGGGGATCAACCGGCTGCGCAGGATGCCGTCATCGTCCGCTGTGTCGGCCGGAACCTTGTCGCCGGATGGCAACCAGAAGCGCTGCAGGCGTGGACCCAACTCCGCGAACTTGCCGGAGGGGTCCACCACCACGTATTCCCGCACCCCCTCCTTGGCATACCACTTCTTTTTATCGTCGAGGTCGCTGTTCTCGAGGGAACTGGGCGAGAGCACTTCCACCACCAGGTCCGGGGCTTTGCCCTCCTCAGGAATCACGTAGCGTTCCCGTACCCGGTCGTGTACGCCGAGCGCCACCAGTACATCGGGTTCCTTGTACTCGCGGAGATCGTGGGGATTGCGGTGGACGCGCAACTCGGCCGCCACGAAGCATCGCTCACCGGCGAGGCGGTTGTTGAGCGCGTAATAGATAGCGTCGATGGTGAAGCGATGATCCTGGCCTGCCAACGGCTCGTCCTGCTCCTCATCATCCCGATATATGGGATCGAGTAGCGCCGATGATACCAGCCGTGCTGTGTCAACGCTCATAGAAACCTCCCGCTGCGGTGTCCCTCAGCCTAGCATGCGCGGGTGCGGCAGGACGCCGGTCAGGACGGTTGGTGCGGCCATCGTGGTGCTCCTTCCGTGCTGGGGGAGTGATGCGGCTCGTCCGGCCGCTGCATAGTATGGGTTGCTGGCTGGCATGATAGCGCATCCGGCATTAGCGAGATCCACGCGGTGATACCTGGAGCTGATATGACGGGATCTCCTCGGCGCCAGGGCGTGGGCAAAACTGCTGGAAGATGCGCGCGCGCTCACGGTTCGTTGGTCACTGGCCGCGCTCCTCGCCTGGCCGGAGCCGGCCGCGCAGTAGGCACGCGGTTGCTACCTCACCCCCTCAACCGGCACGCCGTCGGAGCAGTGTTAGCGCCGTCTGAAGTTCCTCCTTGCTCATGACGCGGAGCACCAGGAAGAGCGCCCCGTAGGCGCCCGCGCCGCCGGCAATCGCGGGCAGTAGCCCGAAGCGCAACAACGGGATGGCGACCGCGGCCATGCCCGCTGTCGCCGGCAGAGCACGGAGGAGCGGGGCCAGCGGCGGCCGGCCGGCAACACGGAATGCCGCGCTAATAAATAGCGCGGCCACCAGCAGTTCCGCACTGGCTGTGCCCCAGGCCGCTCCTTCGACCCCCCAGCGGGGAATAGCGACGACATCGACGACACACTGCCACACCAGCGCTGCGACGTCGATCTGGAGCACCCGCCGTTGCGCGCCGGTTGCCACCAGGAGGTTGACGCAGACCTGAAGGGGGAACGCGCCGAGCAGGCCGATGGCGAGGATGCGGAGTGCCTGCCCTGCTTCGCTGAAGGCGGAACCGTAGATCAATTGCACAACAGCGGGGGCCACGATCATCACGCCCGGCGCCACCACCAGGCCTGCCAGACAGAACAAGCGCAGCAGCAGCCCGAAGGTGGCCTGGAGCGCGGCGCGGTCCGTCGCAGCCAGTCGCGTGAAGACGGGCAGAGCGGCCGCTGCGACGGTAACGGGCAAGGGGATCAGCGCGAACACCGGCGTTGCCGCTGCACCGTACTGGCCGGCGGCGGCCGTCCCCTGCCAGGCCTTGAGCAGGTAAAGCGGCAGGCCACTATATAGTGACAATGTGAGGCCGAATAGCCCGAGTGGCAGGGCGCCGCGCAGCGCCGGCACGACTGCACGCCAGGGCGCCGCTCTTGCTGGCCGCGCGAAGTTGCGCAGCGTCAGCACACTCACCAGGCCAAGGTCCAGCATCCCGGCAACCAGTAAGGCGACGCCGACACCGAGCAAACCACGACCGATCAGCAGCGCCAGCAGGGCGCCGCCGATGGCCACCGCGCGCTCGGCCAACCGGCTGATGGTATCCAACTCCATGCGCTCAAAACCGTAGAACAGGGCGCGCAGCAGACCGGCCAGCGATTGGGCAGTGCCGGCGGCCAGGAACAGCAGCAGGAGAGGCCGGTCCGACGCCGGCTGCAGCGCCGTGAGCGCCACTGCAGCCATCAGGCTCGGTAACAGCACCACACTCTTCGCTGTCAGCACAGTCGTCAACAGGCGAGACGCTGCCTGGCGCTCCCGCGCGATGGCCCGCGTCAGGTAACGGTGAGTGCCGAAGTCGGCAACGGCGGCATAAAGGCCGACGTAGGCGAGGGCGTAGACATACTGCCCATAGCCAGTGCTGCCCACGAGCCGAGCGATAGCGATCGACAGTGCCAGTGCAGCGAGCCGCACAATCGCCTCAGTAAGCAGCAGGAAACCGGCGTTGCGAATCATCAGAGCAGACGTATACCGGGCACAAAAGTCTCCCTTCGAGGAGACGGCAGGTCCCCGCCGCGAATATGTTACCGTTGACGGGGCAGGAAGCTTGGCAAGGCAGGACTGATAGGTCGGGAGATGTATCGTGCAGGAGACCGCGACAGCCGGCAACATCAACTGGCAATTCGACTACGCCGACGATCCATTGGCGCGGCTGCAGACGCACTGGACGCGCTCGATGTGGCAGAGTTTCCGCGCCCACGTGCCCAATGGCGCTCGAGTGCTGGAGATTGGTTGCGGGTCGGGACGCCTGACTGTGCTGGCAGCACGCGATTGTGCTGCGCACTGCGTCGGCCTGGATATCACCGTCGACGCGACTCGCTACGCTCGACTGGTGGCCCGCGCGGCCGGCGTGGAGGCGGGCATCGTGCGCGGCGATGGCTTGCGTCTGCCGTTCGCCGATGGCAGCTTTGATTGCGTCCTGTCTGATGGCGTGATCGAGCACTTCGGCCGCCGCATTCCGATGATCGTTCAGGAGCACGCCCGAGTCTGCCGGCCCGGCGGACGCGTGGTGATCTCGACGCCGAACCTATTCCATTTGCTCCTTACGTACCACAAGTGGCGAACCGGGCCGCGCTTTCTTGCCTATCCAGAACGGAGCTTCACCAGGCCCGGTCTGGCGCGTCTTCTTCGGAACGCCGGCCTTCGCCCGGTAGCCTACTCCGGCTTCACGCCGTCCGCTCCGTTCGAGTGGTTTTTGCCCGGGCATCCGTCCCGGCTGCGGCGCATTGACGATTGGTTCGGCGCGGGCTGGCTCTCTTGGATTGGCTACCAGGTCATCGTCGTTGCCGAGAAGCCGGGATAAGTGCGCCGCGAGGTACAGGGCCGCGATTGCGATCGGCGGCCAAGCGACGAGGGCGACTGCGGTCGCA
>DAIMXP010000089.1:0-29922 GCA_036734945.1 Chloroflexota bacterium
ACCAGGCGATCCCCCAGCCCGGCGCCTCCTGGCAGCCCGAGACCAAGCCGGCGCGCCAGCCCCACGAGTACGTTCGGGGTGGGACCGCCAAGCTGCTCACCTTGTTCCGCCCGGCCACCGGCGCCCTGCGTGCCAAAGCGGTCACGAGCGGCACGAACGCCGTCCTGCATCCCTGGCTCATGACGGAGTTGGAGCAGGCGCTGGCCGAGTTGCCCGCGAGCGAGACGCCGGACGCTCCTCCTGGTCTGGGACAATCTCGCCGGCCACCTGAGCTGGTCCATCGTCCGCTGGCTGTACCAGCACGGCGTCATGCCGCTGTACACCCCACTCAGCGGCTCTTGGCTCAACATGGCCGAGTCGCTCCAGCGCATCGTCTGCGGTCGCGCCCTCGCTGGGCAGCATCCCCAGAGCCAGGAGGAGCTGCTCGCCTGGCTGGACGACGCCGTCGTCGGCTGGAATGCCGCGCCCACCTGCTTCGCGTGGGGCGGCAAGCGCCAGGAGCGCCGCGCCGATGCGCGTAGCGCGGCCGTCGCCCGCGCCCGGCGCCTCGGCGGCTCCGGCGCTGTCGAAGCGGATATTCAATCAAATGCGGCGTGACCCACTAGAACCGCCGCCACGCCTGGCGGCGCCGGTTGGCTCCCGTGGGACTGCGACCCGGCGTCGCTGCTCCACTCCGTGGGGGTGCTGCCGGTCACCGCCCGGGTACCCTATCCGACAGCGGCGTCCGCTGCCCGCACATGCGCCAGGCAGGCATAGACCGGCCGCCCAGGAATCAGGCGCTGGCCATCCGTGAAGCCTTCCTCACGGCCGGTGAGCTCGGTAATGAGCGTCTGCCGCCAGCGCGCGACACGATCGGCGTGGGACGGCCACCGGGCCAGGTCGCGCTCCTCCTGCGGATCGTCGTCCAAGCAGAAAAGTTGCTCGTGACCGCCGCCGCTGAACCAGACGTACTTGTCGTGCCCATCGGTAAGCCAGTGCAGCGACTGGCCGAACGTCGTGTGCTCCCCATGCAGGTACGGCCGCCACGGTGCGGGTGCCCCGCGTGCCAGGGCCAGCACACTGCGGCCCTCCACTCCTTCGGCTGGCGGCAACCCCGCGCATTCCAGCAGCGTCGGCAATACATCGCGCAACTCCACCACCTCCGAACAGACACGACCAGGGCTAATGCCGCTGCCGGCCGGCCCACTGAGCAGCAGCGGCACCCGCGCTGAGCCTTCATAGGGGAGGCTCTTCCGGAAGAGTTGGTGATCGCCCAGCAACTCGCCGTGGTCGGACACGAAGCAGACATACGTGTTGTCGCGCAGCCCGCGCTCATGCATGATCTCCAGCAGCCGGTTCACCTGCTGGTCGATGTGCGTCATGTGGCCGTAGTAGCCGGCGCGTGCCCGTTGGAGCAAGCGCGGATCGACCGGCCCTACTTGCGTGTCGTGGCGGTGCGGGTTGGCGTGTGTTGCAAATATGTCGATCCAATCGCCCATTGGTGGCGGCGGCATCGCTTGGCCCAGATACTGCTCGAAGGCCCAGACTGGCGGGTCGTAGGGCGGATGCGGGCGGTGGAAGGAGAGGAACAGCAAGAACGGCTTACGCGGGTCCCGCCGCCGGAAGAAGTCCAGCGCCTGCGTCACCACAAAGTTCGTCGGGTGGACGTGTTCCGGCTTATCCCAGGGACGCGCTGCCACCGAGTTGCTGTTCACGCCGTGGTCGAAGTAGTCTGCGTCGCGGCCCAACTGGGCGCGCAGCCAGGGAAGGTAATCGTCCAGCAGGTCGTGATCGGGTGTGTGGCGACGAGCATAATGCACAAAGCCGTCGTGCAGCACGACGTGCTGGAAGCCCATCTGGGAACGCTCAGGGTAGACGTGCAGCTTGCCGACTGCTTCCGTCTGGTAACCATGCCGCGTGAACTCCCCCGCCAGCGTGGTGGGATAGTTCCAGGGCACACCATCGGCGTAGCCGACGCGGCCGTGGCTGCGCTGGCTGAGCCCGGTGAAGAGCGCCGCCCGCGCCGGAATGCAACTGGGCGTGGCAGTATAGGCGCGGCTGAAGCGGGCGCCCGCCAGTGCCAATTGGTCGAGGTAGGGCGTCAGCACTGTTGGATGCCCGGCGACGCTGAGGCAGTCGCCGCGCCACTGGTCGACGCAAATCAACAGCACATTCGGTCGGTCCGCCACCGTGGATCTCCTATGAATTGACGATTGCCTGCAGCAAGGGCTTGATTCGCGTCAGCGCTTGCTGCGCCGTCTCCTTACCGGATTCCATCGATTTCATGGCCGGCGTGATGACCGTATTGACCATCTGCAGCCGCTTTGGATGCACGATGAGCGGATCGATCGGCCGAGCGATCTGCATGCCGCCCAGGATGACCTCTTTGGCGTTGCTGTTGGGCAGATCCTTGTAATTCGCGTCAACCCATGTTGCAGCGTCATCCGGTGTAGGCGGTTGGCGTTGTTGCAGATCGGCCAGGCGTCCCTTCTCCAGTAAGAATTGGAGGAGCGACCAACCGGCATCCGGTTGTTTGGCGAGGGTCGGAATACCGGCGTTCACGATATTGAGGTCCGGCGACACCGAGGCGCCCTTCGGCAGTGGCGCGAACGCCCAGTCAATAGCAGCCGGAATCTTGGCAGTGTACTGCACCGTTCCGCAGCAGTGCGTCGTCAGGGCAGCTTTGCCGTTGTAGAATGGGTCGCCGGTACCCAGGCTGTCGCCTGGACTACTGCCGAGTACACGGTCGCGCAACAATAGGTCCAGATAGTTCTGATAGCACGTGACCATGTTCTGACTGTCGCACGTCACGGTCTTAAGGTCGTCCGCCAGCCATTGCGCCGGCTCCCATAGCAAGGGCGGCGTCGTGTAATTGGTCCCGAACTGGTCGACTCCCACCTGCGTTTGCTGCTGTCCGGTGCGAACGGTGAGCTTGCCGGCTGCGCCGGTGAACTGCTCCCAGGTCCACGTGGTCTCCCAAGTCGTTGGCGGTTCTGCGACGCCAGCGGCTTTGAACAGGTTGCGGTTGTAGACGAAGCCGAAGGGCGCGTTCCCGGCGTAGGCGTAGGGCAAGGCGTAGAACTTCCCGTCCATCTTGCAGATGCGCTCCAGCAGGCCCTGGTTGTACTGACTGACGTTCCAATGATCGCGCTGGATGTACGAATCCAGTGACGACCAGAGATGCATCGTCTGGTTCCCGTTGTAGACTGCCAGATACCAGTTCAGCACGTCTATTTGCTGGCCACCGGCTACCAGTGCCGCCAGTTTGTTATCGTCAAGGTCCGGTGTGGCCGTCAGCTTCCAGGTGGGATGCGCCGCTCGCCACGGGGACACCATCTTGTCTATAGCACCGGCGGTATCGCTGCCTCGGTCGTACCAAAAGAGCTCCACCGCCTTCTCGCTTCCGCCGTTTGCAGCCGACACTGGCGCGGCCGCGCTGCCCTGGACGACTGCTCGGGCCGCGCTGCTGGCCGTGCTCGGAGCTGACTGGTTGACGGAGGAGGCCGGACTCGTCGCTACTAATGCGCCCCCTTGCCCACATGCGGCGAGCAAGGACGAGGTCATGACGGCTCCTACCCCCCCGCAGAGGCGTAGAAAGGTGCGCCGTCGATAGGTAATCGATTGCATAGTGAACGCGATCCTTTCTCTTACCGTACTTGTTTACCGCGTTCATGATAGATAGCGCGGGGGGGCGTGTCAATACCTGGCCGCCGCCTTTTGTCTTCTTCGTCCTGAGGCGTGGCCCCCTGGCTGCCCACGGTCCTTCCGCTCGACGGCCCGCGAGCGACGGCGGGCGGCCGAGCGGGCACGGGACCAGTCAGCCGCAGCGCGCCCGGTGTCCGCTGGGGCAGCACCTCACTGCCTGCCGGCGACGCTGCCAGCGCCAGCGCCGCCCGGACCAGCCGGGCATGAGCCAGCCGGGCGTGAGCCAGGGCGGCGTCCAAGCACGCGCCACGCGCCGATAGCGCTGGCGCGCGGGGACCGGCAAACGACTCCCCACCACCCGCATCAGACTCGCCGTCCACAGACTTTGCCCGAGCACGAGCGCCGTCACCAGATGCGCCACGGCCGCCACGGCCGTCCGGTGGCCCACCAGGTCCATCGCCAGCAACCATGCCTGCACCAGTGGATACACTTCCTGCGGGGAGAGCATCGGGACCTCCATTCATCAGGGACTCGTTTCCAACCCCCGATTCTGGACTCCATGCCCTCCCCTCGCAAATCCTGCCCACTCCTATGGGCAGGACCCCGTGGCCGGGCACTGGCCCAACCCGCTGGGCGATTGCCGCTGTGGCCTGCCCACGCAGTGCGTGGGCGGCAAGCCGTTCATGGTCGGGATGGTGCTGGAAGGGCTGCGCCGCTACCACGAGCTCACCGCCGCCCCCCGCGTGGCGACGATGATCGTGCGCGCCGCCCGCTGGCTGGTCAGCGCGGCATGCTGGGTCCCCGCCGATCATGGCTTCGTCTACTCCACCTGCCGCAGCGCGCTGGGTCACGGACGTCCCGGCGAGGTCCGCGAGCTGGATGGTCTGCTCTACGCCTACCGCCTCTGTGGCGAGCCGCGCTTCCTCGAGGTCGCCCTGGACGCCTTCGATGCAGCGCTCCGGCCGGTGGGCCAGCCCTACCCGGAGCGTCGTTGGTAAAGGGCCAAAGACAGCATTGGGGGAAAACAGTGGCGGCAAGAGCGGCATCGAAGCGGCAAGGGACGCGAGCGCTGCAGCGTAGCTCCCTGTGCCGTGGGGGAACGCGTCGGCGCTGCGTGAGGAGCGGCCGCGATGAAAACGGCGCGCCAGTTTGGTCCCTGACCGCGCGTTCGCTACCGGCCCGAGCTGCTGGCGTGTCCGCACTGTGGGTCGGCGTTGCGCTTGAGCCATCCGGCGTGGGCGAAGCCGATGCCGTTGCTAGCAATCAGCACACCAACGTGAGTGGCGCACCGCCGCCAGCGGATAGAGCATGTCCGGTGCCTCTGGGCCTCGTTGATCCGGGGGGCCGGCCTGTACACGGGCGTCAGTGACGTTGGTACGTGCTTTTTCCCAGTGCGGGCAGAATCGGCATCACGGATGCGCCTGCCCCACGGAGGCCGTTCGAACCTCCAAGGCGACCAAGAGGCCGGTGAGGCCTCGCTGATGGCAACGACCGGCGTCGCTCGACTGCCTTCTGGGCAAGCACGAGGTAGCCTGCCTCCCCGATGCCGGTATTGCCGCCATTGTTTTTGGACCAGGGGCGGTTGGCCGGGCGCAGCCGAGGGAAGCTGTTGGCGCCCCTGGTGTGAGACTTCTACCCGGCCCTGCGGCGCTTCATCCTGGAAGGGGCCGCCATCGGCGCCTCGGCTTGAGAGGAACTCACCGCGGCCCTGGCGCTCTGCTGGGTCCACGAGGGCCGCCACTACAAAAAGCTGGTTCCGGTCGTGGCCCAACATCGCCAGCCAACTCCTGAGGATGGTGCTGGGCGACTTCCGAGCCTATTACCAGGCGTTGCGCGCCTACCAAGAACACCTCACGCCCGAGGAGGCGGCCCGCCTCTCGACGGCCTTTGACACCTCACATTATTGAGCAGCTACACACGCGCAAGGCTTTTCCGACTTCGCCTCCTAATCTCCGCCTTTTCCGTGCCCTCCTGCATCAGGTCCTTCGCACCCAGATCGGACTGGTCCAAGCGCGCGGCCCCCGAGCGATGGCGACATTCGATGGCCAATGGCGCCAGAGCGTGGATTGTTCGACCGCCAGGTAGTACCAGTGCTGGCCGAGTGCGCAGGTGCTGTGCGTGTAGGCCCCGTCTGCCCGCCCCGGCGGGGCGCTCCAGACCTGCACTATCTCCCCGTCATACACCAGTGAGACGGTCACCGCTGCCGTCGTGCCGTCGACTTGCCAGCGCACGGTGGGCGCGTGGTCGGTCACCAGCTCGTCTCCGATGAAGGCATCGTCCGCCCAGAACTGCACGCTGATCCGCGAGCCGTCAGTAGCGACGGTGCGGTGGCGTCGCAGCGCCTCAAAGATCGCCTGGCGGGTCAGTTCTTCCGCATACACGCCGGTCAGTGCGCCGCCCATTCCGGGATTGCGGCGGTGATTGTCACTTCCGCCCACAAAACCCACGCGGCGGCCCGCCGCCAGCACGTCGTGGACTTTTTGTCGATACGCAGAATCGGCCATGTGGACGCCCCAGCCAGAGCATACTTCTAAATTGAGCTCGGTTGGAGCGTCAATGAGCGTCCAACGTTCGTGGTGGGGGTGCAGCAGCGCACCCGTCAGTTCGGCGTGCCGCGCTAGCGCGACCATGGGATCACCCTCCACGTCGGTGTAGCGCAGCAGCGGCAGTCCTGCCGCCTGACTGATCACCGTGCGATGATCTCGTACGGTGGCGGTGGCGTAGGTCCATTCATACCCGGGCAGCATGACGAAGCGGCCATCCTGATGATACTGTTCGACGTAGTGCTGGTAGAGCGCGTACTCGGACTGGGTCAAGGGCAAGTACATATGATCATTATCTTGCAGCACCACCGCGTCCAATCCGGCCTTGTCTTGGGCGTAGGCAACGAGTTCGTCAGGATGCCCCTCCACGTCGGCCGAGAGCATGGTATGGACGTGGAGATCGGCCCAGAAGAGCGACAGAGTAGCGGTCCCGACGTCAACCTGAGGACGCGCCCGCGCCGACCGGTTCGCAACGCGCCCTGCACCGCGGGCATTATCGGCATGCGGACCCACCTCGGGCCACGGCATCGTCAGCGGTGTCCAACCGTGCCACGCCCCCTCGTCCGGGAAAGGCGGCGCGCCGTCGAGGTCGGTCACCATGGCGATGACATCGGAGGAAGATCGGGCCGGACCATCGCGTCCGGTAAGCCACAGCCATCGGTGCGCCTGCTGCCGCGTAATGCCGATGGGTGAGTAGTCACGCGGGCCGCTGGCAACTGCCACGGTCTGGCCGACCGTCACGGGGTGCAGCTTGATCTGTCCGTCATCAGCGGGCGCCGTTGTCAGCCGGCGGCCACACAACATGCCGCCCGTACGGGTCGTCCCGCCATCGTGCTTCAGCTTGCGCTCCCAGAGCAACCATACCCCTTGCACTGGATCCGGCACGACGAGCGGCCGACGCCTATGGCCGAGGTATCCCCAGACGCCCGCCCCATTCCAGGAAAGCAGACCCCAGGCCAGACGCCCCAGGTCAGCGTTGCCGGTGCCGTCTCGCACGAGTTGCCACCCGCGATGGCTGCGCCGCGCCACGCGCGCTGTCGGCCACTGGTCGACCACACCATCACTGTTGGTGACATCCTGCAAGCAGAGCCAGGCCACCCAGGGAATGCCTCCTGCATCCACAGCAATCGACGGTACGAACTGCCACGCATGGCTGGTGACCAACCCTTCGTCGGCGGGTGGCGGACTCACCAACTGCGCCGGGGAGACGGCGCCAGAGTCAGCGACGAAGGCAGCCCACACCGTGAAGGTCGCACCGTCGTACCTATCCCACGCAAGCCAGCAGCCGCCAGCGGTAGCGGCAATCACCGGTCGGTGCTGCCAGGCAGGGGACTCGCTCACCAGTATCGGCTGCTGCCAGGTCAATCCGTCGAAGCAAGCGACCCACAGAGAGTAGGCGCGCGGCCCTTCCGCCTCGCACCATGTGGCCCAAAGGCGCCGGTCTCGGGCCGACGTCTTCAGGCAGAGCACATCGTGTCGGTCGCTCACCGTTGAGGGCGGCAGCCAACCCCCATCGGAGCGCGTCGCATGCACGACGCGGTAGCCGCCATCGCCGCCATTCAGCCACGTGACGGTGGGCAAGTCACCGACGCTGTGGATCGTCGGCGA
The DNA here is from genome assembly GCA_036734945.1 of Chloroflexota bacterium. Classification (GTDB taxonomy): domain Bacteria; phylum Chloroflexota; class UBA4733; order UBA4733; family UBA4733; genus UBA4733. Next base: position 7,776 of record DAIMXP010000089.1, read on the forward strand.
GTGGTGACGTCCTGGACGAGGGGTGACCTCCTCGATCACGGAGGCGGCGCCGTCGTGCCAACAGCGGGCGAGGAGTCTTTCCTGGCTGCGGGCATAGGCCTGCCACACCGTCCATACCCCGTCCGGTCCCAGGCTTCCCCGCGGGGTGAAATGCGTGAACTCGGCCCAGGCGTCAGACAGGCACACGACGCTTTCCGACGCTGCTTCTTTCATGTTCATGCGGTTCGGCTAGGACTTCAGCAGGTTGGCATTGATGTAGTCCGTCGCCGTCCGGCCGTAGTCGGTGGCGCTCTGCTTGCCTTGATCGAAGTTCGGAAAGTTGCTCGTCAGCCAGTTGAGCACTGTGTCCCAGCCAGGATAGTTCCGCATGCCCCAGCCGGGTTCGCGGGAGTGCTGGGCCATCAGCGAGAAGGCTTGCGGATCGACCCCAACATCCTGCTGAAAGGTCTTGGCCGCCAGATCGGAAGCGTCGAGGACTGGTGACACGGCGTACTGGGCGCTCAGCGGGAAGCGCGCAGCGTTGGCCGGCACCATGAGCCACTTCATCAGTGTCCAGGTCTGTTCCGAGCGAGCAGTCTTCGTGGCTTGCAGGGCCTGGGCGTGCTGACGACCGGAGACGTTCTGGCTCCCGGTATGGGGCAGTGCCCCAATGGCCCAGCGGAACGTTTGCTTGGGAATGTAGCCATAGATGACCTGCATCCCAATCTTGCCGCTGGTGAAGATGTTGCCTTTCGCGCCAATCGACTTTACCTGATCGCTGTTCGGCTGCACCTTGTACTTGTCGCGCAGGTCCTTGAAGAACTGCAACCCTTGGATCGCGCCCGGCTGATCCATTTGCGCTTTCTGCGTCTTGTCGTCCCACGGCCCCTGACCGAAGTAGGTGCCGCCCGTGATGCCCCCTATGTTGCCGTCGCCGGAGACCGTGCCACCGAAGCCGAACACGAGCTTGTCAGGTTGCGTGAGCTTCTCGGCGTACTCAAGAAATTTCTCCATCGTCCAACTCGCATCGTTCGGATCGAGCGGGGGATGGGCCAGCCCGGCGGTATCGAACAGATCCTGATTGTAGGCCAGCGCATCCTGCGAGATCCCCACCAACGCCAACCCCCCGAGCTTGCCCTGGATGGTGTAGGCGCTCACGGTCTGGGCCATGAAGATCTTCAGCGGATCCAGATGGTCTCGCGCCAGCAGACCCGTGAAGTCTATCAAGGCCGATTGCACGTCGTACCACGCCCAGCCGCCGTTCTGATAGACGTTGATCGGCGCGCCGGCGGCCAGACTCGCCTTCAGCTTCTCTTCCGCAGCGCCCCACCCGGCAGCGCCGCCGACGAGCTCCACCGTGATGTCGGGGTGCGCTTTCGTAAAGTCAGCAAACAGCGCTCCTTCCACCTGATGTCGGCGACCTCCTTGATCTTCTGGCGACAGGTACGTGAGGTGAGCCCCTGGTGACGCGACGACTGCACTGCTGGCAGAGGTGCTTGTCGCCACCGGTGTCCTGATACGCAATGCGGTGGTGGCTGTAGCGCTGCTCCGGCTCGGCGATGTCGCCACAACTGCCGCTGGGGACGAGGTGCCACAGGCGGCGAGGAGGCCTGAGGCAGCCACCCCGAACGTGGCCTCAGCGACAGCAACCAGCACGTAACGGCGCGAGCGAGCATGCGATGCCATGGCTATTTCCTCTCATCTTACCCAGACGAGGTATTCTATTCTTGTAAATGCCAGCTGTCAACGCGTGGGTGATAGAGACGATCAGCCTTTGAATGAGCGGCGAGCGCAGCCTGAGGAGGATCCCGACGGGAATACCGACGAAGAGATTAGCCGGACGGGAATGGTAGACGGTTACAGGAAACGAGGGAGAGCATGCAGCAGTCGGGGCAACCCTACAACGTTGTCGTCATCTGCCTGGATACATTGCGCCGGGACCACATCGGCGCCAACGGCAACACCTGGATTCGCACGCCGAGTCTCGACCGCTTCGCGCGGGAGGCAGCAGTGTTCGAGCGCGCCTACATCGGCTCCTTCCCGACCATCCCTTGCCGCACCGACCTGTTCACGGGACGCACCACCTGGCCCCAGCGCGGCTGGACGCCGCTGCCCCGCGACCTGCCGGTGCTCGCCACGCTCTTCAGTGCGCGCGGGTACACCACCGCGCTCATCGCCGATACCTATCACCTCTTCCGCGACGGCCACCAGTTCGACCGCGGCTTCCACACCTGGCAATGGGTCCGGGGACAAGAAGGTGACCGCTGCATCCCCGACCTTTCGCGCAGCATCACGCTGCCTTGCGCCCCGGAGAAGCTGCGCAACCCGGAGCGCATCCGCACGGTCTACTTGCCCAAGACGGCGGAACGGCAGTGCGAGGCCGACTACTTCGCGCCGCAGACCATGACGACAGCGCTGCGCTGGCTGGAGTGCAACCGGACGGTGCAGCCCTTCCTGCTCTGGATCGATGAGTTCGACCCCCACGAGCCCTGGGACCCGCCGCAGCACTACATCGACATGTACGATTCCGGTTACCAGGGTGAACAGGTCATCTCGCCGCTCAACGGACCGGCCGGCTACCTCTCGCCGGCGGAGCTCAAGCAGGTGCAAGCGCTGTATGCGGGCGAGGTGACGATGGTGGATCGCTGGGTAGGGCGCGTGCTCGATGCCATCGACGACCTTGGCCTGCGCGAGCGCACGATCGTCCTCGTGCTGTCCGATCACGGGCACTACCTTGACTATCCGGGTGACCAGGGCCGCATCGGCAAACCGGCGCCGCTGTTTGAAGGCGTTGCCCATCAGAACTTCATGCTGCGTCACCCCGCCGGCCTGGGCGGCGGGCAGCTGCACAGCGCACTGGTGCAGCCGGTCGATCTCTTGCCGACGCTGCTGGATCTCACCGGCGGCACGATCCCGGGGTTCTGCGAGGGCAGTTCGCTTCGTGGCGTGCTGGACGGTGGGACGTCGAACCGCCAGGTGGCTATCTCGGCACCCCATCGCGGCGTTCCCACTATCACGTCTCAGGACTGGAGTTTCATCTTCGTCCCCCCCACCTCGGTCGGCGCGGCGCGACTCGATGGCCAGACCAACGAGCTGGTCCGCAACGGCAGCGCTCAATGGACATCGCTCCTCTTCGACTTGCGCAACGACCCCTTGCAGCAGCACGACGTACTGGCCGGCCACCACCAGGAGGCGCGCGACCTCTACGCCGCCTTCGCCGCATTCCTGCACGAGCGGAACCCGGCAGCGCTCGACCTGTACCCGCCGCCGGCGTGGTAGGTGCCGTAAACAGAACTGCTGATGAAGTTTGACAATTAAGCGGGCATTTCAAGATGCTGCTGGCGAACCTCCGCTGTGGGCCGAAATCAGACGGCGGCGCAAACCGGCATGTACGCCGACCTTTTCAACAGTGAGGGTGATTTGGTCACCCTCTTCGGCTTTGAGGCAACCTATCCAGGATGGGGACAAGCCAATCACTACTTCATTGATCGAAGCATCAGCCCTATCGCACGCCGTGCCGGGTTGACGCCGACTCTCGAGGCGGCTTTGGATCTCTACGACAAGGAGGGCCTCGCCGGGAAGGTCATGGTCGCGCGGCATTACCATGGCATTCGCCGGAACATACGCTTGAACGCTTGGCGCCCGGCGTATGAGCCGGTTTTCGAGGTCGTGCAGATCCGCGGTTTCTGTTTCGGGGTGCTGGAATCGATCCTCGGTCAGGGAATCAAAATGGGCGTCGTGGGCGGCACCGATCACGCCTACCCGCCGGGCGGCAACATGCCCTACAAGTACGCGAACGCCGCGACCGGCCTCTGGGCCAAGGCGGCGACCCGGGAAGAGGTGTTCGCTGCGTTGGCGCAACGCCGATCCTACGCGACCAACGGGACGCGGATGCGGCTCTTTTTTCAAATGGATGGGCATCTGATGGGGGATGAATACACGACAACCGGGGTTCCTAGCGCCCACATCAGAGCTGAGGCAACCCCCGAAATATGCAGCATCGAACTGCTGCGGGATGGAAAGCCGATCCTCAGTCAGACAAACTGTGGGAGAAAAGCAAATGTCGAGTTTGTCGACCGGGGCGTGGTGACCGGCGATCATTACTACTACGTGAAGATGGTGCAGACGGAAGAACCATTCGACAATTACCAGGGGATAGCCGTCACGAGCGCTATCTGGGTACACAAGACGGCCGTTCACGGTCCCGAATAGTCTTCGATGCATACCCTTCGGACGTACTCGAGAACGGCTTCCCGTTCGCCACAGCCCTTGAAGCACTGCCCCTTCCCCGCGCAATGCCGACCAGAACGTGCTGACCGCGCCGGGCGTCATCCGGGAGTGGCAACCGTGAGGAGTTCATAGCACGCCCAGTGAGAGGGATTTTGATGAGCGCAAAATGGACGGAAGAGGGGAAACCTACGGTCACTGCCGGCGACATCACGCGCGGCTTGGGCGAGTTGGGCTTACCCGAAGGCGCGGGCGTGCTCGTCCACAGCTCGCTCAGTCGCTTTGGCAGGGTCGAGGGAGGCGCCGAAGCGGTGATCGATGCGCTCCTCGCGGCGGTGGGTCCGGCGGGGACGGTGATGATGCCGACCCAACCCTGGGCGGGCGGGCAATACATATACCTGCGAAGCCAGCCGGTGATGGACGTGCGCTACAGCCGATCGAGTGTCGGCGCGATCAGCGAGGCCTTTCGGCAGCGTCCCGAGGCCATACGCAGCCTCCATCCGAGCCATCCGGTGGCAGCGATCGGCCCGCTCGCTGACTACCTGCTGCGCGACCACGAAAACGCGCCGACCTGCTGCGGGCAGGGGACGCCGTATTTTCGCAACATCATAGTCGGCGGCTATATCCTCTTCCTCGGCGTCGATACGCGGGTCAACACCACGCGTCACACCCTCGAAGAGTTGGAGGAGACCTGCGACCGCTTCAGCCCCGAGACGTTCGAGGCCACGGTGATCGATCGGGATGGTCGGGCCAAGACGGTCGTCTGTCGCGCGTATTCCCATGCTCCCCGTCAGGTGGAGAAAGATCATGCCCGCATCGAACACACGTTTCTCGAAGCCGGCGTGATGAAAATGGGGCACATCGGCAGCACGACGATCCGCTTGATCGACGCGCGGAAAATGTGCGACCTCTGGTGTGAGCGGGTGCGCAATGATCCGACCTATTGGCGGCTAAAGCCGGCGCCGCTGGAACCGGCGCCCCCACCGGACCCGACGAACATCCAGAAGGGTATGGCGGACGTGCTGTGGCCGAAGGCGCCGGTCCGCGCTCCGGAGACGGGCTTTCTTTGCACGCGGCACGTCGACGAGGACGTTGAGATTGACGACATTCGGATCGCCTCACCCCAAAACCGGGCGGAGCTGATTCCGGCCTATCTGGTGCGGCCACGCCATCGCAACAAGCGCGTACCGGCCGTCGTCTGTTTGCATGGCAGCGGGCGCAGCCGAGAGCTGCTGGTCGAGAAGGCGTACCACTTCGAGCGCGAGGTCGCCTACCTGCACGGCTGGGCGCGTGAGCTGGCACGGCGTGGCTTCGTGACGCTCGCGATCACCCAACGCTGCTACGGGGCACGCATCGGCCCGAAGATCCAGGAGTGGGCCAAAATCGAGCAGATCTCTGGCCGGAGCGCGATGGGCGCGCTGGTCGAGGATGCGCTCTGCGCGGTCGACTATCTGGAGCGTCACTGCCCGGAGGTCGATCCGGAGCGAATCGGTATGGCCGGCTTCTCGCTCGGCGGCATCGTCACGTTCTACAGTATGGTCGTCGATCCGCGGATTCGCGCGGCCGTCCCCGTCTGCGGCGGGGTCGGGCCCGCGACAATCATTGGAACCAAAACGTACGCTAAGCCGGCAATGGCCGATGGCGGTTTGGCGGCGAAGCCTTGCGCTACGTGCCGACCAGCAGGACGTCGTCGGTCGCGTCCGGCTCGTGCAAGGGTCGCAACTCGCCACGCGTGACGAAGTCCGGCAGGGCGAAGTGGTAGTGGCCGTGCAGGTTGATGTGGCGAAACCCCAGCGGGGAGAGCCGGGCGACATCCTCCGGCTTGGGCTCAATGCCCATGTCGGTGAGGCGGGCGAGCACGTGGTCCATATACAGCGTCGTCCACAGGACAACGATATTGACCACCAGGCCGAGCGCCCCGAGCTGGTCCTCTTGCCCTTCCCGGTAGCGCTGGCGCAGCTCTCCCTTGCGGCCGTGATAGACCGCGCGAGCCAGGGTATGCCGGCTCTCGCCTCGGTTGAGTTGCACCAGGATGCGCCGGCGATAGGCGGGGTCGTCGAAGTAGGGCAGGAGGAAGCAGGTTTTCGCCACCCGACCCAGTTCGGTCAGCGCCTTGCTCGTTACGGAACTGCGCGCCGATCCCTGCAAGAGCTGCACGAGCTCCACGGCGCCGACCGTGCCCATCTTGAGCGACCCGGCGATGCGGAGCAGTTCATCCCAGTGCTGCGCGATCAGTGCGGTGTTGATATGCTGCCGGGCGACGCCGTTCAAGGGACTGTAGTCGGCGGTGCGATCCATGCGCCAGAAGCGGGCATCCCCGACGTCGGCCAGCCGGGGACTGAACTGGTAGCCGAGCAGCCAGAACAACCCGAACAATTGGTCGGTGTAGGAGCCGGTATCGGTCATGATCTCGGTTGGGTGCAGACTCGTTTGCTGCTCGAGCAGGCCGGCGAGCAGGTAGGGACCTTCTTTGGGTGTGCCGGGGATGACGATGCCGTGCAAGCCGCTGAACTGGTCGCTGGTGAAATTGAAATAGGTGACGCCGCGCCCCGGGAAGTACTTCGGGTTCGGCCCGGCGTTGATGGTGCGGATCGGCACCTGGAAGCGCAGCCCGTCGGCGGAGGCGACTTCGCCGCCGCCCCAGCGCTGGGCGAGCGGGAGGCGGGACTGGGCCTCGACGAGCCGAGCGTTGGCGCGCAGGAGGGTTTCGGCGCGCAGGTAGTTCTGCTGCACCCAGAGGAGGCGATCCTGGGTCAGCGCGGGGACGCCAGGTTGCACGACCGTCTCCAGCCCCACGTTACACGCCTGGGCGAGCAGGATGGCGCAGAGACTGGTGGGCAGGTCGGCCACGCGGGCGTTGCCCTCGCTCAGGTGGGTGAACTCCTGGGCGAAGCCGGTGCGGGCCTGGATCTCCAGCAGGGCGTCCGGCAGGTCGATACGCGGCAGGCGCGAGGCCACCTGCTCTCGCAGCGCCTGCAAGCTCGGCGGATCGTCCAGCTTCTCCAACGGCGTGAGGACCAGCCGATCCTTGCCGTCCACCCGCTCGATCCGGACGTCCCGGTTCGCCGGCAGATTGGCGGCCGTCTGCCGGTAGGCCGTATCGAGCGCCTTGCCGAGTCGCGCCAGGGCCACGCCGCCATCGAGTGCGTGCCTGAGGCTCCGGCACACTTGCGGGCGGGCCGCCTCCCAGTCGGCGCCCTGGAGCAGGTTGGCGCGGGGATCGCCCCAGCGCTCGCCGGGCTGGACATAGATGTCCCGCCGATGCAGGCCGTCACGCAGCCGCTCCAGCGTGCAGAAGGTGTAGGCGCGCCGGTCCACGCGCTGGCCGGACTCCAGGACGTAGGGCTTCCAGGCCTTCGTGATGAGGGTTTTGGGAGCCTCGGCGAGTTCCGGCCGGCGCTGCCCTTCAATGTCGCGCAAGAACTGCAGCGCGTCTAGGACCGGCTGGCCGCCGCTGGCGGCCCCGAAGCGCAGCGTGCGCAGCAGCCGGGGCAGGAACTGCCGCACCATGCTGTAGCGCGTCAAGAGATCGTCGTAGTGGTGGTCCTCCGGCGGCCGCGTCAGTGCCGTGACGGTGGCGATGGCGACGTCGATGTCTCCCGCGTCGATCCGGTCAATGATCGTCGCCCGGAGGTCGCCATCGCGCACCTCGGTATCGCGCACCAGGCGGCAGACGTCGCGGAGCAGCCGCGCCGCTATGTCGAGATCGCCCAGCGTGCGCAGGCGCGCCTGCGCCCCGCGGTGTTCCACCGTGGTCATGCGCTCGCCGAAGAATTGGACGAAGACGTCGACGGCATCGTCCTGGGCCACGGCTTCGTAGACCCGGACGAAAGCGAGCAGCGTCGCCACGCGCCGGTCCGGGGGCATGCGAGCAATCGTGGGCGACCAGGTGACGGCGGCATAGCGGGCCAGCGCTTTAAGCCGGCTCGGGGGGATGACCGACAGGTGCAGGCCGCCCACACCGATGGCGCGGAGCTCCTCCACGCGGTGGAGGCCGTGCAGCAGTCCGGGCACGCTGAGGCGGGTCGGGGCGTGGCGCAGTCGGTCGAGGGGGGTCGTGCGCGATCCCTCCGGGACGACCACGAGTTGCTCCAACCGCTCGCGTTGTGCCGCCGAGGGCAGCGCGGCGAGGATCCGCCAGAGCCGCTCGGCCACGCGATCTCGCACGCTCGCGACGAGCCGGGTGAGTGCGGTGACCCCGGGCAGCAGCACCTTGCGCTCCACCAACTGCGCCGTGGCCAGGTCGAACAGGACGCTGGGCCGCTCGGCACTCACCCAGGCGCGGGCATAGAGCCAGCGAAGCAGACGGAAGTGCCCGGGCTGGTCCGTGAAGTCGTGGTAGCCAAAGCGCCGTTGGATTTCGCCGGCATGCTCTCGGTGCGTGGGAGGACGGTCGAGATAGCGCGCCAGACAGAACAGGTCCGTGATGCCTACCTGACGCGCCAGGTACGCCACGACGCTGGCCGGCACAGCGGTGGGATCGGCGAGAAAGGTGCCCAAGAAGCGGACGGTGCATAACTGCACCACGAAGCCCAGCCGGTTGTGGTCGCCCCGGCGCTCGGCCAGCAGGTCCCGATCGGCGTCGTCAAGGTGGAAGTACTGGGCGAGCTGCTCCGGCGTCGGGTCGTCAGCATAGCGACCGTAGCGCGTCTCCTGTTCGGGCGTCAGGAAGTCGACCGGCACGCCGTCTCTGCCTTCATGCTGCTGTGGCGGCCGACCGGCGCCGCTATCGCAGCGAATCGCCAATTGGGTGCGATATGCTCTCCGGACACGAGCAGCGCGCCCCCTGGCGCACCACGGAGCGAGCCCCTGGTGATGCTAGCCGGCAGCACGCATTCTCTGCGGGAGGAGCAGCCCCATGGTCCTGACCGACCCGCCCCCAGCGCCGCCGCCGAGCTTCCCAGACGCCCTGCAGCGTTTCCTCGCCCGGCCGCAGTTTGCCGAACGCACCCGCCAGAGCTACGCCCAAGATCTGGCGCCGCTCCTCGCCACCCTGCACGACCAGCCGGTGACGGCGCTGACACGGGAACGCACGACCGGGTTTCTGGCCGCGCTGCAACCGCTCGCGGCCAGCACGTCCAATCGCCGCCTGGCGGCGTTGCGCAGCTTCGTGCGCTGGTGCGGGCAGCACGGCTGGCTGACCGATGCCCCTGTGCACGGCTTGGAGCGCCGACCCCAACCCCGAGCGAAGCCGCGCGCGCTCGACCCTTCCCAGGTCGAGGCCGTCCTCCGTGCCATCCACGACGCCCGCGATCGCGCCCTCTTTTGGCTGATCTACGATGGCGGACTGCGCTGCGCGGAAGCACTGGCCATCGATGTCGAGGATCTCAACTGGGCGGAGCGGGCCATCCGCATCCATGGCAAGGGCAATCGTGAGCGCGAACTCTTCTTCTCGCGGCGGGTCGGCCGCTATCTCGATGCCTACCTCAAGGCGCGTGGCGAGCCGGCCTGGGGGCCATTGTTCATCACGAGTCGGAAGGCCCGCTGTCCTCGGCGGGCTGACCTGACGGCCGAGGGCTATGCCCGACTCTCCTACCGGCAGGCCGATACACGCTGGAAGCGCCTGACGCCGGACTGGGACGTACACCAGCTCCGCCACACCGCGATCACGGTGCGGGCGGCGCACGGCTACACCGAGGTGGAACTCCAGCGCTTCAGCGGGCACCAGTCCCTGCGCAGCCTCGAGGGGTACATCGCCGCCAATCGTGAGGCGGCCAAGCGCAAGGCGCGGGAATGGGAACGACGCAGCGGCGCCGAGTAGGACCACGCCCAACTTAGCGTATGTTTTGGTTCCAATGATTGTCAGAGGCCATGTATGCCGTCACCTTGCGCGCCGGGCAGACCTTCACGGTGCAGGTCACCGCCGCTGGCAGCGGCTTCAGCGTGCTCCTGGGCGCCCCGGGCACCTTCCCCAGCTACGCCGCTGCGAGCATCTCTACCACCATCCTCTGCTCTTTTCAGGAGCCGTGCCGGAAAGCGGTCCCGGTGGCCGCCGATGGCGCCTACCCGCTGCTAATCGAGGCCGAGGGGCCGGCGCTCCGCTACACCCTGCTGGCGACCGCCCAGTGACGCCGCAAGAGCAGCCGCTGGTCCCGTCACCACGCGCCCACCGCCTGATCCGGCGGGCGCTGTTCCTGTTCGAACTGCTCGGCACCTCCGCCCTGCTTGCCTTTGGCTTCGTCGTCCTCCTGCCGCGCGTGGGACCGGCGATCTGGTTCTGGGTGGCCTGCATCGTCCTGATCACTCTTGTCAACCTCGTCACGCTGCTCCGCGATCCCGACTACCCCTTCAGCATCCTGCAGCGGCTGCAGCACCGCCCACGCCGCTAACAGCGCACGCCTCGGCTGGTGTGCTACCGCCTGCTGGGCAGGGAGCGTGCGACCGGCGACAGCGGCGGTACCGTACACTGGCAGGCGACGGCATCGGACGGGAGGAGCACGTGCTCTCGGTCCAGCGATCCGACGATCCATACCAGACACCCAAGCGCAGCGGCCGGCCCCGGCTCCTGCCGCTGCCGCCCCGTCGCACCCTGGACGATCCCGCCGCCTCTTTCGCCGACCTGCTCTCCGCGTTCCGCCTGCGGGCGGCGCGCTCCCAGTCGGCCCTCGGTCTCGTCGCCGGCGTCAACGCCAGCTACATCAACCGCCTGGAGAGCGGTGTCCGGGGCACGCCCACGGGGGAGGTGGCGCTGGCCCTTGCCGCCGGCCTGGGACTCTCCCCCGAGGAGACGGATCGTTTCCTCTGGAGCACCGGCTGTCTGCCGCCCAGTCTCCAACAGGCGGCCTGCGGCGATCCCACGATCCTGGCCGTCGCCCGCCTGCTCAGCAACCGGCAGCTGTCACCCGGGGCGGTGGCACACGATCGACCGCCGAACGGAGCAGGCCGCTTCCGCACCCGCCACTCAAGCAAACTGTGGCAGATAGTCCGCTTCAAGCCGCAGGAGCTCATCTAGCGTCTGTTCGGCCGCCTTGGCGCTTTGGACCACCGGATCGGCCAGTAAGGCTTGCAGCGCGATCCGACGGTCGCCGGTGACCGCCGCCTCCACTACCAGTTCCTGGACGGCGACCTGAGTGCGCAGTAGCGCGGCAATGCCTTCCGGCAAGGATCCCACGCTTAAGCCCCGCGTTCCCCACGAGGAGACCACTGCCGGGACCTCGACGATGCAGCCGTCGGGGAGGTTGGCAATGTGGCCGCGATTGGGAATATTGACGGCCCATTCGTAGCCGTTTCGCGCGGTGACGACCGAGACGATGATGTCCACGGCACGCTCGCCAGAGCGCTTCGTGAGCAAATCGGTGATCGGCTCTTGTCCGGCTAGGATGCGGTGGATGCGCGCCCACAGGTTGTCGCGATAGCTGGCGCCACCCTCCAGGTCGGGACCACGCAAACCGCAGAACTCCCAGGCGTAGGGGAGATACTCGGCGGGATGGTCGTCGCTCGGTGACGGGAAGAGGCCATACTGCTCGAACAGGTAACGATCGAGCGGCAGGTACGCCGGGTCATAGCTGCGGGAGGCCTCGCGCAGGAGCGGGTAGAGATCCTCACCGGTGCTCTTGCGGCGCAGGTCGAGGATCCAGGTGAAGTGATTGATGCCGGCCGCCTTCGGTTCGATATCCTTCGCGTCGATGTCCATGATCCGCGCGAGACGCGGGACGTGGTTATGGATGCCGTGGCAGAGCCCGACGAACTGCAGCGACGTGTGGCGCGACAGGGCGAGACAGATCCGGCTCATCGGATTGGTGAAATTGATCAGCAGCGCGTGCGGACAGACCTCTTCCATATCGCGGGCGATCTCGAGGACGGGCGGGATCATCCGTAGCGAGTGGAAGAGCCCCCCCGGCCCGCCGTTCTCGCCGGTCACCTGACGGATGCCATGCCGATTCGGGACATCGAAGTCCAGCCGCCACAGCCGCTCACGCTCGCGCTCGATGGACACCACGACGAACTGAGCATCGTGCAGGGCGTCGCGTCGCTCCGTCGTAGGCTCGATCACGAGCCCGGCGCCAGCCGCGTCGCTGAGGCGCTGCGCCAGGTCGGCAATCGTCGTGACGGCCTGTTCGTTGATATCCACCAGCGCCAGCGTGCTCCCGCGCAGCTCCGGGCTCTGCACGACATCGCGGAGCACACCAAGGCCGAAGCTGGCGCTCCCGGCGCCGATGAGCGCGATCTTGGGACGACGCGTATCCAAGCGAACTTCCTCCAACTCCAAATTCCGGAGACCCCCGGCACCAACGAGGCTACCATGCGTCTGATGCCAGGGTCCCCCCTGCCATCACGGCCGGCAGTGGCCGCTTCTCTTCGCCATCCGGACCTACTCGACATGACCGCCGAAGCGCATCACCTCCTCCAGCGTCGGGAAGGCGGGCCACGAATCGACCATGGTCACCGAAAAAGAGGCGGCCCGCATGGCGAAGCGGGCCGCCTGCGGCGGGTCGCAACCAACGGCCAGCGCCAGACTGAACGCCGCGTTGAAACAGTCACCGGCGCCGGAGGTATCGACCGTCAGCACCACAGGACAGGGCAGCAGTTGGCCGCGCCCCTCCCATTGAAGGTAACAGCCGCCACTCCCAAGGGTGATGGCGGTGGTGGGAACACGAAACACGTCGGCAACGCGGCGTGCCACCTCCTCAATCGCTTCCGACCCCTCTGGAGCAAATCCCGCCAAGAGCCGTGCCTCCGGCTGATTGGGGGTGAGCACATGGATGCTAGGGAGTGGCCGGCGTGGCAAGTCATCGGCGGGCGCGGGATTGAGGACGACGTGCGGGATCTGCGCCGCCATGGTCAAGGCCGCCTCCACGGCCTCCATTGGCACTTCCAGGGAGGCGAGAAAAACATCGTACTCGTCCGCAAAGGCGTCGCGATGGCTTCGCACATAGTCCCGGGTGATCTCGACGGTCGCGCCAAGGTATGTCGCCCCCATGACCGTCCCGTCATCCAGATAGAACCCGGCGCCGAGTCCGGTCGGGTGCCGGGTACTCACGAGCACCCGACTGACATCGACACCCTGTTGTCGCATGTACGACAGCGCGTCCTGACCGGCCGCATCGTCGCCGACGGCACTGAGCAAGGTTACTTGGGCACCAAGCCGGGCCGTCGCCAGCGCCTGGTTGGACCCCTTACCGCCGTCGGCGGCGTGGCGAAAGCGCCGGGCAACCAGATAGTCGCCGGGAGCCGGGAATCGGGCCACGCCGAACTGCAGCGCGCTCGTGTGTGCACCGAGCACCAGCACCCGCACCTCGGACAGTGGTCGCCGCATCGCCCCCTGCACTCCGTCTCAGTTATTGAACAGCGCGGGCGGGCAGGCGGCAGTCGTCGCATCAACCATCACTTCGGCATCGGGGTGCAACTGCACGAAGGTACAGGGGTACCGGACGGTGGGCTCGTGCAGGCAGAGCACGCGGAAGATCGTCTGCTTCCATGCTCCGCCGTCGGAAACGAGGCGGATCTTCCCCGCCGCAAGCAAATCCTTCATGCCCAGCGTGATGCCCATCGGCGGGACCAGCCGCGTGTTCCCACCGGTCGAACGCTGGGCGTGCATGATGAAGGTCTCGTCGTTCGTCGGCACGATGCGCGTCCGTGCCGCGCAGAACGCCTCGTCGGTGATCTCCGTCCAGCGGCTGGTCGGCGGCTCGTTGTAGGCGATATGTCCGGTGAAGCCGAATCCGCCGAAGACCACATCAATGCCGCCAAGGTCGTCGATCGTGCGGTCCACCTGATCCAGATGCAAGGGATCATGGAAGACCATCTGTGTCTCGCTGGGCCGCAAGCCGGGCTCAAGGCGGTCCCAGAGTTCGCGGCGGAGATAGGTCTGCAGGTTGAACGGGTGGTGTTCTGGCAGGAGACGGCAGCTCCAGTCCAACCACTCGTCCATCTGAATGTTGAAGGTGTTGCGCCAGGAGATCCGCTCGCGATTGCAGATGGCCGCGAGCAAGGGGAAGTGCCGCTTCGGGCCGACCGGCCAGACGATGCGCAGTGGAGTCGGTGACTGCTGGCTCGCGGCGATCAAATCCGCCGTCTCGCGGGCCAGTTGCTGAAAGAGTGCGTCGGCGCTCGGGAAGATGCGCACCGGCACACGTGACAGGTCGGCCAACTGCTCCACAGGCACCTGCAGCATGGCGTCCCAGGGGAGACGCGCCCCCGTCACCCGTGCATCACCGATCCACGGCCCTCGGTCGGCGCGCTCATCAAGGCGACCCGGCTCATGGTGACTCACTAGCCCTGCTTGAGCAGTGCATCGACCCTCGAGACGGCTTCGGGCATAATCTGGCCGGGCGCCGCCTTGTTCAGGACAATGATCTGGTTCCAGGCCGTCGTGAGGATCTCCGCGATCTTGGCCTCCTGTGTCGGATGCAGCCGCTCGACCCGCGCGTAGGAAAGGCTCTGGGGGAATACCGTCTGGTTTGTCGGCGTCGTGTTCGGCTGAACGAAGGCGTTGCCCGCCGAGAGTCGGGCTGGTACGCGCCGCGCAATCGAGCCCACTTCCTTGGAGCGGTCCTTGTCAGTGAGATACTGCAGCAACGTCAGCGCGGCCGCCTTGTTCTTCCCGTTCTTATTCAATCCCCAGTCGTTCCCCGCCGCCAGGATGAAGCGTCCCTTGGGGCCGCTGGGCGGCGGGCCGACATCCCAGTTGTCCTTCAGAATGGCACCTTTCACCGTGTTCTGGTACGTACCGATCGCCCAGGGCCCGGTCGTCTGCATCGCACATTGGCCGTTTGCGAACATCTGGTAGTAGTTCAACTTACCGCTGTCCGCCGCCGTCGGTGACGTCTTGTCTTTGACCTTGAGGTTATAGTACATGTCGAGGACCTTGAGGGCTTCGGGATCGGCCAGCATACAGTGCGTCATGTCGGCGTTGTATTTATCACCGCCATAGGCCCAGATCGCGGGGTAGGTTCGCACGTAGCCCCAGCCGGCAATGCTCTCCGCGCCGTTATATCCCCATTGCACGGTCTTGCCACTGGCGTCTTGCTTGGTCAGGGCGATGAGGTCCTTCTGGAAGTCATCATAGGTCCAGGTATCGTTGGGAAAGGGGATATTGGCATCGTGCAACACGGGCTTGAGGTAGAAGAAGACGCTGACGGGATCAAAGCAGTAGGGGATGCTATATTGCTTTCCGCCGATCTGCAGCTCTTTCAGCGCCTCGGGATAGATATCGGCGAGATCGTAGTTCGCTCCCCACTGTTTAATCGGCGCGCTCAGATCGTCGAAGGCCCCTGTCGCCGCGAGTTGAAAGAACGTCGCACCGAATCCCAGCACGATGTCGGGGCCGGTCCCAGACACCAGTTGGGCAACGGTTTTCGTCACCCAATCGCCAGTGGCCTGCTCTGCCTGCAACGTAACCTCGGGGTGCAGCTTGGCGTAGTCGTCGTTGACTTTCTTATGCCACGTCGCCTCTCCCGGCGTATTGTCGAAGGTGTAGCGCAAGGTCACCTTCGCTCCGGTCGTGTTTGCCTGGGAGGCGACCGGGGCCGCCGACACCGCCGTCGTCTGGACGGATGAGACAGCCGTACTCGTCGCCAGCGTCGTGGCCGGGGCAGCGGACGATACCGCTGTCGTAGCCGGAACGGCGGACGATACCGCTGTCGTCGCCACGACAGCTGACGAGGTCGCCGCAGCGGCGGCGGACGACGTCCCTGTGGTAACCGTACCGCCGCACGCCGCAAGCAGCGATCCAGAAGTAGTGGAGACGCCGAGCGCGGTGGCCCAGCGGATGAAGGTACGGCGCGTCATATCGGCCATCTTGCTGTTCCTCCCGAGATTCGTTCACGGCCTCAGTCGAGCCCCCGCTGTTCCAGATACGGCCACTGCGTGCCGAAACAGGCGTATGCTATCGGCGGCAGAGACCTTCCTGCGTTGAGCGCGGCTCGCTTCTCGGGCAGTACTATAGCACGGCGGGACGGAACCTGTCCATAGGTCTGAGACACTGGATGGGCGATATTAGTGTGCAACCTCCTGTTCTGCCGTGATGGTCGGCGGGTTGATCCAGGCGGCGGTGGGTAGTGGTGGCGGGACGGGTTGGTGCCGGACGAAGCGTTCGGGGTGGGCGTCGTAGGCGGTGGCGAGGACCTGGTAGCGAGTACGGTGCAGTTCGGGGGCCTGGCCGGAGTGGACAGCTTCTGGGGTGAAGTAGCCGATGCTGGCGTGGCGATGCTGGGTGTTGTACCAAGCAAAGAAGCGGTGACAGAACGCTCGCGCGTCGTCCAGGCTGCCGAAGCGGGCCGGGAAGTCCGGTCGATACTTGAGCGTCTTGAACTGGGCCTCGGAGAAGGGGTTATCGTTGGCGGTGTGGGGTCGGCTGTGGCTCTTGGTGATGCCGAGGTCAGCCAGCAGCCAGGCGACGGGCTTGGAGGTCATCGCTGTGCCGCGATCGGCGTGGAGGGTGAGCTGGCCGGCGGGGATGTGTTGCTTGGCTGTGGTTTCGGCGATGAGGCGTTCGGCCAGGGCCGCCTGCTCGCAGTCTGCAAGCAACCAACCGGGGACATAGCGGCTGTAGATGTCCAGCAGGACATAGAGATAGTAGTAGGACCAGGTCACCGGCCCCAGGAGTTTGGTGCTGTCCCAACTCCAGACCTGGTTGGAGCCGTCAGCCAGCAGTTCCGGCTTGGCATAGGCCGGATGGACCAGTTGCCGACGCCGTTCGCCAGTCTCCCCCTGGGCAGCGAGCAGGCGGTACATGGTGCGCTCGGAGGCCAGGTAGCGTCCCTCGTCCAGGAGGGTGGCATAGACCTCGGCTGGAGCAGCGTCCACAAAGCGCGGGGCGTGAAGCACGTCCAGGACGGTCTGCCGTTCCGCGGGAGCCAGGGCGACCGCGGCGTCCATCATGGCTGCGGTCCAGGCACGGCGCTGGAGAGTGTCAACGCCAAGAGCGACGAGACTTTTTTTTGGATGTCGATGATGGCCTCGGCGGCGGCGAGCTGCCGGGTCAACCGCTCGTTCTCAGCTCGCACCACCGCCAGCGCGGTCGCCTCGGCCGAGACGATGGGCGGACGGCCGCGTCGCTGGGGAGCCAGGGCCGTCAACGTGCCGTCCTGGCGTTGCTTGCGCCACGTCGCTAACTGCGAGGAGTACAGTCCTTCCCGGCGCAGCAGCGCGCCTACCTCGCCTTGCTTGCAGCCATCGGCTTCGCACAAGATGCGCAACTTATAAGAGGCCGACAGCTTGCGCCGTCGCGCTTGGGCAGGCACTTCAAAGTCCGGAGTGGCATGGCTACCGTTGATATGGCTACCGTTGCGGGATGCCAGCGTCGATGTCGTCACGATGCTTTTTCCTTCCCCGCCCTGTTCATTTCTACACTATTTTCCGGGGTCTCCGTGTCTCACCCTATATTGACAGATAGGGGCTACGGCATTCAGCGGCAACCTTGATGCTGAAGGCGCGGGTACCGCTGAAGACGGTTAGCGACATCTTGGGCCATAGCGGCATCGCTATTACCGCCAATATCTACACTGCTCGTGTGGCAGAACTAAGCACGTAGCCAGAACAAAGGCATGCTTTTGCAGCCGATCTCCTCTGGAGGGAGCTATGCCAAAGTTATGGCCACATGCTTAGCTCCAGCGGGCGATCGGACTGCTGCTGGACGTCGATCAAGTCAACCTCAGCGAGATGGCCGAGATGCGGCTTGCTGTGGAGGTCCAGACCGCCAGGCTGGCCGTGGCACGAGCAACGCCGGCGCAGATGGCAGACCTGACATCGCTCCTGGCCAGATTGGATGCGATGGCCGGCTCAACTCAGCCGCCGCGGCAGCGCGACGCCTACGCGGTCCTTGACCTGGAGTTCCATTCGGCGCTGGCCGAGGCCTCAGAGAACCGCTTGCTCGGCGCCGCGATGGAAGTGCTCTACCACTACCTGGTCCATCGGACGGTCCCGGTGAGCGCGGCGCAGCAGCAACAACTGAACCGCTCGCTGCGTACGCTGCTGGATTGCGGCATCAGAGCCGGCAACGCCGACGTGGCTGCCGAGGCGATGGCGCAACATCTCGCAGATAGCTACCGGGTCATGGCCGCCGCCCGGTCTGGCGGGACCCCTGATGATCTGCTTGACGCAGCAGCCAACTCGTGCTTCACTCAGGCCGAGTGAAGCCGCGCCGTGGTATGGCAGTTCGACGGTGTTCAGTGGATGGGGAGGAACCGGCATGGCCGTGACAACGGCGCTGATCGGCTGCGGCGGACGCGGCGTGAACGCGCAGGGTGAGTGGGCACGACAGTCCAGCAAACTGGAGCTCGTCGCGGTGTGCGACCTCGACGACGCCCGGCGCAACGCGGCGAGTGAGCGGCTGCAGGCGCCGGGCGTGCGCGACTTCCGTGAATTGCTGGCGCGGCCGGACCTGCAGTCGGTCCTCATCGCCACGAATGCCGGCGCTCACGCGCTGCTCGCCGCCGAAGCCATCAAGGCGGGTAAGCACGTCTTCATTGAGAAGCCGTTGGCCGATACCGCCGAGACCTCGTTCGCGCTGGCGGAGGCCGCCGAGAAGGCCGGCATCGTCGGGATGGTCGGTTACCAGTTCCGTCTGAGCGGCTTCGGCCAGACCTTCCACCGTCTGGCCCAGGAGATTGAGCCGCTGCAGGGGCTGTTCACCGTCCAGCGCGGCCCCATGGGGCCGCAGTACTTTTCCCCCGAGCACTACGGCGGGGTAGTCGACACGGCGACCCACACCATCCACCTCGCGCTCTGGTCGATGGGCGGTTCGCCGGAGAGCGCCTTCGCCCAGATCGGGCGGGGCCGGCTGCAGGGTGACCAGACGATCGAGCAGTTCGCCCTGATCGTGGAGTTCGATGGCGGCCGCTCCGCCACCCTCGTCTCCAGCATGTTTGGCGTGCAGGCCGGTAACACCCTGCAAATCATCGGCCGCCGCGGCAACATGACCACGCACGATCGGCGCACCATCCAGGTGGTGCGGCACGAGCCGATTACGAAGCCGGGATCGAGCAACGGTCCGGAGGGACTGAACATCGAGCAGGTGGAGACGGCCGGTGAGGGCGACGCCACGGGCGCCATGCTCGACCACTTCGCGGACCTCGTGAGTGGCGCGTCCACCGAGCAACTTGGCACGACGCTACGCGAGGGCGCCCAGGCCGTCGCCGTCACCCAGGCCATGGCGCAGGCGGCCGAGCGCGGCTGCAAGGTGGCCATCAGCGGCAGCGGAGCCGTCCGGCCGGCATCGTGACGTGGCGCGAGAACAACGAGCCAACGCCGTCTGATCCATGGCCGTCCCGTCCTCGCTCAGGCCACCTTACCCCAGACGTGCAGATCAATTCGAAGCCGGTATCCAGGGTGAGGACGCGAAAGCCCAGCCGCCGGCAATCCTCCATCTGCGCGGCCATGAGCTGGCGGTAAGCGCCGCGCTGCCGCCAGGTCGGCGCGGTGTAGACGCCGCCGAGGATGTCGCAGCCGCGCGCCCCGCCGATCATCGCCTGGCTGATAATCTCCTCCCCCACCGTGGCGACGTAGAAGCGGCTCTCCAGATCGTCGAGCGGCGCCAGCAGCGCCTGGCGGATATGGTAGTTCCAGTCGCCGGCAATTCTAGTTGACTTTCATCACTTTTTTCCCCCGCGTCTGGCGCGCGATCCCCCGCACGCTCTCGCCCGCTTGCCAGCGCCGGACCAGTTCCACCATGTCCATTCGACTCATCTCCCGGTAACCCATCACACGCTCCTTTCGAGCGCTGATGGTGGCGTCTCTACGCCGCCGGCGGGTACCCTTTGGGTGCTAATCGCTCGTGGCGACCTGGCCTAATGTTTCATGGCGATCCGACCGAAATCTGGCCTAATGCTGGTGGCGATTGACATGCTGCCCTCAGAGGACAGCCACGAACTGACCACAGCGTCCGTTGGGGGAGTCGGCAAGGCGAAGTATAAGCGCGTCAGTGGCGCCGGCGGCAAGGACCGGGATCTCTACCAGCTATTGGCGTACACCGTTTCGGTCGGCTTGCTGGGCGGACCGCTCAGCTACGAGGCGACCGCGGCCGAGCCGCAACCCATCACGTACGGTTTCTCGACATCACCCTTGAGGTCCTCGCGCTGGATCTCAGCCGTGAGCCACAAGAGGCTACTCCAGCAGGTGTGGTCGTATTGGCGTCGCGCGACCATGACGTTCGCCTGTTGCCGGCCCCGCCGGGCTCGGCGCTGATTCCTGCAATGATTCCTGCGGAATGCTTGCTTCGGTGGTGCGCCCCAGGAGGGAATCGAACCCCCGACCTACGGTTCCGAAGTTCTAGCCCAGGTGTGTTGTGGCGTCCGGCAGTGTCTGTTTCCCTCTGGATTCGTGCGTGAATTGTGCGGCAGTGTGTGGCTGTGTCTGCCGGTGTTGCGTTGTGGTTAGGGGGAGCGTTAGGGGGAAATACGCCGCCGAGGGTACCGGCGGTCGTGCGCCCGGCGTCAGTTCAGCCATTGACCTCTCGGCTGGGCGGGTGGTGTGCGGGTGATTTGGTGGCGGTCCAGTGACGCAGTGCCGCTTGCGGAACTGACACCTACCTCTTTCGACTTCGGCGCTGCTGACGGTTTTGGGGCATTCCTTTTTGCCCAGAAGGCGTCGGTTGGGGTGGTGGTAAAGCACCGCCAGATCCAGGTGCGGGTGCGGCAGGCAGTTGGTCCGGCTGTGGACTCGGCGCAGGCGCTAGCTGGACATTGAATACTCGAGCGTTTCCAATAATTCCGTTGCCTTGCCCGTTCTCCACCAGTTTGAATGCCGCAGGAGAGATAAAGAACGTAGCCCTGATCGCAAGGTGCAGTTGCATCACTGCATCTTCCAAAATTGGATCGCTGGCCAAATCCATTACTTTAATACGCGCCTCGGGACCCTTTAACCAGTCGATATCAACTCGCCGACCATGTGACTTCCAACGATCGTGCTCATTCAGTTTTTTCGCCACCTCAGCTGCGTGATCGCCCGCATCCCGCTCCCCGCTGAACATATAGTTCGCCAGCCACGTGGAGACAAGTTGCTCAGACAGATCTAGCTGGTTCTGACATTCAACCAAGAGCGATGGCCCGTACTGTTGGAGAATAGGAAGCCACGCAGGAATTGCCGTTGGATCACTCGCTAGCTCCCTCTTCGCCAACCTAAATTGTTCGAGGATAGCATCGGCCGGTGCGTACCCTCCCCGGCCTGTCGGCATTTGCGGATCGATCGGACCCAATTCTGCCGGTACGCCCATCAGGATTTGATTGCCTGAAAGCGCCAGCATTGTGGCCGCGCTCTTTGCCATGAAGGGAACAATAAAGCGTACATCCGCGAACCGGCTGCGTAATACCTTTACAATGGCTTCCGTCGCAACGGCCAAGCCTCCGGGGCTCTGGAGCAATACGTCCAAGGTGTCACCAGTGACACCTTGGAGTGCTTCAGCGAATGAGTCCCGATCATCCCAATTGATCAGACCAAGCAACTGATCGCTTCCCATTTTCGACGGATAGGTCATGTCCGAAGCGTACACGATCAGCGGTCGTCCTGTAACCGCTTCAACCTGCCGGATTTTAGCCCGGCGAACACCATCAAGATCATAAGGTACGCCTGCGCCTATCCCGGCGAGACGCATCTCCTCAACGATATCAACAAATGACGCCACGAAAACGCCTATCGCGCTGGCTGGTTTGCGTGGTTGGTCCAAGATACGGAGGGACGGTAGAGCGCCGTTAGACTGTCTTGGTAAGCTTGGTCTGATATTCCGAATAGGCGCAATGCCTCCCCCACTCGGGGATTCTCTTGCCGGTACGCTGCCACGTAGGCGTCCAATTCCGCATCCGTCAGTGCGCTTGCGGTCTTACGGTCAAGCACCATTTTGACGATTCCTCTCCTGTTCAAGCACATGTGCTGTCGAGTAGTCAATCATAGCATCCGCGTCAACCTCAAACGGCGGAACCTTTCGGATAGCCCGTCTCGCTACTAAGGAGTCGTCACGGAATAACTTTTACAATTGAGGGCGTCAGGGCGGGCGCGATGGTGTAGT
>DAIMXP010000090.1:0-23697 GCA_036734945.1 Chloroflexota bacterium
AACGACCCGGATGCGGCGGTCGGTCACGCTCCCGCTCAGCATCCCACCCGCTTCCTGCGCGGCTTCCGGGTGCATACGCTGCTCTGCCGGGGTTCCGGTCTGCCCGTCCTGTTTTTGCTCTGGCCGGCCAATGCCCACGATGCCCCCTTCGCCCAACGCTTGCTCACCCTGGCCGTCCAGTTCTACGCCCTGCGACCCCGCGTGGTGCGCCTCGATGCCGCCTACTGGGGACTGGCCCTCATCCGCTGGATCCACACGGTCTTAGGCGCTCGCGCACGGCCGCTCCGCGTCAGCGCCCCTGGAACCCCAAACGCACCAAAAACCGCTCCTGCCTCCCACCCACCTGGACGCTCCACGAATTCGGCAAACGCTCCAGTATCGAACGCTTCTTCGGCCGGGTCTTCCTGTTCTTCCATCTCCAGCGCCCACCCCTCACCGGCTGGTCCGCCATCGCCGCCCGCGTCGCCCTCACCTACGCCGGGGTCGTCATCGTCGCCCTCGCCGCTACCGAGGCTGGTCGCCCGGACCTCATCCGTTCCCCCAAACGCGTCCTCGCCCACACCTGGGAGGGCCTCGCATGAGTTAGGAAATGCCCTCTATACGCAACAGAGGAAGATGGACTCGTAGGGTTTGCGTCTCTCGGTCCGTCGCCTTGGCCCTGGCCGATAGCGCAGAGCGAGCCGCGCCAGTTGAGCTTGATCCCAATGGTGGGCATTCAAGATAGGTTCAAAGGACAACCTCAAGCGGCACTGCCGGGGCAACGATTTGCAGACCAAATAATGAGTCATCTGATCTTTGAGGCCCAAAGCCACAATGAGCGCGAGGGCGTTATCTGCCTGTACGTGGATACCGATAATGAGAGAGCCGTGCGGTTTTACCGGCGATGGGGGTTTGAGAATGTGCCCCATGCTGTCCGACTCGAACATGGCTTCACGTTTCAAGGTATGGCCATGCTCCTCACGCGACGCTTCCCGGTCTAAGGCCGCTTGCCGGAGCTTCTTTAGGATTCCCCTAACGCTCCCCCTAATCACAACGCAACACTGGCAAACACTGCCACACGCTGCCGCACTATTCACGCACGAATCCAGAGGAAACCGGACACTGCCGGACGCCACAACACACCTGCCTGAGAACTTAAAATCCGAGGCTCGCAAGAGCGTGTGGGTTCGACTCCCACCTTCGGCACCAGAGGGAAATAGCCCCAGCGGCGTCGGGTGGGCCGGCCGTTAGGTTGCCTCAGCGAGCAGGGTGTAACCGGCTACGTACTACCATGGCGAGTGCGGTCCCTCGCTTTGCAGAAGCCGCTGGCGCCCCGAGAACAGATGGAACGGGAAGGACGGTGTCCCCTGACTCGCTACACTCGGCCGCCGGCCATGCTACGTTTATTCCTGGCGGCCAGCGTCGCCGGCCTCATGATCCAACTCGCGGTGGTCGCCACCACACTCGTGCCGGTGGCTGCTGCAGACTCCCCTGACCAGGCGCCGACGCTGACCCTCTCTTCGACACTCCCGTCGTCCCCGCCCGTAATCCCCACTGCCACGGCCAGGCCTGCGCCGTCAGCTACCATCCCTCCCACCAACACGCCGACGCCGCCAAACACGGCAACGGCGACCATCGCGCCAACGGCGACACCCGTGCCTCCGACAGCGACTAACGTGCCTCCGACCGCCACCAACGCACCAGCGCCGACGAGCACGACTATCCCAGCAGCGTCGGCGACGCCCACTAGCTCCGGCGTACCGGCGCCGATAGCGATGAACACCAGTACGGCTGCGCCGACGGCGACCAGCACGGTTACCGCTGCCACCGCTAGGACGACAGCGACGCCCAGCGCAATCGCAACCAGCACCACCACCGTCGCGACCGGGGCACACGGGGACGTTTCCACTACCGTGCAGGTGAACGTCCCGGCGAGCGGAGGCCCCACGCTTGCGGTTGCCGCGACGGTGCGCTCATCCTGCCCTGGTCCAGTCGGCACGAGTGCGGGCGCCGTCGCGGGGAGACCGGCGGCACGGGTGATGGCGCCGTCCGGTTGTACGGTCGTGGTGACGGCGGCAACGGTCGCCGGTGTTGTGGCCGGAACACCGGTGATGATCCAGGTGTTGGATCGCAGCGGCGCAGTGCTGGTCTCGTGTACTGCCATGGTCGGCGCCACTGGCGCTGTCGTCGTCCCATCGGGCTGTCAGGCACCTGGCGCCGTCATCGACCTGGTGTTCGGTGCGAGCCTCACCGCCGCGCAGCCACCGCACACCCCGTCCCCAGTGCCGGTCCAGCTCCCCGCCGCGGTCATGGCGCAGCCGACTAGACTCCCCAAGACCGGTGGCGGAGGAGGCGCGTCGGAGCCACGGACTCTTGCCGCGCTCCTTGCCGCGCTGCTCCTGGGGCTGGCTGGGTGCTGGCGGCTGTTGCTCCGCCTTACGGCGCGCTGAGCGACGCCAGGAGGGTGATCCGTCGCTGGAGGTCCGGCTGCCACGGGTCCAGCCGCAGACTAGCCAGGAAGGCGGTCCGCGCTCCCGCCGGGTTGCCGGCCGCCAGCAGCGCCTCGCCGAGGCCGCGATAGCTCGCCGGGTCGCCGTCGTCGAGGGCGATGGCAGCAGCATACTGCGCCTGGGCGGCCTGCGCGTGTCCGGCTGCTGCTTCGTACTGTCCCCAATCGCGGCGGTAGTAGCCGCGAAAGGGACTGGCTTGCACGGCGCGGGCGAAGGACTGCTCGACGCGTGGGCGCAGTTCGGGATGCCCATGCAGCGACCAATTCGCCAGAACCAGGGCCAGATTGAGCCGGCCGTGGGCATCAAGCGGCGCGGCGGTGATGGCCATGCCGGTGCTGCGCAACGCCGCCGCGAAGTGCAGATCGCGCCCGCCCTGTTCGCCGCCACCCGTCTGGGCGAGCGCCGCGTTGGCAAGTGCGGTGTCGTAGCTGGGTTCAAGCGGCGCCAGGGCGCCGGCCACGCGGAAGTCGACGGCGGCCTGGGCCGGCCGGCTCTGACGTAGCGCTGCGAGGCCGCTGTCATAGAAGGCGTTGGCGGCGAGCGGGCGCACCACCAGGAGCAGTACGAGCAAGACGGCGCCGCCGACACCGATGCGGTAGGGCAGCCTGCCGGGAGCGCGTGCCGGCGGAGGCGGCCCTAGCGGCGTCAGCGTTTGCGGCCAGGCACTCGCGGCGGCGACAGCGGTGAGCAGCACAAAGGTGCTGGTCACCGCGATGGACGCGAAGCCAAACTGTTCCTGCACCATATAGGCGGCGAGCGCCCCGGCGATGCCGGCTCGCTGCCAGCGTTCGGCCGGCGATCGTGCGCCACACACGCTGCGCCAGGCCGCCCAGGCGACCGCCCCATACCAGAGGGTCATGGCCAGCACGCCGGCTATCCCCGCGCTGATGGCTGCATCCAGGAATTCGTTGTCCGCTCGGTCGGTGACGGACTGGCGCGGCTCATAGCGCGCCAACGCTGGAGGGTACACGCGATCGAAGACGAGGTCCATCGTCTCTGGACCATAGCCGAGGATGGGTCGGTCCTGGATGAGACGGACCGTGGGCCCGAGCACAGCCAGCCGAGCGCTCGTGCTGGTCCGTCCGAGCGTGAGTTCCTGCCGGAGTCGCCCCTCGAGGGCAGTCGGCCGCTGCAGGAGCACGGTGGCGCCGAGGATCAACGCCACCGCTCCCAGCAGCAGGAGCGCGGCGTTGCAGAGCGGCCGTCTGCCGCCTCGCCAGACCAGGAGGACGGTCGCTGCCAGGCCAAGCGCCGCGCCGACCCAGGCGCCACGGGACTGCGTCAGCAGCAGACTGGGCAGGATGGTAACGGCGCTGAGGAGGGACAGCCGGCGCGGCAGGCGCGCGGCGAGGGCGCCGCTCAGCGTCAGGGGCAGCGCCATTGCCAGGAAGCCCCCGGTAACGTTGGGCTGACCAAGCGTGGACACCACCCTGCGTCCGGGTGGCAGCGGCAATCGCAGCGGATCCAGGCCCACGAACTGCAGCAGGCCGTACAGCGCCACAGCGCCGGCCGTGGCAACGACGGCGAGGATCAACCTGGATCTGGCCGCAGGAGACTGGTACAGGCGTTCGGCGACCAGCGCGAGAAGGAACAGGCAGACAAAGGTGACCACGCCAAACTGCCGGTAGTAGGAGCCAAAGAGACTGCGCAGACGGTCTACGCCGAGCAGGGCGGCCACGAGCCAGGTCAGCGTGACCAGGCCAAGCGCCGCCGACACGGGGGTCAGTTGCCGGAGTTGCACAGCGTCGCGCCAGCGGGGCGCCCGCAGGAGCGCCCGATAGAGCAAGAGGCTGAGGCAGATCACGAGCAGGCGGAGCAGCGCCGCTTTGGGGAGGTCGAACAGGTTGCTCGCACTCGGTACAAGCAGCAGCGGCAGCCCCACCGCCGCGCCCAGGAGCACAAGCTCCGCGCCGAAAGCCGGTCCGGCGTGAACGAGCGCGTTCGGCCAGGCGGAGTGGGCAGCACGCCCGATCAAGCGCCTACTGCCCGGCCCACTGCTGGCCGCTGCCCGAAACGTGCAGCCAGTAACCGGCGTTGGGTTGCAGGGTAGTGAGGTTGTTGAACGGCGCCATGTTGGCCGCTGTGAAGTAGCTCAGCGCGCCACCCTGGCTGGGATCAAAGCCCAGGGTTATATCGACGGCGTTGTTCAGGTGGCCGAAGGCCGTGGCGAGCGGCTCCGGCGCCGTGCCGCCATAGCCCACCAGGTTCCAGCCCGGCGTCAGGGCCAGGGTGGTTCCGGTCGGCAGCGGCGTGCCGGTGATCGTCAGAGTGCCTGCGGTCGTCAGGTGGACCCAGTAGCCGTGCAGGGGCTTGAGGTCGGTGAGGGTGTTGAAGGGCGCCATACTCGCAGCAGTGAAGTAGCTCTCGGCGCCCCCCTTCGAGGCGTCGAAGCCGAGCACGATGTCGTAGCTGCTGCCGAGGGAGGTCAGCACGTCTTGCAGTTTGGTGGAGGCCGGTTGTACGCCGAGTGTGAGCAGGTGCCAGCCCGCAGTGAGGTTAAACGACTGCAGATTCGGCGCGACGAAAATGGCGCCTCCGACGTTCTGCGTGACGACCTGCCCAGGAGACACGGTCGTCACCGTCGACTGTTGCACCGCATTGTGTGTGGCATCCAATCCGCCTGTGTCGACATGGATCGTGCCGGTTCCCGTACCCACGACCGCGAACTGATAGGCGTCGGTCGAGGGGTGGAAGATCGCGATGACCTGGGGCTCGGTGCCGAGGCCTGTGTAGTAGCTGTCGGGGATCTCATGGACGACCTGGCCGGTGACTGGGTCGGCCCCTGTATGCCTCCCGAGAGAGTCGGTCACGTACAGGTTTCCTGGTGAACCGAGGCGTCCCATGACCACGCCCGAGGCTTGCCGCCCGTCAGGCAAAATAAGTGCCTGCTGTGTTGAATCACCGCAAGGCAGTGGTTGGGAGACTCCGCTGACGCCGTATCCTAAACCCGTGAGATCAGCCAGGTTCTGGCTGTATATTGAGCCCGTGTAGGCGACCTTGCCCTGACGAACAACCTGCACGAGGAGACGATAGATGGTTGAGACTCCCGAAGAATCCGAGTCATACCTATAGATCGACATGTTATAGGTGTCGCCGCCCTGGGGGAACCATGGTGATGATGCGGTTGTCCGGACACCGTTCAGCGTCTCTGCTGCGCCAATGTAGGCGGAGGCGGCTTTCCACGGTAGCCAGTTCGATAGATCGGTAAAGTTTGGAATCGCATCTCGAAGCAGTATCGCCTGCCCCATCCAGAAGGCCTCGCCATTACTCAAGGTATGCTGAACAGAACAGGTTGTCGCGACCGAGTAGGTATTCGTTGTACTGCCGGAGCTCACGGTTGGCTGCTGGGCGGTGAAGGTAGTGGTGTGGCTACCCGTGATCGGATCAGCGCCGGCGTCGTACGTGGTATCCACGTCGCCCTTTGCATCCGTGTTGCCGATCACGACGGTCTGATTGTTATCTACCCGCCCAACTAGAGCATCGACCACCGGAGCGCCGTTTTGTGTCACCGTGATCTGCAGTGCCCTTTCGCCCTGAATTTGGACGGCTTCGTATGGCACCGTCGTGGAAACAGTCAGCACCAACGGCGCGGCAAGCACAGTGTAGGCGACGGTTGCGGTATGGCCAAGGGAATCGGTGGCGGAAATGACATGCTGACCGAGCGAAGCATCGGAGCTTCCGGGGATATGCAGCGTGGTGGAGAATCCGCCGGACTGGTTCGTGCCTACGCTGGCGAGTTGTGTGTTCTGATTGGAATCCCATCGAAAGCTGACCTGTTGACCCGCCGCGAACCCGCTGCCCGTGACCGTGACGACGCTGCCGGTCGGGCCGGTGGTGGGACTTACGGTAATCGTCGCAGGCGCGGCGGTGGTGATCACCGAGACTGTGTTGTCGCCGCTGTTGGCGACGTAGACGGTGTGGCTGCCGGGGTCCACCGCCACGCCTGCGGGGTCGCCGACGGGGATGGTAGCAGTGACTGTGTTGGTGCCGCCGTTGATCACCGAGACGGTGTTGCCGGTGGGGTTGGCGACGTAGACGGTGTGGCTGCCGGGGTCCACCGCCACTGCGCCGGGGCCGCCGACGGGGATGGTGGCGGTGACGGTGTTCGTGCTGCCATTGATCACCGAGACGCTGTTGTCACCGTAGTTGGCGACGTAGACGGTATGGCTGCCGGGGTCCACCGCCACGCCTCCGTGCCAGTTGCCGACGAGGATGCTAGTGGTGACGGTATTCGTGCTGCCGTTGATCACAAAGACCCTGGTGGTGTCAAAGTTAGTGACGTAGACGGTGTGGCTGCCGGGATCCACCGCCACGCTGAAGGGGTAGTCGCCGACGGAGATGGTAGCAGTGACGGTGTTGGTGCCGCCGTTGATCACCGAGACGCTGGGGCCGTTCGTGTTGGCGACGTAGACGGTGTGGCTGCCGGGGTCAACCGCCACGCCTGCGGGGTTGCTGCCAACGGGGATGGTAGCAGTGACGGTGTTCGTGCCGCCGTTGATCACCGAGACCGTGTTGCCGCCCAGGCAACAGTTGGTGACGTAGACGGTGTGGCTGCCGGGGTCAACCGCCATGAAGTCGGGGCCGTGGCCGACGGGGATGGTAGCAGTGACGGTGTTCGTGCCGCCGTTGATCACCGAGATCGTGTTGTCGCTGTAGTTGGCGACGTACACGGTGTGGCTGCCGGGGTCCACCGCCACGCCTTGGGGGTTGTTGCCGACGGGGATGGCGGCGGTAACCGTCAGTGCCGGCGCGCCGTCAGCGGGCGTGAGGCCAAGCGCCAGCGCAAAGAGCGCTCCGAGGCAGGCGCCAAGGCCGCGTCGTGGCATCTCGTGTGTTCCTTTCCGTCATTCCCTTGGGCGGTTACCGCTCGCGTTGCCCGGCTGTCGGCAGGATCGGCAACACCGCGACGAGCGCGATCAGCAGGCGTGTTTTCAGCTTGGGCCACATGACGAGCCTCCTCGTTCGTTGGGTCGCGGTACACGTGACGCGGGCTGGCAGGCGCACAGCAGTAGTACGAGCAAGGGGGCGACCCTGGGGGAGAGTATACCAGGATGATGACGGAGGCACGACATCCGGCTGACCTTTGGTTCGGTGTATGAGGCAAGGTAGTGCGCAGCAGACGAATGACGTTTATACCCCGAAATGCAGGGCCGCGATTGCGATCGGCGGCCAAGCGACGAGGGCGACTGCGGTCGCGTGTCGCACCAAGCACCACCGCGCGAGCGACCGCAGTCGCCCCGGTAACTTGGCCGGGGGCGCCCGCTTGCGGGCCCTGCAATCGCGGCCCTGACAGTCGCGGCGCATCGTAATGCTCGCTTGCTGCGCAAAACCTTGCGGCGCACTCGTTGGCGCTGCGGGTACGACCGTGGGCTGCGGTCCCAGGTACAAGCTGCCTGGCGTGTGCCAGGCTTACGTCAAACCCAGCCGCGCTCGCACCTGTTCACGCGAATCGGTGGCAATGTGTAACGCCAGCGCGTGCAGCACCGGTGGCGTCGCCGTTCCCAGTGCCGCCACCTCTGCGGCGTTCAGCGGCCCGAAGCGGCTCTCCAGGATCGTCTGCACCAACTCTCGGCGGCCTCTCGCTTCGCCCTTGGCCTCACCTCTCGCTTCGCCCTCCTCGCGCCACATCTCAGCAACACTGGATTCTCCTAACAACTCACGAAGCATTGGGTTCCTCCTCACTATCTGTTCCACCAACGGACGCGGCAAACGCAGCCCCGCCAACACCGCCAGCATGCCCGTCAACTCCTCGCGTTCGCTGTGCGGCAGCGACGCGCGGGCAAGCCGTTCCGCCACCGTCTCCAGCGTCGTGAGCGGCTCACCTCGCATCAACGTCGCCAACAGCCACGCCCCCGGCTCCGCCATCGCCAGCACCTGCTCCGCCGGCTCTTCCCAGAGCCGGATCACGCCATAGCGGTAGCGCAGCCCTTCCTCCCCACCGCCGCGTTCCAGCACGAAGGGACTCGCTGGGATGCCGCCGCTCTCCCGCAGGTAGATGACGACCGAATAGACCGGAAGGCGCAGATGCCGCCAGAGGCGCAGGCCATACTCCGCCACCCGCTCGCCGATCATGTGGCGCTGACGCCCGCAGGGCGGCCGTTTGGTCTGCAGTTCGATGTGCAACAGCAGGCGTTCTCCGCTGCCGAGCGCCACGTCCCAGACCAGGTCGGCCAGGCGCTTCTCCGCCGTCAACTCCGGGGAGCGTTCACCCAGCCAGCGCGCGCCGGGCAGCAGCAAGGCCAGCATGCCCTCGTGGGCATGGGCGAACAGCCGCTTCAGCGTCTGGTCGTAGTCCGGTCGGTTGCCGATTGGCGCCATCGTGTCCTGTCCTCCGAGCACTCCAGTGTAGGGCATGACCTGACTGCTGCACCAGTGCAGGTCTCGCCAAGCACGCGCGCGAGTAAAGTGAGGCGTAACAACTCTCAGGGCCGCGATGACGATTGGCAGTCTAGTGACGGGGACACTGCCGTGCCCCGTGGCGCTGGTCTCCGGGTCCGTGTTGGCGCCGGGTACAGTGGTAGCGGAGCGCGAGGGCGGGACGACCCAGGCATCTGGCAATGGCGCACGTTGGCGCTGTCGCCCGGAGCGAGCGCGCGGCCAGGCGTGTGGCCGTTGCCGCGTGAGGGAGTGTGCGCTCGTGAAATTGCCGAACGCCGACCGTGCAGTGGTGGACATTCGGAAGTTGCGCGACTATTGTCTGAATCTCCAGCATCCCCGCGGTCGCCACAAGGCACGGAGACTTCAGACGGCACTTGGGTATACCGCTATGCACGCTGAGGAGTTGCGAGACGTGCTGCTCGCCGCCGCCCGGAACGAGCAGGCCGTCAAAGGCGAACAAGACGAATATGGACAGCGCTATCATGTTGACGTGCTCTTGACTGGCCCAGCCGGTCGGGCCACCGTCCGGAGCGGCTGGATCGTGCGGCGAGAAGAAGACTTCCCCCGCTTGACGAGCTGTTACGTTTTGTGAGGAAGCGAAAGGAATACCTATGGTTCGGGATATTCAGTTGCTTGATGTCGTCGCACTCACCGAGGATCTGCCCCAACGAGGAGTATGGCGCGGGCAGGTGGGTACCGTCGTGGAGTTGCTCCGCCCTGGCGTCTTCGAAGTGGAGTTTAGCGATGACGCGGGTCGGACCTATGCCAGCCTGGCTCTCCGTGCTGACCAGTTAATGGCGCTGCACTACCGGCCAGTGCAGGCTGCCTGAAGGTACTGCGTAGCGGGCACTCCTCTTGCGGCACGTCGTGCCCCGCCCGCGCCAGTTGACCTTTGTTTACGGTAGCCGTGATCATTCGTTCAGCCGGGCGAACAGTACTGTGGATGGGGAGGCGCCTCGTGGCGGTCGGGCAGAGAGGGACATGAGATGGCAGTCACCACCCGGCGCTACACCGTCGAGGACCTGCTCGCGCTGCCCGACGACGGCCACTTCTACGAGTTGCTGCACGGCGAAGCGTTCGAGGTGAGCTCGCCCGATCCCGACCATGGAGCGGTGGTGGCGGAACTCTTCGACTGGCTACGCCGGGCGCAGCGAGCCAGCTACGGCAGGGCGCGCACCGCGCCACTCGCGGTAATATTGGATGCTGGCTTCACTCGCCAGAACGCGCCTCAGCCGGACCTCTTCTTCATCCGTGAGGAGCGTGTGGCGATGATCAGCGCCGTAGAGATCGCCAGGGTACCGGACCTCATCATCGAAGTACTCTCCGAGAGCACGCGACTCCGCGACCTCCCCAGCGACCAGCCCAACCGCGGCCAGAAGTGGAAGGTCTACGAGCAATTCGGCGTCCCCCAGTATTGGATCGTGGACCCGGAGACGCGCAGTCTGGCCCAGTACACCTGGGAAGACGGCCGCTACCGGCAGCCGGTGGTGCTGCTGGCGGATGAACGCCTGAGCAGTTCGTTGTTCCCGGGGATCGAGTTGCCGCTCCGGCAGGTCTTCGCTGAAGTGCTGCGCCCGGAGCGGCCCCTCCAGGGGCTCGGCGCCTTCCGCATCCCAGGTCGCCAGGGGCGATGAGCAACGGGGAGTCTGGCGAGGTGCTGGAGCGGTGGATTGACAGCCCGGAATGCTCGCCTCGGGTGCATGGTCATACCCCCAACAAGTCCGGCTCGCAGTGGCGCGTCACTCCACGCGGAGGGACGAATGTGCGAGACGGCGTGACCGGGCAGGGGAGCCATCATCCTCCGCTGCAGCCAAACGGTAGCTCATGACGCCACGGGAGAGTCTAATACCCTGACCACCCGCTCACGATACGGTTCGGGCCCTTCAGCCAGGACGCTCGGGAACCGATCTAAGGATCGGGCGAGCTCCCGGTAGGGTGGACTTATCCAGCCGATGGCCTCCACGATGTCGGCGTGCTGTCGATCCAGATGCCCATACTGCCAGATTGGCTCGTGACGGAACACTCGATTCCGTAGTTTTCGGATGCCATTCAATCGTCTAGAAAGGCGAGAACGTGTGCGAATGGGGCGCGGCTGCCGAACGGTGAATACCATTCCGCAACGCGATCTCGAGGCTCTGCAGGATGGGATAGAGCGCCTCGCTCAGCGCCACGTTCCATGCGTAGCGGCCCAACAGGGTAAGGTCGTCATCGGAGGGCAAACGACGACAGGCATCCAACCGTGGCGACGAGATCGTGTCGCGGAGCGCCGCCAGATCGACCGTTGACTTCACCACCCTTCGATGGTAGATTCTACCAAGTACAGTCCCCGGGTACTCCTCTCTCGGCCTTGAGCCGGTGATGAGCCCGGGGTTTTGTCTTTCACGCGGGTTCGTCGCATCGGTCTTCACACAATCAATTCCCCGCCCACTGCTGCCCGCTCCCCGTGACGTGCAGCCAGTAGCCGGCATTCGGTTGCAGGGTGGTGAGGTTGTTGAAGGGCGCCATGTTGGCAGCGGTGAAGTAGCTCAACGCGCCGCCCTGCCCCGCGTCAAAGCCGAGGGTGATATCAACGGCGTTGTTCAAGTGCCCGAAGGCGGTGGCCAGTGGCTCCGGTGACGTGCCGCTATAGCCCACCAGGTTCCAGCCAGGGGTCAGAGCCAGGGTCGTCCCTGCGGGGAGCGGCGTCCCGGTCAAGGCCAGCGTGCCGCCGGTGGTGAGGTGCAGCCAGTAGCCGTGGAGCGGGAGCAGATCGGTGAGGGTGTTGAAGGCTCGCATGCTGGGGCTGGTGAAGTAGCTCTGCGCTCCGCCCAGGCTGGCATCGAAGCCGAGCACGATGTCGTAGTCGCCGTTCAGGGACGCCAGCACCGTGGTGAGCGCGGTGGAGGTGGGTTGGAAGGAGAAGCTGACCAGGTGCCAGCCGGCGGAGAGTGGCAAGGAGAGGCTGCTGCCTGGTAGCAGGTTGACGCTGATGAAGCTCTTGTCCCCCCAGGAGATGGAAACGGACGGTACTGCCGGCAGATCGTTCACGGTGAAAGTGATCGGATCACCGGTCCGGGCGTAGTTAGCGGTGGGAGCGGTGCCGTCCGTGCCATAGACGGCAATGCGGTAGTTGCCCGGCTGGGCGAGCAGATCGCTGCCGCTGCCGACAGTGAAGATGCCGCAGAGGGTTTGCTGCCGGCAATACGCCTTCACCACCGCTCCGACCGGAGCAGGACCGCCGGGCAGGGTGACAAACCCAGCATAGATAGCGAACGATGGCGTGACGATGACGCCATTGCCGACCGTAGCTGTCGCGGTAGGCGTCGGCGAAGTGGCTGGGGTAGCAGCGGCCGTGGCGGTGGCTGTTGCCGTGACGGTAGGAGCGGGCGTTCCGGTCGAGGTGACCGTAGCGGTGGGGCTAGCGGTCATGGTGGCCGTCGGAGTGGGAGTGGGCGTTGGTGTAGATGTAGGTTCCGCAGTGCCAGTCGGTGTTGGCCCCTCGGTTGCGGTTGGGGTCGGCGAAGGCGCAACGGTCGCGGTGGGGGTCACCGTCGCCGTCGCCGTTGCGGTCGGCGTCGGTGTCGGTGTCGGTGTGCTTTGAGGTGTAGAGGTGGCAGTCGAAACGGCTGTGGCCGTCGGCGTAGGTGTTGGCATTGTCGTTGCCGTCGGCTGAGGGGTGGACGTTGCCATCGGTGTCGGCGTGCTCTTCGGGGCGTCCGTGGCCGTGTTGGGAGCGCTGGTAAAGCCGCTGTAGTCGATGGTGGCGTTGGCGCTCCCAATGATGCCGTCACCATGCCCACTCGGATTCGATGGCACGGTTGGACCCGTAGAGCTATTCCACCAACTCTCACGGGCGTTGATAGTCGCACCCGTCGAGCCGAACATTCCACCATTGACGGTGATTCCGCTGCCACCCGGCGAGTTTTGGAAATTGGAACGGGTCATGGTAAGCGTCGCGGGTCCCGACACGCTGATTCCGGTCCCGCTATTCTGATCGAACGTGACGTGCGACCACGCCGGCGGCGAGGCGTTGGAAACCCGGATGCCGAAACCATTGGCGCCTGCGTATTGCACAGTGACGAACTTCAAAGTGCAACTACTGCCGGCTTGTAAGTCGAGGCCGCCCCACTGGCCGGCCGCCGGCGCCGGACTGGCCGACGTCAGGAGGATCGGAGTACTGCCACTGGCGCTGCCATCGGCAATGAGGGTGCCGGCGACGGTGAGACTCGCACCGGCCGCAAAGCGCAAGACCGCCCCGCCCCCGACCGTCAAGGTGGCCGTAGTCGGCACCGTGAGGGTACCGGCCACGTAATAGTCGGCGCCGGCATTCTCCAGGTCGGCGTTTCCGAGGTAACCGCCAGCGAGATAGATACGATTGCCGTTACCGTTGCCAGTGTAGTGCAGGGTCGCTACCGTGGTGGAACACGCGGACTGCGCCATCATGGAATACAGAGAGAGGTACAGTCCGTAGCCGCCGTTGTTCTGAATCGTGTCGTTGCTGAGGGTCAGGCAGCCGCCGTTGTCATATATGCCATGGCTGCTGCTCGAGGCAACCGTACTGTTCGTGATGCTGAGAGACGACGCATATTGCACGTCGATACCGTAGCCATTAGTGTCTGTCACGGTGACGTGGTCGAGTGTCGGATTGGTCGTTGAGGACCCGGTCTGGATCCGGATGGGGAAACTGGTGCTATTACCGTTGGAGCTGTCCAGGTAGCCGGCGTCCTGGACAACGACATCCTTGAGTATGCCGGTGCCGGCGGCATTTGTCCCCGAGGCGAAGGTGATGCCCGTCCACTGGCCGGCAGCCGGGCGCGGACTGGCGGTGGTGAAGGTGATAGGAGTGCTCGAACTGCTGCTGGCATCGGCGATGAGGGTGCCGTTCACGACAAGGCCAACGCCTTGCGCAAACCGGAGGGTGACTCCTGGGTCTATGGTCAGCGTGCTGCTGCCGTTGACGGTCAGCGTATTACCAACGTAGTAGTCGGCCCCGACATTGGGCAGCGTCATTGAGCCGTTGAACCAACCGCCGCCTAGATAAATCCAGTTGTTATTACCGTTCCCCGTGTACTGCAGGTTGCCAAAGGTGGCCCCAGCACCGCAGGAACCCATAGAGTTGTTCTGCAGGAAGAGGCCGTAGTTGACGTTGTTACTGATGACGTCGTTGCTGAGCGTTGGGCAGCCGCCGATCACGGCGATACCGTGGCTGCTACTGGCCGTCACTGTGCTGTTGCTGATGACCGGCGTTGCGCCATATTCGACGTCGATGCCGATGCCGGAGGTGTTCTTGACCGTGAGGTGATCCAAAGTCGGGCCGGCGGCACTGCCGGTCTGCACACGGACGCCGTAGCTCACGCCGGAAGTGGGGTCCGGTATCCCGGCGTACTGGATCGTGACGTACTTCAGAACACCACTGCCGGTGCTCGCGCCATTCGCGGAGAACCATACCCCTGCCCACTGTCCGGCGGCAGGGTTGGCACTGGCGGTGGTAAAGAGGATGGGATTGGCGGAACTGGAGCTGGCGTCGGCGAGCAACTCCCCAAACACCACCAGCCCCATGCCGTGGGCGAAGCGCAGGGTCGTACCCGGACCAATCGATAGCGTGCCGTTGACCGTAATCGTGTTGGCAACGTAGTAATCGGCGCCGGCATTGACCAGGGACGTGCTGCCGGACCAGTAGCCGCCGCTCAGGTAGATCCAGTTATTGTTCCCATTGCCTGTGTAGACCAGATTGGCCACGGTAACCGCCTGGCCACAGGAACCCATCATGTCCGTCGCCAAGAACAGGCCATAGCCACCATTATTGGTGATAGTGTCGTTGCTCAGCGATGGGCAAGCGCCATTGACGTGGATTCCGTGGCTACTACTGTTGGTGACGGTACTGTTGATGATCGTCGGTGTAGCGCCATACAGCACGTCGATGCCGTAGCCGGTGGTGTTGTTCACCGTGACGTGATCGAGCGTCGGGGAGTTTGCGTCAATCCGAATGCCGAAGGGGTCGCACGGCGAGCTGTAGCAGGTGCTGGCAGCGCCAGCGTACTGGACGGTGACATTACGGAGAATGCCGCTGCCATGACTATACTGATCGGAGACAAAGCGGACGCCAATCCACTGTCCTGCCACCGGCGTGGTACTGGCAGATGTGAAGGTAATCGGTGCAGCGGAACTCGCGCCGGCATCAGCGATGAGCGTTCCGGCCACGTCCAAGGCCGTACCTCCGGCAAACCGCAGGGTGACGCCGGGCTCGATGGTGAGCGTGGAGCCACTGTTGATGTTGAGCGTGGCGGCCAGGTAATAGTCGGCACCGGCGTTCGTCAGCGTCGCACTGGTCCCCTGCCAGCCCGTACTCAGATAGATCCAGTTGTTATTGCCGTTACCCGTGTACGTCAGACCGCTGATGGGCGCCGCGAGGCCGCAACTGGGCGTGTAGTAGCCCGCCAGGGAAACACCATAGCCGCCGTTATTCGTGACTGTGTCGCCAATGACGGTGGGGCATCCGCCGCTCACGTCGATGCCATTGCCGCTGCTCCCGGTAATCGTACTGTTCGTAATAGTTGGTTGCGCATTGCCCTGGACGATGATGCCGGAGCCGTTGGTCGTCGCCACGGTGACATGGTCGATGGTTGGCGTGCCCGCTTGTATTAAGATCGCGCTCCGTGTCGTGGCACAATAGGCGCCGAAGCAGGAGGCGTAGCCCGCGTCCTGGATCGTGATGTCCTTGAGCACGCCGGCCGGGATGGCCCCGCCATATTGACCAACGAAAGCGACGCCAGCCCACTGGCCGGCGGTCGGGCTGCTATCGGCGGAGATCAGTGTGATTGGCGTATTCGACTTGCTGCTCCCATCCGCCTGCAACGTCCCAGAGACGACCAGGGCAGCGCCGTCCGCGAAACGCACGGTGACGCCTGGATCGATCGTGAGCGTTGCTCCAGAAGGAACAGTGAGGGTAGACGTGACATTGTAAACACCGCAGGAGCCGGTGAACTCCGTGCTGCCGGAAAGATAACCACCGACGTTGCCGCACGGTACTTTGG
The DNA here is from genome assembly GCA_036734945.1 of Chloroflexota bacterium. Classification (GTDB taxonomy): domain Bacteria; phylum Chloroflexota; class UBA4733; order UBA4733; family UBA4733; genus UBA4733. Next base: position 15,881 of record DAIMXP010000090.1, read on the forward strand.
TGATCGGCTGAGTCAATCCCACGGCTATCTGGACTTCGCCTTCCGGCGAGTACACTGCACCACCTGCCTGATCCACAATATCCAAGCCCAGAGTGATCTGCTGATAGGGAATTGACGAGGTATCCCAGAGATATTGATACGGCCCCGAGCCGGTCAACTGCGTGACGATATGCCACGTCTGGTTATAGAAAGCCGTCATGTTGACGTGATCCACGCCGAGGTTTGCTGAGACAACTGCTTGCAGCAGGACGCTGCTGCCGGACGTAGTTCCTGCCAAGGGTGCAGTGTAGTGACCTGTCACTTGATGCACGGTGCAGTAGTGCAACACAGTGCTCGGGCACTCAGTACCCAGTGCTTGCGATAACCACAGCCCGGTTTGCCCCGCACCCTGGCGCAGGGGCGCCCCATGGTTAGCGAGGATCGCATTCTCGGCCGGTAACGACGGTGGGAGGCCAACCGGAACAACAAGCATAGGCGTGGTTACCAGTTGGGCGCCAAGTGACTGGTCGTCGTGCAGGGTCTGTTTCGAGGTCCACTTTTGAGAGCCTCTACCGATCAGCGCCGGCTGACTGGAGGAGCAGTCGAACAGGTCAATGAACGATGTTCCCGGTTGCCCCAGGCAGATGGGAAAGCCGCTGAAGTTGACGACGTAGTCCGCCGTGGACTGGATCGACGTGACGTCGAGGGCGTTGGGTGCGCTTTCCAGCGACTGAATGATGCTGGTGTGCCCGGGATCATCCTCTGGAACACGAAGCTGACCCAGGACGGTCTTGCCGAACCACTTCGAGAGTAGGAAGTTGCCATAGATGAGGCAGCCGAGGTTACCCAGGAAATTGCCGCAGTCACTGTCGAGAATCGCGCCTGCTCCGGGGATGCCGCCGACTGGGCTCTCCAGCAAGACAAGCCCATGCAGATGCACATTGACATCGGCCGTTTCGCCATAGGTCACAGCCCAACGGGACGCGATGATACCGCCGAGGCTGTAGCCGACGAGATCAATTTGGGCGAGTGGATCTGTCTTTATGACCTGGCGCACCAGGTAATCAAGCACGGGAGTCTGGTCGTCGACGGACTGCTGGGTGTCTTGTTGCTTATAGACCGGATTCACCGTCAGGGAGGAGAGGTCAACCAGGGAATTGACTGAGCAGCCGTTCTGCCAGGCAGTGCAGAAGGCGTTGCCTGCGGCATACTGGGCCGGGCCGCCGTAACTGAACCAGACGATTTGGGGTTTGCCATCGCGGAGCGGCGCGAGGTTGGTTAGCAGAAACTGGCCGTCATTGTCGCGCGTAAAGCCGCTTGTGCCGGACTGCGTCTCGATCCCATCGAGGAAGATGACGTAGCGGTGGTTGACCGGTCCCGATTGAGCCTGGAAGCGCATAAGGGGGGGCTTCCCACCCGCGTCCATCAGGCGGGAGATGGCGGCAATGCCCGCTGCCGTTTGGTCCGCGTGTAGTATTGGTGGGCTTGGCAGGATGGCGGCAGAAGCTAGTGGGTCACGCGACAAATAGCTGAGATTGTCGCCTCTCGTGAGAAACCCAATTTAATTGCGGCGTGACCCACTAGTGCAGCATTACCAGCGAAGGCTGACGAGAATGCCGGCTCCCCGGCCAGTGCCGTGATCAGCAGCATGAGGACGCGCGTCAGCACCGATGGTAATGAGGACATCGTTCACCTCACCTGATGGCGTTGCCGTTGGTGGCAACGCCAAACCGAATAACGGTGCTGCATCGCTGCACCTCTTCCTCTGATGACTCGCAGCTTTATCCTCCCGCCACGGCATCAGCGTGCCGCCCATGTCTGTGCGGTGGTGGCTGGGACGTGAATCCAGTAGCCGTGGTGTGGTTGGAAGTGATCGAGGTTGTTGAACATCCGGTGCGCCTGATCGCGGAAGTAGCTGAGGGCGCCGCCCAGGGCTGGATCAAAACTCAGGACCTCGTCGTAGTTGGCGCCGAGCGGGCTGAGCGACGTAACAAGGTCGGTATCGGTAGTTCCGGCGAAGCCAACCAGATTCCAGCCGGGTGTGAGCGTCAGCGCCGCACTGGGGTCGGGCGGCGTACCGGTGATGGTCAGGGTGGCGTCCGACGTGAGGTGAATCCAGTAGCCGCGCAAGGGCTTGAGGTCGGTGAGGGTGTTGAAGGGCGCCATATTGGCAGCGGTAAAGTAGCTCTCCGCCCCGCCCTGGGCAGCATCAAAGCCTAATACGATATCGAAGTGGCCCGCCAGGGAGTGTAGGACATCGGCCAGCGTGGTCGATGAAGGCTGCACCGTGAAGCTGAACAGGTGCCAGCCGACGGAGAGCGTGATCGTTTCTGTGGCCGTTCCCTGGGTCACGTCGAGACTGACAAACGCCACGGGCAGGCTGCCGCTCGGGGCGACAAACGGGATGGCGCTCGGAACGATTCCGGCAGTGACGCCGTTGATGGCAAGCTGGTACGACTGGCCAGCCGCCGGGTAGGCGGCGGCACCCGCTGTACCGTCGGCGCCGTTCACCTGTAGCAAGTAGACGCCGCTGCCGGTCGTCAGACCGCAGCCGATGAGCGCGCCGTTATAGCTCGCCGTCACCCTGGTTCCAATAGGCGCAGCCACACCGGAAATCGTCAAGGCGCCACCCACGAGGTTCTGCCGCGAGGAGACGGCGCCAGTGAAGCAGGTGGTCGGCGTGCTAACGGGAGTTGGAGACTCCGTGGGCGTTACCGTCGCGGTTGGTGTGGGGGTCGGCGTGGCGGTGGGCGTCGCCGTCGGGGGCGTATAGGCCGGCAGCGGGCCGCCCGCCGAGCAGCTGTCGCCGTCGGGGTACAGCACATCCTTGTAAGCCTCGATGTCGCGGAAGCCGGTGGTGTTGCGATTGCCCATGCCCGTGACCTGGAAGCGGACGAAGGTCGTGGTCCGGGTCGGGAAGCTGATCGAGCGCCGGCAGCCGTCGCCGTTCAGCGTCCCGAAGTCAACCGTGGAGCCGTCGCTAAACTGCAACTGGCCGGAGAGGGTGTCGCCGCCGCCCCGGCCCCAGATCGAAACCTGGCTCACCGGGACCGCCGCCTGGAAGGTCGCCTGCCAGTAAGAGTTGAGGTGTTCGAGGCTGCTCCACTGCGTGGTGAGGTCGCCGTCGGCCCCATGCCAGGCGGTGTCGGTCGGGCCGTCGCCGTACTCGCCGTTCGCGGAGCACCCGGAGAAGAGATACCCCGGGCCGCAGCGGATGTAGGAGCGCGCGACCGGCGGGGGCGCGACCGGCGTCGGTGTCGGCGGGGCGGGGCTGAGGCTGAAGCCGGCGGCGGTCGAGATGGCGCTGGTCCAGTTGACGTCGCCGCTCTGGCGGGCCTGGGCGATCACGTTCTGCGTCCCGGCGGGGCAGCCGTCGGTGGCCCAGTTGAAGGTCACGGTCGGCGCGCCCGTCTCGTATTGATGCGAGGGCGGGAAGGCGCCGCAGGGGACGGTGACCCGGACCGTGTTGTAGCTAGGGTCGGACGACTGGGCGGTCACCGTCACCGAGCTGCCGGATTGGGCCGAACCGGGGGAGAAGCTGAGGCGCACGCTCGGGGAGTTGCCCGCGGACCCGCCCGTGATGGTGACGACTCCCGAGGTGGCGATGGCATTTGCCCACTGCGGGTCGCTGCTCGTGCGCGCCTGCGCCGTGACCGTCTGACCGCCGGCCTGACACCCGGCGGTAGACCAGGTGAAGCTGACTTCCGGCGCTCCCAGCTCGTACGTCGGCGGCGAGCCGCACGGCAGGGTCACGCGGATGGTGTTGTAGCTGGAGTCGGAGGACGTCGCGTGGACCGTGACGGAGGCGCCCGCCTGTACCGAGCCGGGAGTGACATCGACAGCCAGACTCGACGACTGGCCTGCGCCGCCGCCACTGCCAGGCTGGCCGCCGCCGTTGCCCGTCCCACCCTGCGGCGAGTTGATGACCGTCCGAGTGCCATTGGGGGCCAGGTTCTTGTTCCCGGCGCGGTCGTACACATCAAAGCTGATCTGGACATTGCCTGCCGCGATGTTGCTCATATCCCCATCGCACTCGTAGACATCGTCGTGCGATGGCTGGCTGACCTGGCACACCACGAACCAGTTGCCACCTGGTGGTTGGGCGGTGAAGTTGACGTGATCAATGGCCGGGCCGCCATTGGATGGATAGGCGTGCGCTGCAAAGTGAAGCGTGCCGGCTGCCGTCATTCCGTCAGCAGGGGAGATCCAGGTACCGCCGGGGGACAACTGTCCGCTGCCGCCCGGGTTATCACTTACAATCCAGCCCGGGTCGCCTTGTACTGGAGCGAGCGTAGGAATCTGAGGAGGCGTAGATGGCAGTGATGGTGGATTCGTCGGTGCAGGTGCATCGTCAGCAAAGGCGATATCAACGGGCCAATACGCATAGCCGAAGAGGTCCCATGGATTCGCGGCGAAGTCGGGAGCAACGGTCAATGTTACGGTGTAGTCGCCGACAGACAGGAGTGCATACTGTTCATCTGCTGCAGATAAAGTGAGAACAGTATGTCCATCCGAGTCACTGGTGATTACCGCTTTCTGAACTCCAGAGCTCTGCGTCTGGAAGTGCATCAGCCACAGCGGCGAGAAGAACGGGCCGTTGATTCTGATGTGTTCAGAAATCACCTTGCTAGTTTGATTGGTACCAGTGAAGACGTCGGAGTTGAGTGATGACTGCGGCGAAGACCAAGCGTCATACTTTGGGGACACGATCGCACGTATTACGTTGTTGTTCCCCCCAGCCTTGTGCAAGGGAGTTTCACCGATAGCATGCGGATCCCAATCCGCGCTCCACGCACTTATCAACATGCCGGACGAACCTAGCGATGCGTCGTAGATGCCAACGTGCTCCGGATCAGACCGGTTATCCGAAGAATACAGGATCAGGTCACCATCCTGCGGTTGAACGTCGGAGCCGGGATTCACGATGATGCTAAAAGGGAGGGTAGGATCCTGAGGTGCCTTGCTATAGATCTGCCAGTAGCCCGGCTCAGTGGCATCGCTGTCGGTCGTTCCAGGAGCATATTTGCGAACACCACCTACAAATTGACGGGCACCGTTGTTTACAAACAGGGAGTAAATGAAGCCGCTACAGTCGAAGCTGGGGTGCTGATTGGCGTCGATTTGTCCTTGTCGTAAGTTTGGCTCTTGACTGTAGTCGGATTTCACATTCGGGTTCAGGTATCGTTCAGCGTTGCACAGAATCCGGTCGCGAAGCCCCAGCGCCGAGGGATTGCTACAGTTTCGGGAGACAGCCGCAAGCAAAAGGCTTCGGCCTCCGATTGCAGGGAAACTGATCGCCTGCTGAAGGGAGGAACTGTGCATGACAGGTGTTGACGCCTCTGCACGAGACGTGGCAGACGGCAGGGCCGTTCCGGCGAATAACTGTATCGTCATGAGTGTCACAAAAAGTAAAACTCGGCACGGACCCTTTACGCTCATGGTCGACTCCAAACAATTTGTCGGTACCATCTACCCTTTTCGCCGCGCCCGCACGTCGTGCCCGGCGTTTCGATCCTCAAAGGCAGCCGACTACACGCCCACGACCAGCAGACGGCACATTTCGTAGAAACAACCCGAAAGTGTTCCCCGTCCTCCCGTTGCACGCGAGTTACGGCTATAGTACCTAACGACCCCTCGGTTAGCAAACAGGAATCCTGTGTAGGCGAGGTGACCACAGTGGACAACCAACTTTCGGTCGGCCAGGTTCTCAAGCGGCGGCGTCTCCGGTTGCAACTGCGGCAGGAGGATGTCGGGCGGCGCGCTGGCCTGTCGCAACAGGCGGTGGCTGAAACCGAAGCGGCGTCGACCAGCTCCAGCCGGCATTTTAGCCGGCTCCTGCCGATCTGCGCCGCGCTCGGCCTAAGGCTGCACGATGTGCTGGTCGAAGCGAACGTGCAGGTTGATCAGCAGAACGAGAGACTCCGACCGCTCCAGCAGCATCTGGCGTGGCGCATCGGGCATCTGGAGGCGGGAAGCGGCATCTTGCAGGGGCGCATCGTCGCCGCCGAGGCCTTGCGCAAGCTGGGGCGCCTGACGGAGGCAATGGCGGTGGCCGAACGACTGGCCTCTGACTTGCAGTCACTGCTTGCGTTGCAACCGCACGATGTCGAGGCAGCGGCCCTGCTGTTCGAGGCCTACGATCTCCAGGCGGCCTTGCACATCGAGATGGCAGGGCGCGAGGCGTTCGGCCCCGTTCGCGCGCTGTACTACCGGATGGAACGGCTTATCGAGACGTCGCTGTCCTTCGAGCAGAGCGAGTACCGGGCGCGAGCCTTGTTCCGCCGCGCTGATGCCCATCTGGTCTCGAACAATCCTCGGTTGTTTGCCGCCGGCCTGGCCCTGGCGTCCGGCGCGGCCGCCATGCGCGACCCCGACCGGCGCCTCAATGCCCTGCGCGTTCAGGCGGCGCTCGCCAGACGGGTCGGTGATATCGGGGGCTTCGATACGACGTTGCATGCTATCTACGCGACGGTGGAGCAGGGCATAGTCGCGCCGGCTACCGTCTGCGTCGTCTGCCAGGGGATCACGGGCAATCTGGCATCGCTGCCCCAGCATGGGAAAGACGAAGCATGGGCAGCAATGCGCCTCGCCTGGCTGGCCTATGACCAGGCGACAGCGCAAGCCGGTATGGAGGATACACACCTCCAGGCATTACTCTACCGTTCCAGCGGGCATCTCTCCGCGCTGGCCGGCAGTGACTGCGATCTGGAACAGGCCGAGGCCAGCCTGCTCGGGGGGCTGGAACTGGCGACCATTGCCGGGCGGCAACGCACGGCCGAGCATTGCCGGGGGTCGCTGCAGCAGGTGCAACAGGGACGCCCGCTCAGCGAGTTGCCCTTGTAGGGCGCCCGGAGATTGCGCCGAAAAACGAAAGGCCCCGGCATAGGAACGTCACGCCGTTCCCTTGCCGGGGCCTCGCGAGCGGACGGTTAGCGCCCTGCCTTCTTCCGGGCGAATACCGCGCCGCCGGTCAGGACGAGCAGCGGCAGGATGAGCAGCAACCACTGGTCTGCTCCGCCTCCCGCACCGGTCTTCGGCAGTTGCGCCGGCAACTGCGCCGCGGCTGGGCGGCTTGCCGCCGGCTTCGATGGGACCTGCCCAACTGCTGCGGGGGCTGCCCCGGCCGTCTGGCTGGCGCCGAGGACCAGGGTGATAGTCGAGCCCGGGACCTGGCAGGATGTGGGGATGGCGACGTTGCCGTTGGCTCCCACGGTAGCTGCGCAGGAGGCAATGACCGCGCCGATCGCGGAGCGAACTTGCACCGTCACGCTGTTACCCTGGCTGGCCCCGGAGATGGTCGCTACTGTTGCTACTATCGTACCTCCGGTGGGCGCGGTGATTACCACCGCTGGAGCGCCACCCACAGTCGTGGTCTGGACAGTGACAGACCCGGCAATCGACGGCGTGACGCCAACAACGACCGAAACCGGCACGCCATTGACCGAGGAGACGATAGGCGGCGTCGTAGTCGAGACTTTAGCGCTCACCGATGCGGTCGTCGTGACGTTACTGGTGGTGGACGTGGCGCTCGTCACACTCGTGGACGATGAGGTAATGGCGCCAACGCCGGTACTCGTGCTGGTCGTCGTGCTTGTGGACGAGGTGTTGGCCGTTGTCGTCACTGCCGTGGCAGTGGCGGCGGCAGCAGCAGGGACCGAGGTTGGCGTATTCGTGGCGGGAGGATTACTATTCGACGATGGCGCCGATGTCGCCGTTGCCGTGGGACTATTCGTCGCTACCGGCGTGGCCGTCGGCGTCGGCGTTATGGTGGGTGTGCTCGTGATCGCCGTTGCCGTGGGACTATTCGTCGCTACCGGCGTGGCCGTCGGCGTCGGCGT
>DAIMXP010000090.1:23797-29444 GCA_036734945.1 Chloroflexota bacterium
TATGGTGGGTGTGCTCGTGATCGTCGGTGTGGGGGTAATAGTAGGAGTCGGCGTGATCGTCGGCGTATTAGTCACCGTCGGGGTCGGGGTGATCGTCGGCGTGTTCGTCGCTGTCGGCGTGATCGTCGGCGTCGAAGTTATGGTTGGTGTTGGTGTGATGGTCGGCGTATTTGTCGCGGTAGCTGTCGGCGTGATCGTCGGCGTCGATGTTGCCGTGGCGGTCGCCGTTGCCGTTGCCGTGGCGGTCGCCATCGCTGTCGCTGTTGGTGTGGGGGTGGGCACCGGCGCTGTTATGTTGACGGTCACAAAAGCGAAGGACGCTGGCGGGGTTGGCGCCGCGAACGTCACCGAGCTCGGTGACACGCCGGAGGAACTGCCATTGACTTCGAGGATATAGGACTGGCCCGCCGACGGGTAGTTGGCAGTGGTGCTGGTGCCGTCGTTGCCGTTCACGTTCATCTGATAGGTGCCTGCAGCATCGACATTTTCGCAGCCGATCGGCGTTCCGTTGTATACCGCTGTGATCTGCGTTCCAACGGGTGCCGAGGTCCCACCCATTGTGATTGACCCTGACAGCGAGTCCTCGACGAGTGAAACGCCCGCCGTGGGGAAGCAGTTGGCCGCCCACGCGACCGGCACGACCCCTACAGGCAGTGCCGGTCCGCCCAGGTAGACGATGGCACTCGCCAGGATGCCTCCTACGACACCCCTCGCGGACGGCCTCAGCTTCCAACAGTTCATCAGTATGCAGCCCCCTTTTCGTTACACAGTGACACCAGGCTAACACTGCCACAAGTAATACACCGCCGCGCGCGCTTGTCAAGTGCTGCTGTGCCCGCGAGGATAATTCCCTGTGTACCGGGGCAAGGTTGCGCCACATCGGCTACCCACAATGCCCACCCGGCGGCGTTCCGCCATAAGGAAACAGTCCCCCCCTCGGTCGGAATTTTAGGTTCCGGCCCACTGCTGCCCGCTGCCCGAAATGTGCAGCCAGTAGCCGGCATTCGGTTGCAGGGTAGTGAGGGTGTTGAAGGGGGCCATGTTGGCAGCGGTGAAATAGCTCAGGGCGCCACCCTGGCTGGCGTCAAAGCCCAGGGCGATGTCGACAGCGTTGTTGAGGTGGCCGAAGACGGTGGCCAGTGGCTCCGGTGCCGTGCCGCCGTAACCCACCAGGTTCCAGCCCGGCGTCAGGGCCAGGATCGTCCCGGAGGGCAGCGGTGTCCCAGTGATTATCAGGGTGCCTGCGGTCGTCAGGTGGACCCAGTAGCCGTGCAGCGGCTTCAAATCGGTGAGGGTGTTGAAGGGCGCCATGTTGGCAGCGGTGAAGTAGCTCTCGGCGCCGCCCTGGCTGGCGTCGAAGCCCAGCACGATGTCGTAGCTGCCGCCCAGAGAACTGAGTACCGTCGTGCGGGCAGTGGAACTGGGTTGTAAGGAGAAGCTCACCAGGTGCCAGCCGGCAGAAAGCGGCAAGGAGAGGCTGCTGCCCGGTTGCAGGTTGACACTGATGAAGCTCTTGTCCGCCCAGGAGAGGGGGACCGAAGGGGTGACTGGTATGTCGTTAACAGTGACGGTGATGGGATCACCGGCCTGGGCGTAGTTGACGGTGGGGCTGGTGCCGTCGGTGCCATAAACGCTGATACGATAGTTGCCGGCCTGGGCCGATAGGCCGCTGCCGCTGCCCACAGTGAAGCTGCCGCAGAGGGTTTGCTGGCGGCAGTAGGCCTTCACCACCGCTCCGACCGGAGCCGGACCACTGGGCAGGTTGACAAGTCCGGCATAGATAGCGAAGGACGGCGTGACGATGACACCCTGATTGCCGCTGGCTGTCGCAGTCGCGGTGGGGGTTGGTGCAGTGGTTGGGACGGCGGTAGGTGTGGCCGTGACGGTGGGGCTTGCGGTCGCCGTCGCAGTTGGGGCTGGTGTCGCGGTGGCAGTCGGCGTGGGCGTCGGAGGCTGGTCTTGTGTCCAGGAGAGGTCCGCTACAGCGCCACCAGTCGCCTGGAAGTATTGGAACTCGATGCTGTGGTTGCCGGCGGCAAGGCTGCCCGACCAGGTGTACGTGGTTGGGCCTTGAACGACCCAATGATCCATGACCGCGTTACTGTCGATGAGTAAGCGCCCACCGTCGTCGACCGTCATGCTGAATGTGTAGGTGCCGGCGGCAAAGTTGACGATGCGATCCCAAATGGCACTGAAGTTCGTCGGCCAGACACCGAGGTTGCCCGATTCGGGTCCTGCTGTTCCCCAGTTATGGCCGATAAACTGACCAGCCTCGTCGCGCACAAAGGTTGGCGGGCCGACGAAGGCATTTTGGCCGGTAAAGCCGTTCGGCCGGTTCCAGTACTGCGCCTGCCAGCCAGCGAATGTCGACGGCCAGGCGACGGTGGTGGGATTGCCGTTGTTCCAAACGATCATCCCGTGTGCGAAGTTCTGTGCTTCGCTGCTGCCGTTGTTGTACTCGTTGCTGGTCGGGACCCCGAGCGCGCCTGCCGGACCGCCGTATCGGTTGCGATAGTTATCAAGGATGCCCCCCTGGACGATGAACGCCGGAATGGAATTGGGAGGGCTGTCCTCTGGCTCATCGTGCGTGATGAAGGATGAACCGCAGCACGAGGTGTCGTTGAACGGTTGGTACGACACGAGTGTGTCGGGCGCACCAGTATCGTACCAACCAACCGGAGCACTCGCGTCACCCAGTTGGGCAGCGCCACCCTTGCGGTTGTAGGCGTCGACGAACTGCCCGCCTCGCGTCGAGCCGACGCCCGGGTCGTAGTGGCTCACCGTCGTCTGGAACCAGAGGTCCTGGCCGAACCACTGATTTGGCAGATTGGGATCGTTCCCTTCGAGCACGACGTCAAAGTGCTCAGTGTAGGACCCCGTCTGGGCAGGCGCCCGAGCAGTGAAACTGAAGGTCGCGGTCTGACCTGGGAGAACTGGCGAAGGCGTGTTGGGATCCATCTGGATGCGGGCGTTGGAGAGCCAGCCGTTGCCGTTCATCGCAAAAGGGCTACCGTTGGCTGCGTCGCCAGTCGTGCCGAGGCGGATTGGATTATTGCCAACCGGATTCGTCTGGCCGTACCAGGGCAAGACACCGGTGTTCTTCAGCGTAATCCAGGCGCGCGCCTGCTGACCGGTCGCCATCTGTTGCGGGGGCAAAGCCGACGCGACGTACTGGGCCTTGTAGAGGTCGCTCGTCACGGGCTGCACCGTCAGGAAGGCGTCGTCGAGGTCGAAGTTGATGGGGTGGGACGTATCCTGGCTGGCGGTGTCCAGGTAAACTTGAAAGCGAAGCGAGCTACGCCCGCCGGAGACGATCGTGTGGCGGACCATAATAAACTGCCAATCCGACCCGGTAGTGGTATAGGAGAGGCCGCCGCTGCCATCGCCTGGCGAGCCGCCCTGCTCCCAGACGACGAAGCGGACGCTGAAGGGCGTACCGGTGGGGCTGCGCAGCCAGACGCCGGCCAGGTATGGCGTGCCGGGTCCCAAGGGCACGCCGCCAACGTCCTGGAAGATGGAATCCCCGGGATGGTTGGTGTTGGTCTCGACGAAATGACCATTGCCGCCAGGAGCGCCGCCCGAGCCATAGACCGAAATGTTTTGCACATCGCCACCGGAATTATCAGCCGGGAGCCGCTGCCAGTTCCTGGGGTCGCCGGACGAGAAGTCCCAGTTCTGCAGGGCGTTGCCGGGGTAGGTAACGCTGTCGGGATTCACAGGGTTAACGACGACCCTGATCCAGACCTCGCCTCCGAAAAAGTGGACGTTGACATGGGACATGCGAAAGTGGGCGTAGTACGTACCTTCACCGCCGGGAGCAGTCCCTTGCAAGTCGAATCGCTGCTGGCTGCCGGGCTGGACGGAGCCCTGCACGGCTAGCCGATTGTGGGCGAGGTCGCGGGGCAATTCAGGCTGCTGTTGGGCATCGTTGGGTGAAGCACAGGACAGGACGCATCCTTCCAGGGCATAGGTCCCATCCCACGTCGACGTCCCGGAGTTCTGCATGACCCACCAGATATCGTAAGGCTGCCCCGCCGTCACGGTGACGCTCCCGCCCGGGACCTCAGTCAGGTAGGTGGCGTCATCCGTGCCCCCTCCGCCGCCGGTTGGACCGGGAACAACGCCAGACCAATCTGTGCGGAGGTTGGAGCTGGTATTCCAGACGGAGATGGTCACGCGGTCACCAGGCATGACTGTCCAGTCGTTCTGACCGTAGTTGGCGGCGAAGCCACCGATCTGAATATGTGTATCGGACCACGCCTGATAGTTCAGTGACACCGCGTCGCCATTGAAGCCGGCGTTCCATCCCTTGGTGTTGTTGGTGAACAGAAAGTTGGCGGTGTTCCCAGAGAAGGGCATGCTGTGCGGCGCAGTACCGAAGCCGGATCCATCCAAAGTCATGAATAGGCCGGCTCCGGCCCCAGAAAGTGTTGCTGAACTAATCTGGGGCGTGACATTGCCTGTTGGATGCGCCCGGGACCAATGCTGACTAGGGACAAGAAGGCGTGCAGCCAGCCGATTCAAGTAAGAATTTGAGTCGGAGACACATTTGTGTTGGCCAAGAATCGTACCATGATTGTACAGCACATAGCTCTCAATAGCATTCGTAACTGCTATCAAATAATCTTGAAGTGTCGAATAGTTGCTTCTGTCGCCTGGATCCTGATAACTCTGTCTGCAAATAGTTGCCAGGATCATGTCTTCCGTGTGATACATCGAGCTAATCGCAGCGGGAACACTAATGTCCGATGGTTGGTCAACGTTCAGAGACCATAGCCCTCTACCGATCCTTGTTTGATTTAAAGGAACAAGGGCGGTAGGTACCACATAATTATAGTTCATGAGAAAGTCTTCGAGATTCTCAAGGTCCGATGCGTCGACGGTGTTCATGGCGCTGAGCCAAAAATTAATGGTCCCGGGGTTGACAAGGTCTTTTGCAATCGCACCGAAAATGTGGGTGCCGACGGAACCGGCCACTTGGGCTGACGCATCGATTCCGCCAAGTGGACTGTCGATCGTGAGCAGGCGATGAATATGGCTCATGTCTTCAGGGTAGGTCGCAGCCCAGTCGTACGCCACGATCCCGCCGAGGCTATAGCCGACGACATCAATCACAGCATCTGGGTGCGCCGCGACAATCTGTTGCTCTAGCCAGTGAAGCACCTGAGCCTGCAAATGCAATGGCAACCCCGTGTCATTACTGGTATTGTTATCGCCATTGGTATAGTTAGGAGGCGCTTGCAGGTTGGCGAGAGGTCTAGCAAAGGTGCCACTGGCCGAACAGGCACTGCCTTTTTGCCCCCATCCGTCGCAAAGCATTGTGTTTTGACCAGCCATGTTGTTTTGCAAGTACCGAGCACCGCTATAGCTAAACCAGACAAAGTGGTCCGGATGGACTCCAACTCTCTGCAGGGCACTCTCGACGTTCGCGAAGTCATTTCTCGCCACACTATTGTTGTCGGGGACTGGGCTTCCGTCGTCTTGAGTTAGAATTCCATCCAGGAGAATCACATATCGATCTGGGATAGCTTGATCAACTGTGTCCGCATGTGTGATGGGTGGTGTGGCGAGAGCGAGGACCAACGGACCTATCACTACATTGGCGTGATCAGCCGGGGGCGTGGGGCTGAGCGCGGCGAGCGGCCAG
>DAIMXP010000091.1:0-29108 GCA_036734945.1 Chloroflexota bacterium
AGGTATCCTACACCCTCAACCAACCCACCGGCGCGAAAACTTGTGGCGCACTTACGTGGCAGCTATTGACAATACTGAGAACTCATTTATGCTACAATAGATGTCAATGAATCGCCAGGTAGCTATTTGTCGGCAACCTGCTTGCTCGCTGGTGCGAACAAGCAGGTTGCAAACGGGTAAGCGCGGCTGAACGACGCCTTAGGAGGTGATTTAATGGCTCAGACTGCCCTTTTGGTCGAGGAAGATCGCGATGACCTCGACGACTACATCGCAGAGCGGGCGGTCCGGAATCCGGAACTCCCCGGGCTCGTGGAAGAAGCAGCGCAGCGCCAGCAGCTTCTTCGCGATTTGGTAGGGGCGCGAAAGCATGCGCGACTCACCCAGACAGCCGTCGCGGCGCACATGCGCACCTCCGCATCGGTAGTTGCGCGGCTGGAGCGAGGTGGGCCGAATACAACGCTGGCCACCGTGCAGCGCTACGCGGCCGCGGTGGGCAAGCGGTTGGAATGGCGACTTGCCGACTGACGAGCATTGGCAGACGCCGTCAAACGCGGCCTGGCCGTGCGGTAACGCTGCCGAGGTCACACGCATTCGGTTTCCTTTCTGAGCGCCGGAGAGCCTGACCCCGCTTGGCGGCCTTACACCACGATCTCCACCGTGTCCCCGTCTTGTAGCATGTGCTCCCGTCCGACGAGTTGGCTATCAAAGCGGGCGGACGGCCCCCAGAGGCGGGCGCCGTGGCAGGTCGCCCCAATCGTTTTGTGGATCTCGGCAGCGGCGTCGGCGACGGTCGCGCCGGGGTGGAGGGCGAGAGGCTCGGCATCGGTGCTGTGGTCGTGGCGTAAGTAAACCCGGATGAGGCCGGTGAGCTGCCAGACTGCCTCTTTGAATGCCTCCAGGCTGGCGTCATCGAGCACCGATACTCCACCATCCGCAGGTCCGGCACTGCCGCTTGCAAGCGAGCCGGCGCGCCTTCCTGGCCTTCGTCCAGCTTCGTGGCGGCCAGGATTGCCGGCAAGACGATGCTGGCGGACGCCACCTCGACGCGCACGGCGCGGTAGCCGGGCAACTCGTCGAGGATCGCGCGCAGCTCTCGCGCCCGGTCGACGCCTTCTTTGCCGCTGAGGCGGCGCTTGATGACTTGCATCTGGGTACGATGCGGCATGGGCATGGCAGTACACTCCTGACTGTGTAGAACAAGGGAGCAGGAGGGTACGCCCGGCCCATCGGCGTCTTAGGCAGGCAAACCGACAGCTGGCGCGTCCATCCTGCTGCTTCCACCGACGCTAGAGCCACTTACCCGACCAAAGGCCCAACTTGCTACCCTCTTGCCCGCATCCAACCGGATGACCGCGTTACGGCAGTGTCCATTCGGAATCTACCCCAGGCTGCCCAGCTCTTGCTCCAAACGGACCCGAGCCTCTGTGACATACTGCTGGGTGTGCTCTTTATCGAGGTGCTCCAGCTCTACGGCCAGGCAGCCGTCGTAGCCGAGTTGGGCCAGGGTACGTATAAAACGCGAGATGTCGATTTCTCCCCGTCCGATGCCGACCGATTGGCGTCCTCGGTGATCCTTAATATGGGTATGGTAAATGCGAGCTGGATACTGTTCGAGCAGCCGGTAGACATCTACTCCTGCAGCATGGAAGTGCCCAATGTCCGGACAGATGCCGATCTGCGGGTGATCAATCTCCGAAAAGATGGCGTCGTAGTCGCTGATTTGCTCAATGACGCTGCCGGCATGCGGTTCGACCCCGATCTTGATCGGAG
Organism: Chloroflexota bacterium; assembly: GCA_036734945.1. Classification (GTDB taxonomy): domain Bacteria; phylum Chloroflexota; class UBA4733; order UBA4733; family UBA4733; genus UBA4733. Next base: position 1,771 of record DAIMXP010000091.1, read on the forward strand.
TTCCTGTAATTGTGTCTTCGAGAGCGTGCAGGCAAGCAATGACGTTCGCCAGCGGTCCGTCGCCACGGGGATGCGCACCACTCCCGACAACGCGATCAACACCGAGTCCCATGGCGAAACTGATACGCCGCCGGATGCGTTGCATCTGCTGCTCCAGATGCGCGGCGTCGCGCCCGCCGAATCCTTCGCAGTAGATGCCGACTGGTTCAAGGCTGTGCGCGAGGCAGGACTCGCGGACCTCTTCGCCGTAGGCGTGTGCCGCGTCCCGGTCATCCGACAGTGTGACGAAGTGTACATCAATGTAGCGATAGCCTGCTTGCGGCGCCCCTTGGAGTGTCTCGGTAAGCTCATCACTTGGCAGACCGCGATAGCAGCAAGTGGTACAGACAACTTTCATCGGCGCTCTTCCTTCCGGGTTTTTTCTGTCGCTTGAACCAGACCGTCTTCGTCGATGGTGACGTTATGGACAGGTGACTAGTGTTTTCAGCACCTGTTCACGCCGCTCCCGAACCCCAGTCAGCGCAGTGACGAGGGACTCGAGCTCTACGCGGTGTGTGATAAGCGGCTTGACGTTCACCAGCCCTGTTGCCAGCGCCTGCACGGCGGTCGGCCAGGTGAGCGGCGCCAGCCAGGAGAACCGGATAGTCTTATCAGCAACCATCGTGTCGAGTGCGGGCACCCGTACCTGGTCCTGCGGGCCCGGTAGTCCAAAGTACACGATCCGTGAACCTGGCCCCGAAATATCCAAGGCCGCCTGCATGCTCTCGAGCGATGCCGTCGGCGTGATGACCCGATCAGCCAGCGCGCCGCCGGTTACATCGGCGACGCGCCCCTTGAGGTCGGGCGCGTAGTGAGCGGATGCCCGCTCCCGTACATTGATCAGTAGGTCGGCGCCCAGCGCTCGGCCGACCTCCAGCCGGTAGTCGCGGGTCCCAACAAGAATCACGCGCCCTGCTCCGGCAGCCTTGGCGAGCTGCACCATCATCAGCCCGATGGGCCCCGGCCCGATGATCACGCAGGTATTCCCCAGTTGCACGTCAAGGCCCTGCATGGCATAGGTTGCGCAGGCCAGGGGCTCGGTGAGCGCGCCTTCTTCGAAGGAGACGCCTGCTGGCAACTGGTAGACATTGGTGTAGCGGACGCGACAATACTCGGCGAAGCCGCCATCGATCGACACCCCCAACACCGCCTTATGCAGGCAGAGATTTGGTTTGCCGCGCTGACAATACACGCAGGCATGGCAGGCCTGGACGGGATTGAGGACGACACGATCTCCGGCGCTGAGCACTCCGAGTTGAGACGGCGTACGCCCAACTGCCACGACTTCCCCGGTGAACTCGTGGCCGAGCACCAACGGGCCTTTGCCCGATGGCGTCTCGAGTGGACTTGTGCCCCAATAGTAGGCGACATCCGAACCGCAGATGCCGCAGGCACGCACCCGAACGACCACCTCGTCATCGGACGGCTGTGGCTGGGGAATCTCGCGCAGCGTCATTTGTTGGGACTCATAGAAGATTTGAGCAAGCATCGACCATCTCCTCTCGCCACGCCATTCGCTCGTCTATCAGGCGTCGTTGGCCGGCGCTGCGCTGCGCTGCAGTTGTTGCGGCGTACTGATCGGCACTCTGGCTGTCAGCAGCCGTGCCATGTACTCTCTGGCGGCGGCAGTCACTTCCCACGCCTCGGGCCAGAAGCAGAGGTCCGCCCCCCACCAGCAGTCGTCGTACCCCGCGGCGTCGATTGCTTGAACGATGGCCGGGAAGTCGAGCACGCCTGTTCCGAATGGGGCATGCGTACTGGTGAGTCTGTCGTGCAGCGTATTGTCGGAGTCGATGAGATGGACGTGACCAATCTTGCCGTGCAATTGCGCGGCAAAGGCAGCTTCGCCGCCTTGCACGTATTCCGGGCTGCCGGCGTGGCGCGCCCCCTGCGTGGCGCAGAGGTGCGCGTGGCAACTGTCGAAGAGCACCTGGAAATTGGCCTGGTCTACCCGACTCACCAGGGCAAGCACCTGGCTGGGCTTGTTGAAGAGGAAGCCGGGCTCGAACTCCCAGACCAGCAGCACGCCGACGTCCTCTGCCAGTTGGGCGCAGCGTTGCCAGAGGCGGGCTACTCGGTCGAGCACTTCGGGTTCCCTGCCGACCTCCACCGTCCCCGGCGCACTCACCGTATCGACTCGGAGCTTGGGAATGCCGCAGTCAACGCAAAAGTCGAGGTAGCGGCGAAAGACCTGCGTGTAGTTCTCTGTCGAGACGAGGGCAGGCGGCACCGTCTCGAAGTCCGGAGCGTAATTGCAGGCCTGCAAGCCGTTCGAGGATAGCAGGTCGACCAACCGGCGTCGCTGGTCGCGCGTTGGGTAGAGGTCGGGATGAGCGTGCGGGGCAAAACCGTTGAGTTCCACGCCGTCGAAGCCAAGTGCGCCTAGCCGGCGAATGACCTCGTCAAGCGGGACGGGATGGGTGGCGTACGGACCGAACGTGTAGGCCCAACTGCCGATGGCTAGCTTCTTGATCACGCCTGTCTCCTACGGTCGATCATTGGATCGTCTGGGGCTCGACAACGACCTTGAGGGCGCCACGGGCCTCAGCGAAAGCAGCCTCCATGGCCCCGAGGGGATACCGCGCCGAGATGAGCGGCCCGACCCGCATGTGGCCGCTCGCCAGCAGGCGCAGACCTTCCTGAAACTCCCCAAGGGTACGTCCGTTGGAGCCTCGAACGGTCAGCGACTTGAAGACGACTGGGCTGGTCGGCAGCCCGCCAGGGTGCCCGAAGCCGAGGAGCACCAGCGTACCAAAGGGGCGCACCACCTTGACGGCTGACTGAAGCACGCTGTCGATATGGCCAACGGCTTCGAAGCACACGTCCACCGGCACGCTCTGGAGGACCTGGAGAGCCGGGTCCGCTGCGTTGTTGACGGTCGTAATCCCGCCAAATTGCTCGGCAACGCGGAGGTGATCGGCGTCGATATCGACAACCCAGACAGCGCCGGCCCCGCGCACCTGGAGGGCCTGGGCCACCAGCAAGCCGATCGCCCCGGCGCCGAACACGAGGCAGGTCCGCTCAGTCACCTCGGCCAGCCCCACCGCGTGGAGCGCCACCGCAGTTGGCTCAGCCAGCGACGCCTCGACGAAGCTTAACCCGGCGGGCTTCGGAAAAAGGTTGCCGAACGGCACCGCCACGTACTCGGCGAAGCCGCCCGGCCGGCCATAGCCGATGCTGACGGCACGCCGGCAGGCGGTGAAGTTGCCGCCGCGGCAGGCGGTGCAGTCGCCACAGCCAACGGTGGGTTCAATGGCGACCGCCGCGCCGGGCAGCAGGTCGGTCTTCCCGTCGGCGACCGCCTCGACCACTCCGGCGAACTCGTGCCCGGCTACCCGGCTGGCTATGCCCGGCCGGGACAGGTCCCACTTGTCGCTACCGCAGATGCCCGCCGCCACGACCCGCACGAGCGCCTCGCCCGGCAGCAGGTCCGGCCGTGCCGTCTCGTACACGTCAAACTTGCCCGACCCCAGGCAGAATGCTGCCTTCATGGCATGCTCCCTTACCGTATTCAAGTATTGGTGATCGCTCAGCCCAGCGGCGCCGTGAACTCGACAGCTCGCTGGTAGGCACGCGCCAGGTCCTCCGCCGTGCGCGGATCGATCTGGACGAAGATGGGACCCGCATACCGAATCTCCCGGATCGCTTGTATGAACGGAGGAAAGTCGAATTCGCCGTCCCCCGGTACCAGGCGACCGCTGTCGGAGAGATGGACCAGACCGACCTTCCCACGCAACGACAACACACTGGCGTAGGGGTCAAGCCGCCGATTGTAGAGGTGGATCGTATCACAGCAGGCCGTGACGAAATTGCCGGTGTGTGCAATGAGCTCCAACGTCTCCGTCGGCGTCCCACACAGCGGGTTGCCCGTGCTCTCGAACTCCACGGCTAGCACGACGTCACGCGCCCGGCAGCGATCGGCAATGTCGTTGAACACCCGCACCGCCGCCGCAAGCGCCTCCGGCCGTCCCACCCCTTCCGCAATGTGTGGCCAGACGAGGACTGCCCGCGCTCCCAGCGCGGCCGCGACGTCGACACAATCATTGAGATACTGTTTGGCGGTCGCATAGCACTTGGGGTCGGTGAACAGCCGGTCGCCCTGGTTGCCGCGCCAGCACACCGCCGGGCATTCCAGATGGTATCGGTCCAGCAGCGCTCGCAGCCGGGCGACTTCCGCCGTGTCCTGCCAGTACACCCACTTTTCCGCGACCTGGGCTTCGATGCCGGCATAGCCGGCCGCCGCCACCGCCGCGACGAGTTGTTCCACCGACCAGTCCCGGACAGCGGCGCCGCCGTGCGGCGACCAGTAGATTGGCGACGTCATCGCTTTAGCCTTTCTTCCCAGTTCAGAACGACCAACGTGCTTCCGGCTCGCCGAGGTACTGGCGACGGTAGAGCACTTCCAGAATTTCCAGGTCCTTGACGCTGTCATCACGCGGCGAAAGGTTGGGGGCCCGGCCGAGCGCGCACTGGACGAAGTGGGCCGCCTCCCGGCGGAAGGCCCATTCCCAGGTGGGGGCTACCTCCTGGAGTCCGGCACCCTTGCGATAGACCTGCAGCCGGGCCGGCAAATTCTCCGCCAACGGCGGCGGCAACTGCAACCGGAGCCAGCCCTGCTCAAAGTGGATGGTCAGCTCCTCCCAGTGGTGCTCGGTGAAAGTCTGCGCGGTACGCAGCGTGCAATCAAAGGAGCCATAGTCGAAGACGGCGAGCAGTCGAGTCGCGCCGCGCTGTCCCGCCGGCGGCCTCAGCCGGCTGAACGCCAGCGCGGCGGGATCGCCCAGCAACCAGCGCATGAGGTTCACCTGGTGGCACTTGTTGGTCGCCATGGCGAAGTACAGGTGGCTATGCTCCGGCCGCACAAAGGTCGGCACGCCGCCCCCTGCGACCTCGGCCATTGGCCGACTCGGCTGCGCACTGGCGACCGTCAGCGGGGAGAAGTTGCGCGTCCAGTCTCCCTCGAAGAATTCGTACTCGGCGGCAGCGATTGCTCCTAACTCGCCGCTCGTGTGCAGTTGCTCCAGGAGCGCCTTGGCGGCGACCACGCCGGGGTCGTAGCGCTTCATGTAACCGTAGGTGAGCGCTCGGCCGGCCTCCGCCGCTGCCGCTGCCAGGGCACGCGCCGGCGCTGCGGCGACCGCCAGTGGCTTTTCCACGAACAGGTGCTTCCCGGCGCGGAGCGCCGGAATACCGAGCGCCGGATTGAGCTGTGGCGGCAGGAGCATGGCCAGGGCATCCAGTTCCGGGTCCGCGATCAGCTCCTCGGCTGCCTGAGTTGCCCTGGGGATACCGAAGCGGCGGGCCACGTCGGCAGCCAGGTTGGCCCGCACGTCGGCGACGGCCACGACCTGGCAATCCGGCGCCCGCAGGAAATTGGCAAGATGGACACGCTGGCCCATAGTGCCCAGGCCGATGAGGCCGAGCCGTAGACTGGCCACCGTTCCGCTCCTTCCGCCTGCCGCCCAGGCCGACAGCGCCAGCCTGCCCGCGGCCCCGCGCCTAAACTCAAGCGTAAGTCAGGCAGACCGTCTAATAGCCGGTCTGAGCCTGGGCCAAGATCGGGAACAGATCGCCGACGATCGGCTGACCTGGTGTCAACTTCAGCGGGTCGGTGGTGACGTGCGGCCGGCCGCTATAGGTGGTGGGATCGGGCATGTAGTTGATGATGAAGCCTTCACGGGGCTGATCGGTCATGTTCGGACCGGCATAATGCAGAGTGAGCGCGTTGTGGAAGGTGCAACTCCCAGCCTTGAGCTCAATGGTCGTCGGCTGCAAGCGGTCGCGCTTGTCCTCGGGAACCACGAGCCGCAGACCGTCCAGATTCTCCTGGAGGTCGCGTGGCAACGTCGTCGCCGCGAGACGTCCCCAGCGGTGTGACCCGGCAATGAAGCTCATGCAATCCATCTCAATCGAGACGTCGATCAGCGCGGTCCAGCAGGTGAGCGGGCCCGCTTCCACCATCGGCCACACCACGAGATCCTGGTGCCAGGCGGAAGGGCGGTCGCCGGGCATCTTGATGATTTCCTGGTCGTGCCAGAGCCGCACCGCCCGTGCCTGGCTCAGCCGGCGCGCGATCTCCGCCAGCTTCGGGTTGAACACGTAGCGGCGCACCGTATCGTCCATCGTCCAGACGTTGACGTGCTGGGTGAACTGGCCGCCCTTGTGGTAAGTATAGCCGACGCCTGGTCGCTCCGTCGCTCGGGCCAGGGCAGCCCGGAACTCCGCCACCTCGTCCAGCGTCAGCACACCATCAAACGTTGTGAAACCGTTGCGCTGATAGAAGGCAATCTGCTCGTCGATTGCCGATTCCATTGCTACTGCCATATCGCCTCCACTGCCAATGAACGCAAACTGGTGCCCGAGGTGCTACCCATGGCGCGCCATCCTTCGCCGATTCCGGCAAGCCGAAACCAATATTAGGAGACAAAGCCGTAGCGCTGCTTATTCTGGCTGATCACGTAGGCAAGCTGCTGCTGCCAGTCGGGGAGCACATCGCTCGCCCGTTTCTGTCCATTGAAGACGGGGCCGAGCACCTTGCCGGCGATATCGAGCAGCTCCGTGCGGAAAGTAATTGGGTGGGTGGGGAAGGAGACGGCAAACATATCGGGAAAGACGTTGGCATGCTGGGGAGCCAGGGTGCCGGACTGGACGGTGGCCGTCCAGGTCTGCGCCGCCGACTGACGGCCCGGTACGCTGCGGATGGGGTTGGCGATCATCGTCACCAGCGCCTCGCGGGAGGTGAGCGCCTTCAGCCAGGTCCACGCCGCGTCACGTTGCTTGGTCGTCGGACTGATCGACTCTCCCGCCCCGCTGGCGAACACGCCGCGCTTGCCGGTCTCCTTGTTTTGCGGCCACCACTGCACATCCCAATCGAATTGCTTGTTGACCTGTTGGCGGTAGCTCAAGGTAGCCCAGGAGCCGTCCACCTCCAACCCGCTCTTGTTCTTGGCGAAGGGATTCCCAGTAAACTCGGTGGACGTCGGGACGATGTGCTGCACGTTGCGCAGGTCGGCGAAGTACTGCAGAATTGTCGCATTCTTCTCGGCGTAGGCTGGATCGTTGACGACACAGGTGCTCAAGTCGTCGCTGAGCAGTGCTCCACCGGCGGCCCACAGGTGCGCCTGGATCTCGTAGGTACGCGGCAGGTTCCCTAAACCCCACTGCGTCCGCTGTCCGCCGGAACTCACGGTGAACTTCTGGCCGAGGTCCTGGAGGTCGTTCCAACTCCAGTCCTTCGTCGGTTCGGCCACGCCACGTGCCTGGAACAACGTCTTGTCGTAGTAGATACCGACGTCGGAGAAGTCGTAGGGGAGCAGATACCACTTCCCGCGGAACTTGAAGTCGCTCTCCACCTGCGCCGGCCACAAGTCGGCGGTGTCCACCTCTTTGGCATCCCGCCCGATCAGGTCGTCTATCGCCTGGATAAACTGCTTGGCGACGAACTCGCCAGTGTACGCGCCGCGCACGAAGATGACGTCGGGGAGGCTGCCGGCAGCGGCCCAGGTCGGAATGACCCCGGTTTCGTAGGGACCAGTGATGTTGTTGAAGTTGATCTTCATGTCGGGGTTCTGCGCTTGGAAGGTGTCGATCACCTGCTGCATGAACGGCAAGTCGGTAGCAGCAAGGGGCGCAGCGTAGTCCAACGACCCGGCAGCGTGGGCGACGGCGTTTGCGCTCGCTGCCTGCGTCGCGCTGGCCGAACTCGCTAGTGTCGCAGTCGCCGGCTGAGCGGAGCTTGCGGTTTGACTGGCGACGGCTTGGGTCGTCGTGGGGCCGGCGCTGCTGCTCGCACTGGCAGGGGCAGCAGAGGTCGTCCCTGTCGTTGCGGTAGCAGCGACCGCCGCTGTCGCTGTGGAAGCGGCGACCGTCGCCGCGCCGCTGGAGGTGCCGCCACAGGCCGAAAGGGCCGCCGCGCCGGCGATGCCGGCCAGGCTACCGAGGATGGACCTCCGGCTGACGGCACGCGCGATCAATGCCGGAGCATGCGGGTAACGGTGACGAGCCTCCGGCACAGTGGGCAGTTGCTTGGCCACGAGACACTTCCTTTCTGCTCGGTTGTAATCCTTCGATCGATCGTTCGAAATAGGCACGAGCGGTGTGGGCCTTACTTCTCAACCAGCCCCTCGCCGCAATGACCACCACCTCCCATCGTTCTGCTACTACTCGCCACGGCTCGCCAACAGGCGCGGCGCCATCGACTCGACAGGCTGAGAGCCAGCAACGGCATGGGACAGTGTGCTGCCGTTGAAGGCGAAATTGTTCCAATGAATGGTCGGTGACGTAGGCGCACAGCCGCAGGAGCCGCGGACGATTAGTTCGGGCGCTAAGACGACGTGCTGCGCTGCTGGTGACGCCGTGCCCTTGACCCGGTCCAGTAGCAGCGCCAGGCCTCGGCGGCCCATTGCGGCGATCGGTTGGGCTACCGTTGTGAGCGGGGGCACCGCGATCGCCGAGGGTAGCGTGTCGTCCACGCCGACGATGGCCAGGTCGGCCGGCACCGTGAGCCCCAGTTCGTGCGCCGCATGGAGCGCGCCAACGGCCATCTGGTCGTTACTGGCAAAGACAGCACGGGGACGCAGGCCGGCAGCGAAGAGCGAATGCAGCGCCCGGTAGCCGCCCTCGAAGGTCAAGTCGTGCCAGCGGACCAAACGCGGCTCGGGGGTCAGGTCGTACTGGCGCAGTGCTTGCTGGTACCCCTCGACCCGTTGCACGGCTTCGGCCAGCCCCTGTGGACCCGCCAGACAGGCGATGGCAGTGTAGCCGTGGCCCAGGAGGTGCTCGACAGCAGAGCGGCCGATCGCCACGTTGTCGGTCAGCACAGCGTCCACGGTAGCGCCGGCAACGTCGCGGTCTAGCAGCACGACCGGAGTGTGGCGTTCGACGATGCCACGGACGTCATCGCGCCCGAGGCCGGAGGTGATCAGCAAGATCCCGTCAATGCGCTTCTCATCCAACAGCGCCAGGTGGGCCCGCTCACGCTCTACGTCGTGGCTGCAATTACAGAGGATGAGGGTATACCCCGCCGCGAATGCGGCGTCTTCGACATGGTGACTCAGCTTGGCAAAGAACGGGTTGGCGATGTCGGGCACCACCAGCGCGACGGCATGGGTCTTCTTGCGAGCCATGCGACGAGCCAGCAGATTTGGCTTGTAGTCGAGCTGCTCAATGGCCTGTAGTACCTTCTCACGGGTCTCATCCATCACTGGCCGGGGGCCGCCGTTCAAGACATAGGACACGGTCGCGGCAGAAACTCCGGCGAGCCGAGCAACGTCGTCGCGAGTTACTGCCACAGTTGGCCTTCCGAAAGAATGTTGTCTACGCGGATAGACTACCAGAAAACACTGTCGGTGTCAAGGCCGCGTATTCGGCTCCCTCGGTAGCATTTTCACTTGAGTTGACACACGGCGGGCCTAGAATGGCGCCAATTGCCCGACCGGCAGTGCTAGTCTGTATGACTTGAGGTACTCGGCGATCTCCGCTTGCACGTCCTCGACCGTGCGCGCGTCTTCTTGCAGCAAGAAGTCCACCCAGCGCTTACCGTAGCGCACGTGATTGGCTTCGTCGGACCAGTCAACGTCGGCGAAGAGCTGAGACCGGGCGTCGCCCGCTTCCGCATACCGCCGGACGCGCGGCCGTTTGCGCGGCATGAAGTAGACTTCCAACCCGAGGGTCAGGTAGCAGAGGCGGTGCAGGAAGGGCAACCCCTGCGCCTGGCGGAATAACACCTGGTTGATCGTCGACGGCTCAAGGCCCAGTTCGCGCAGCCGACGCAACCCGAACTCCGCATGCCGCACCTCATCCCAGAACTGGTGCGCCAGGTCGAAGAAGAACTCCCAGGGCGCTTCGGCGTTCCAGGCATCGTAGAGGATGCTGGCCAACAGCGCCACCGCGTAGAACTCGTTGAAAAAAGTCACGAACTCGGCAACGCGGCGCTCCTCGAAGGGGAGCGTCAGCTTGGTGTCCTGGCTCAGGAGGCCCCCATCGCGAATACGCTGGTCGAAGATGAGCTCGGCTGGGCGCTCGAAGTGCCTTCCGCCCGGCCGGGGAAGCGGGCGCTCCGGACGTGACTCGAGACCGCCGACCCCGCCGGCCGCCGCGAGGAGAGATTTGAGGTAGGCGATCCAGTCCGGTTGCTCCTGCCCTCCCGCCAACGTGGCCGCTGCCACCGCGACCCGGTCGTGGTCGCGCTCGAGGTCCGGGAGAAATCGCTGAAGCAGCCTGATCTCCATGGCATTGGCGCTGGCGTCGGCTGTCACAAGATGGGCCTGGTAGGCTTCGCGCAGCTCGCTCAGGAGCCAGGCCATACTGGCCAGGAAATCCTCGGGTTCGGGTGCCTGCAATAACTCGTCGCTCACCTTCTGCAGCGCCGGTTCCACGTTCGCCTCACCGTGCCCACCGCGCAACTCCTGCAGGCGCCGTCGAATGGCGTCGACGCGTTCGGCGTGGGACCAGAGTTGGTGCCCAAGCGCGAGCTTGGCCTCATAGGCCGGGACGCGCAGAAACCAGCCGGCCAGCGCTCGGATGCAGTTGCGCTCTAGAAACGCATAGCGACGCAACAGATTCACCGTTGTACCGACGTTGACGCCTCCCTGGTCTTGGCCCTGCATGTAGAATTGCGTTGCCGGCGCCATCTTCTCCTTCCCTTTCATCTGCTTGCATGCTTATCTGATCACCGGCCAGGCGTCTGCCCCGCGTTGACGCCTGGCAGCATCCGTCATCGGTCTGCCCCGTGTACCAATGGCGCGAGCTCGACCCACCGTCGCTCGCGGGCCGACTGCCAGGCCCCGTATGCCGCGGCCAGCGTCCAGATGTTGTCGGCGCCGCTGATCGCAAAGGGCTCCCCCCGGGCAATGGCCTGCTGAAAGTGATCGAGGGAGGCGCGACGGGCGTCACGGTGGACGCCGGCCGGCGCCGCCTGCGCCGCCGGCAGGACGCAGGAGCCATTGAGGAACAGCCCACTGCGATCATCGCCACGCAGCACACCATCGCTGCCCTCGATCACCCAGGGCCCCTGCCAGCCCGTTTTCAGCGTCCCGTCGAGGTCGCTGCGTCCAGAGCGACTGCCGCGGTACAGCGCGCGGACGTCGCCGAATTCCAACCAGGCGGCCCCGGCTGTCTCGCCGACCGCCCCTGTCCAGCTCGGCGTCCAACCGATCGCACAGACCCGCTGCGGTAAGCGGTCCAGCACGAAGCGGAGCAAATCAAAGTGATGGATGGAGGACTCCACGAACAGCGGACTCGGCACCTGCGTCATTCGATCCTGCCAGAGGCGCCGTTCGTAGAAGTCGAGGTAGACGGCGATCGGCCGGCCGATGGCGCCCTCCCGTACCAACTGGGCCAGCGTCTGGGCCACCGGATAGTAGCGTTGCTGCTGTCCGACCCCCAACTGCCGGCCGGCCGCGGCGGCCGCAGCCACCATGTGGCGCGCCGCCTCCATGGTCTCAGCCAGCGGCTTAGCAACGAAGAGGTGGCACCCGGCGGCGAAGGCGAGCTGAGCGTGCTGCTCGCGGAAGCGAGGAGGCGACGTGTCGACCACCAGCCCAGCCGTGACCTGCTCCAGCGCATCTTCCAGGCGCCTGAAGCACGGCACGTCTGGATGGCCGAGCGCGGCAGCGAAGGCCCGATTGTTGGCTTCGACCGGGTCCACCAGGGCCACGACCTCGTCCATCCGCTCGCCAGCGAAGTACTCGGACCAGCCGGCGCCGAAGCCACCAGTTCCCACGATCACTGTATGCATGCTTCGCTGAACCTCCCTTCGTTCTGTAGCGCGAGACGAGGGTTACTACGGGATCTGCAACGCTGCGTAGGGCGCCAGTATCGACGTGTAACTGCGTCTCACTTAGGCCGTTGCCAGTACTCCATCGGCCTGCGTGGCAGCATTCTCGAAGGCGGTCTTGACGTCCTGCTGATTCTTCGTGATGGACTTCGTGTAGGCGTCGAAGTAGATCGTCCAGCACTCCTGATCCTTGGCGAAGATGCCGCCGTTCGGATAGGCATACTTGTTGCGTACCACGTCCGCGAACGCCTCCAGGTTCTTGTCCGCCAACGCCGGAAACGCCTTCTTGGTCAGCGCGACGTAGCGATCCTGCATCGAACTGCGGGGGTGCTGCATGGCGCCGAGCGTGCATTGCAGGTCCAGGTAGTCGCTGCCCTGCAGGAACTTGTTGAACTGCCAGACGGCGTCCGGGTTCTTCGTCTGTGCCCAGAGCGCCCAGGCGTCGATGGACCCGGAAACAGCCCGTTTGGTCGGCCCCTTGGGGGACAGGGCGATGTCCCAGTCCGGTACCTGCTGTGGGTAGTCGTCAGCGAACTGCTTGGGGAACGCCGACCCGTACTCATACATGGCGACCTTCCCGGCCGTAATGGCCTGTTCGGCGTCCTTGACGCCGAGCGCCTTCCAGGCGTCCGTCCCCGGGATGATGAACGAGCCGTCTTTCCAGACCCGGTCATAGATCCATTGGAAGGCTTCCAACGACGCCGGACTGGCCCAACCGACCTTCGTCGGGTCGCTGGCATCCTGCAGGCTCCCGCCCGCCGCGTAGGCCTTGGCGTATCCCGGCCCCGAGTCGAGGGCCGTCGCGCCATAGGTGCCGGCCGCCTTGTCGGTGAACTTAAGCAGCGTGTCCTGGTAGGTTTGCCAGGTCCAGGTAGCGTCGGGAAACGCGACACCCTTCTGTTGAAAGAGCCGCTTGTTGTAGTAGAGCGGATAGACATTGATGTACATTGGCAGGGAGAACTGGTGGCCTTGCCACTGCATCGCCTGGAGCTGGTAGGAGATGTAGTCGTCCACAGGAAACTTGTCCCGCGCGATGTACGAGTCCTGGATCAGCAACTGGCCGCTGCGACCGGCGTTCACCAGATTGGTGCCCCACATCGCCGCCACATCCGGCCCGCTGCCGCCGGCCCAGGCCTTCAGATAGGCGCTGAGATCGGAGTCTTTGGGGGCGAATAACTCCACGGAGACGCCGGTCTGCTGCTGGTACAGCTTGACCGCCTCCGGCCAGACGTTCTTCCAGGGCTGGAACGTCCGCGTTGCCCATTGGATCGTCACCGCTCCTTTGGCGCTCGCCGGGGCGTTGGCGACTGGAGCGGCGGTCGCACTGCTGCTGGCCGCGCTCTGTGCCGTGGCTGACGCCGTCGTCGATGCGGCGGTGGGGGCGCTGGCGCTGCCCGTCGTGGAGGACCCAGACGCGGCGGTCGTGGTGGCTGACGAGCCAAGGGATGTCGCAGACGAACTGCCAGCACTACTGGCGCCACACGCCGCCAAGAGCCCAACGGCGGCCGTGGAAGACACCAACAGGAGCACGTGTCGCCGGCTCAGGACCAGGGTCCGAAGGGTGTCAACCATGTTGTAAGCCATAACTCCTCCTCATCATTGCAGAATGCAGCGACTCCTCCCGGCCTCCGGAAACCTTTCCGGAAACCTTTCCGGCAGTGTACGATAGAATGGTAGGCTTGTCAACACAGGAGTGGTCGTTGATCTATGGGAGCGTCTGAGGAGCAAGAGATGAGTGTGACGCCGCGCACCAGCATCCGTGATGTCGCGCAGGCGGCAGGGGCGGCAATCTCTACCGTCTCCCGCGCGCTCAATGATCACCCCGATGTTTCGGCGGCAACCCGGCAGCGCATTCAGGCAATCGCCGACGAGCTGGGCTACCGGCAGAACGTCTTTGCGCGCAGTCTGATCAGTGGGCGTTCCTCGCTGATCGGGCTGATCGCAAACGAGTTCAACTCCTTCAACGGCAAGTACTTTGCCCAACTATTCCAGGCGATCGGAGGAACAGCGCGGGAGCGTCACTTCGAGTTGCTGGTCAGTTTCCCCTGTGCGGCGGGCGAGGTGCGCGAAGCCTGCACTTCGTTGTATCGCCGTGGGATGGCGAATGGCGCATTGGTCGTCAGTCCGGCGATGGGCGAGGAAGCCGAACTTTGGGCCCTGCAGCAGGCGGGCTTCTCCATTGTGGTCATTAACCCGATGACTCCACAGCCCGGCCTGTCGAGCATCGAACCGGACAACGTCACCGGCGCCTGCACCGCCACCCGGCACCTGCTGGAGCTCGGACACCAGCGGATCGGACTGATCGCCTACCTGGCAGCGTATAGTTCGGGTCGTGACCGGATCGTGGGGTACGAGCAGGCCTTGCATACGGCCGGTATGGTACCGGACCCACAACTTATCACGACGGAAGTGCCGATCAGAGAGGCAGTGTGCCGCTTGCTGGCGGTCGAACCGCCCCCGACTGCGCTGCTCTGTTTCAATGATGATACTGCCTACGCTGCGATCAGCGAACTCGCCGCACGGGGTTACGATGTGCCACGGGATATGTCAGTCCTGGGCTTTGGAGACCTGCCGGCGCTGCCGCACGTCGGCGTAGGGCTGACGACCGTCCATCAGCCGATCGAGGTGATCGGTAAACAGGCGATGGAGATGCTGGCAGACCTGATTACCGGGGCTAGCGAGCCGGGCGAACACATAAGGCTCGCTACGCAACTCGTCGTGCGGGGATCGACCGCTCCTCATGCTGCTCTCTCAGAGCGGATTGGCTGTATCGGGCTGTAAGGGGCGGCAACTGCGCGGCGTTGCTATGGGCGACGTGTGCGGAAGTCACGGCAGCGGTGATCGTAGGCTTGAGCCATGTCTTCGCTATAGAAACAGCGCAGCCTCACTCCATGAGCCAGGCGGTGCTGCGCGATACTGGCGTATTCCCGGTGAGACCAGCCCACGCCCCCCTGCAAGCATGAGGAGCGCCTCCGGCACTATTGCTGCCCGTCAAGCAATAGGGGCGCGCACCATTTTAAGCTGCCGTTAAGTCAGGGGCGTGACCATGGTGAAGGCATGGTCAATCTATCGTGATGAGATGGTGATCACTTCCTGAGAGGAATGCAGCGTGGCGATGGTAGGCGGCGAGCGCTTCATTGCCATGTATGTGTTGTCCCCAGCGCTCCTAGCGCGAGTTCAACAAGGACGTGACGGCGCGATGTGCTCCGGTTGCGCCAAATGACGATGCGCTGCCCTATCCCCGATTTAGGACCAGGTTAAGGAGCCGTAGCTAGCCTGGTGTGATGAAAGCAGCGCCATGTGGTGTTGCTGCTACGGAGGAAATACGAGCCGCATGATCTTAACAAGGCGAACTTTACTCGCGGTTGGCGCGACCCAGATGGTTGCCCTCGCGTTGGCGAGTTGTGGTAACACTGCCTCAGGCACGGCGAGCAGCGGGAGCACCTCGGCGGCTGCAGCCAGTTCGGCGCTCACCTCTTCAGCAGCATCCTCAACGAGCCAAATAGCCAGCGCCACGGCGAGCAGCAGTGCCAGCATTGCTAGCGCCGCGACGAGCGCCAGTGCCAGCGCCGGGAGCGCGGCGGCGTATGGCAGCTATGGGCCGCCCGTCGTTGATAAGGCGCTCAGCAGCGCGTTGACCGGCGCTGGATCAACCTTCGACTTCCCGCTCTTCTCGGCAATGTTCGCCGAATACCACAAGATGGTTGCGGGCGTCACCGTCAACTATCAAAGCATCGGCAGTGGCGGCGGCATCCAGCAGCTCACGCAACGAACTGTGGACTTCGGCGCCAGCGACGCTCCCCTCAACGCTGACCAGGAAAAGGCGCTCCCGACGCCCGGCCTGCACCTGCCGATCACCATCGGCGCGGTCTCTGTGGGCTACAACCTGCCTGGCATCCCGTCCGGGCTGAAGCTGACCGGCGACGTGTTGGCGAGTATCTACCTGGGTGATATCAAGACCTGGAACGACCCGAAGATCACCGCGATCAACCCCGATCTGAAACTTCCCAGTACGCCCATCGCTGTTGTCCACCGTTCGGATGGCAGCGGAACCACCTTCATCTACACGAATTATCTCTCGTCGGTGAGTGATGCCTGGAAGAGTAAGGTCGGCACCAGTTTGTCGGTCAACTGGCCGGTCGGCATCGGCGGCAAAGGCGGCGAAGGGGTGGCCGGTCAGGTCAAGCAGGTTCCTGGTGGGATCGGCTACTTCGAACTGGCCTACGCCAAAGAGAACAACATTACTTACGTGACGATGCAGAACAAGGACGGCAACTATGTTGCGCCCAGCAGCGCCGGGGCGAGCGCAGCGGCGGCTGGCGCGGCCAATAACATGCCGGCCGATCTGAAGGCAACGTTCCCGAACCCGGCAGGCCCGGATGTGTACCCGATCGCCGGCTTCAGTTGGGTGCTCTTCTACGCGCAGCAGACCGACCAGAACAAGGCGAACGTGCTGGCCCACCTCCTCGATTGGATGGTCACCGATGGGCAACAGTTGGGCGAGAAGCTCTACTACGCGCCATTGCCGGCGCCGGTGGTGCAACTCTGCCGGGCGCAAATCCGGAAAATGACGCTAAACGGGAAGCCGGTCCTCACGTAGTGGCAAGGACACTGCATATTGTGCCGGATGGACGGTCTGGAGGCGGGTATTGAGCAGCATTCCGGCGGTACGATCAGCGCCGCAGACACAGGCCTGGCCCGGCTTCTTACGACGAGCCGTCAAGTCGACAACCGGCCTGCGCGGCGACGTTGCCTTTCGGGCCCTGACGCTGCTCTGCGGCTTGCTCGTGCTGGCCGCAGTGGTGGGCATTCTCGGCACCCTCCTCATCCAATCCCGGCTGTCGATTGCGGCGTTCGGCTGGAGCTTTCTCGGCGGCCAAACATGGGACCCGGTGGCGAAGCATTTCGGCGCCTTGACGTTCGTCTTCGGAACGATTGTCACATCGGCAGTCGCAGTCGTGCTGGCTGCCCCGTTTGGTGTCGCGGTCGCCTTATTCCTGACGGAGATGGCGCCGCGGCGGCTTCGGGTACCGCTGGCATTCGGGGCGGAACTGCTGGCGGCTATTCCCAGTGTCGTGTACGGTCTCTGGGGCATCTTCGTCCTGGCGCCGGTCCTGCGCAGCGTCGTGGAACCGGCCCTCGGCCACTTCTCCTTCCTCCCCCTCTTTTCGGGGCCGGCCTACGGCGTGGGGTTGCTGGCCGGCGGCTGCATCATCGCTATCATGATTGTGCCGACGATCATCGCCATATCGCGCGACGTCATCGCCGCAGTGCCGCAGGCCCAGCGCGAGGCCGCCTATGCGCTCGGAGCGACACAATGGGAAGTGATTACGTCGGCCATTTTGCCGTTTGGCGCCTCAGGAATTATCGGCGCTGTCGTGCTCGCCCTGGGCCGCGCCGTCGGTGAGACGATGGCCGTGACGATGGTCATCGGCAACAGTCACACCATCCAGACGTCGTTGTTCGGGCTCGGCGACACCATGTCGAGTGTCCTCGCCAACGAGTTTACGGAAGCGGCCTACCCCCTCTACGTTTCGGCCTTGACCGAAATTGGTCTTGTGCTCTTTGGTGTCACGGTGCTCTTGAACGTCGGCGCGCGGCTGTTAGTGTGGCGCGTGACACGGGCGACGGGAGCATAACGAGTGAGCGCTTTTCCCCTTGACGTGCTCCCAGGCAAGCGCGATTTTGTGCTGTCGCCTGGTCGCCGCCTGAAGAACACCGTGATGCGCGTCGTGCTGGTCATAGCGACGGTCTTCGTTCTCTGCCTGCTCCTGCTCATCGTCGGCTACGTCGTCTATAAGGGCGCCTCGGCCATCAATTTTGACTTCTTCACCCAGTTGCCGGCGCCGGTAGGCGCTGTGGGTGGCGGAGTCGCCAACGCCCTGGTCGGCACGGTCGAGCTCATTCTCCTGGCGTCCTGCCTGGGTATCCCCATCGGCATCTTGAGTGGCATTTACCTTGCTGAGTTCGGGGATAACCCGTTAGCCGACGTGATTGGTTTCGTCACGGATATTCTCACCGGTGTACCGTCAATTATCGTCGGCATCTTCGCCTATGCCGTCCTCGTGATTCCTTTTCATCAGTTCTCCGCCATATCGGGGGGGCTGGCGCTGGGCATCCTGATGATTCCCATCGTCACGCGCACGACTGCCGGAATTCTCGCGCTTGTGCCCCAGGAACTCCGGGAAGGTTCGTTGGCCCTGGGCGTCGGCGAGCGCCAGACGATCCTCCGCGTTGTGCTCCCAGCGGCGGCGGGGGGAATCGCCACCGGTGTGATGCTCTCCATCGCCCGTGTCGCCGGCGAAACCGCGCCGTTGCTGTTCACCGCCTTCGGCAACCAGTACTGGCAGTTCTCGGTCGGCAAGCCGATCGCAGCGTTGCCGCTGCTCATTTTTCAGTACGCGATTAGCCCCTACGCCGATTGGCACGCGAAGGCCTGGGCCGGATCGTTCTTGCTCATCGTCGTCGTGTTCCTGGCGAGCCTACTGACCCGGCTGGCGACGCGCAATGCCAGCGTGGGCCTCGGCAGACAGCGATAATTGCGTTGCGGCGGTGCTGGCGCAGGCCGCAAGAGGAGAAGGCATGGTGACGTTGGCGCCCAATGACGAACGCCGAATCAGGTTGACCGTTGGCAGTGGCACGCGACAAGAGCGGGAGACCCGTATCAGCGTCCGCAATCTCAACGTCTTCTACGGCGCGTTTCACGCAGTCCGCAACGTCACCATGCAGGTGCCTGATTGCAGCATCTCCGCGATTATCGGGCCCTCGGGCTGCGGCAAGAGCACGGTCTTGCGCTGCTTCAACCGGATGAACGACCTGATCCCCAACGCGCGCGTCGAAGGGCAGATACTGTTGGACGATGAGGACATCGTCCAGACTTCCGATGTCGTGCGAGTGCGCAGCCGTATCGGCATGGTGTTCCAGCGTCCCAATCCGTTCCCGAAGTCCATTTTTGATAACGTCGCCTACGGGCCGCGGATGCACGGCGCCGCCGCCCGCGACCTTCCCGAGATCGTGGAACACAGCCTTCGCGCCGCTGCGCTTTGGACCGAAGTGAAGGACAAGCTCAACCAGAGCGCTCTCGGCTTGTCCGGCGGCCAGCAGCAGCGCCTCTGCATTGCCCGCTGCCTGGCAATGCAGCCAAGCGTCGTCCTGATGGATGAACCCTGCTCATCGCTCGACCCCATCGCCACTCAGCGCATTGAAGAGTTGATGTGCGAACTCAAGGAACAGTACACGATCATCATCGTGACCCACAACATGCAACAGGCGGCGCGGGTCAGCGATGTCACAGCCGTGTTCATGCTCGGCGACGATCGGGCCGGTGAGTTGGCGGAAATCGGGCCAACGCAGCAAGTGTTCACGCGACCAAAGGACCCGCGCACGGAGTTGTACGTGACGGGCCGCGTTGGCTAAGCCGGCCCTTGGCTTGGTCAAGCGCTACTGTCCAGTATTGCGCGGAACCGTTGCTATCGTCTCGTGCAGTAGCGACGGCCAGCCGCCAGCCCGTGCGCTGCCGCGTTAGCCTGCGAAATGCGCCAGTTCTAGCAGCAGGCTCGCCGCGTCGATCAGGCGATTGACGTGCGTCTGTGTGCGCTGGTTTGGCAGCCGCACGATGCTCCAGGTGATGTCTGCCGGCTTCCCCGTCAGCCGTTGCCTCGGCTCGTGCGCAGTGCTATTCAGTCTCGCGCAGCGTGCGTGAGGCCAGCAAGAGCAAGACGGCACTGTAGCCCAGCAGCACGACCAGGTTGCCCCACACGGCCTTCAGGGAGCCGCCCGGCACGATGATCTGCTGGATGATGCTGTTGGCGTAGAACAGGGGGAAGAGATGGCCCACGCCCTGGGCCCAGCCTGGCAACAAGGCGACATTGACGAGCAGCCCGGAGAGGAACACGGACGGCACGATCACCAGCGGGATGAACGGGAACACCTGCGCTGCGTTGCGCGCGAAGGTCGAGATGAAGATGCCGAGCATCACCGAGGCGATGGCCAGCAACCACACCACAACAAACAGCCATGCCAGCGTCCCGATGGCATAGGACAGGCGGAAGAGGAGGAGCACCTCCAGCACGGCGGCCACGGCCTGCAGCGTGGCGAGCGCCAGGTAGCCCACCAGGTAGCCGCCGATGACCTCGGTGCGCCGGTAGCCATTGATAAACATGCGCTCCAACGTGCCGGCGGTGCGCTCCTGCACAAGAACGATCGCACACAGCAGGAAGGCGAGGAAATGCACAAGAAACGCCGCAATAGGGACGGCGTAGCGCGCCACGTTGAAGGTCGGCGGCATGGTGTCGAAGAACAGCTTGAGCATGTAGATGATCAGCAGCGGCGCCAGCACCGAGAGCGCCAGCAACCGCCGGTCGTGCGCCAGTTGCGTGGCTACCCGCCGTGCGATGATGAGGGTGCCGATCATGCTGCGTCCTCCGTTCCTGTGGCCGTAATCAGCCCAAAGATGATCATTTCCAGCGTATCGGCTTCGATCCGCACCGCCGTCACGTCGCTGGCGAGGCCATACTGGTGGAGGGTGGCAGCGACGTCTTCGGGGCGGCTGCCGACGACATGCTCGTCGGTGACGGCGCCGCGGCTCACCGTGACGCGCGTTCGGCCGCGCTCCAGCAGCGCGGACGGTGTGTCACAGGCGATGACGGTTCCTGCGCGCATCACCGCCACGCGGTCGCACAAGAGTGCTTCGTCCATCAGATGGGTGCTGATGCACAGCGTCACACCGGTCGCGGCGAGGTCGCGGAAGGTGCGCCAGAAGCGTGCGCGCAGGATGGGATCGACGGCGGCGGCTGGCTCATCGAGGAAGAGGATGCGCGGCTCGTGGACCAGCGCGCAGGCCAGGGAGACGCGCCGCTGCATGCCGCCCGAGAATGTGCGTACAGGGTCGCCTGCACGTGCGGCGAGATCGGTAAGCTCCAATACCGCGTCGATGCGCTCCGGCGCGAGCCCGGCGTCGTGCGCGCGGCCGAAGAAGGCGATGTTATCGCGCGCCGAGAGGTCGTCGTAGAGCGCGGGCGACTGCGGCATGTAGCCGATGACCTTGCGTAAGGCGGAGCGGTCACGCAGCGGATCGAGATCGAGCACGCGCACGGTCCCGGACGACGGGCGCAGCGCACCGACGAGCGCCTTGATCATGGTCGACTTGCCGGCGCCGTTGGGTCCGAGCAGCCCGAAGACGGCGCCGGGCGGGACCGTCAGGTCGGCGCCGCGCAGCGCCGCGATGGCGCCGTAGGTCTTGGTCAAGCCCGCTACGGTGATCGCCTGCCCCTGCTTCTCGACATGCCCCTGCATCGTGGTAACTCCTTATCTGCGATGGGGCGTAGTGCGCCCGATCACGCCGCACTTATGGTGGCCGTACCGCGCCAGGCCCAGCAGAATTGCCAACGACGTCCGGCGCGAGGCCATGCAGGAAAATCTCGACGACGGTAGCAACGTGCTCCTCGCGGACGATTGATCGTTCCATCAAGCGGAACTACTCACCCCACCTGTGGCGCACGGATATAGCGAGCGCTGACCAGCCGCCCCGCCACCCGCTCTAGTACCCATGTCGAGCCCTTTTCACAGCGGACGGCTGAGGCGCGCAAGAGCCCCTGGTCGACAAGACCATAAAGCAGCTCCGGGATGACGTCTCCATGGCTGCAGAGCGCCGTGCCAGCGGCAACGGCGGAAAGCAGGGTCAGGATGCCGGTGGCGCCGGCTCCCACCACCAGGGCCGGTGAATGCTCGACGAGGACGCCGAGCCGTTGGGCAAGAGGCGTAACAGTTTCCAGGCAACGCCGGTAGGGACTGGAGAGGACGTGCTGAATCGGTTCCCCCTCCATCCCCTTGCTGAGCGCCTCCGCCTGGAGCCGCCCGCTCCTGGTCAACGGCCGATCTTCGTCCTCGCCCTGCCAGCGTGCGGGGTTGCCGGCCTTGGCGTGGCGAATCAGGTAGAGGAGCGCCGGCGGTTCGTTCAGGCGAGCCACGAGCGCGAGATCTTGCGGTCGAGCGTCCGCCAGTCCTTCCACCAATCTGTCGCCAGTCCCGTGGCGGCTGCGCGTTCCATCGCCAGTAGCTCTCCGGCTACCAGAAGCAGTTCGGCTGGTTTCTCGGGTTTGCGCAGCCAGGCCTGTGTACGCACACTGTCGTGGTGCTCACCGAGCACACCCTGCACTGCCGCCGCCGCTCGTGCGAAGCGGGCGGCGCGCTTGCCAATGACCGGCGATACCGCTTCCGCTGCGTACCGGCAGCGCTTGGCCAGAATGCGCACACGGTGCAGTTCCTCGTCCACCGGATCAACCGGCAGCGCCAGGACTGCGCGTCGCAGACGTCGCCAGGGCTTCGCCACCAGGCTGGGAAGCATGCCGTCGGCTCGTTTCCCAGCCTCCGGCAGCAGCGCCGGTGTATTGGCTGCCTGGATCAAGCGCTCCAGGAGGTCCAGGTAGCGCTCGGAGTCCAGTACCTCTTGCAGATGCTGCCGGGCCAGCGCCCCCTCTGCTCCCACCAGATCGATCAGTCCGCTTGCTGTGGTCATATCCTCGCCCGGCAGGTTTCCGGCCTGCGTTTGCAGCCGACTGATGAGGACATCGGCGTCACGCACGTTGCCGAGTTCCGCTCCCAGCCAGCGCAGTTCACCGCGCAAGCTATCCCACCACTCGGGCTCAAGTAGGGACGAGAACGTCCGCAGGTCGGAGCGCAGGCGTCGCACCGCGACCCGAGCCTGGTGAAGATCTTCCGGCTCGTCGCCTAGGCGTGTGCCGGCCTCGTGATTGAAGAGGGTCGCCACCGACGTGGCCAGCGCGTGGCGTACGACATCGCCGGCGAGGGGTTTCCCGCCCAACGCGCCCGGCGCTACCTCCGGCGCGGCGGCGGCCCGCGGCCCCAGCGCCAACTGGAGCTTGGGTGTTGGGTCCGCCGACGTTGCGTCGGCCGTGCGCAGGCGCTTGAGCACGCGCGTCAGGAGTTGTTCATCCGCAGCAGGGCCCAGCTCCACCTCCACCTGGCGAAAACGCATGCCGCTCTCCACCACGGTGACGTCGTCGTCGACCACCTCTAATGCCAGGCTGCCTGTCGCCGTCTGGAGGCGGACGCGTTGGCGCACGGTGGCGAGTTGGGCGACCGGCGCCAGCGCTTCGCGCCGCACATAGGCTCGGACGAGGCGCAACGCCTCCGCTGGCGGCGCTTTGGCCGCTCCGGTGAAGGTGATCTCGTCGCGGGCCAATAGCGTGCCGTCGGTCGACGCCGGGCGCTTGAGTGTCCAGGCTTCGTCCTTCCGGTAGCGCAAGCTGTAGCCCCAGCGCGTCAGCCGGAGGTCGGGCGTGTCGTAGTAGGTTGTCTCCAGCGTGAGCCGTTCGAGGGGGGTGGCAGCGAGGTCGGCGCCCAGCTCCAGAAGACCAGGTAAGGCGAAGTCTGCATGGATATTGAGCTTTACCTCACGCTCCAGCGTCATGGCGAACTCCACCTTTCTGTGCTGGCATCCATCCTAGCACCTAAACGGCGGGACGGAACGATCGACACTCCCGCAGAGTGCGCCGCAAAGTTTTGCACAGCGAGCGAACGACGTGAGTACCCAAGAGTACAGGGCCGCGACTGCGGGCCCACGCAGTGGGCCCGCAGTCGCGGCCCTGGAGTTCGCGGCGCATCGCAATGCCCGCTTGCTGCGCAAAACTTTGCGGCGCACTCGCTCCTGTATGCAGCCCACTTGCTCAACGCTCCACTTATCCACTGTAACGTTAACGGCAGATAAAATCGCCCACCGAGGCTGTAGATTCGGGCGTGACAACCTCGGTGTCCTATCGGCAGGGAATAGCCGCTTTGGCGTGGATCGAGCGCCGGCAGTTATAGTACTTTGGTCCAAGATGTTCTGAGAGATCTCTTGCACCCGGCGTCCTCACTGGCACGTCGCAACGAAGGGGGCTGCCGCCGTTGGCCATCGGGACAAACGCGAGCACCGCAAGCACCGCGCTTCGCCGCCTCATGCCGGCCGCAATCATCGCGCCGGCCGTGCTGGGCTGGTTGGCGCTGCAAGGCCGGCGGGCAGGAATGTATGACACGGCTGTCGCCATCGCGCTCGTGGACCTGGCCAGCGTTGTCCTCTTCGTCGCGTTGATCATACGCGCTGCTCGGTCCCTGGACCATGCGGATAGTGACCGGCAGGGAGCCGAAGCGGCGCGGGAACATCAGTATCTGGCGGCGGAGCAAGCGCGTGGCGAGTCCCGCGCTGTCCTTGACGCCGCCGGCGATGCCATGCTGCTGATTGCTCCCGACCAACGGGTGCGCACGGTCAACCAGCAATTCACCCGGTTCTTCCAGTTCAGCATGGACAGCGTCATCGGACAGCGGATCGACGCCCTGCAGGTCGACCTGGAACGGCGGTTCGCGGAACCGGCGCTGCTGCTCGACCACATTCTGGCTACTTACGCCAACACCGATCAGCGCTACACCGCCATTGTCCGCCAGCAGTGGCCGGAACAGCGCGAGTTTGCGCTCTCGTCCGCCCCGGTCCACGCCGGCGGGGTGCACCTTGGGCGCCTCTACGTGTTCCGCGACGCCACCCTGGAACGCGAAATCGATCGCATGAAGTCCGAGTTCGTGTCGCTGGTGTCTCATGAGCTGCGGACACCGCTGACCTCAATCAAGGGGTATGTGGACCTCCTGGCGGCGGGCGAAGTGGGCGACGTCAGCGAGGAGCAACGCGAGTTCCTGGGAATCGTGCAGCACAACGCCAATCGCCTGGTTAGCCTCATCAACGACCTGCTCGATTTATCGCGGATTGAATCGGGGACGGTCGAGTTGAAACGCTCGCCGGTGGACATCGCCACACTCATTCAGGGAGTGGTGACGATGCTTCGACCGCAGATGGAGGCGAAGGGGCAGCGGATCACACTCAACTTGCCCTCCTCGCTGCCTGCGATTTCCTGTGATCAGAATCGCATTGCCCAGGTCGTCACCAATTTGCTCTCCAATGCCTACAAGTACACCGCTCCTGGCGGTGCTATTACGCTGGCGGTGCATCCGCAAGGGGGAACCGTGAGGATCGACGTGCAGGACACCGGCATCGGTATGACGCCTGAGGAACAAACGAAGCTGTTCACCCGGTTTTTCCGTTCCAGCAACCGAACTGCGCAGGAGGCCGGGGGCACGGGGCTCGGTCTGGTCATCACGCGGTCGTTAGTGGAGATGCATGGCGGCGAGATGCTGGTGAGCAGCACACCAGGAAGGGGCTCGATCTTCAGCTTCACCCTGCCCATGCCCCACCTGCTGCCGCCGGAGCCGCTCCCTCCAGACCTGCCGCGAGGACAGGGGCGTGTGCTGGTGGTGGACGACGAACCGAGCCATGCCGAGTTGCTGAAGCGTCTGCTCCAGCGCGACGGCTACACGGTGAGCGTCGCCCACACCGGAGCGGATGCGCTGCGCATGGCGCACACTGAATGTCCGGACCTGATCGCGCTCGACCTGGTGCTTCCCGACACCGATGGACTTACGGTGCTCGATTCGCTCAAGCGGAACCCGGTCACGGCGGCTATCCCGGTGATCCTGGTTTCCGGCGCGGATGATACCGGCCAGGGACGGGCGCTGGGGGCGGTGGACTACCTGACCAAGCCACTGCACATGGATATGCTGGTCCGGCGCGTGACCGCCATTCTGCGGGACTCCGGCGCCGTGACCGTCCTGGTGGTGGACGAGGATGCGGCCATTCGTGCGCTGCTGGCAGGGCACTTGCGGCGTCTCGGCTACCGCGTCGCCGAGGCGAGCAGTGCAGACGAGGCGGTCGGCCTGGCGAAACGCACGCCGCCCGGACTGGTGCTCATCGGCCTGCGCATGCCGAACGTGAGCGGCCTCGCCGTATTGCACGCGCTCCGCGCCGACCCGGCGACGCGCGACATACCGGCCATGCTGATGACGGACGGACTGGGTGTACCGGCCGAAGGGACGCCACAGTAGTATGTCGGGACGCGAAACGCAGACGGGCGCGCCGCCCATGGTAACAACTGAGCAACTGCTGCTGCTCGCCGAAACCTCCGCCGCCATCGGCGCAACGGAAGATTTGGAGCAAGCGCTGCGTACCTTGCTCGGCGGCATGGCGCGCCTCACCGGCGCGGATAGCGGCGGAGTGCGCCTCTTCACAGATTCGGACATACTGGATGCACCGCACCGGCTGTTTTTCTGGGACAGCGGAGACACGTTCGTCTGGCGCGAGATGAACCTGCCCTTAGGCGCCAATACGCGCCGAGTTGTCCTGGAGGGTGAGGCGGTCTACACGCCGGACCTCCTTCCACTGATGGAAGCAGGAGACGCTGTCGCTGCTCTCTCCGTGCAGGTCGATGCACTGCGCAGCAGCCTGATTGTGCCCTTACGGGCCGGCGGCCGGGTCATCGGTACGCTGCACGCCGATGCCAGACGCCCCAACGCCTTCGATGCTGCGCTCCTTGTGCCGTTACAACTCCTGGCCGACCACGCGGCCGGTGCGGTGGAACGGACCCGCCTGGCCGATACGGCGCACCGCCAGCTCCAGCAACTCCGCACGGCTATGCTGGTGTCCGCTACGGTCAATGAGGAGGGTGATCTCGACACGCTGTTACGCCGGCTCATCGAAGAGACGGTTGCGGCAGTACACGCGCAGCTCGGCATGGTGGCATTAGTGGACCCGGCGCGCCGTGAAATTCGTGGCCGCGTCGGCGCCAACCTTCCGCCGGGACTCATTGAGGCGACGGTCCGGCCTCTCTTCACCGCCGCTCATCCCGATGAGGACATCTTCGCCCTTGTCGCACGCACCGGTGAGCAACTTTTGGTCCCGGCGGACCATCCCGCACGCCACCGCCAGACGATGGAGCGCTTTGCTCTGCAGCAGGATCACGGTGTGCTCACGCCGATCCGCCACGCCGGCCAGACCATCGGAGCCTTCTCCGTGTTCTGGAATGTCGCCAGCCATATCGATCCCCAGGACCTGGCCATCTTGCGCCTCGTCGCCAACCAGGCCGGAGCTGTCATCGCGCACGCCCTGCTTGGCGAGGCCGAACGACGAGCCCGCCAGGGACTCGACGCAGCGTTGCTCGCCTCCGCAGCTGTCGTCTTTGCCTACGATGCCACTGGGCGGCTGACGTACGTCGCCGGCAACGTTACGGCGGTATTCGGCTGGTCTGCCGAGGAACTGCTGGGTATGCAGACACCGGACCTGATTGCTCCTACCGAACGCTCCGCCAGTTCCGCACGATTCCTGAAACGGCTGGCCGGCAAGATAGCAGACGGACCCTATGAGACCGTCCTCCTAAACCGTTCCGGCGAGAAGGTGCCCGTCCTCATCAGCGGTAGGTCGCAGGTCGTGGACGGCGCCCTGGTGGGCGGGGCGGGGGCCTTGATCGATCTCCGACCCATGCAGCGGCTGCGCCAGGAGCGCGACGCAGCGCTCGCTGCCAGGGCACGAGCCGAAGCCGCGATCCGCACCGGCCGGGCAGTCGCCCATGAACTGGCCAGCCCAATTGGCGCCGCCTTAGAGCCTATCCTAAAACCTGGCGGATACGATAGGTGAGGAGGAAGCAGG
>DAIMXP010000092.1:0-29016 GCA_036734945.1 Chloroflexota bacterium
AGGACATTGTCGTCGCCACCTTCGAGCACGCGCTGGACGCAGCGGGGGAGGGCGGCTCGGCCTGGCAGCTTTACCGCAACGTCCGGCTGGTAGAATTCGAGGCGGAGCCGCCGCAGAACGAAGTGCTGGATGAGGGGCAGTTGGCTGCTCAGCAATCGCGGGTACACAAGCGGAGGAGCCTCCTTGAGCGACGACGCTGACGCCCGCACGGCCGCCCTGCGGGCGTCGGCGCGAGCGCAGCGCGCCGACGCCGCAGGCGGCCGTTGCCGTGGAGAGATCCCGTAGGATCGGGCAGCTCTGGCTTGAGCAGCTCGATGATCTGGAGGCCACTGCTCGCGAGCGCGCCGGCCGATCTGCCGATTCCGCGAGACTGCTCGCCGCCGTCACGGCCATGATGGAGGAGGCCCAGGACTTCTGCGCCCGTATGTTCGACCCCGCCCGGAACCCCTGGCGTTCCTGTGTGCCGCAGCACTCCGTCTTTCCGTCGCACGCCAGGAGCCGGACCTGCCCATTGCTTGCCGCCCCTTGACCTACAGCGAGGACCTCTCCCGTCAGGGGGAGGGCCGGCAAGCGGAGCGCGCGGGAGGGGTGCGCCCGCAGGCGCCCCCGTTACCGGCCAACGAATAAACGCACCCTTGCGCCCCTATCGGACACTCGAATAGGGTGTCAGCCATTATGAGGATCTACACGCCGCAGCAGCCGGCGAATGGTCGCTCGTTTGTCTCGCCTGGAATCTCAAGCGCTTGCATGTGCTCTGCAAGGGAGCACTGTGCCCATAAAGCAAGAAGGCGGTAAAAAGGCCGAGCACGACCGTGCTCACCTGCCTCTTCCCGCCCAAAAAGGAGCCGCCGGACACCCCGGACGACGCCAACTCGACCCACTCCGCTTCAAAAATCGCGTCCAGACGCCGCCACGACTGCCCCTGACTTTTCTCTCCGACAGACTGCTAGGCCCGTTTCCTCTCTCACCCTTGCGATGGCTTCACGCAGTTTCACGATGTCCTCGCGAATCCCTGCCTCATTCCGTTGTGGTGCAGGAAAGAAGTACCCTACTGTTTTGCCATCGCGTTGCAAGGCAATGACCTCGGCAAAAGAGGTACTTGCCTCCGTCAGCGCGAGTAGTTCGTCGATCGCAGCGTATCTCATAGACACCTCCCGAAATGCTCCCTCCAACGTTAATCTACCCCATTCCTGGGTGCTACGGTCATTTCCAGGTGTTCAGAGAGCCAGACGGCGACGTCCTGGCGTTCGCGTGGGCCAATCTGGTGCGCCATCGCGTATTCGTGGTAACTGAGGTCGGCGCGGGCAGACTGCAGGTAGGCTCGCGTCTCCCGGCCATGCCGAATGGGAAGGACCTGGTCGGCGGTACCGTGGCCGACGAAGACCGGCTTGCCTGCCAGGCGCTCGGTATTCACGGGCAGGCCCTGTTCCAGTGGGAGGTAGCCGCTGAGCATGACCGCGCCGGCGACCGTGTCCGGCTGGGTCATGAGCAAGGAGCCAGTCATCATGGCTCCCTGGCTAAAACCAAGGAGGAACAATCGGTCGGCTGCAACGGGGAAGGTGGCGAGGACCTCGGCAACGAAACGCTGTAACGCCGCCAATCCCCTGGCATAGGTGACCGGGTCCGGCGTGCCCATCTCGATCAGGTCGTACCAGTGGTACCCTCCCCAGCGAGTCAGCGGGGCACGGGCACTGACAACGAGGAAGCGTGGATCGAAGCTGCTGGCCAGGGGCAACAGATCGTGTTCATTCGCGCCGCGACCGTGCAGGAGCAGCAGCACCGGATGCGGACCCGGGCCGGGCGGCTGCACGACCTGGTAGGCAAGGCTCAAGGTTGGTGTGGTCAGTGTACGGGGCCTTTCGTTGTCATTTGACGCTATAGCGTACCGCTCCCTCCCCGTTGACTGTGGTACAGTCAGGCCATGCTGCTTGAGTGCCCAACTCGACATCGTCCGAAGCGGCGGCGGCTGCATGTCGGTGCGCGCCACGCGCGGCGACCGCGCGGTCGCCGGCCCCTCGCATGTGCCGGTGCGCTTGCCGCGAGCTTGCCGGACGGGCTGGCGGGCTCGTTCGATCCAGTCTGGACCGCGGGTGCTGAGGGGCGCTTCCTTGCGGGCGCCTTTGCGGCGCACGGGCGTCACCCCATTGTGACGGCTGGCCGCATTCTTGTACTGGTGGCTCTCATTGCGCCTGGCGTGGCGCCATTCTTCGGCGCGATGAGTGCTTCCGATGGCGCGCTGCGCGCACCGATTCTGGCAGGGATTGGGGCGCTGGCGCTGCTGCTGCTGAGGAGATACGTCGGTCAGCGGCGCTGATGCGTGCATGTAGCAAGTCTGGTGTGGCTTGCCCGGCGACTGAAGTCGCGGGCAATGCTACAAAGTCCGCCTTCGCGGACTAGGACGCAAGCGACGGTCGCCATGAAGAGCCTGCGCAGGCAGGCTTTGCAAATGTTGCCCGCGACTTCAGTCGCCGGGCTACCTAACGGCTGCTCCGCGCGCCGTAGCCGCCACGGGGAGCGGTGCGTTGCGTCAGCACGCGAGCCGGGTCCGAGTCGTCCTGTTCGCTGCGATCGACGTGCCGTGCCCCCGGATACTTGGCGAGGAGGATATCCAGGGCGCGGGTGTACCAGACTGCGCAGACGATCGACGTCAGGACCAGGAAGGGCAGGCCCAGGCCGAGACTGAGGAACACAAAGACTAAAGTGAGAAACAGCAAGGCGAGGGATGAACCAAGGTTTGCCAGCACCAGCAATGCGGCGTTGCGCGCAGTTGTCCGTAGCCGCTTATCGCTCTGGTAGACCAGCAGCCCAAACAGGTACGGTTGCAGCGCCAGCCAGAAGAGCACCACATAGACCCAGAGGATGGCGATGATCTTGAGCGCCCCCGGCAACTTGAGGTAGAAGTAGAAGTTCGCGCCGATCAACACCCCTGCCAGGAGGTCGACCAGAGCCAGTTGCCAGGCGCGCCAGAAGTGGCGACGTATGCCCAGGATGAAGTCGCGCGGGCCGATGTTGTAGCCGTCGGCGAAGGTACGGGCGGCGGAAAACAGGCCGGCCAGGGCCGGGGGGATGAAGATCAGGCTGGCAAGAAAGGCGAGGATTGACGGCGCAACGGGGAAGGCTCTGACGATCGCCCCACCTATGAGCGGCAGACCCAGGAGGCAGAAAAGCCACATGAGGTTGATGGCCGTAAAGGACAGAATTTCGTAGTAGTAATCGCCCAGCGTGGACCAGAGCAGCCGGAATAGACGCAGCACATCGACCTCTCATCGTTCGGGTGGCGGTCCGCCACTATACCATCGCCGGTGTTATGATCCGGCCCATGATAACAGCGGATGCTCCTTTGACCGACGCAGAACGCGCCCATTGGGTCGCGCTCCTGCGCGTCTCCGGTCTTGGTCCCGTCAAGTTCGGGCGGCTGCTGGAGTCCTTCGGCAGCGCCACGGCAGCCTGGGCCGCGCCGCTCTCCGAGTTGCGAGCGGTCGGCCTGGATGCCCGCACGTCGGAGGCGCTCATCGCCTTTCGGAGCGGTCACGACCCGCTCGCGTCCCACGCGCGCATTGTGCAGCAGGGCATCGACGTGGTAACACTGCGCGATGCCGGCTACCCGCCGTTGCTGAAAGAAATATACGCGCCGCCGCCGGTCATATTCCAGCGCGGCAGCGTGCTTCCCGACGACCAACTGGCGCTGGCGGTGGTCGGCACGCGTGGCGCGTCCGCCTATGGCCGCCTCGTCACGGAGCGTTTTGTGTCCGCCCTGGTGGAAAACGGTGTGACGATCGTGTCGGGCCTTGCCCGCGGCATCGACGCGGTGGCCCACCGCGCGGCGTTACAGGCGGGCGGTCGCACCATCGCCGTGCTGGGGAGCGGCGTCGATACCATCTATCCCAGCGAGCATCGGGGGCTGGCCGAGGCCGTCGTCGCCAACGGAGCGCTGTTGTCGGAGTATGCGCCGGGCACGAAGGCGGAACGGGACAACTTCCCTGCTCGCAACCGGCTGATCGCCGGGATGACGCGCGGCACCCTGGTCGTCGAAGCGGGCGAGGTCAGCGGCGCGCTCATCACGGCGCGCATGGCGCTGGAGCAGAACCGCGAGGTGTTTGCGGTTCCGGGCAACGTCACCTCGGCCGCCAGCGCCGGCGTCAACGCCCTGATCCGCAGTGGCGAAGCGAAGCTGGTAGCCCGTGTGGAAGACATTCTGGAGGAACTCAACCCCGGTCTCGTCACCGAGCAACTCCGCCTGACCGATCTGCTCCCCGATAACGAACTGGAGAGCGTCGTCCTCCGCGCCCTCAGCGCTGAGCCCCTGCACGCCGACGACCTGGCGCGAGCGACCGACCTGCCAATCGCCACGGTTTCCAGCACCCTGACCATGCTGGAGATGAAAGGCATCGTCAAGCACGCCGGCGGGATGGTGTACGCGCGAGCGCGGTGACCGAACCGAGCATCCAGGCGGTACGATGGTGGAAGAGGGGAGAATCCAGTCATGGTTGACCATCGTCGCGTCCAACTGCTGGTCACTGTAGATGATGACCTCGATGTGGAGCTAGAGCGCGCCGCCGCGCGTGAGCAACGCTCCGTCTCTGCCTACGTCGAGGCAGTATTGCGCCGAGCACTCGATGCAGATGCACCCACAGCCCAATCGGCCGACCAGCCCGATGACGCGCCACGCCCTTGGCCGACGTCCATAGGCTCCGGTGACAATCCCAACTTCGATGCGCGAGACACCGATGAGTATCTGCGAGCGCATTGGATACACGACATACAGGGAAGGTAATGACTGCCTAAAATTGCAGGCTCAGCCCGGTCGGGCAAATGTCGAGCAGCACGCAGGCGCCGCAGTTGGGCTTGCGGGCCTGGCAGACGGCGCGACCGTGGGCGATGAGGGCGTGGTTGGTGAAGCGCCACTCCTCGCGGGAGAGCACGCGCATGAGGTCGCGTTCGATCTTCTCCGGCGTGGCCTCCGCTGAAAGCCCCAACCGGACGGCGAGGCGACCGACATGCGTATCGACCGCGATACCTTCCACTACGTCGTAGGCGTTGGACAGCACGACGTTTGCTGTTTTGCGCGCCGCTCCGGGCACGGTCAGTAATTCCGCCATTGTGCGGGGCACGTTGCCGCCGAACTCCTCGACGATCTTGCGCGCTGCGCCGAGGATGCTCCTTGCCTTGTTGTGGTAAAAACCGGTGGACTTGATGAGCGTTTCGACGTCCTCCGTTGAGGCTTGCGCCATCGCTGCAGGCGTGGGAAAGCGCGCGAACAGCGCGGGCGTCACTATATTTACGCGCTCATCGGTACACTGCGCCGAGAGAATGGTGGCAACCAGCAACTGGAAGGCATTGACGTAGTCCAGCGAACAGCGCGCGTCGGGGTAGGCGACGTGGAGACGGCGAAGCAGCTCGCGGGCGCGTTCATCTGTGGACATCGCCCCGTCCGTTCGTTCGGTAGTTACCATGCGCGTCACACCTCCAACCGGACCATACCACGGGCAGCTTGCCGGCCGGTATGGTTTGGTCCGACGGGCTAACGCTGTTGACGCCAATCTGGCGAGCACGCCAGGAAAGGTGTCTTGATACGGGCATGGGAGGCGACCGGGATGACGGCAGCACACGACGGCCCTGAGAGCCGGCTGCTGCGTGTGATCGGGCTCATGTGCGGCACGTCGATCGATGCAATTGACGCTGCGGTGGTCGACATCAGCGGCAGTGGCGCCGCATTGAGCGTCAGCCTGATCGCGTTTCAGTCGACGCCGGTCCCCCCGGCGCTACGCCAGCGCATCTTGCGGGCTTGCATGCCGGGGGGCGGTAGCAGCCGCCTCATCTGTGAACTGAACGCGGAGATCGGCGAGGCCTTTGCCGAAGCGGCACTGGTAGCCATGACGGCAGCAGGACTGCAGTGTGCGGAGATCGATCTCATCGGCAGCCACGGTCAGACCATCTGGCATCAGGGTCAATCGGAGGACGACAGCGTCGCCTCCACCTTGCAACTCGGTGAACCCGGCATCATCGCTGAGCGGACCGGCATCACGACCGTAGCCGACTTCCGGCCGAGAGACATGGCTGCCGGCGGCCAGGGGGCGCCGCTGGTCAGTTACCTCGACTGGGCGCTCTACCGAAGTACGAGCGCGGGGCGCGCCTTGCAAAATGTCGGTGGCATCGCCAATGTCACCGTCTTGCCGGCCGACTGTCAGCCTGGCGACGTGTTCGCCTTCGACACCGGCCCCGGCAACATGCTGCTTGATGCGCTCGCCGGCCTGAGCAGCGACGGGAAGCTGACCTATGACCGTGATGGCCGGCTTGCGCGCATGGGGCACGCCGATGCCGCGCTGTTGGGGCGCATTCTTGGGCACCCGTTCTTCGACCTGGCGCCGCCGCGCACCGCCGGACGCGAACAGTTCGGTCAGGCCTATGCCGAGACCATCTGGCAGGAGGGGACGGCCCGGGGACTCACTGTTGCCGATATGCTGGCGACGGCAACGCTCGTCACTGCGCGCAGCATCGCGGACGCCTACCGGCGCTGGGTTCTGCCGCGGGTCAAGCTGGAGGGCATGTTCATATCCGGCGGCGGCGCACGCAACCCGGCGTTGCTGGAAGCTTTGCAGCGGGAACTACCGGAGGTCCAACAGCATCCAATAAGTGATCTGGGAGGCGATGCGCAAGCGAAGGAGGCCCTGGCCTTCGCCGTCCTGGCGGCGGAAACGGCGCGCAACGTCCCGACCTCGTTGCCCGGCGCCACCGGGGCACGGCACGCCTCCGTGCTCGGTAAGATTGTGCCGGGGGCAAACTGGCAGCCGCTGCAACGCAAGCTTGCGTTGCAGGCTGATGGCCTGGCTTGGGAGGCAGCGGCGTGGAAGACACCATCCATGGCCGGTTCGCTCCCGGAGGCGTGGGTTTCAGAGGCTGCAGCCGGATTCGCGCGGCCGGGCGTTGCACCGCTCTTCCAGGACCGAACCATACCTGGCCTCCGGCTGCCGGACGGCCTTCGGCCCGACCAGGTGACGTTGGGCATCGATGGCGGCGGTACCGCGACCACCGGCGTGGCAATGGACTCCTCCGGTGCCGTCCTAGCGCGTGCGACTGCCGGGCCGTCAAACATCCAGGCCGCCGGTTGGGCGACCGCTGGTAATTCGTTGCAGACAGTGCTGGCTGCGCTCTGCGCCGGGCTGGCGCCGGGGACGAGGGTCGTCGGCATGCACGCTGCGCTGGCCGGCGCGGGGCGAGCGGACGATGCGGCTGCCATCCAGGACGAACTATGGCGGCTTTGCCACACGCCCGATCTTGCACTCTATAGCGGCGGGTTGGGATGCAGCGACATTGGCGTCAGCAACGACGCCATGGCGGTGCTGGCGGCTGGGGAGGTGGCCAGCGGCATCGTCGTCATCGCCGGCACCGGCTCCTTTGTCTGGGGCCGCCACGCTGCAGGGGAGACTGCGCGCGCTGGAGGCTGGGGCTATCTGCTGGGCGACGAGGGGAGCGGCTATGACCTGGGGCGACGGGCACTCATGGCCGTGTTGGCGGCCCACGATCGTCAGGAGCCGCCTTCGGGACTGGCGCTTGCCCTGCTCCACCAGCTCGGCCTCTCGTCGCCACCTGACCTGGTCGGTCGCATCTATGGTTCGGCAACGTCGCGAACAGATATTGCCGGTCTTGCACCGGTGGTGCTGCAGTTAATGGCGGCAGGGGACGCCGTGGCGCAGCGTCTGGTGTTGAAGAGCGTCGAAGACCTGGCCGCGCAAGTCCGCCTCGTCGCTTCCCGTTTGGAGTTCGGCAGCGCGCCGCATACGCTCGTTTGTTCGGGCGGACTGTTCCGCGACGGCGCCTTCTTGCAGGCCCTGAGCGAGGCGTTGCGCAACGACGAGGGATTGGTATGCCGTCGGGCGGGGCGCACGCCGGCTGAGGGCGCTGCGCTGCTCGCCTGGAATGTTCGCTCCCTTGCCGAGACTCGATCGGACGGGGCATAATCAGTAGCGGCGCGGTTGAGCTGCTGTGCGCGGCCCTGGAGCGCGGACGGCGGTGCCCCGGCGTGGGTGGTGAAGAGAACGGAAATACAACACGATGGCTCAGCAGCAGATTGGACTCGTTGGTCTGGCCGTGATGGGGGCCAACCTCGCCCGCAACATCGCCAACCACGGCTTCTCTATCGCCGTGTATAACCGCACGACTGAACGCACACGCGAGTATCTGGACGGTCCGGCTGCCGGCAGCGGCATCGTTGGTACTACGACGCTGCAAGAGCTCGTCGCAACCCTGGAGCGGCCCCGCCGCATCATCCTGATGGTGCAGGCAGGCAAGCCCGTTGACGGCGTCATCGACCAATTAGTACCGCTGCTGCAGCCGGGCGACGTGGTGATGGATGGCGGTAATTCGTTCTTCCGCGACACTGACCGTCGCAGCAAGGCGCTGAGCGGGCGCGGCCTCCAGTTCTTCGGCACGGGCGTCAGCGGCGGGGAGGAAGGCGCGCTGCATGGTCCGTCTATAATGCCGGGCGGTCCGCGCGGGGCCTACGAGCAGCATCTGGCGCCGGTGCTGACGGCCATCGCGGCGCAGGTGCCGGACGGTCCCTGCTGCACCTATATTGGACCAGGCGGCGCTGGGCACTATGTCAAGATGGTACATAACGGCATCGAATATGGCGATATGCAATTGATCGCCGAAGCCTATTCGCTGCTCAGTCGCGGTCTCGGCATCCCCGCGCCCGAGTTGAGCGCCATCTTCAAGGAATGGAATACGGGCGAACTGGACTCGTACCTTATTGAGATCACCGCCAAGGTGCTCAACTACAGCGACCCGGACACCGGCAAGCCGCTGGTCGACCTCATCCTCGATCAAGCCGGGCAAAAGGGTACGGGTCGCTGGACCTCCCAGGATGCCCTGGACCTCGGTGTGCCCATTCCGACCATTGATGCCGCCGTCTGGTCGCGCAACATCTCCGCCTTCAAGACCGAGCGGGTGGCGGCGGCGAAGCTGATCGGCGGCGGGGCAGGCAAAGTGACGGCGTCGCAGGAGCAGTTGGTCGACGCCGTGCGCGACGCGCTCTACGCTGCCAAGATCGCCTCCTACGCGCAAGGCATGGCCTTGCTGCGCGCTGCATCGGCGGAGTACAGCTTTGGCCTGAATCTCTCCGAGATCGCCCGCATCTGGAAGGGCGGCTGCATCATTCGCGCTCGTTTGCTGAACGAGATTCAGCAGGCTTTCCAGCGCAACCCGGACCTGCCGAACCTGTTGATCGACGAGCAATTTCGCGACGTGCTGCTCAGCCACCAGGCCGCCTGGCGTTTAGCGGTGGGCGCCGGAGTGGCGGCGGGGATCCCCTTGCCCGCCACCAGCGCCTCGCTCGCCTACTTCGACAGCTACCGCAGCGAACGCCTGTCCGCCAACCTGGTTCAGGGTCAACGCGACTTCTTTGGCGCTCACACCTACGCCCGCCTGGACCGGCCCGGCGTTTTTCACACCCAATGGGAAGGTTGACGGTTCGGGGCATAGCCGGACTTTCCCATCCGGCAACTAAATGCCGGTGAAGGGCGTATCATAGTGGCGAGGATGAGGCGCCTGCGTTGTTCCTGGGCCGGGTTGCCGCGGCTTGCTGCCTGGCGGGGCCCCCTCGTGTTTTGGGAAGCTGTGGAGACAGATGGAGCATGAGCAAAGTTCTCATTGTCGACGATGACGCGGTCATCGTGCAGATGATGACCCAGATTCTTCAAGAAGAAGACCTGACGGTCGTGACTGCACTGGAGCCGCTGCGTGTCTACGATGCCGCAAAACGGGAGCGGCCCGACGTGATTCTCCTCGACATCATGATGCCCTACCTCGACGGTTGGGATGAACTGCAGTTACTGCACGTGGACCCGGATACTTCGAACATACCGGTGATTTTTGTCACAGCTAAACACGGCGAATTCGACACGATGCCGCCCGAGCGTCGGCGCGACTTCTTCGATTACCTGTACAAGCCGTTTGAGATTGACGATCTCGTCGCCAAGGTGCAGGCCGCTCTGGCGTCGCGGCAGGCAGCGCCAGGCGCGCAGCGCTGAGCGTGAGTAGCTCGCTACTTTAGCCAGAGGGGCAACAGGAACGAGACGATCACCAGCAAGACCAGCGCGCCGATGGTCAGGATGGCGATGCGCCGCAGATCGCGTTTCACGTAGGAGTAGTCGCCAAATAGGCGCAGGCCAGCCTCGCGGGTGCGGGTCGCCCCGGAACGCGCAACAAGCGGCGCTGGCGAGCGGGTTGCGCTCTCCGTAGGCGGCGCGATGGTCGCCCGGCCTGGCATGGTTAACGATTGCGGCAGCGTGCCGATCCGTTCGCCAATGTTCGCTATTGGCGGCAGGGGACCAGTGCGTTCGCCAGGGGACCGGGCAGGTGGCCGGGGCGACGAAGTTCGCAGTGCAACCGGGGCCTGCACTGCCTCACGTGCGTCGGGGGGAGCGATGCCGGGCTGGACTCTACTCGCCTGCTGAGCACTCCTGCCTTGAGGACCGCCACGATCTGCGTGAGGCGCTACCTCGGGGGCGGGTACGCGGCGGAGCGGCCGCCGGTTGATGGGGGTCGCATGGGGGAAAGTGCTGCCGGGATCACGGCTGATGCGCACGGTTGGGCGAGGTCCCTGCCGCTTTGGCACTCTGCTCCCTCCCGGCCCGCTCATCGCTTCAGACGGGCATAGTATACCCTGCCCTATCCACAGGTCTGCAATTGGGGTCTTGACATTGTAAACATTATAACTCATACTACCGGGGACGCGGGCTGTTCGACGGCCGGCAGGAAAGGGACGATGGGGCCGCTATTAGCCAGGCGGCGCACCGGGCGCGTGACGACGCGCTTTAGTGGATACAGCCCTGCAGGGGTTAAATCGTAAGGGGTGTAACGTCGTGGCCTTCAAGATCGCGATGGTCGGTACCGGTGCCTTTGCGCGCAGCTTCATCCCGCTGTTCAAGGCGCACCCGTGGGTAGATGAAGTGGCGATGTGCGACTTGGACGCCGCAAAGCTGGAGCGTGCCTCCGAGGAATTCGAGCTGCCGAAAACGTACCCATCACTGGACGCAGTGTGTGACAGCGATGTCGACGCCGCCGTCATTATCACCCAGAACTGGCTGCACGCCCCTCAGGCAATCCAGGCGCTGCGCGCCGGCAAGCACGTCTACTCCGCTGTACCGACGGGAATTACCGTCGAGGAAATCGCTGGACTCGTGCGCGCGGTCGAGGAGACCGGCCAGATTTACATGCTCGGTGAGACGAGCTATTACCGGTCCGAGGACGTCTATTGCCGGCAGCGCCACGCCGCTGGCGACTTCGGCCACGTCGTCTACGCCGAGGCGGAGTACTACCACGACTACTCCCACGGGCTGTATGAGGTCATGCAACGGCGCGGCGGTGCGCGCTGGCGGGAGATCGCGGGTAGTCCGCCGATGCACTATCCCACCCATTCCGTCAGCCAGGTGGTCTCCGTTACCGGCGCCCATATGACTCACGTTTCCTGCTTTGGCTTCGTCGACCTTGCTGACGACGGCATCTTCAAGGTCGACGTCAACCGCTGGGGAAACGTCTTTAGTGATGAGTCGGCGCTCTTCAAGATGTCGGACGGCAGCGCCTGCCGCATCAACGAGTTCCGCCGCGTTGGTCACCCCGGCGTGGAGCGGCTCGCTCAGCTCGCCGGCACAGAAGCCACGTTTGAGGCGAGCGTAGCGGGGCGGCGCTGGCTGACCAAGGATGGCCGGCAAACCATCAATCTCGACGACCTGCTCAGCACTGGCGACGTGGCAGTCGACGGCGTCACCTTCCACGGCCTCGCCAAGGTGCATGATGCAGCGCGCTTACCCAAGGCATTTGCGGCGCTGCCAACGGGACATGGCGGCTCGCACCAGTTCCTAGTGGCTGACTTCGTGCGCGCCTGCGTGAACCGCACACAGCCGCCGAACAACGCCTGGCTGGCAGCCCGTTACGCCGTGCCGGGTATCATCGCCCACGAGTCAGCCGTGCGCGGCGGTGAACTGTTGGCGGTGCCGGACTTTGGCGATCCGCCCGCATGAGCCGACAGTCCGCACCGCCGTCCAGCCGTCATAATGACTGAATCGGAGCCAACGGCGACGCTACATTTTCGCCAGGTACGGAATCAGACGCTTCGCCACACGGTGTTGGAGCCGATTCGCAACGCCATCCTCTTTGGTCAACTGCCAGTCGGTCACCGCCTGAGAGAGGAAGACATCGCCGAGCAGATGGGTGTGAGCCGAGGTCCCGTGCGCGAGGCGTTGCAGCAACTTGAGCGGGAGGGACTCGTCATCAGTCACGCCCATCGCGGCACGGTCGTCGCTGCCGTTGACGAGGATGAGGTAGACGTTCTTTATCACTTGCGATCAGAACTGGAGGCGTTTGCCGTCAAGTCACTGCTGAAGCGCGACATCGCTGAACTCGTTGCCCAACTGCAAGGATTGGTCGATGCGATGCGTGCTGCCGCCCAGGCCGAGCAGTTCGTCGATCTCGCGGAGAATGATCTGGCGTTTCATCGTCTCATCGTGGTTACTTCCGGCCATCGCATCCTCGCGGCGGTTTGGAGTGGTATGGATGGCCCAATCCGAGCGCGTCTTCACCGGTCGCTGAACGGGCCCTTCCGCAAGGAACTCATCTGGTACACGTCGGAGTCACATCAACCGATCGTCGACGCCATGGCGTCAGGGGATAGTGACCGCGCTGTCGCTGCGATGAAAAATCACATTCTTGAAACAAGGCGACTAATCGAAAGGGGACCAACTCGTGACGGAGGAGCTTGAACGCATCGTCCTTGACTTTGCCCAGATGCGGTCGTTTGCCAAGGAGCCGTTCCTCTTCGCCGATGGTGACGGCATTCGCATTACCGACATCGAAGGCAGGCAGTACGTCGACGGCCTTTCCGGTGTCTTCGTCAACAGCCTCGGCTACCGCAACCGGGCGATCATTGACGCGATGACTGCTCAGTTGGAACGCTTGCACTTCGCCCCGCCCTTGCACGGGACGACGCCGGTAGCACTGGACCTGGTCGCTGCCTTGCTGCAGTTTGCTCCCAAAGGAATGGGCGCGGTCAAACTGTTGAGCGGCGGCTCGGAAGCAACTGAGGCTGCCATGAAACTGGCTCGTCAGTACCATAAGCAGACCGGCCACCCAAACAAGTACAAGATCATCGCCCGCTATGGGAGCTACCATGGGGCGACGATGGGGGCGTTGTCAGCCAGTGGCAGTTGGGAACGTAAGGCGATCTTCGAGCCGCTGGTCGCCGGCTTCCTCCACGTTCACCCGCCGGATTGCCCTCATTGTCCGTTTGACAAGGTATATCCAGACTGCGCGATCACCTGCGCCAGGCTCATTGAGCGCACGATTCTGGCGGAGGGCCCGGAGACGGTCGCCGCCGTGATCATGGAGCCGATCTCGATCTCATCCGCCGGGTTTGTGGTGCCGCCGCCGGAATATTTCACCATCCTCCGCGAGATCTGTGATCGACACGGCGTGCTGCTGATCTTTGACGAGATCATCACCGGATTCGGCCGCCTGGGAACGCCGTTCGGAGCGGATTATTACGGCGTCGTGCCGGACCTGCTCTGCTGCGGCAAGGGGATGAGCGGCGGCTATGCGCCGCTGGCGGCGGTACTCATCGCTGAGCAGGTATGGGCAGCGTTCCTCGGTGAGCCGGAGGAACGTCTGGAGTTTCACCACGGGAACACCTACGGCGGAAATCCGGTCGCCTGTGCGGCCGGGCTCGCAGCCTTGCGGCAGATACAGGATCGTCACCTGGTGAGTAATGCGCGGGACCTTGGCGCGCACCTGCGGAGCAGGCTGGAGCAGATCGCGCTGCAGTCCTGCTTCGTTGGCGAGGTGCGCGGCGCCGGACTCCTGCAAGGGATGGAGTTCGTTCGTGACCGGTCGACGCGGCAGCCATTCCCGCCGACCGTGCGTCCGGGGAAACTGGTGGAAGTCGCGGCGAAAGAGCGCGGCTTGCTGCTGCGTGCCGGTGCGGACTTTGTCGCCCTGGCGCCGCCCTTGATCGTGACTCGCCAGGAAGTTGACCTGATCTGCGACATCGTGGCCGAATCACTGCAAGCGGTCGAAGCAACGCTGGAGGCTGCCGCGGGTGCGCCGGTGGGCAAGGCGCCGGCGTGAGTACGACGACGGTCTTTGCTCCAACGTCGCTACTG
The DNA here is from genome assembly GCA_036734945.1 of Chloroflexota bacterium. Lineage (GTDB taxonomy): Bacteria > Chloroflexota > UBA4733 > UBA4733 > UBA4733 > UBA4733. The sequence goes on from DAIMXP010000092.1 coordinate 14,154, forward strand.
CGCTATGGTCACGCCCGCGCCGACATTACCCCGCCGGCGGCGTCTTTCACCGCATGTGGGGTGCGGCGCGGCACGACCGAGCCACGGGCGTCCATCGCCCGCTCATCATGGAAAGGGCCTGCACCAGGAAGAGCCATCGAGCTTAGCCCCCGGTTGTCTGGAACTGCTCATCAATGCGATCTCAGCACGGATCGCTGCGTGCCGGGGAACATCGTCGCCATGTGTACCGTAATAGCTGTTGCTCATGGCCCGGGTGGGGCAGTCCACCTACGCCTCGCGCTGCTGCCAGATCATCAAGGCGAACGTGAGATGGAGAGTGGCCGTCCCGTCCGAACCATGCCGAACTCGGAAGGTCTCAGCGCCGTCCATCCGGTCGCCGAGCAGCATGTCAATCAGGCCACGGTTCTGTTCGCCGCCGGTGCCGCGCGTCAGCCACTCCTCGTACTCCAGATTCAACGGGATGCTGCGTTCGCTCAGCAGCGTCAATCCGGCGCGTTCTCCGGCCGCTCGCAAAGCTTCCGTGGTCAGGCAGGCCCAATGGGCAGGATCGCGCAGGCGTTCGATCTCCTGATGCCAGGCTGCTCCCGCGCTGTCGGTTGTCGTCACGTGGTCGGCGATCAGGACCAGACCGCCAGGTCGGACAGTCCGAGCCATCTCGGCGACCACGCGGCCGGGCACGGGAATGTGGTGCAGACTGAAGCGAGTGACGGTGCCATCAAGCGTGCCGTCGGCGATGGGTAGTCGTAGGGCATCACCCTGAACGAAGCAGGCATTGTCCAGGGCTGCTCGCGCTGCCTCGCGGCGGCCCACCGCCAGCATCGCCTGCGTCAGGTCAATGCCGATGATGCGTCGTACCTTTGGCGCCAGGGCGCGGCTGATCAGCCCCGGCCCGCAGGCCACTTCAACCCAGTGTCCTGTTGTTGCCTCCTCCGGCATGCTGTCGACCACCGATTGCAACGTTTCCGCCGAGCGCATCACGGGCGCTACGTTGAATGCCGCCGACTGCCGGGTGAACTCGTTGAGGATCGTGTCAGTGTGCATGTGCTCCAACCTTCGTCGGGTCAGGCGCCGTCGCTCCCCCCAGGACAGCGTACTCGAAGCTGTCGGCCAGCGCGCGCCAACTTGCTTCGATGACATTGGAGGAGCCGCCGACGGTGCTCCAGGTGCGATGGCCGTCAGTAGACTCGATCAGCACACGTACCCAGGCCGCCGTACCGGCGGCCTCATCAAGTACACGCACCTTGTAGTCGTGCAGGCGCACGTCGCGTAGCCGCGGGAAGTGCGGCAGCAGCGCCTTGCGCATGGCGGCATCGAGCGCATTGACGGGTCCGTTGCCGTCGGCGACGGTATGGACAGTCTCCTCACCGACCTGCAGCTTGATCGTCGCTTCGGAGAAGGTCGGCAGGTCGCCGCGCTTCTGCATCATGACGACGAGGTCGACCACCTGGAAGGGCGCCCGGTAGGCCGGGTCAGCCCGGCGCATGAGCAGTTCGAGTGAGGCCTCAGCGGCCTCGAACTCGTAGCCCTGGCTCTCCAGGAACTTCACCTGGTCGGAGACTTCCTTGGCGATGCCGGGGTTGTTCGCCAGGTCAATGCCGAACTGGCCGGCCTTGAGCAGGTAGGTGCTGCGGCCGGCCAGTTCGGAGACGAGGATGCGCTGCACATTGCCAACCAGACCCGGATCGATGTGCTGGTAGGTCGTGGCGTCTTTCAGCATGGCGTTGGCGTGGTAGCCGGCCTTGTGGGCGAAGGCGCTCTCCCCAACATAGGGCAAGGCGTTGGGATGGCTGAGGTTGGCGACCTCACTGACGTATTTGGAGACTTCCGTCAGTTCGCGCAGCTTCGCCGGCGGCAGGCAATCGTAGCCGAGCTTCAATTGCAGATTGGGGATGATCGAGCAGAGGTTGGCGTTGCCGCAGCGTTCGCCATAGCCATTGATCGTGCCCTGCACGTGGGTGGCGCCGTGAGCCACGCCGGCCAGCGTGTTGGCGACACCGAGGTCGGCGTCATTGTGGGTATGGATGCCGATGCGCACCGCCGTGGCAGCGCGGGCTGCGTCCACGCCCGCGCTGATATCCTCCGGCAAGGAGCCGCCGTTGGTGTCGCAGAGTACCAGGCGGTCGGCGCCGGCATCCGCCGCGGCGCGCAACACCTGCAACGTGTAGTCGCGGTTACCCTTCAGGCCGTCAAAGAAATGCTCCAGGTCGACAAAGACAAGCGGGATGTGCTGTTTGAGGAAACCAACTGAGTCGCTAACCATGCGCAGGTTCTCTTCCAGCGTGGTCTGCAGCACGTTGGTCACATGGAAGTCCCAACTCTTCACGACGATGCAGACAGCCCGCGTGCGGACCCTGACGAGCGTCTGCAAGTTGCTGTCGTCGTCGGCGGGGATATCCTTGCGGCGGCTGCTGCCGAAGGCGACGATGGTGGCGTGCTGCCAGGTCATCCCCGCCGCTCGACTGAAGAATTCGAGGTCCTTGGCATTGGAGCCGGGATAGCCGCCCTCAATGTAGGTCAGGCCGAGGGCATCCAGCTTGCGGGCGATGTTGAGCTTGTCGGCCAGCGAGAAGTTGATGCCCTCCCACTGGGCGCCGTCGCGCAGGGTCGTGTCAAAGAGTTCGATCGTTCGTGACATGCTGTTCCTCCAAAGCGCGTACTACCAGGTCGCCCATTTCGCCCGTCACGACCAACCGGCCGCCGGGCTGCATAATGTCGCCGGTACGCGCTCCGGACCGCAGTACGCGCTTCACCGCCGCCTCAATGGCGGCGGCCTCGCGTTCGCGCCGGAAAGAATAGCGCAGCAACATCGCTGCTGTCAGGATTGCCGCCAGGGGGTTGGCCTTGCCCTGCCCGGCGATGTCGGGCGCGGTGCCGTGAATCGGCTCGTAGAAGGCCGGCAACGAACCGTCGCCCAGGCAGGCGGACGGCAACATGCCTAGGGAGCCCACCAGCATCGAAGCTTCGTCGGAGAGGATGTCGCCGAAGGTGTTCTCCGTGACGATCACGTCGAAGTCGCCGGGGTTGCGCAGCATCTGCATCGCGCAGTTGTCGACGTACATATGGGAGAGGGCAACGTCGGGATAGTCCTGGCTCAGGCGAGTCACGACCTCCCGCCAGAGTTGCGAGGTCGCCAGGATGTTGGCCTTGTCTACCGAACAGAGCTTGTGCCGTCGTGTCCGCGCCGCGGCAAAGGCGACATGGGCGATGCGCTCGATCTCGCTGGTCGTGTAGACCATCGTGTCCACCGCGCGTTCCCCGCCATCGCTGGCCGTGCGCCCCTTCGGCTGGCCGTAGTAGAGGCCGCCGGTTAGTTCACGCACGATGAGGATATCTACACCGTTGGCCACGATGTCCGGTCGCAGCACGCTCAGGCCGGCGAACTCCGGGTAGAGGATCGCCGGACGCAGGTTGGCAAAGAGTCCCTTGCGCAGCCCCAACAGCGCCGCCGTTTCCGGCCGCAGGGCCGGCGGCAGCGTGGCGTCACGCGTGGGCAAGCCGACTGCGCCGAAGTACATCGCGTCGCAGTTCTGGCAGATCGCCAGCGTCTCTTCCGGCAAAGCGGAGCCGCACTGATCGATAGCCGCCCAGCCGATCGGCGCTTCGACGAACTCCCATTGGCTTGCCTCTGCTCCCAGCGCTGCCCGAAGCGCCTTGAGCCCTTCGGCAATGACTTCCGGGCCGATGCCGTCACCGGGGAGGACTGCGATTCTAGGCACGATTGTTACCTCCAACAGGGCGGCGACTGCGGTCGTAAGGGGACCGGGCCGCGACTGCGGTCTGCGGCCAAGTTACGGGGGCAACTGCGGTTGCATCGCAGTACCATGCCTGATGCCATACGCGACCGCAGTCGCCCCTCGTCGCTTGGCCGCAGACCGCAGTCGCGGCCCCTCCCCGGTGTCACGCCGGGCTTCGCCCTCGGTTCCGCGACTCCACGCAACGATTCAGCGCGTCGACGAGGGCCAGGGCGCTGGCGACGGTGATGTCGGTGTTGGCGGCGCGGCCAACGAAGATCTGCTCGTCGGCTTCGATGCGGACGCGGACGTCGGCCTGAGCGTCCAGCCCTTCCGTCACCGACTGCACGGTGTACTCCTCGAGACGGTTCGGGATGTTGACCATGCGGTTGATCGCCTTGTAAATGGCGTCCACCGGGCCGGTGCCGGTCGCCGCTTCCTGCAACTGGCTGCCGGATTCGGTGTTCAGGCGCACCGTAGCGGTCGGGATGCTGTGGTCGCCACAGGTAACCTGCACCTGATCGAGCGTATAGTGCTGAATCCGCTGTCGGTACTCGTTCTCCACCAGCGCTTCCAGGTCGGCGTCCAGGATCTCCTTCTTCTTGTCGGCGATCTCCTTGAAGCGCAGGAAGGCGCCGGCGAGCTGTCCCTCGTTGAGCTGGTAGCCCAGCTTGCGCAGGTGCTCGGCAAAGGCGTGGCGGCCGGACGTCTTGCCCAGGATGATCTGGGAGTCGCCCCAACCGACCATCTCCGGTTGCATGATCTCGAAGGTCAAGGGGTTGCGCATCATGCCGGCCTGGTGCAGCCCGGAGGAGTGGGCGAAGGCGTTGGCCCCCACGACCGCCTTGTTGGGCTGGACCACGCAGCCGGTCAGCCGACTGACCAAGCGGCTGGTGCGCGCTATTTGCCTGGTGTCGATGTGGGAGACATCCTTCTGAAAGTAGTCTTTGCGCGTGGTCAGCGCCATGATGACTTCTTCCAGCGCCGTGTTGCCGGCCCGTTCACCGACGCCGTTGATGGTGCCCTCCACTTGCATCGCGCCGTTCTCGATGGCAGCCAGCGAGTTAGCAGTGGCCAGACCGAGGTCGTCGTGACAGTGGACCGACAGCACCGCCTGCTCGATGCCCACCACATGTTCGCGGAGGTAACGCACGGAGTTCCCGAAGTCGCGCGGCTGGGCATAGCCGACGGTATCCGGGTAGTTGACGACCGTAGCGCCTTCAGCGATGGCGGCGGCGAAGACCTGGCAGACGAAGTCGATATCGGTACGGGCAGCGTCCATCGCCGAAAACTCTATGAAAGGCGTGTAGCGCCGCGCGTGCTTGACGGCATCGCGGCACAACTCCAGCGCCTGCTCCCGGCTGATGCCCAGGTAGCCTTGCAGGTGAATGTCGGAGGTCGACAGCACGATGTGCAGCAGCGGCGCCTCGGCGTCCTTGATAGCCTCCCACGTGCGGTCGATCTGCTCCCGTTTGTAGCCGGAGAGCGCCGCCACCTGCCGCCCCTTGACCTCGGCACAGACAGCACGCACCGCCTCGAAGTCGCCCTGCGACGTTTGCGGGAAGCCGGACTCGATGACGTCGACGCCGAGCCGCGAAAGTGCTCGCGCGATCTCGATCTTCTCCGGTAGTGTCAGCGTCGCCCCCGGCGCCTGTTCACCATCGCGCAAGGTGGTGTCAAAGAAGCGGACGCGGTTGGTCATGCCCGTGGCTTCCCCAACCAGGGCATCATCGAACGCAACTGGCGCCCAATCGTTGCCAGCAGTGAATCCGCGTCGTGCTTGCGCATGGCGTTGAAGCTGGGGCGGCCGGCCTGGTTCTCCAGAATCCACTGCTTGGCGAAGCGGCCATCCTGAATCTCCAGCAGGATGCGCTTCATTTCTTTGCGCGTCTCGTCGGTGACGATGCGCGGACCGGAGACGTAGTCGCCGTACTCGGCAGTGTCGCTGATGGAGTAGCGCATGTAGTCCAGGCCGCCCTGGTAGATCAGGTCGACAATCAGTTTGGTCTCGTGCAGGCACTCGAAGTAGGCCATCTCCGGCGGGTAGCCTGCCTCCACCAGCGTCTCAAAGCCGGCCTTGATCAGCGCCGACATGCCGCCACAGAGGACAACTTGCTCGCCGAAGAGGTCGGTCTCCGTCTCGTCACGGAAGTTGGTCTCGATGACGCCGGCCCGCGTGCCGCCAATCCCCTTGGCGTAAGCCAGGGCGACGTCACGAGCGCGACCAGAAGCGTCGTTGTGAACGGCGATCAGCGTCGGCACGCCGCCGCCAGCCTGGAAGACCTCGCGCACCAGGTGGCCGGGACCCTTCGGCGCGACCATCGTCACGTCGATGCTCTTTGGCGGATTGATCTGGTTGAAGTGGATGTTGAAGCCGTGCGCGAACATGAGCGCCTTGCCGGGTTGCAGGCTGTCGCGGACGTCCTGCTCGTAGACCTCGCGCTGCGTCTGATCGGGCACCAGCATCATCACGAGGTCACCGGCGGCGGCGGCATCGCGTGCCGTGGCCACCTGTAGGCCGGCCCGTTGGGCCCGGTCCCAGGAAGCGCTGTCCCGACGCAGCCCGACCACAACGTCGACGCCGCTTTCCTTCAGGTTGAGGGCGTGGGCGTGCCCCTGGCTACCGTAGCCCAGGATGGCGACCTTCTTGCCATCCAGGTGAGCGAGGTCGGCGTCCTGATCGTAATACATGGTCATTGGCATAATGTTGGCTTACTTCCTCCCCTAAAATACGTGTTTATGTCCAGTAGTGCCTGGCGACTAAAGTCGCGGCTAACCCTGCGAAGTCCGCCTTCGCGGACTCGTTCTCAGCCCGCGAAGGCGGGCTTCGCTCGTGGTAGGCGCGACTTCAGTCGCCAGCCAGGCCCCTCAGCCCAACTTATCCCGCAGCCTCCAAACTCACGTCATTCAACCGCGACACGCTCGCCCCCCGCGTCATTGCCACGGCTCCAGCGCGCACCATTTCCTTGATGCCGTAGGGTCGCAGCAGGTTCAGCAGGTTTTCGATCTTCTCTTCGGCGCCGGTGACCTCGACGATCATGGAGTCGGCCGCCACGTCCACGATCTTGCTGCGGAATACTTCCACCAGGGTGGCGATCTCGGCGCGCTGGCTGACGCCGGCCGTGACCTTGATCAGTGCCAGTTCGCTGACAACGGACGGATCGGCGGTGATCTCCGACACCTTCAGTACTTCGATCACCTTGTAGAGCTGCTTGATTACCTGCTCGACGTCGGTGTTCTCGCCATCGACGACCACGGTCATGCGAGAGATGTCGCTGCGCTCGGTGCGCCCGACGGTCAGGCTGTCGATATTGAAGGCGCGTCGACGGAAGAGGCTGACGACCCGGTTCAGCACGCCGGGCTGGTTCTGCATCAAGGCGACCAGAATATGTTGGTGTTTCATGCTTCGATCATCTCCGCTATGCTATGGCCGCGCCGGACCATCGGGTAGACGTTCTCGCTGGCCAGGGTAACGGCTTCGATCATAGCCGGCCCCGGCGTCTCCGCCACCTGGCGCAGTCCATATTCGTATTCCTCAGCCGTGTTCGCCCGCCAGGTCGGGATGCCGAAGGCCTCACCGAGCTTGACGAAGTCGGGATGGCGCGTGAAGTCGCTGTGGACATAGTTACTGCGGTAGCTGATGTTCTGCCACTGATGCACCATGCCCAGGGAGTTGTTGTTGATCAGCAGGACTTTCACCGGCAGTTGCGTTTCGGCCAGCGTTGCCAGTTCCTGCATCGTCATCATGAAGCCGCCATCGCCCAGCACTGCCCAGACATCCTCGCCCGGCCGGGCGGCCGCCACTCCCAACGCCGCCGGCAGGCCAAACCCCATCGACCCGAGGCCGCCGGCGGTGAACAGGGTGTTGGGCCGGTCGAACCAGTAGTACTGCGCCGCCCACATCTGGTGCTGACCCACGTCGGTCGTGATGGACGCCTTGCCGTGGGTGATGTCGGAGAGCAGCTTGATCAGGTAGGGCGTCTGCAACGGTGATGCAGGCAGCGGCGCCGCCAGCGGGTGCTCGCGCTTCCAGCGGTCGATCTGCTCGGTCCACTCGCAATGGCAGGCTTGCTCAATCTGCTGCACCAGGGCGTCAAGGACCGGCGCAACGTCACCGACGATCGGCGTGTAGACCTTGACGTTCTTGCCGATCTCCGCCGGGTCAATGTCGATATGGACGACCTTGGCGTTGGGGGCGAAGCCGGAGATCTTCTGCGTCACGCGGTCATCGAAGCGAACGCCGATGCCGATCAACACGTCTGAGTTAGTGATGGCGTAGTTGGCGTAGGCCATGCCGTGCATGCCCGGCATGCCGTAGTCCAGCCGGTGGCTGCGCGGGAAGGAGCTGGTACCCATGAGGGTGCTGATGACCGGGATATCCGCCTTCTCCGCCAGGGCGCGCAATTGGCTGTAGGCCTGGGAGCTGATGACGCCGTGGCCGGCAAGGATCACCGGCTTCTTCGCGCCGTTGATCACCTCGGCTGCCTGGCGAATCTGGCGGGCGTGGCCGCTGCGTGTCGGCTTGTAGCCGGGCAAGTCAACCTTCTCCGGCCAGACGAACTCTATCTCCTCACCGAAGAGGTTACGGGGAATATCGATCAACACGGGACCGCGCCGGCCAGTGCCGGCGATATGAAAGGCTTCCTTGATGTTGCGCGCGATATCCTTCACGTCCTCGATCAGGAAGTTGTGCTTGGTGATCGGCAACGTGACGCCGGTGATGTCGCACTCCTGGAAGGCGTCGGTGCCCATCATCGCCTGCGTAACATTGCCCGTGATGACGACGAAGCCGGAAGAATCCATCATGGCATTGGCGATGCCGGTGACGGTGTTGGTGGCGCCGGGCCCGGACGTGACGAGGGCCACGCCGACGCGGCCGGTGGCGCGGGAGTAGGCGTCGGCGGCGAAGGCGGCAGCCTGCTCGTGTCGGACGAGGATGTGCTTGAGTTGCGGGTACTGCGGAAGGACGTCGTACAGGTCCAGGACCGTGCCGCCGGGGATGCCGAAGATGGTATCGACACCAAGCCGGATCAGCGATTCGCAGACTATCTGGGCGCCGTTTCGCTTCATCCTTTTCCTAGACCTCCTGCTCTCTCTACGATCCCTCGGAACACAAAAACGCCCGCCCCGGCAAAGGGACGAGCGTTGCCCGCGGTACCACCCTTCGTGATGCGCTCACCACCGGGACAACGGCCGGGGAAACAAAAAACGCTCCGTCCCCCAAGGGACGAGAGCGTGAACTCCCGCGGTGCCACCCCGATTGATGCCGTCCACAACGTGTTGCGGACGAACGCATCCACTTCGCGCACAATAACGGTTGCTAACCGGCCGACGCTACTAACCCGAGACGGTGTTCGCGGCGACAGCTCAGGGGCGAGTTCGGAACCTGCCAACTACCGGGCTTTCACTGACCCCGGCTCGCTGCCGTGGCGGCGGCGCCTACTGCTCCCCGTCGAAGCTTGCATGAGAACTATTCGATTGTGCTGGTTACTGTACCGAATCGCATGGGAGGATGTCAAATGGACGATTGGGCTATGGGGGGGATGCACGTTAATGGGCAACAAACGACCTGCGTTTGTGCCCGAGCTAGCAGGGGCCGCGACTGCGGTCTGCGGTCGCTTGAATGTGCAATCCTCGGTTTGGAACGCGACCGCCCCCCTCCGCTACGCTTCGTTACACCCCGTCGCTTGGCCGCAGACCGCAGTCGCGGCCCTTGTACTTGCCCATCGCGCTATCCTCGCTTGTTGCGCCGCACCTTGCGTCACACGCGCTACCTATCCAGCAAGGCCGACACGATCCGTTCACTGGCGTGGCCGTCGCCGTAGGGGTTGACGGCGTGGGCCATCGCCGCGTAGGCGGTTGGGTCGTCTAACAAACGCACGGCTTCTACTACGATGCGCTCGCGCCGTGTGCCGATGAGCCGAGCGATGCCTGCTGCTACCCCTTCCGGACGTTCGGTGGTGTCGCGCAGGACGAGGACCGGTACACCGAAGCCGGGCGCTTCCTCCTGGATGCCACCGGAGTCGGTCAGCACGAGAGAGGCGTGCTTGAGTAGGTGGACCAGCGGCAGGTAGTCCAGCGGCGGGATGAGGTGAACGCCCGCTACCTGGCCCAGGATGCGCTGGACCGTTTCCTGGACGCTGGGATTGAGGTGGACTGGGAAGACCATGCGGATCGCATCACCGTAGCGCTCATGGAGATCGCGTACTGCCAGGCAAATCTGTTGCAACGGTGCGCCGAGGTTCTCGCGGCGATGTGCCGTGACGAGGATCAGACGCGGCGCGCCGGTCACGCCCCCCTGATCGCTACTCATACCCAGCGATGCCATGAGTTGCGTCAATTCAGGCGGTTCCGGCAAAGCTGCCGCCCACTGCAACGCATCGATCACCGTGTTGCCGGTGAGGCGGATGTTCGCGTCCGGCACCCCTTCACGCAAGAGGTTTTCTCGCGCCTGGTTCGTGGGCGCAAAGTGCAGGTCGGCTATCGCGCTGGCCACCTTGCGGTTGATTTCCTCGGGGTACGGCTGGTGACGATCAAAGGAGCGCAGACCCGCTTCGACGTGGCCGACCTTGCAGCCGGCGTAAAAGCCGGCCAGGGCTGCCGCGGCGACGCTCGTCGTGTCGCCTTGCACCAGCACCCAATCGGGCTGCTCCCGGCGCAAGATCGGGTCCAGTCGGCCCATGATGCTAGCCGCCACCTGCGTCAGCGACTGCTCGGCGGTCTCGACAGCGAGGTCGTAGTCAGGGCGCAGTCGAAAGACCTTGAGTACCTGGTCTAGCATCTCCTTGTGCTGGCCGGTCACGCAGAGCGGTGATTGCACAGCATCCGCGCCGCGCGCCTTCAACTCGCGCAGCACCGGAGCAAGTTTGACGCCTTCCGGTCGCGTGCCCAGAACTGTTAGCACTTTCAAGGGCTGGTAATCCGTTCGCTCGGAAGCTTCGTCAGGACACCAGGACTTCGGCGCTGGGGGCCTTCTCCGTCGCCTGGGCGTGACGATTCAAACTGGGCAACGCGCGCAGGAGCGCCTTTGCCAGCAACTGCGGGTCGTGGCGCGTGGGTCTGGCGCTGGAGACGAGTGGCGCGGTCAGCAGGCGGTAGCCGACGCTTGTCAGGTGCTGCGGTTCGATCCCCGGTCGACTGACGTGCCACTCCGGCAGCAAAGCCGGGGCGGGACCCTGGTGGACCAGCACAGCATCGAACAACTGGCGGCCGACGTGCCGCTCAATGGCTGCCAGGTGGTCCGCCACCGAGTAGCCGTCGGTCGCCCCTGGCTCCGTTGCGACATTGCAAACGTAGACGCAGGGTGCTCGGCAAGCCTGCATCGCCGCCACCACTTCGGGGATGAGCAGGTTTGGCAGGAGGCTCGTGTAGAGGCTACCGGGGCCGACGACGACCAGATCGGCATCCAGGATGGCACGGATCGCTTCCGGGAAAGCTGGCGGGTGATCCGGGGCAATCCAGACTCGAGCCAGCGGTGCGCCGCGATGGTGGTCGATGACGGCTTCGCCCTCCAGGCGCAGGCCGTCCGCCGTCTCCGCGAACAGGCGCACGTCGCGCAACGTCGCCGGCAGGATGCGTCCGCGGACCGCCAGCACCCGGCTGGTTGCAGCCAGCGCCTGCTCAAAGGAGCCGGTCAATTCCGTCATGGCCGCCAGCAGCAGGTTGCCGACGCTGTGCCCTTCCAGCCCCGGTGTGCGGGCGTCGAAGCGGTACTCCAGGAGCTGAGCGACCAGCGGTTCGGCGTCGGCCAGCGCGGCGATGCACTGGCGGGCGTCGCCGGGAGGGGGCACGGAGAGTGCCCGGCGTAGCAGGCCCGACGATGACCCTTCGTCGGCCACCGTCACGATGGCAGAGATGTTGGTGGTGTACTCCTTGAGGCCGCGCAGCAGGCCGGACATGCCGGTGCCGCCGCCGATGCAGGTGATACGGGGGCCGCGGGCCAGCAGGCGGCGGGATCGCACCAGGTCGGCCACGTTGCCGCGATACTCCGGGATCAGCAGCCCGATCAGCGAACGGTTGAGGCCGACGAAGGCGCCGGCAGCGAGCAGGAAACCGAGCATGAGCAGCATCCCGCCGCGCAGCCCGCGGTCGAGGAACTGCAGAGTGATATACCAGGTGATGCCGGGGAAGCGCAGATTTTGGTTCTTATAGGCGTCGGCCAGCAACAGCCCCATGCCCAGCCCGGCCAGCGCGACAGCAACCAGCAGCAACACCAGCCAGCGCTTGACGTGCGTACCTGGTCCCAACCACTGCCATGCCCGCATACGTACCCCTCACTGTGCGCGCCGTTGCGCCCATCTGCTTACCCGTGTGCAGCATACCAACCGCCAATTGTCACCGCCACGATGGGCGGTACTACCGGGGTGCGGCCGTTGGCGCCAACATCTCGCAGGCAAGTATACGTTTATCGCCATTCCATTGGCGCCGTCAGCCCTTCCCTTGAGCGGTCAGCATGTGGTAGAACAAAGGTTCTATGACTAAACCAGGCTGCCGCCGATTGTGCGACGCGCGTTGGTGGTGCAGCGAGGAAAGGACCGGCGAAGTGTGAATGGGCGAACGGTGCGACTGATCGAGGCGGCGCTCGACCCACGAGGCAAGTGGTATGGTAACCCCTGGCTGGTCGGAGCGCTACCCCAAGTCCCGGAAGTCGTCCCTGTCTCCGACGAGGACGAGCCGCCGGCAGAGCCTGACGCCGGCTCCAATCAAGCAGATGGCGGGCGTGGCGATGGCTGGGATGAATGGGAGCCGGCATAGATCGGGAGCGAGATACAGGGTGCAAGTACTGGTTGAGTCATCTATCGTTGCCGATGCTGACCGCGCGCGGTTGGTTGGCAGCTTCCCGCAACTTCGGTTCACCTTTGTAGCCAATGAGGGCGCCTGGACTGCGCTCGCCCCGGACGCAGAGGTCATCTTTACCAAGGGCGCTCCGTTGGTTGCTCTGGAGCGTGCCGACAAGCTGCGCTGGCTGCAGGCAGGGACAGCAGGCGTCGACCGCTGGCTTGCCAGCGACCTTGTTGGACGAGGAGTCATGTTGACCAATGCCAGCGGCGCCCATGGTGTGCCGATCGCCGAACAGGTGCTTGCCATGGCGCTCTGCTTCGCGACCCGGCTCAACGTGCTCATACGCAGCCAGAGCGATCAAATGGCGGTTCGTCGCCAGGTCTTCCAGCAGAAGTTTGAGCTGGCCGGCCAGACGATGCTGGTGGTTGGCTTGGGCGATATTGGTGGAACACTTGCGCGCAAAGCGCATGCCCTGGGCATGCACGTCATCGGTGTGCGGCGTTCGGGTTGTCCGACGGAGCCTTGCGCCGCCGTTGTCACGCCGGACCACCTCGCGGACGTCTTGCCACAGGCTGACCATGTGGCGCTGTGCCTGCCGCTTACCACAGCAACGAGCGGCATCATCGGCGAACGCCAGTTGCGGTCGATGAAGCCATCGGCGTACGTCTACAACGTGGGACGCGGCGAGGCGATTGACGGCGCCGCCCTGCGTCAGGCGCTCGCGGAAGGCTGGATTGCCGGCGCCGGGCTCGACTGCATGGCACCCTCCGATACACCGCCGGCCGACGACCCGCTCTGGCACATGCCGAACGTCATCCTCGGCTTGCACACCAGCGGCAGTAGCCCCCACAATTCCCGGCGCATCACCGACATCTTCATGGCGAATCTTGAACGGTACCTTGCTGGGCTGCCGTTGGAAAACGTCATTGACGCTGAAGCCGGTTATTAGCTGTCGCCGAGGTGGTGTGTCCGTGGCCGCTGGTCAGCGCAGGTCGAGTACGTGGGCAGCCCCCTCCGGCTCGCACCGCTCGCCAGGTTCCCCCACTGCCGTGGAGGAACCTGGCGAGCGGTGCGAGCCGGAGGGGGCCATGCCTCCGCGCCTGACCAGCGCAATGTTTCCAAATGGCCGTACCGTTTCTGTCCGTACCGCCCTTTTCACGATCCAACTTGCCTCGACTAGGATCGCCCCCGACGCAGCGTTCGACCAGATTTGCTACGATGAGGACGACAGACCGCCGAGCACATCGAAGGAGACAGCGACAATGACAGTGACGAGTGAAACCGGCCGGCGCGCCAGCCCGTTGGAGCGCATCGCTCCCGGGATCAAGATAGCCGCGCAGATGTCGCCGGAGTCGAGCGACCGGGACTTCCAGTTTATCCGCCAGATGGGCGTCGAGTACGCCGTACTCTGGACGGACGCTGCAAAGTCCAGTACGGCGTACTACGCTGAGCGGAAGGCGCTATTCGCGGAGCACGGTATTTCGGTCTACGGCTTCGGCAACAGCGATGTACACAATCAGGAAGCGATTGTGCTGGGGCTGCCCAATCGCGATGACAAGGTTGAGGAGTACAAACGGCACCTGCAAGCATTGGGCGCTGCGGGCATCCCCTACACCACCTATGCCCACATGCCGAACGGCATCTGGAGCACAGAGCCGGAAGAAACGCGCGGGGGGGCGCGGGCACGCGGCTTCGATCTGGCCCGGGCCCAGAACGGCCACTGGCACGGCAAGGTCTACTCGCTGCCCATGACCAACGAACGTGCGTACAGCGAGGAAGAGGTCTGGGACCACTACGCGGTCTTCATCCGTCAGGTTGCCCGCGTGGCCGAGGACGAGGGCGTCATGATCGGCATTCATCCCGACGATCCGCCGATTCTCCGGTTGGGCGGCGTGCCGCGCATTTTCAGCACCTTCGCCAACTACCAGCGCGCACTGGCGATCGCCGACAGCCCCAACGTCGGCGTCTGCCTTTGCGTCGGCTGCTGGCTGGAGGGCGGCGAAGTTTGGGGCGTCGATGCCATCCAGGCCATTCACGCCTTTGGCGAACAGCAGAGGCTCTTCAAGGTCCACTTCCGCAACGTGGCGTCGCCCCTGCCGCACTTCGTGGAGACGTTCGTGGACGATGGCTATCAGGACATGTACCTTGTGATGAAGGCGCTGCAGGAGGTTGGCTTCCGCGGCGTAGCGATCCCCGACCACATTCCGCGCATGGCCGACGACCCGCGCCTGGGTACTGCCTATACCATCGGGTACATGAAGGCGCTCCTGCGGCGCACCGAGGAGGAGGTCGGTCCCGCCTAAGAGCCTATCCTAAAACCTGGCATAGTTGATGCGTCGTACCTGGTGTGA
>DAIMXP010000093.1:0-28874 GCA_036734945.1 Chloroflexota bacterium
TGCGCCGCTGTCGGTCCCAGGTGTTGGAGACCGCCGTCTCGATCCCGGACCCACAGCTGGCGTTCATTCCCCGGCGGCAGCGCCACCGTCAGCGCCACCCACCCATCGGCGAGGAAGCCGGCGTTGGCGATGCTGGCGCCGGGAAAGGGTGGTCGGAGTTGCTGTACTGCGGGCGTCCGGAGCCACAACGTCGCCTGGACGTTGGCGGTCCGATGGGCGACGGCACGCACGTCGGCCGTGGCTGCCATGACATGCGGTCCCTGGAACGTCAGGTGACGCTCGCCCGGCGCGACGGCGAGGTACAGCGGCGTGCGACCGCGCGGCTGCCCGTCCAGCAGCACGCTGGCGCCGGTCGGCACACTGGTCAGGCGCAACGTGGCAGACAGCGGTACGGTCAGTCGCATGGCCCGACGATGCAGCAGTGTGGCCGACGTAGCCGCGGCCGCGACGATGAGCAAGGCGACGACCAGGACGCCCAACCGGCGGCGTCTGCTTTGACCCGGCCGGGCCTGCGCGGCGGAAAGGGTGATGGTGTTTGGTCGCATCGCGTTGATCCTCCTCTGGCGCTTGGGCCGCGCTGCTCGCGGCGTCAGCACCATAGGAGGGCGAGCGCTACTTGGGCGCTACATTCGCGCTACATGGCGGAACAGAGGCAACTGACGCCCAAGTAGCGGAGAAGTAGCGCAAAAGTAGCGCTGGCGGTGCGGCTCCTGGGCAGGCGCACGGCGATTCGGGTGACAAATTCGCTCGTTCTTACTGAAAAACCTTTGTTGAGAGGAACCGAGCGCCCTTGAGCGGTGGCATGCAGGCGGCCCAAGGGTACGCCGTACCGTACTTGGAGCAGGCGCCGTCTGCCGCGCCGGAGTCGAGAGGAGCAGTGCTATGCCAACCCCCGTCGCCATTACTCCCGTCTACGCCAGCGGCGACTTCGCCGCCATCCTCGAAGTGGAACAGCGCCAGCTGGAAGACACCATCGCCGACCGCACCGACGAGCAACTCGTTTGGCGACCGAATGCTCGGGCCACGTCCACGCTGGACATCCTCCGGCATCTGGCGTAGGACACGATGCAGCGCCGGCCGGCCGCCCATGCCGTGGAGAAGCTCATCAGCAAGTACGCCGCGCGGGCCAAGCTGGCGGCCTTCAGCCCCCACTCGCTGCGCCACAGCTTCGCCAAACAGTTGCTCGACGCCGGCGAGGACCTGGTGACCGTCAAGACCCTCCTCGGCCATGAGCGTCTCGACACCACCGCGCGCTGCACCCACCCGGGTGCGCGGACCTCGAAGACGTCGTGGGGCGGCTAGACGACGACTAACGATCTGGCATGGGTGTGGCGAGGAGACGTGCCGCCGGTAACATGACCCTCACCGCGTGGGCAGGCTGCCTCGGCGGCTGGACGAACCGAGCCGATCAGCGGTGACGCCGTCCGACCCGCTCCGGTGACCAGCGCTCCCGGCGCGGCATGCGTGGGTCCGGGCAGCGCGCTCAGAACGACCGTGGGGCGCGGCAGCGCCCCACGGTCACCCCAAACCCTTTTTCAACGGGCTCGAGCCTTCTGTTCTATTCAGGTCAGGGCGTACAGGCCGACGGAACGGTCGGATTCGGCAGGAGCGTCCGGGCATCGGCGGCGTGCGTCCAGATGCTTGTATAGGGCGACAAGATCTTCCCTGAGTAGACCGGAGCCAGGAACTGGTACTGCTGGCCCGGCTGAACCGGGATGTTGTTGAAGACCCAACGAGGATAGGGCGTGCCTTTCACCGTATAGGTACTCTTCTGCGCCCGGACACCGGCCTGGGTCGGTGGACTGTTGCCGGCGGCGACCTGAAGGTTCAGGGCGTCCGGCTGGAAGTCCAGGAGCACCGACTGCACAGTGCCGTGGATGAAGAGATCGACCGCAATGTTGACGAAGGCCGCTTGGTCGACGGGGACATAGCGACCCTGCCCGTCGTGCGGCCAGACGATCTGCAGCCGCGAGTCGAGTTGTCCCGGCGTGCCATAGCCAGTGGGAATGACCGGGTTCGGAGCATAGGTGCGCGCATCGGCGGCGTGGACCCAGATGTTGGACTCGCCGGGAACGAGTCCCACGCTGAAGCGGTACTGGTCGGCCGGGCTGGTCACCAGATCCACCGGCACGTTGTTGTATTCGTCGGAGGGGAACGTCACGCCGTGAACGGTGCGCTGGATGAAGACCGGATTGATCAGGACTTGTTGTGCCGGCTCGTTGTTCTTGGCAACCCAGAGATAGAACTGGTGGACGCCGCCGGGCCCTGCCTGGGGGTCGCTGCTGCAACTGACCTGGTTCGCGGGCCAGACGCTGATATTGACGAACTGCGACAGCGCGACGCTGGTTTGATTACCGTTGGCATTGTTCGGCCAGACGATGGCGATACGCGGCGCCCAGAGCACGCTCGCAGCCGCACCCGCTGGCGCCGCTTCGATAACGGGCGGACGCGGGACGATCATGAGCCCTCCCGGCAGCAACGTCAGCGCTGCACTGGATAGGCCCGCCCGAAGCGCAGCCCGTCGTGTCAAGTCGTGCATGCCATCCATCTTTTCCCTTGCTCCGCAGCCAACGCCACTGTTCGCCGGCACCGTGCGCCCAGATGGCAGTGTCATGGATGCGCCTCACTCCGGGGTAAAGGCGTTGGTCAAATCGGTGTTAGGCAGCAGGCTCGGGTTGTGTACCCAGTTTGGCGCGCCAGGGTCGTACTGGTCGAGGAAGGGACTGTTCGCCGCTTCCTGGGCCAGGTCCGCCGGGAGGTTTTGGCTGGTGAGGATGTCCTTCAAGTAGTCGGCCAATAACACTCCCTGGGTGCAGGAGCAGCTGGCGTCGTACATCATGATCCCGCGCTGCCAGCGCAGGTAGATGAAGTTGTGGTTATTGGCGTCCATCATCGGCTGGCTGGTGGGAACGCCCCACAGCTCCAGGTCGATCCCCGGCAAGAGGCTGGCATCGCCGCCGTTGGGGAAAGCCGTCTGGGCCGAGACGGAGTTCATGAACGTGGCGTCGAAGTGGACCGGGGCGTCGGCCACCACGTTGGGGGCGTGCTGTTGCACCCAGGCGAGCACCGCCGGCTGGTCGGTGGGCGGGGGCGCGGTGGCGACCAGGGCGCTATCGACGCCGGGGAACGTGGAGAAGTTGAAGCTGGTGTAGGGCAGGAGGCCGGGGTCGAGCAGGTTGAGCAACCGGGCCTGGCCGTCGGGGCTCAGTTGGACGATGCGGCGCTGGAAGAACTGGACCGTGAAGCCCTGGAAGGTGAACGTCCGGCTGGTGGGATAACCGAAGGTGGGCACGCCCCCCCGCCGCTGGAAGTAGTCCCAGATGGTGGCGTTGTCGATGCGGAAGCTGGTCTGGGGGAAGTAGCGGTTGTCGTG
Source organism: Chloroflexota bacterium (assembly GCA_036734945.1). Lineage (GTDB taxonomy): Bacteria > Chloroflexota > UBA4733 > UBA4733 > UBA4733 > UBA4733. The sequence continues at coordinate 3,374 of DAIMXP010000093.1, forward strand.
GGGGACCGATGAGGGTTGGCCAACCCCGTTGAGGATGGTGACGTCGTTGCTGTCCTGATTGGCGACGTAGACCGTGTGGGTCGTGGGATCGACGGCAACAGCCCAGGGCCGGGTGCCCACCGGCACGGTCCCCGTCACCTGATTGCTGCTGGCGTCGATCACGGCGATGGTGTTGTCGCCGGCATTGGCCACGTAGACTGTCTGGCTCGCCGGATCGGCGGCCACACCGGAGGGGTTGGCGCCCACTCTGATGGTCGCCGGGTTGCCCTGGAAGGCGGGGATGGCGCTCACATCGAGCACCTGCACCTGCGGCACGTTGGTCAGGGTGACATACAGTCGGTGCGTCGGCGGATCCAGCGCGACGGCGAACGGCGGGTTGCCGAGGAGGGCCGTCGCCAGCGTCTGCAAGGACGCTCCGTCGAGCATGGCCGCTGCGTCGGACGAGGGCGTACTGTAGCCGACGAAGACGTGGTGCGTGGCCGGGTCCACGGCGAGCCCGTGCGGTTCGCTGCGCTCGCCGCCGACTGCAGCGGAGGCCATCACGTGATCGGTCTTCCCGTCGATGGCGTGTACCGTCCCGTTGGGGTTGCCGGCGGTGATGGTCCCTTCATCGGCAACGTACACGGTGTTCGTGGAGGAGTCCACGGCGACGCTCTCGGGATGTGCGCCCACGGCGATCGTGTCCACGACCTGATTCGTCGCTCCGTCGATCACCGCGATCGTGCCGTCGTCGCGATCGGCCACGTAGACGCGGTGCGTCGCCGGGTTGACGGCAATGCCACCGGGGCCCTTGCCGACCGGGATCGTCGCCGTGCCCTGATCAGCCCCGTTGAGCACCGAGACGGTATTGCTCCCTCGGTTGGCGACGTAGGCGGTGTGAGTCGTGGGATCCACGGCCACCCCATTCGGTTGCGTTCCAACCGCCACCGTCGTGGCGAGCGTCACCGGGGCGCCGGCCGCCGCCGCTTCCCTGGAGTGTGCTCCGGCGAGCGCGAGAGGGAGGATCATCGCGAGCAACGCTCGCTTCCACCAGCAATCGTCCATCATCGCTGCTTCCTCCTGCTACAACAGTCGATGTCCCGTCGTACAGAACGACTTCTGCCGCCTTTTGTAACATTCAACATTCTAGTTGGCAAGGGGGGGCGGGCAAACGCTACTGGTTTGCCCGCCCCCCCCGGATAGGCGTTGCGGCTGCACGACACGACGCTGCGCAGTTGCCTACGGGTTCTGGTAGAAGGAGTTCAGCACGTCCCACCAGAGGAGCTTACTGGCCGGGACGTACTGGCTGCCCGAGATGTTCCAGTCCCTGGCGCCGTAATCGTTCCCATTGTGTTGAACGCGCGCCGGGTGCTGGAAGAAGTACATCGTCTGGAAGTAGGCCTTGATGGCGTCGTAGGTCGTCTGGGCGCGCGTGGGGTCTAGCTCGCTGTTGCGCACGCCCCACTCGCCCACGATGATCGGTGAGTAGTCGCCGTACGTTTGCATGGTGGCTTGGATGTTGTCATGGACCGGTTGAGTGAAGGTCGTATCGAACAACCCTTCCATGTTGAGACTGATCGCATCCCACGGGTACGGGCCGGAGACCCCATTCTGGTTGAGGAACTGGTACATAGCTGCCAGGTAGTTGGCGGCGTTCTGCCCCGTGGGGTCAGAACCTGGCAGCACGCTCAGGCTGCCGGCATAGGTCGTGATTGCCCCGCCCGCCTTGAGCCGCGTGCAGCCTTGATAGAGCAGCGCCCCGAAGACTTGGGGCGACAGGGACGGGTCGGACGGTGGGCAGTTCTGGCCCGTCCCGATCTGTCCTTGCAAGTTGGGTTCGTTCCACACCCAGTAGGTGGTCAGGTGATGGCTGGCCAGGTTCGAGGCGAAGTCCTCCGCCCGGAGGGTGAAGTCGTTGATGTACGCGTTGAGCAGGGGGTTACCGTTGTAGCCGAGGATGTCATTGGGGCAGGAGCCCTGAATATTGGGCCGATCAAACTCCATCGGGAGCACGGCTGCGACGGGGAAGCCGCCGCTCCGCGTCCCCCACGTATCCATTGCCGCTTGGAACTCCGGATAGCCCGGGCTGCCCAGCGTGTTGTCGTTCGCGTTGGCCTGGATCGGGGTCCGGACGAGCAGCAACGGGCTGGCTGGTTTGAGGTTGTACACGTCGTCGGTCCATGTGGTGTCGGGTCCGGCCACGGTGTAGATCGCCGTCGGATCGTACGAGAAGGAAACGATGCCTTGATTGGCCATGATGGCACACTCCTTCGATCAAAAGATGCGCGGGGGTCATTGGGTAGGAGGGGCACCCACCCCGCTGCCCGTCGTGGCTGCCGGGGTGGTCCCCCGGACACGGTCCGGAGCCCCACCCCGGCGGGCAGTGGCTGGTGGTGGGAGCCATGCACCGTGGCCCCTCCACCCGCTGCGGAGCGGTTGTCGCTCCACCCTCACTATATCGAACATCTGTTCGTGATGTGTTGGAAGACTGTGGGAAGTGTGGGAGACTTCCCACAGTCAGGCGTCGCGCTCGGGGTCTCTTGCATGCTGGGGGACGCCAAAGTCTCGGGCCGGCGGCGCGTAGCGCAAAGGGGTATTGACATCACGCCATCGAACGCTTGAACAAGGAACTCAAACGCCGCAGTGCCGTGGTCGGCATCCTCCCCAACCGCGTCGCGCTCCTCCGCCTCTTCGGCGCCTTGCTCGCCGAGTAGAATCACCCACTGTCGTGGGTACCCGATGGCTCGTTAGCCACCACTACTTCAGCGAGACCTCGATGCGCAAGCTGACCCACGGAAAGGAGGAGGCAACGGCAGAACTCACGGCGAAGACGGCGTAGGAAGGAAACGCGCACCGGTGGGAATTCCCACCACTTGACGGGACGCTATCTGTCGACGATGCGTAGCGATGGCCGGCCTCGCGTCTCAGAATGGTATCGCGGCAGCGCCTGCGGAACACCTGAACGGCGTGGCCCCTGCCGGGGCTTGGTGCTGATGCCGCAGTATGAGCTCTTTTACGACCTGGCCGGAAGGAAAGCGAAGGCGAGGTTGGTGTACCCCTGGACACGGGGGGTGGTCGTCGGGCCGCTGGTGGTGACCATCGGCACCCTGGCGACCGAGTTGATTTCCGCCGGCTGGTACAGCTTGAGGTAGGGAGAGGAGGCCATCTGGAGGGTCACATCCGCTGGCAAGTTCTGGCCGGTCAGCACGCTCTTGAAGGTGTCGGCGAGCAGGATGCCCTGGGTGCAATTGCAACCGGCATCGTAATGCATGATCCCCCGCTGGAAACGCAGGTACACGAAGTTATGGTTGTGCGGGTCGTAGGCCGGCTGGCTCGTTGGCAAGCCCCAGATCTCCAGATTCAGCAGGGGAAGCAGCGCCGGATTGCCGCCCCCGTTGGGGAACGCCATCTGCAGGCTGACCGTGTGGACGAAGGTCTGGTAGAAGCTCACGGGCAGGCTGTCGAAGGTATCCGGCGCGTGTTGCTGGACGAAGGCGACCACATCCGTGGCGTAGGTCGAACGGGACGGGTTCGGCGCCTGGCTGGCCAGGGTCGGGTCGAAGGCTGGGAAGGTGGAGAAGTTGATGCTAGTGATCGGCATCAGATCGGGGTCGAGCAGGTTCATGGGCCGGGCCACGTTCCCCCCCACGCCGAGCTGGATGATCTCCCGCTGGAAGATCTGGACCCAGAAGCCCAGGAAGGGAAAGGTGCGGCTGACAGGATAGCCGAAGGTGGTGAGGCCGCCGCGCGCCTGGAAGTAGTTCCAGATTATGTCGCTGTCGATGCGGTAGCCCGTCTGTGGGAAGTAGCGCGTGTCGTGGGGTGGTGGCGGTGCCGCGAGACCGAAGTCGATGCCGGTCAGGTCGGCATTGCTCACGGTGACGGTGCGCGCGGCGGAGGCGATCACCGGCCGCTGATCGGCGTTCGGCCCCGGCAAAGAGGCCTGTAACTGGAAGGTGCTCGGGAGCACGTCGGTGATCCGGTAGCTGCCGTCCACGCTCACGGCGAAGGTGCCTCGGGGGCCAGCTACCTGGATGCCGTCCAGGAGCGGCTCATCCGCATCGCGCCGACCGTTGCCGTTGCGGTCGAAATACACCGTCCCGCTGATTGTGTAGGTCTGTGGCTGAGCATGTACTGGGCCGCCAGCAGGGAGGAGCAACGCAAGGCTCAGCAGCGCGAGCCAGGCGATTCGCAGAGGAACACATGCCTTCATGGCAATTCCCTTCAGATGATGGTTCTCCGGCACTTTTGATGTTGCCCATTCCCCTGGCGCCCCAGAGGCGGACGACGTGCCATTTAGCGTGACCGCAACTGTTCGGTTGAGCATGGGGAGCCGCTCCTCCGGTAGCCCTGGACGCCGCCTGCAACAATAGGCACGCAGCCGCTCTCTACCCCGCGCATCAAAAGTGCCGGAGAACCCAGATGATCACCACAGATAACGCTCGTTCCTGCCCAGAGTAACGTGCAATTGCCCGTCGAAGCCAGGTGCCGTATCCCCTCACCTAAAACGCTACCGAGGGTTCGCTCTGGTCGCATTCTCTTTCGAGAGAACTGTGCTGAATTCGGGGTTGAACAATCAATGGAACAGAAAACCGGAATAAGGATCTGCGCAGTCAAGCACTCCGTATTTGTGCTATCGCAGTGAACGGGCGATTGGGAGCGAGAAGAAGACGCTGGTTCCCCGCTCTCCCAGAGGGCGAAGCGCTGGCGAAGCGCTGCGGAGTCGGCGTTCCTGTCCGTATGCTCTACGATAGCCAGGCCTTGCTTTGCCACGACGCTTCAGTTCGGAATCGCGGTCACCTGGCTTGCCACGGGTACCGGTTCGCCTCTGGTAGACGGGCTTATTCCGGTTTTCTGTTCCGATGATTGTCAAAGGCCAGCCTATCACGCAGCGGTTACGCTTTGATCGTTGGGTGCGAGCGTTGGCGTTTGGCGCGCACTTGCCAGTAGGCAGCCGGCGATGAATCGAGAGCCAAGCGGGCGGCGCGTCTGTGTCTACTGTCGGGGTGCCCGCGGCGCGAAACTCTCAAAAGAGCACGTCGTCAGTGACACGGTGCTGCGAATGATGTTTGGCTCAAATACACCTCGGGTGGCGTTCTACCGTAAAGGCGTGCCTAGGGAGTTCCAGAGCGATCTGGAAATCAAAGACGTGTGCAAGGATTGCAACTCCGATTTGAGTCCATACGACGATGCCGGCGCGGCGTTCGTGCAGGCGATCAACGCACAGCCGAGTATGGTCGGACAAAGTTTAGCGTTTGACAGAGGGACATTGATCTGGCTTATCAAGACGCACTTGAACGCGCTTCGGATCGATAAAGGCAAGAGTCTTTCACTCGATCAGTCGATATATCAATCATTATTCGGCGGTACCTTCGCGCTTGCTGGAAAATGTCGTCTGTTCGTAGAAGCGTGGGATACCATAGGGTACGAACGACGGAGACCAGGCGGTCTATCCGGTCTCGCATATGGCACGTTCGACCCACCGCAGCACGGGTTTGTCGTGTCTTACTTTAGGATGATGTGGTTAGGCACCTACCTTTTTCTTCCGACAGATGGAGACTATACCGATTTCGTCTCCAGGAGTTTGTGCACCGTCGCTAAACTGGACGAAATGATAGCCTTCGAGGCGCAAGAAGTTGATTCGGTGACAGACATGGCGTCCGACAGAATAGATGTAAAGACGATTGTCCCTCCGCATCGGGTGTTGACGCGAAAGATGTATGGTTTTCTTTGAGGCTGGGCGCGGCGGGGGGAACTCGGTTGCGGATATTGGGGGTTTTTGCATAACCCCTCAAAAAGGTGCATTAGGGTTCTTCCGCAGCAGGGACGATCGGATGCTGAGCCAACTCCTGCACGATTCCTGCCAGGCCGGCACCGCGTGTGGCGCTCAACTGGCATGCCAAATCGGCCCGTTTTGAACCATGTCTCACTGAACCATCAATCGCTCTGGCAGGCTCGGTGTGAAGGTCGCTGTCGTGCACGGCAAAGGAAACCGCCGGTTGTGCTGCCGGGGTCACGCGCTCGCGCCGAGCGTTCGGCGGGTGCCCTGCCAGAGAACCCGCATGGCGTGTAGCCATGCTGGGTGCGGGAGCTGATGTTCACTCGCGCGGCCGGCTTGGGCCTGCGCCGCACCCGGGTGACTGGTCGCTTCAGCAGCGCGCTCAGCGACCCGATGGACGGTGTAATGCAGCGCGTTGGACCCGGTGAGGTGACGGTAAGCAGCATAGGCAGCGCCATAGAGCGCGGCGTGGGCGGGATCGTTCGCGACGGCGGCGGCGTAGCGGCTGGCCACGATCGTATCGACCGGGACGCGGGAGAAGACCACCCGCGTGACGCCGGCCGTGCCGAGGAGGAGCACCAGCAGTACGGCGAGGAGCATGCGGTGCGGCGGGTGGCGCGGGGTCGCTGGCGGCGACCTCCTGGGGGAAGGCGAACGCCTCGGGAACGTCGCGATGGTGGCTCCCTTCCCTTTTTCTTGCCGACGAGGGTTCTCTCGTTGTACCCGATGGCTGCCGCAACGGTGGATCGCCAGTGCTCACCAGGGGCACATTGCTGGCGTTTTGAATGCAAGAGAAGTGCGCTTGCCGATCGTTCCGGAGCAGCGACTAAGGACCCGCGCAAGAATAACTCTTGCAGTTTTTCCCGCTATCCCTCCTGGTAGCGGCGCTGACAGTGACAGGGTTATTGCTGCGCGGCTCCTAAGAGGGTAAACTTGGCCTTGAAATAGGTAAGCTAACGACACTTTGCTTACATTCGCAACGGGCGCCGGGAGGAGGGGTATGGGTCTCTATTCGCAGGTCCAGGGGTGGGTCAAGGAGTGCTACGGATTCGTGCCGCAGTCGTGTTGGATCGCCAACGTCAAGGAGCAGCAGGGTCTCCCGGTCCGTCGAGCCCCCAATCGTCAAGGGCCGGAGCGCGCCAAGCTGTGTCCGTCAGAGAAGGCCCCCGCGATTGTGGCCGCGCTGCGCTATTACGGCTTGATTCCATGAATAGCGGTGGATTGCTTCCCACCCTTACCCCGGCGGCGCTGAATCGTGACCGGCCCCAGCAGGCGACGACCGACGCCCAGGCCGTGGCGTTGTGGTTGCACGGCCGGCCGGCCAGGACGGAGCGGGAGTATCGGCGGGAGGTGACCGTCTTCCTCGCTGCCGTCGGCAAGCCGTTACCGGTCGTGACGCTCGGCGATGTGCAGGCCTACACCGATCGACGCCGGCACTTGGCGCCCTCCACCCAGGCGCGCACCATCAACACTCTGCGCTCCCTTTTCCGCTTCCTGCACACCATCGGCTACCTGCCGTTCAACGTCGCGCTGCCGGTGAAGCCGCCGGCGGTCAAGAACACCCTCGCCGAACGCATCCTCAGCGAGAGCGACGTCTACCGGCTGCTGCACCGGGTGGAAGGCAATGCCCGCAACTACGCGCTCCTCGTGCTGGCCTACGCCAGTGGCGGCCGCGTGTCGGAGCTGGCCGGCCTCAAGTGGCGGGATGTGCAGCCGCGCGGCGATGCCGGCCAGGTGACGCTCTTCGGCAAGGGCGGCAAGACGCGGATGGTGCTCTTGCCGGTCGCCGCCTGGCGCAAGCTGCAGGCGCTGGGTCCGGCTGCGCCGGAGGCTCCGGTGTTCCGCTCCCGTGCCGGCGGGCACCTCTCCACCGTGCAGGTGTGGCGAATCGTCCGGAAGGCAGCACGCGACGCCGGCATCCTGGCCGATGTGTCGCCCCACTTCCTGCGGCACGCCCACGCCAGCCACGCGCTGGACCGCCAGGCGCCCATTCACTTGGTGCAGCAGACGCTAGGACACGCGAGCTTGCAGACAACGAGCAAATACACCCACGCCAGGCCCAACGACAGCAGTGGGCGGTACCTCGGGCTGGGGGAGTTGTGATGATTGCTCCGGGTGGGTCCGGAAGGATACGATGCGACGGAATAGGGAACGCGTGTGCCAGGATGGAGAGCTCGCCGACGAACACTCGGGCAATGGGTGGATCCGCGCGGTATCGTGGTCTTGATCGATCGGGCGTGTTGGCACGGGCATATTCTCGCTGGGCACCCAGAAATGCCGGCGCGTTTGAATTGGTTGGCGGCAACGATCGAGGCGCCCGACGCCATCTACGAATCGTCGTATGCTCCGACTCGCCATTGCTTCTATCGTCGGGGTGTCATCCCCGAGTTCTCAACGTTGCTGGTCAAGGTGGTCGTTGAGATGTACAGCGCTCGGGCCGCCGAAGTGCGTACCGCACATCTGGTGAAGAGCGTCACTTTAGGGGAGGTGCAGCTATGGCCCTAAACGTGGTCCAGACTGACCCGCCGCCGAGCACACGGCAGTGGGAAGCCGCCCTCGCATCAGGCAAGGGCTTTCAGACCCGGTACGTGCCATCGCTGGACATGGTGGCAATCACACTCGGTGAACCGCGTCCAGCCTACGCCATCGACGGCGAGGATGGCGCCATTGCGCGCATCGACCTAGAAACCAATGAAGTAATCGGCCTGGAACTGTACGACTGTCGAGCGCGTTTCTTACCCCAGCATCCAGAGTTTCAGTTGCAGTACCTCTATGCAAGCAATCGCTGGTTTCGTCGGATCTTCGACATTGCGTACCGAAGTGCGCAACATCGACCTGGTCGCCAGGTCCTCGCGGCTGATACCGCTCGTGCAGCTGCACCAGCTCTGCGTCTGGCCCTTTCCTACCGCTGATCGTTGCCGCTGCACGTCGTTCCGGCATTATTCATGCCCCTCGCGTCCTAGACCTGCTGCCCACCCTTGCCCTGGGCTTTACCCTGGGCACTCATGGACATCAAACAAGAAGGTCGCTGGTTGCCCAGGGCCGACGCTGCCCACGCCCTGGGCGTGCATGAGCGCACCATGCGCCGCCAAGTAGCTTCTGGACGCTATCCCTCCCGGATGAACGGGCATATGATCGAGGTTTGGCTACCGGACATCGCCCTGGGCGATTCGGACAGTGCCCCTGGGCGTGCCCAGGGCACTATGGACAATGCCCAGGGCGACCTGGACACTGTCCATGGGCAGCCTGGAGATGGGTCGGGCGATGTCCGAAGGATCCCGACGGACGGTGGTGCGGTCGCTGTCCTTGAGCGATTGGTCAGGGATAGTTTGGAACGGGCAAGTATCGCCGAACAGGCCGCCGCGATGTGGCAGGAGCGCGCTCGCAACCTAGAGGCGCAGGTAGAACAGCTCTTGGCCTTGCCGGCACATGAGGAACCTGAACCGCGTCGGCGGTGGTGGCGGTGGTGGCGTCCGTGAAGTATCCTCTGCAACGCATCCGGGCCTACTTGCGCTTTCAGGTACGCTGCCGGATTCGCTTCCTCCGGCGGCAGCGTCGGACGGAGCGAAAGGAGCGATAGCGATGCACTGGTGGCGTTGGCTCTGCCGGGTGTTGGGGTTCTCCAGGCCGGTCTATGCGCTGAGTGAGGAGCTGCGCGCCGACGAACGGCGACGAAAAGCCATCAAGAGAGCCGCCTGAATGGACAAGCTGTCGTATGGCCATCGGTAGCGGGGGCGGATTCGAACACGGTCGCTGCGCGCCGGCGCCTTCAGGTTATGAGCCTGACGAGCTGCCGCTGCTCCACCCCGCGTTGGTGGTGTCACTTTCTCCGCTAAATGGCGTAATTCTTTGCGCGCTATTTGGCGCGGCGGCTCCCAGTCGCTCAGGCCATGACGGCGACGGGGACACTGCACAGAACGTCCCTTCCCTGCAGTGCACTGCCCGGTTGAGCGACGGGGATGGTACAGAAAACGGCCATGACGCACGAGAATTCATTTCGCGAAAGGTGGATCATCGTCCCGCCTCCGTCTGACCTTCGACACTGCGCCAATTAGCGCGCAAAGAATTGCGCCATTTACCGAAAAAAGTCACAGTCCGGCGAAAAACAAGCGCTGGCAGCCGCCGGAAGGGCTGTCGCCGGCCGATGTGCAAGCGATTAGGAGAGCACTAAAAAGTCGGGGGTATGCCGCCAGGGCGCGTGGTCAGGTGACCATGAGCGCGGGCGTCTGCCGTGCCGTTGGGAGCGGCGGGTCTTCCGAGCGGGTGTATTTGTAGTAGGTGTTGCGCGAGATCCCGACGATGTCGCAGATCTCCCGGAGTGGAGCGCGTCGCGGCGGTGCGGATGCGCAAGTATGTCCGAGAGTTGGCCGCGTACATCGCCCACAACGCGGCGTCCATCGTCAACTATGGCGAGCGCTACCGCAATGGCGAACGGATCAGCACAGCGTTCACCGAGTCCACGATCAACCAGGTCGTGAGCAAGCGCATGGTCAAGAAGCAGCAGATGCAGTGGACGCCAGAGGGAGCGCATCTGCTCCTGCAAGTGCGCACACAGGTGCTCAACGACGACTGGGAAGCCACGTTCCGGTCCTGGTATCCAGGCTTCCGGCCCGTGCAGCCAGCCGTCTTCTCAACGGTCTGATTCCCCCGACTTTTTAGTGCTCTCGGGATGTCGTGCGTCGGCGCCGGTAGATGTGCCTTCGGCGCTCCGTCCAGCGACTTCGCGTCTCAGGCGCTAATCTGCGCCCGCTCGCCCACTGCCGGGACCAGCAGGTCGACACGGACGCGATAGCCAAGGCTGCGAATGGTCTCGATGGAGACAGGAGCGTCTACTGCTGCGAGCTTGCGCCGGAGGCGACCGATGTGGACATCGAGCAGGTTGCTCTCGCTTTCCTCCTGGCCCCAGACGGTGCGCAGGATTGCGTCGCGGCCAAGGACGTGACCAGCGTGCTGGATGAGGTACCGGAGCAAGCGCATCTCCAAGGGAGCAAGGGGCACGCTCCGACCGTTGCTGAGCCGAATGGCCAGCAGAGATGCGTCGAGGGTGAGACCGCCACAGGTCAGGACGGCGTTTGGGAAGGCGGTGCCGTCCTGGCGCCGGAGCAGTGCACCGGCACGGGCCAGCAGTTCGCGGGGATGGAACGGCATGGCGAGACAGTCATCGACCCCGGCGTCGAAGGCAGCGATGTTGGCGTCCACGTCTTTGCCTGCGGTCAGGAAGAGGATCGACAGCGCAGCGTGCTCTGCCCGCAGGTGTCGGCAAAAGGCAAGACTGTCCGGTCCCAGGAGGCTGCCGTCCAACATGAGCAGGTCGATGCCCTCCCGGTCCAGGAGGGAAACGGCTGCTGCGCTGGAGGAAACCGCTGCCGCCGCGTGGCCGGCATCGATCAGCAAATGCCGAATGAGTTTGCGCTGCAACGCGTCGCCAATCACCACGAGGACACGGTTCGGCACAGCGGCTGCGGACACAGGAGGCTCCTTGGACTTGGCCGGCTACCCGGCAGACGGAATGGTTACCGTGACGTTGGTACCATGACCCATAATGCTTACTTTGCACCTAACGGCGTGAAAGGCAACGCTCTTCTCGGGCAAGGCGTTGTGGAGACTGGACCGTGCCCCGGGGTTCCCAGGCGTTCCGGGAGAGAAGGAGACGCCGTTAGTGCCCAGCCACTCAGTATTCCAGGCAGCGGCGCAGGTGCGGCTGTGCCCGCCGTAGGCATGGACGCGCGAGTAGTGGGGCAAAGACTGGCTGCGGTAGGCCGACGCCTTCTGGTTGTCAACGGAGAACGGGCTGGCGGAGGCCGCCGTCACTCCGTCACGCCGCGCATCAACTCGCGCGCCTCGTCGTCGCCGATGGTGAGGTACGCCATTTGCAACCTCGACCAGCCGGCCTGCTTCTGAGCCAGCGGCAGGCTCTTCGTCTGCCGCACGAGCTGCCGTACCCGCGCATGGCGGAAGAGGTGGGGATGCACCGGGGCGGGCGCGCCGGCGTTGCCGTGCTGCGAGGGACGCAAGGCGAGCACCTGGATTCCCGCCCGAGCCGAGGCCTCCTTGACGATCTTCCAGGCCTGGATGCGGGAGATGGCGCGCTTGCGGCCGTCCGTCCCCTTCTTGCGGGAGCAGAACAGCGGCTCGTCGTCCTCCAGGTGCTGCTGCTTCTGCCAGAGGAGCAGCTCCCCCGGCAGGTCCAGACTGCCGGTGGGCAGGAAGAGCCAGCATCATATGGCGAGGTCTGACTCCGCCGCCAACTCGCTCACCGCGCCACCTCCTTGTCACGCCTCCTCCCCTCTAGCCCACCGCACCCGCCCTGCACCTCCCATCGTGGGATCGCTATAGGAGAAGATTTGCACACAGGCCCTAGCCCCGGGACGCAGCTCCCGTTCCAGGGGCAGTGTCAGACGTCGCCGGTGGGATCAATAGCGGACGTGTCCTCCAGCCACCGGCACGCCGCCAATTGTCCGGTGCGGCGATCAGGCGGTTCAGTTGTCGCTCCAGGACAGTGCTGCCGTGCCGTTGTGTATCCAGATGTCTCGGGCGTCAGTGCCGTAGGCAAGCATAGGCCAGATGGGCTACCAGCGCCGGCCGGCACGTCTCCCGTCCCCTCTTGACACGGAACGCCGCCTTGTTGTTGAGCAATCTCTCCCGGTAGGAACTGCTCCCTGTGCGGAGCAGTAGTACGAAAGGACTAGGGCCACGTCCCGGTTTGACGCCCGTTTCGTCCCGTGTGCCGCCCCTTCCGGCAGACTGGACGGGTAGGCTGCCGGGTTCGTCTGGGAAAAGCGTCCGTTCGGCGGCGTTACTCGTGGAAGAGAAGTGTTCGTGGTGATCAGGACGTCGTCTCGCGGGCTGCTCGGCGCAGCCCTGCTCTTGCTGCTGGTCAGCTTTAACGTGCTCGCGCCGGCACAGCGGGCCGCCGCGGCGAGTGCACCAAGTGGCCTCCCGACGCATTTTGGCATTGGTCTGGCGGCCGAACCCGACACTACTGGCCTGTACGGCTGGCTGCCCGACTCCGGCATCCCCTGGGACTACGCCTACCAGTACCTCTCCGGCGGCGTCAACACCGGCAGCGGCTGGGAGACCTGGAACAGTAGTGGGCAGTTCCCCTTGTATTACGCCCAAGGCGCCGCCTCGCATGCGTATATTCCCGTCTTCAGCTACTACGAGCTCCTGCAGAGCAGCGGCAGTTGCGGCAGTTGCGGGGAGGCCCAGAAAGATCTCTCGAATCTCAATAACGCCAGCCTGATGAACAGCTACTACCAGAACTTCGCCCTGCTCATGCAGCGGCTGGGGTCCGGGACGTACGGTGGGATCACCGGGTTCGGCCAGACGGCCATCGTCCACGTCGAGCCTGACCTCTCCGGCTACGCCGAGCAGGCCGTGCTGAACATCAGTTCCGGCTGCTACAGCTACTGCACGGCGACGGGGAATAACCCGGCCGACCTGGGCGCCGCTGTCGCCTCGTCCGGCGACGCCGCTGTCGCGGCCTATCCCAACACCTACCAGGGCTTCAACTGGGCGCTCCTGCATCTGCGCGACCTCTATGCGCCCAACGTCAAACTGGCATTCCATGTGAGCGACTGGGCCACCGGGATCGACATCGGCACGAGTAGCAGCACCAGCCTCGATGCCGTCGCCCTCGGCCAGCAGGCGGGGAGTTTCGCCGTCCAGGCCGGCATCAGCGGCGTGCCGGCGGGGACGTCCAGCTATGACCTGCTCTTCAACGACGTCTCCGATCGCGACGCCGGCTACTACAAATATGTCTACGGCGACGCAGCCGCCTGGTGGGACCGCCTCAACGTCACCTTCCCCAACTTCCACCGCTGGGAGAGCTACCTCGGCGCCGTGAGCAGCAGCGTCAACCGCCCGGTGATCGTCTGGCAGATCCCCATCGGCAACCAGTACTTCGCCAGCGAGAACAACACCACCGGCCACTACCAGGATAATCGGGTGGAATACTTCATGGCCCATCTCAGTGAACTGCAACAAAGCGGCGTGATTGGCCTGCTGTTCGGGGCAGGCAACGGCGGCAGCACGGTGCAGTACGACGGCATGGCCGACGGCATCACCAACCCGGCCAGCTTCTGTACGACGGACGGCATGAGCACCGGGACCGTCTGTAACAACCACACCAGCGTGTACGCCGACGATGACGGCGGCTACCTGCGCCTGCAAGCGCAGGCGTACTACGCCGGCCTGGGGACCACCAGCACATCCTCCACGACCAGCTCGACGACGTCGAGCACCGCCAGCTCGACCAGTAGCACGACGTCCACCTCAACCTCAACCAGTTCGTCGAGCGCCTCGAGCACGTCCTCCACGACGAGCACTGCCAGCACCACGACCAGCTCGAGTACGGCCGCTACTACGACAGCGACGCCAACGCTGCTGTTCTCCGGGACCGCTGCTTCACCGTCTACCGTGTCCGCCCACCACAGCGAGAAGCTGACGGGCAGCGTCACCAGTAATCAGGCGCTGAGCGGTGTGACCGTGACCTTCCAGGTAGTCAATGCTGCCGGTCAGCTGGTCTACTCCCACTCTTGGACCGGGCAGTCACTCCTCGCCAACACGGCGTACGGGTATAGCGCCTCCTGGAAAGTGCCCGCCTCGACGGCGACCGGAACGTACATCTTCCAGATTGTGGTCACTTCTAGCAGTGGATCGGTTCTGGCGAACGATCTTTCGGCAGGACAGTTCACGGTGCAATAGGGGTCCTGGCAGCAGACGCCGAAAAAGCAACTACGCTTCCTGGAAAGCCTATAAGTCCGTAGGTGTCGCTCACTCACTCCTACGCTGACCAGACTCCTCGCGTCGTGTCAGAAACGACCGTTTGTGGCACAACGGGAGACCGCCGGCTGAGCACCTTTCCGTCGGCGTGGCGGATGGTGCCAGAAGCCGTCCCCCTATCTCCGTGCCACAATCCGATCCCGGTGCCGTTTGTGAGACGGTCCCGGCCAAGGGGAGGAGCGAACGATGTTGGTGGGGGAGCCCCGGTGTGACGGTCCCTGCGCCCGATTGCCACGCGTGGGCTCGGCTGCACGTCAGCGAAGGAGTGCCGACGCTGGTAATTTCTCAGCACTTTGGACCGCCCCTAGCCGTCGCAGGTCCAGTGACCGGCGGTTCCAAGTGGCATCGCTTGCTGCTGACACCAGCTCCCTGCACATTCCCCCTTGGGACGGCATCGGTCCGGCGTCAGCCGGCGACCTCGGCGTAGCGAACGTCCAGTCCCTGTGTGCGGCTCAGGCGAAAGCAGGCGACAAAACGGCGCACCGCCGCGCTCTCGTGCTGCAATGATCGGCGCAGCCGCTGCTCCTGCTGGCGCACGGCCCGCTCGATTGGTCGCGGAAACACCAAGCAACTGCCGGTGGTCATCGTGATCGCCCCGATTTGCACGGGGCGAAAGAACAGACGGACGCCCGGGACGACACTCCTGCTGAAGTTCACGTCGACGAGTGGCAGCGGCAGCCCGCCGTGCAGCACGTCGGCGAGGAGGAGCGTCCCTTCACCTGGCGCGACGGCGCTGACCTGGAACAGCGACGTTGATGACTTGCTGAGCGCCGCGAGCAGTTGGTGCTCGGCCGGGTGCTCCCCGTCGAGCTGCTGGCGGTAGCGTTCAAAGGCATTCTTGCCCGCCACCTGGAGGTCGTGGAGCGCGAAGTCCATGAAGACGCTCATTTCCCCCTCGTTCTCGACGACCAACGTCCCGCCATGGAGCATCCCGAGCAAGCTTCCGGCTCGATCGAGGAGCGCTCGGTCGAGGTACGCCTGCATAACCTTGGTATTGAGCTCCTTGGCCAGGGCTCGGTAGGCGCGGTAATCATCCAGTAGGCTCATCGCCCTGCCCCCCTTCCTGGTCGCGGCCACTCGCCAGCCGCCGCTCCATCATTGTCGCTGCCCGATGACGATATGGGCAGCTCTTCCTGGGTATGCTGCGTGCCGTCGCCGGCAGCCGATCGCGGCGATAACGCCGCCCGGCATGTGCCCCAGCAAGTCACAGGAGGGCATTCGGTGGTACCAGAGACTCGCCCCTTGACCAAAGCGGAACGCGCGACGGCGCGGGAGCGGATCGAGCAGTATCACGAGCGGAAACTGGCGGCGCTGCAAGCAGCCGTCTACGCGGCCTTCCAGCAGTGCCAGGCGGGCGCCATTGACGCCTTTGCCTTGGATCAGGTGATCCACGAGTACCACCGGCAGTCGCAGGAACTCTGGCGGACCGACCGCCGCCATTACCGGGCACTTCGCCCTTTTCGACCGAAGCCGACCAAGCGCAGCAGGAGCAACAGCAGCAAGGCGCCGACGAAGGCGACCAGGATCGAGCCGAGGAGGGGGAGACCGCTGACGATGACGCGGATGCCGAAGAACGCGGCGATAATGCCGCCCAGGTAGGCGCCGATGATGCCGACGATGAGGTCACCAACCAGGCCCAAACCATGGCCGAGCATGGCCCGGCTGGCGAGGAAGCCCGCCACGATCCCCACCACGGCCCAGAGCAGGAGCGTGGCCAGATCGAGTTGCAGGTGGAAGGTCCCGGCCTGGATCGTGAGCATACGGCCTCCTCTGCCTCGAAGGACTGGCGCAGCACCGGTCGAAAGGCATCGATACGTGCGCCACTATACCCGTACCGAAGGCGCCACGACTGGCCGCTGCAGTCGCGTGCTGTTAAGCTTCCGATAAGGACAGTTATCGGCAAAACGCACGGCAATGGGAGCGGTGGCAGAGTGGACAAATGCAGCTGTCCCAAGTGGCAGCGGGGGCGGAAAGGGGGCCGTGCTCAGCGGCTCCCGAAGCCCCCGTGGGTTCGAATCCCATCCGCTCCGCAGCACGGCCGGGAGCGGTGAAGAGGAGATGGTGTGGACGCCTCTCTGCGGCGGTTGCGCCGTCCCGTTCGGTGGCTGCTGGGCGTCCCTCTCGCCCCAGCCGCCGGGTTGGCCTGGCTTGGCCACCGCGTGCTGCTCCGCGTCGTTCGTCGCGGTGCGAAACCTGAAGAGACCGCGTTCTGGCGCGCCTGGGCCGTGCATTCGCTCCGTCATGGCCATCTTGTTATTGCGAGGATGGCTGCCGAATACATCATCGCCGCCGAACCAGACGCCCCGGACGGCTACTACCTGCTCCATCGCGCCTACCTGCGCGCCGGCAAGCGCGCCCAGGCCCGTGCCGTCCTGGAGCGCGGCTTGCGGATCGCTCCGGCCGACACGCAACTCCGCCTGGCCCAGGCCGCGCTCCAGGAACTGGGCCAAGGCAGCAATGCGGCGGCCAATCAGGGCAAAGGAACACGGAGGCGAGCATGAGTAAGCGCCAGGAACGGCGGGTGACCAACCGGGTCGGATTGCACTACCTCCAGGGACCGCGTTACGACGTCATCGCCTTGCGCCGCGAGCTGCCCACCAGGCTGCACGAGCCGCTGCGGTGGCATACGGTGTATCAAGTCCGCGACCGCTGGACCGATGCGCTGATCGGCGCGCCATCCGAGAATGAGGAGCGGATCGCGAAGCTGGCGAAGCGCTGCAACCGGAAGGGCCAGCCATGACCAGCCTCCCGGAGCTTGTGCCACAGAGCACGCCGGCAATCCCGGCTCACCGCAGCGCCCTCGCCAGCACGACGCCCTGGTCCGTCGTGGTCGACGCCTACCTCGACGCCACGACGGACAGCCCCCACACCCGCCGGGCTTACCAGCGCCACCTGCAGGCCGCCTTCTCCTGGCTGGACGTGCCCGCCGTGGCGGACCTCAGCGGCGCCCAGCTCGCCGCCTACCGCGCCCAGCTCACGAGTAACGGCCTTGCGCCGGCGTCGCAATCGCAGGCCCTCGCCGCCCATGGTGCCTTCCTCCACTGGTCCGGCACCATGGGCGCCCATCGGCTGAGTGGCGACGTCGTCCGCGCCGGCCTCAAGACGCCGCGCGGCACTACCAAGAAGCCGTACCAGGTCTTGAGCGAGCCGGAAGGGGCGTCCCTGCTCGGGGCCGTGACCACACCACGCGATCTGGCCTTGCTCGCCGTGATGCTCGGCGCCGGCCTGAGAGCGGCGGAGGCGGTGGGCCTGGACATCGGCGACGTGCTGGCCGACCAGGAAGGCGGCGCCGCGCTGCACGTCCGGCAGGGCAAGGGGCGCAAGGACCGGATCGTGCCGATCCAGGCCGACGTCGCCCGCGCCATTCGCGCCTACCTGGCCGCCACCGGCCGGCATCTCGGACAAAGTGGGCCGCTGTTCCGCGCCCACGACCGGGCGGCGACGAAGCTCCCCCGGGGACGCCTGACCACTCGGGCCGCCGGCTACGTCGTCGAACGCTGCACGCTGGCGGCCGGGATCGACGCCAAGCGGATCAGCCCGCACAGCCTGCGGCACACCTTCGCCATCCGCTCCCTCCGGAGCCGGCACGACGTGATCGCCGTGCAGAAGCTGCTCGGGCACGCCAGCGTGGCGACGACGCAGCGCTACCTGGATCACCTGGGCCTGGCCGAACTGCGCCAGGCCGTGCCGGACCTGCCGATTGCCAAAGCGAGAACAGAATAAGCCTGTTTCAAGACAGGGGCACCATTGTGGCACTGCCTTTACTCCATCCGTCCCATCGGATCTGACGTCCTGTCCTGACGGCGTACAGTTTCGTCAGGACGGCGTCAGGACGGGAGGACGGGACGTTGGAAATTGATCAGGACGCCCAAGTCGAACGGCTGGACGTTGCTGAAGCGGCCACTCGACTGAACATATCCGTCGAAGCGGTACGCAAGAGAATTCAGCGCGGGACACTGCGAACGGAGCGTCAGGACGGACACCGCTATGTGGTCCTGACGCCGCATGACATGCGTCCGGACGATGACGGAGTGATCCAAGATGATGTCAGGACGCTTCAATATCTCACCGAGGCTACTGACCGGACGCGTCAGGACGGTGTCCTATCGGTTGATCAAGCATCTTTTCAAGCCGAACCGGCTACTGTTGTTGCACTCGTCCAACTGCTCCGGGAGGAACGAGAGCGAGTCGACCGGGAACGGGAGATTCGCAGCCAGGCCGAACAGGCCGCCGCGATGTGGCAGGAGCGTGCCCGCAACCTCGAGGCGGAGAATGGCCGGCTGCAGGAGCTGCTGGCGTTGCCCGCACACGAGGAAGAGCGGGAACTTCGCCGGCACTGGTGGCAGTGGTGGGGACGTTGACACGAGGATCCCCGGTGGCGTGTGTACGTCTATCTCGATGAGTCCGGTGACACGGGCTTTCGTCTCTCCCAAGGCTCCTCCCGGTTCTTCGCCATCGCTCTTTTGGTGGTCGACGATCCCGGTCCACTGGAGGTGACGCTCGCCGCTCTACGTGCGCACACGCGCATGCCGAACTACGAGTTCAAGTTCGCGCAGTCGGATGACGCCCGGCGACGCCAGTTCTTCCATGCGATTCGCGACGAGCACTACGAAGCCCACTGCCAGGTCGTCGATAAGCAGGAACTCCTCAAGCACCGTGCCGTGTTGCCGGAGTTCCGTTCTCGGGAAGGACTCTATGGTCATCTGGTGCGGCGGGCACTGCGGGAGATCGCCGCTGGGCTTGCCGCTGCCACGTTGGTGATTGATGAGTCCTTCAAAAGCAAGAACGAGAAGGCGCGCTTCACCACGGCGATACGGCAAGAACTCGGTGGCTTCGGGACCGCCGACGTCGCGATCGGCTCGATTCGATACCGGGACTCGCGGCGAGAAAGCCTGCTCCAGGTCGCCGACATGCTGGTCGGGGCGGTGGCGCGCTCCTACGAGATGGGCGATTCCCGTTTCCGGCAACTCATCCCCACGCACAGCCTCAACGTGCGGGAACTCCGGTGGTGATGAAGGATCTCTGGAGAAAACACGCGGCCCGCTGAGCTAGCCAGGGGATCCTTTTAGGGGGTTCAGTCCAGAAGGGACTTGCCCCGAACCCTGCACGCCCCGGAGACCGGGACTATTCGCTCAGCGGGCCGCGCCGCCACATGCATGTCAGACAGATGCAGTATACCGTCACGACGAGGTAGACGGTGGAGCATGAACCTGTCCCGATCATTTGTCGTCGCTGCAATCATCGCCCGGCCGTCCGGCAGCGCAAGTCCTTTCGGTGGCGCGAATGCAACAGAAGGCGGTAGCGCCGTCTTCTTGCTCCTGTTTCGCTCACGCCGTCGTCTGGTCATGCTTCCTCTGGGAATTGCCCCGTTCGCTGTCGCCGGCTGCCACTGTTGCGGTCTGCAGCCCCCGGTGAATCTGACTCCAGAGGCCTTCGGTTGCATTCGCCGCGCCGCCGCTAGCGGCCGCCGAGCGATCGCCCGCCGCCGCCCCCGGAGTGGGGCATCGTCGGCGGCGGGCCCGGACGGACGGCGCTGATCCCTTGCAGGACCGTCACGTGATTGTCGCCGCGATCGGCGACGAAGACCCGGTGCGTGGCCGGGTCCACGGCGATCGCCCCGGGCCCGCTGTTATCGGTGCTGAAGTAGGCGACGCTCGGCGCCCCGACCGGGACCGTCGCCGTCACGCGGTTGGTGCGCCCGTCCACCACCGAGACGGTGTGGCCGCTGCCGTTGGCCACGTAGACCGTGCCGGTGGACGGGTCGACCGCCACCTGGTGCGGGCCGACGCCGACGGCGATCCGCGCGACGCGGAATGCCGCCGGCGGGCCGGGCAGCGGGTCCAGCGCGAGGAGCGTCTGCATGAGCAGGCCGGCGTAGAGGCGCCCGGTCCGCGGGTCCACCGCCACGCCGCCCACCCAGTAGCCCGGCCGGTCGCCGGCGAGCGTGTCGAGCGCGGGGGAGAGCAGCGCCACGAGCGCGTCCCCCTCGTACTTGCCGTCCACGCTGACGGCGAGGGCGTGCGTCGCCGCGTCGACGGCCATGGCGGAGACCCAGCCGCCCATGTCCCCGGCTGGTGGCGCCACGAGCCGGCCGGTCAGCGCGTCCAGGGCACGGATGGTGTCGTCGCAGCCGCCCGCGCAGCTCGGGACGGTAGTCTCGTCCGCGACGTAGACCCGGCGCATCGACGGATCGACGGCCACCGCGCCGGGCAGATAGCCGACCGGCCACGTGGCGACGACCCGGCGCCGCGCGCCGTCGACGACGGACAGGGTGTGATCCTGGGCGTTGGCGACGTACGCCCGGCCCGTCGACGGGTCCGCCGCGACGCCGGCCGGCGCGTGGCCGACCGGCACGGTCGCCACCGCCCGGAGCGCGCGCTCGTCGACGATCGAGACGCTGTCGCTCGCGCGGTTCGTCACGTAGACGATCCCGGCCACGGGATCGACGGCGACGCCAGCGGGGTCGCCGCCCACGCCGATGGTCCCGACCACCGAGACGGGCGCTTCGTCCCCGACGGCGGTCGCGGCCGGGCGCACCGTGTCATTTTACGCCTGATACTACTCACGTCGTTCACGGCCAAAGGGCGCCAGGGCATTACGGCCAAAGGGCGCCACGAGTTCACGGCCAAAGGGCGCCGGCAGTGAGGGTTCTGCCGGGTAGATAGGTAAGGACGGCCGACGCGATCCCGAGGAGATTCGACACTCTCTCCATAGAGAAAGGGGGAGAGTCGTCGATGAGTCAGCGGAGGATTGCGACGATGGATGTCATGGAAGTGTTGCGCTTGCTACGGATGGGCGAAAGTGATCGCGCCGTGGCGGCGTGTCTGGGGCACACGCGGCGGAGTGTGGCCAAGTACCGAGTGTGGGCGCAGGAGCAGGGGCTCTTGAGCAATCCACTCCCCAAGGTGGCCGAGGTGCATCGCTTGGTGGCGCAGACGATGCCGGTGACCCCGCCGCCCCAACAGACCTCGACGGTGGCGACGTACCGCCAGGAGATTTTGGAGTACCGGGCGCGGGGGATGGAGGTCGCTGCCATTCGCGGCCGGCTGGAGGAAGTTCACGGCGAGCCGGTGAGTTACATGGCGGTGTGGCGGCTGCTGCAACGGCTGGACCCAGCGCAGCCGGAGGTCTTTGTGCGGGTCGAAACAGCGCCCGGTAGCCAGGCGCAGGTGGATTTTGGCTACGCCGGCTGGACGATTGATCCCGCCACCGGCAAAGCGCGCAAGACCTGGGCCTTTGTAGTAGTGCTGTCCTGGAGCCGCCACTGCTACGCCGAACTGGTCTATGATCAGCGGATCGCCACATGGCTGCTCTGCCACCGCCACGCCTTCGAGTTTTGGGGCGGCTGTCCGCGCACGATTGTCTTGGACAATCTGAAAGCGGCCATTTTGCAGGCCAGTGTGCATGATCCCGTAGTGCAGCGCAGCTACCGGGAGTGTGCCGAACACTATGGTTTCCGGATTGATCCGAATCCACCACGGACGCCCCATTTGAAAGGAAAAGTGGAGAAAGGCGGCGTCCACTACCTCAAGCGCAACTTCCTGGCAGGTCGGGAAGGGACAGAGCGGATCGACGAACTGAATGGCAAGCTGCGAACCTGGATCATGGAGACGGCCGGCGAGCGCCTGCACGGGACGACGCGGGAGCAGCCCATGGCGCGCTTCCAGACTACCGAGCTGGCGGCGTTGTTGCCGCTGCCGTCCGTCCCCTACGATCCGGCGAGCTGGGCGAGGCTCCGCCTCTACCGGGACTGCCACCTCACCTTCGAGCAGGCCTACTACTCGGCGCCCTTCCGGTTGGTCGGCCAGGAACTGTGGGTGCGCGGCGGCGCGCGGACTGTGGAAATCTACGGTAACGATCATGAACTCATCGTGACCCATGACCGGGCGGCGCCCGGCGAACGCCGGACGGTGTTGGAGCATCTGCCGCCGGAGAAGATTCCCGGTCTCGTGCTGACGCGAGAAAACTGCCAGCAGCAAGCCGAGGCGATTGGGCCGGCCACGGCGGCAGTGGTCGGCGAACTGCTGGCGCACCGCCCGGAGGACCGGCTGCGCAGCGCCGGACGCTTGGTAGCACTCGCAGGAAAAGTGGGACAAGAGCGCCTGGAGCGCGCTTGTGTGCGCGCCCACGCCTTCGACGGCGCCGACTACCCGACGGTCAAGCGCATCCTGGCGGCGAACCTGGAGGAGGCCGCACCCCTGGATACTGGGATGGCGGCAGGAGTGACCGCCCCGGCAACCTTTACGTTCGCGCGTTCGGCAGAAGAGTATGCGGTCGGTTTCCTGAACGGGAGTGGTCCAGCGGCCACCATTGAACCCAAGAGCAACGATGCCATGCTTCGCCTGGCTACGTTGGAGGTGGTCCGATGAGCGCGCTGCATCAACTCACTCCTTATCTGAAGGAACTCCGCCTCTCCGGCATCCTCGCCAGCTTGGAGTCCCGCACTGAGCAGGCGAGCGGTGAGCAGTGGAGCTATGACGACTTCCTGGCACGACTCCTCCAAGACGAGGTGGAACGTCGCCACCAGAAGCAACTCGCCCTAACGCTGCGGCGGGGTAACGTCAACAGCACCAAGACGCTGGAAACGTTCGATTTCGCCTTCAATTCCTCGATCAACCGCCGGCAGGTGCTGGATCTGGCCGCCGGCGCCTACCTGCGGCAGCATCGCAATGTGCTGATCTGCGGGCAAACCGGGGTCGGGAAGAGTCACCTGGCCCACGCCTTGGCCCACGAGGCCGCCCGTCAGGGAGCAAACGTCCTCTGTACGAGCGCGCACCAGATGCTGGTTCACATCAATGCCGGGCGGGCCGACGGAACGTATGCCAAGCGGCTGGCGACCTACTTGCACCCGGACCTGCTCGTCATTGACGACTTCGGACTCAAGCCGCTCCCCGCCAGCGGCCCCGTTGACTTCTACGACGTGATCAATGAGCGCTATGAGCAGCGCAGTATCGTTCTCACGTCCAACCGCGCGCCAACCGAACTGCCGGCATTGTTTGGCGATCCCTTACTCGCCAACGCCACGCTGGATCGCCTCGCCCACAGCGCGGTCGTGCTGACCATCACCGGACGGAGCTTTCGCTTGACCAGCCGTGCCAATCAAAACCAGAAGGAGGTACCGCCGTCCCCAGAACCCTGACCCGGTAGCCCTGGCGGCCGGCGGAATGTCTCGCCCGTCAGCCGCCAGCAAACAAACGGCGAGACGACGTGGAGTCGGAATCGCGATCGACCGTCACGCCAAAGTGGCGCCTTCCGGCCGTGAACGCCGTGGCGCCCTTACGGCCGTAATTTGACACACGCGGACCGCGCCTGCCGGTAGGACTTGGGTCGCCCGGAGCAGCCGCAGGAGCGTGCGCCCGCTCACCGGCGTGCGGTCGGCGGCAGCCTGCCGAGCGCCGGCTTCCCCGCCCAGCCGAAAGGCGATATCGCGCAGGCGACCCCGGAGTCGCTGACTCCGCCGCGCCCAGGCGGCCACCAGATCCGACACCCGTTCACAGAACACCTGCTGGGCACACCGGCGGACGAGACACCGGAAGCGCCGCACTTGCAGATGGATGATGACCCGACGGCCACCACACGCGAGATCCGCGATCGTCCGCTGATAGCGACTGTGTCGCCGCCGCGAGCGACAGCCGCAGCACGGACAGCGGGCCCGCTTGCCGGTCGTCCGCGCCGCCACATGCAGCGTCTGGCCCTCCAGCCACACCTGGTCAACCCGGATATTGCCAACCCCTGAAAACAGCAGTTGCCCCAGTCCCATGCCGCCGCCTTCCTCCAGAGACAACGTGCCTCCAGAGGGTCAGCGTAGCCCTTCGAGCGGCGCACCAAAAGTGCCGGAGAACCCCAAGGGGCGCCACGAGTTCACGGCCAATGTGCCTTGCAGTCGAGGTTTGCACTGAGTGCAAGAAAAGGCTGCAAATTCCTCAGTGCAATGAGGGGTTGCACATTTTTGTCAGGCGTGACATGAGCAGCTGTCTCTCACCGTGGTCGAGCCTTTACCGCTATTCACGCTCAGGAACGGCCCTCCTTATCCGTTCCTCAGTGCAATGCACCAGCCCATTTTTGTTCCTCAGTGCAAAGTTCAACTGCAAAAAGCACCGAGCCCGGGGCGACGGTCGCCGAGCACCAGGCGTGGAATGCGGTCTCCGAGTGCAAACCCAGTTTGCAAAAATGGTGCAAAGTCAGTCTTCAAAGCACAGCCAAAGGTGTGCTTTGAAGTCAGGGTTTGCAGAAACTGCAACGTTGAGCTTCAAATTCCTGGCTGCAAAGTTGACCTTCAATGTTGACGCGCTCCTTGCCCCAGAGGCCGCGTCGATTCGTGCAGGATCTGCCGACGGATGATGACGCGAACGCCGGCGCCTCTCCAGGGGAAACGGGCGCTGCAGGTCGGGATTCCTCACTGCAACGACAACTACCCTTTTCGTTCCCTACTGCAAGACTAAGCTGCAAGATCGCCCTGTCTGGGCTTGGCCAGCGGCGGGCCGCTCTCTGGTGACGACGAGGACTTACTGCAAGACTTGATTGCAATTCGCCGCAAAGAACGTCTTCAAGTCACAACTTGATACGCTCGTGTTGGCGGTCTCCGGCCCGCCGTGGCGCTGCTGGGGACGGCGCTGGATGGCGATGCCGCCGGCGAGACGGCGACGGGCGAACTGGCGGCGGGCACTCGGGATCGCCGTCAAGCGACTGCCGGTGGCGGCACTTGGTGGGGCGGATGACATCAATGCCGCCCACATGGCGGGGACACTGGTCTTGCCGTCCGTGCCTCGGGGTGACCGGTGGTAATCGTTGGCGCTGCTCGCTCCGGGCCGGAGTGGCGGGCGCCACGGTGGGGCCATCCCCCATCCGGGTCATGGGCGGACGCGCAGGTTGCCAGGAGACCGGCGACCCGTGTAATATTCGCCGTAAGGACCCGTCACGAAATAACTTTGACAAATGGGCAAGGTAGCGGTAGGGTTC
>DAIMXP010000094.1:0-28492 GCA_036734945.1 Chloroflexota bacterium
TGGTCGTGGATCGGCGTGGCATGGTGGTCAATACCTCCTTTTTCCTTGAGCTGAGTGGTGTCTCGCGGGGCTGCCCACTTGATAGCCGGTTCCGAATCATCTTGATAGCCCGTCCCGAATCAAGACGAAACACTGGGCGCAGCCAGTGCCTGGGCCTGCTGTGCGGCCTTGGCGCGGAAACTGTCGATGGCCGTCATATCTAAAATGACGGCGTGGTGGACGACGCGGTCGATGGCGGCCAGCGTGGTCATGGGGTGTTTGAAGATGCGCTCCCACTCGGAAAAGACCAGGTTGGTCGTGATGGCGACGCTCCGGCGTTCGTATCGCTCGGCCAGAAAAGTAAAGAGCACCTCCATCTCATCGCGGTCGTGCTGGACGTAGCCGATATCGTCGAGGAAGACACAGGCAAAGCGATCCAGTTTGGCCAGTTCCTGCGGCAACCGCAGGTCGCGCTTAGCCGCCAAGAGTTGCTGGACCAGGGCGGCGGTGGAGATCCAGAGCACCGGCTGGCCCAGCACCACCAGATCGTGGCCAAGTGCCGCCAGGAGATGGCTCTTGCCGGCGCCCGGCTTGCCAACCGCAATCACATTCATCGCTTCCTCGAGGAAGGCGCCGCTGCGCAGCCGTTCCAGTTGCAAACGCAGGGTCGGTCCCAGCGGCTCCAACTGAAACGTGCGAAACGTCTTTTCCCGTGGCAGCCCTGACTGCTGGAGCAACCGCGCCACCCGCCGCTGGCTGCGGTACTCGCACTCTTGGCGGACCACCTCGTGCAAGAACGCCTCGTGGGTCCAGTTCGCCTTGCTCGCCCGCAGCGCCAGATCGGCAAAGCTCTTGGCGGTGTGGCTCAAATTGAGGCTGCGTAACATCGTGCCCAGTTCGTCGTGCCGGTTGGCCGGCCCCAGGTCACTCGCCATGAGCGGACCGGGAGGGCAACAACTGATCGTAGACGCCATACGTCACCGCCGGCATGGTGAGCGCCGGCACCGCCACTGGCTGGGGCTGGCGCACCAGTTCCCGTACGGCATCAAAGGTGGGAACCGTCCCGGCCTCCAGCAGCAAGCCTAGCGCCGTCTCCACGTCGGCTTCGGTGGTACTGGCCGCCAGATGGAGCACCCGCACATATTCGCGATCAGCCCCCGTGGGGCAGCGTTCCTGGAGGGTGTCGTAGGCGCGACGGAAGGCCAGCGTCGGAAAGAGTTCCTCGCGGTAACGGTAGGCGGCGAACGCGCCAGGTTTGCGTACCAGCGACCAGACGATGTGCCGGTAGTCAATGCGCATCTGGCCCTTGCCCGCCAGCCGGGGCAAGGTGACGGCCAGCGCCGTCCCGACGTAGGCCTCCAGCGTCTCCGCCCGCACGCGCACCGTGAGGGTCGTGCCGATCAAGCGGGACGGCACGGAGTAGCCGTTGCCCAAGACCTGCATGGTGCTGCCCTGGCCCACCAGGGCCCGTACCTCCCGGCAAGGCAAGAGCGGCATCGCTGGTAAAGGTCGTAACGCCGCCTGCTCGGCAGCGAAGCGGCTGGTCCGGGTGTGATTGCGTTGGGTCACCAACTCCTGCAGGAAGCGCACGTAGCTCGGGCGGTCGGTGAAGTCCCGGCTGCCCCGCACCCGCAGCGTCTGATCCATCGCCAGCTTGAAGCGGTGGTGGCTCTGCTCCACATCGCCGTTCTGATGCGCCTCGCCGGCCTGGCTCTTTGTCGGCTCCATGCCGTAGTGCGCCAGGAGCGCGGCGTAGCGAGCGGTCCAATCGCGCCGCCCCTCGACATTCAGGCGCTGCACCGCCGCCGTCAACTGGTCGGTGCGGTGCGCTTTCGGTACGCCGCCCAGTTGCCACAGGCAAGACTCGATCCCTTCCGCCAACGCCTCAAAGCTCTCTGTGAAGCACAGCGTGATCGCTTCGACATTGGAGTACGTCAGCACCATATGGAACACCATGTGCGCAAACGGCGCCCCACCCAGCGTCACGCCAAGATCCGTCATATGGGTGAAGTCCGATTGCGCCGCCTCTCCTGGTTCGTGACGCTGAGCGAACATCACCTCTTGCTCGGGACCGTGCAGTGCTCGCCACAACTGCATGTGCCGTTGCAGGGTCCGCATCTGCCCTTCCTGGTAGCGTCCCGGGTGCTGGCGGCACACCTCGCCGAACAGCGTCACCCCTTGCAGCGCCGGGTCCCGCTCCAATTCTTTTTGCACCCACGGCCAATCCTCCGTAAAAGGATCGGGCCGCGTGCGGTAGTCCCGGCGCTCCCGCACCTGGCTGGGCAACTTCCCCAGCCGCTCATACTTGCGGGCCGTCCGCTCACTCATCCCCGCCCGGGCGGCGGCGACCGCTTGGCTGGTTCCCTTCTGTCGTTCGCGTTGCAACAGTCGTACCTCGGTATCTTTCTTCATGACGCCCTCTCCTCTTCCATGAGAGCGCCATGCTCAGGTCACGGCCCGGGTCTGTCACCCAGGCCCTGACCGGCACGTCTTGTTGTCGCCACCGGCAGTTCTAATTGTCGTTCATCACACGCGAATGGCCGATCCATCCACAATCGACGTCTGGTCGTCCCAGCGTGGGGCAAAGGTCGGGGCGTAACTGCATATGATCCGACCCTCCTGGCAATCAACGTCGGCCCTTGTTATCACGAGCGGCTGCGCCGGTTTGCTGGCGTTGTCGCCCTGGGCGCAGATGCCGCCTCGGGTGTTCGCGCAAGTCGCGACTGCCATAGCCACGGCCACTGCCGTACCGTCAGGCGGAACATCTCCAGCTTTTATCGACCTCCTGCTCCGATCCGTCGTGCTTGGCCCAATCATCGGTGCCGTCATCACCCTCGGCGGCGTGTTGCTGTCGCAACGCTATCAATGGCGGCAGCTTGAACGGACGCTCCTTCATCAGAGTCAGCAGGAGGCATTGAAGGATGCGCGGAACTTGCGGGACAGGCGGTACGAGCGAGAGAGCGTGGCGTACGAGGAGTTTCTGGCTGCAGCATGGACAATGCTCACTGCCGCAAAGGCACACCATGCAATGCGTGAAATAGCCGATGTCGATGTGCGGCGAACTCGTCTGGAACAGGATCTTGCTGAAACCGTGCCGAAGGCACAGCGAGCTCTGCTGCGCTTAACCCTCGACGAGGATAGTGCAGACATCCGAAGCCTATACGAACAGGCGCGGGGGGCTTATCGTGGCCATCAGGCGTTGGAACTGCTGATCAAGGGGTTGCCGCCAGCGCAGACCACTGTAGAGCTTATTCGTCGTCAGGCGGCGGATCTCGCCGAGCTAGAACATCTCGTTGAGGTATTGGAGCAGAGCGTGCGGAGGCGCCTGGAACAGCTTCGCCAGCCTATTCCGCTTCGCAGCGGCGAATTACCGCCAGACGGCTAGTATTTTCAACCATCTTCGGATGACGATCCCGCCGTGGCAAACAGCCGCTCTCGTAACTGCTCCAGCGCCACGGTCGCCCGGATCCACGTCTCGTGCGCTGCGTTGGCTTCGTCACTGCCCAGTCCATGCTCCTGCTGGGCCTGCTCCCAGGCGAGTTGGGTCGCTTCAACGTGGGATCGCGTCGCCTGGAGCTTGTGGCGATACTGCGCGCGCAACGCGGCGCTCGTCCGCACTTGGTGGCGAATCAGCCGGGCTGCTTGATCGAGGATCATTGCGGGGTCATGGACACGGCAAAAACTCCCGTCTGGTAGGGCCAACGCTGGGGGGAGACAACGATTCCTGCATTTTCGAGCCATTTGGCGTGCTCACCAGGGTGCGATAGCTGCAACGACGGGCGGGCAAAACGCCACGGCGGCCTGTTTGCCAGAGAAATCCCACGCTACGGTCAGCAGCAGATGGCGTTGGACCTGCGTCAAGCGTGCCGAAGGTCACGTTAGGTTGCCGGAGAACGCGCATTCTCTGGCAATGGCGGTGTCGCCACCACCCGTCGGGACGCCGCCACCGTCTGAGCAATCCGGCCTGTGCCCGCACGTTCGGGCAAATGGCTCGAAAATGTAGGAATCGTTGTCTGACCCCTTATGGTTCTGAGGCGGAGGAACGGCAGTGATGCGTTCCTCCTACCCGGCTACGTCCGGGATGTCACGTTCGACGAGGACCGCTCCCAATGCCGCTCCGGCGCCGCCCCCCAGACCTTCGCCGCCTGCCGAAACCTAGCCATCGCCTTACTGCGCCGCTGCCACTGCACCAACATCGCCGCCGCGCTCCGCACGAATGCCGGCCGCCCCTCCCTCGCCGTCAAACTCGTCCTCGCTCCCGGACGAACCTGATGAAACGGCCCTGTGAGTGGATACGCGCGCTTGACACGGCCTGCTTCTTGACGTACTCTGCCATACATCCCATTCGAACTTCGAGCTATCTGACAGGGCGTGCTAGTTGCGTCAACGTCAAGGGAGGGTGGCAATGGTAGTGCATGGCACCATGTTTCAGGCTCGTGGCCATTCAGCCGTTCATCGACGGCTGCTGCGAATCCTTCTCACCATGCTCGTGGTCGCTCCCGGTTCGCTTTTCTCCGGACTGTCGATAGCGGCCTGGGCCGCGCCGGAAGCTTCGGTGTCACTTTTCCTTGACGCCAGGCAGGCTCCTCCGGGCCTCGATACGGGGATCGATCTCGCCGCCGGTCAGCAGGCAAATATCAGTGCCACGGGACGGGCCGGGTACGGAGACGAGAGTGCCGCGGGCTGTACGGGCTATCCGCAGACCGATCCGGACGGGCAGCGCTACCTCAACGGCGCGGTTTGTGGCTCGAAGAGTGATCCCAATGCCGTGGTACCCGGCCGGCCGATCGGCTTTCTCCTCGCGCGTATTGGCAACGTTCCTTGGTCTGGCATCGGCAGTAACGGGGGCGTCTCCTCGAATATAGGCGGCCGGCTGCATTTGGTGTACAACGATGACTATGGTTATTGGGCCGACAATAGCGGAGGCTACAACGTCACGATCAGCCTAGGGGCACCGCCCGCGCCGCCTACTCTTCAGCCGTCAGAGCCGCCGAACGTGGGCCTCAGCGCCCAGCAGACCGGAGCGTGCACGTGGAACGTGACGGTCAACGTGAGCGGCATGACGCCAAATAGCCAGATTCAACTGGCCGCGAGCGGCACGCGGCATGCGTGCGGCAGCACGAACGCCGATAACTTCAGTTGGGGCCCCAACATCTCGGGAACTAGCGATAGCAATGGGAGCTTCACGACGGCGGTGGCCCATAAGGATTGGGGCAATTACACGTACACCGCCATTGACGCGACCGGCCGCAGCGCGAGTTCAACCTTGTCCTATCCCGACCCTTCCCCCGGTGCCTCGACAACTAGTGGGGCGGGCCAGGGGCAGTCGCAGACCACGACAGGGGGCGCGGGGACTTCAGTGGCGGGTTCAGATCCGCCGCCGCCTAGCCCTCCTTCGTCCGCTCCTACCCCCCAGAAAGGCCAGTTCGTTGGCCTTGCCAAGGGAACACAGATCCGAACCGGCCCGGGGTTGAGCTATCCATCGACGATCCCTGCCCAGTGGGGCAGCGCCGTCCCTGCCGATAATTGGTCGGTACTCGTCACCAACGGGCCAGTATGCGCGGACGGCTGGGATTGGTGGAATGTCGACCGCAAGGCGGCCGGAGATCCCAACGGAGGGACTGGATGGGCAGCGATCCAGATGGATTCATCTTGCACTACGACTCAGCCCCCTTCACAAGGAGGAGGTACGAATCAGCGGACCCAGATAGTTCAGCAGATGTACCAGGATATCTTGGGGCGCGAGGCTGATCCTCAAGGTCTGGCAAATTACGTTGGCAGCGGTCTCTCTGAGCAGGATATGCGCGACTCCCTGCTTGCCTCCAATGAGTGTCACCAGGGATTAGGCGGAGAGTGTCGGCAGCTCTATGGCCAGCAGACTTCGCCTTCGGGTTCATTCTACCTTGGTTCTGGTATTGAGAAATGGTATATGACTGGGCCAGCGATACATGGATTGATGGGTAACATTCGTAGCAGCGAATTTGATGCCGCTTCCTCACCGTTTGGTACTACGGGAAAGGGAGCACGATTTGATAACGGCTCGATCTACTGGAGTCCGAAGTACGGCACGCACGAAGTATACGGGGGAATTAGCGATGTGTTTGAGCGAGCAGGAGGAACGGGTGGATCCCTTGGCTTTCCAAAGACTGGAATATATGACGATGGTGGAGTAAAGCGGGAGGACTTTGAGGGAGGATATATCACTTGGTTCCTGAACGGCTATACAGCGTTTTCCTACCACATGATTTCAAAGCAGGCTCTTCGCTTCATTAATCCTCCTGAGGCTGGGGCGTCCGCACAACTGACTCAAGACACCCTTGATAACCTCCCGTCTGCTCAGCAGCAGAAGCAAGCGATGCAAGCGGCCTTCAACGCGGGCAAGGACGGGTGGGACGTTTATAAATGCGGCGCGCCGCTAGTGGCAATCATCCCCACTCTTGGGGTACCGGCTGTAGGTGAAGCGGCGGCATATGTTGAACTGACTGACTTGACACTCAATCCTGCCTGTCAAGATCTGGCTGAGCGAGTTATTACGGCGGTCACGGGATACGATGTTGGTCCGATCAGTCCATTCGTTCCATGATGTCGTGTACGGCGCGAGACAAGTCATTGGCGTGAGACTAAATCCTTCCAAGGGGCCTGTTGCCGAAGTCGGTGATTTGGGGGCGGTTGGGTGATCGGTGGCCGTGACGCCGGCCTCGGCCGGCCAGGTGCGCGGAGATGGTTGCGCCGGGGTGGCCGAGGCCGGCGTCACGGCTGGCGGCGACCAACTGCTGTTCGTGGGACCAGGCGCAGAACCGCTTCAGGCTGACCAGGCGCCGGTTGATCGTGGCCAGTGAAAGACGGAGCGTCTGCAGCTGCGCGCGGTCGGCGGTGAGCGTCGGCGGTGAGCGTCGGCGTGAAGGCGGCATCCTCGTCCGCCTCCCGCCAGGTCTGCTCGCACCAGGCGGCGAACTGGCGGAGGTCGCTCAGATAGTTGCGGTGGGTGGCCGGCCGGAAGTCGTCCTCCCGGTGCAACGCCTCGCAATAGCCCGCCAGCGCCGGCTTCCCCGCCCGCCGCACACCTGCTGTGCCGGCCACCACACCCTTTACAGATCGGCCAAGAGCTTAGCAGACATTCCCGCCACGCCTGCATTGAAAAGATTAGCAGACATGGCCAGGCGTGGTCGGCGCCGATGAACGTCTGCTAATGGGATTTAGCGGACGTTCAATCGAGCCACCTCCGCGCCGCCGCTGTGCCAGCCTGGGCTCAGCGCGCGCTCTCCCCGCTCTGGAGCGTGGTCTCCGCCGCCGGTCCAGGCGGCGGCGGTGGTGCTGCCCGGCGTACCATGGCGATGCCATAGGCCAGCATGCCCCCCGTCGAAAGCGCCGCGATGGCGACCACCGCCGGCGGCAGCTTGATCCCGAGCGCATGGTCCAGCGAGTAGGCGCCGGGACCGACCGTCGCCACGGCGAGCGCCGCCGCGAAGTTGGTCACGGCCAGTTCCGCACCGCCCTTGGCCGCCCAGATCGGCTTACCCCAGTGGGCGGTGGCGCTCGCCATCGCCATGGCGGACATGATGCCCAGTGGGCCGAGCGGATTCAGCAGGCCAAGCGCTGTCAGCGTCCCGCCGCCGAACTCCGCCACAGCGGCCGTAGTCCCCCACACCCGGCCCGGCTTCAGGCCGAGCATCTCCATAAATCCGGCGGTGCCCGTGAGCCCCGGCCCTTCGAAGGCGCCGAAGAGCTTCTGCGCCCCGTGCCCGGCTAACAAGCCACCCACGGCGGCGCGCATCGCCAGCAATCCCAGCTCCCGCATGCCCTCGCCCCTTCCTGCACGTCGTGTCCTGCCAGGGACTGGCGAGGTCTGCTGCCGGACGTTCCAAGCCGTCCCTAGCTCCGTGGCTACGTCGCAGCCGTCGTGCCAACGGGGCTGCCGGAGATTGGCGAACGCGTCGGCATGTCAGGCAGGACCAGGTGGGAGCGGAGGACCTCGCGCAGGGAGACCAACCCTAAGAAACAGCCGGCGTTCGGGGACCGCCCACACCGGCCGCGAGCGCCGGTGCCCGCCTGACGGAAGCGTGCGTTAAGCGCCGATTACCGCACCCAGCCCACTCCAGGCGCGCCTCAGTCCGCTCGCCGCCAGCGCCGCCACCTGCGCTTCCAAGTTGCGCGCCCGCTCCTGCCACATCGCTGCCGCTTGTTCAGCGGCACTCGCTCGCTGTTCAAGCAGAATCGCCCGCTCAGTCACGGATGCGGCGCGCTCGCGCTCTTCGACAAAGAGGCGCTCCAGCACCGCTAGCGCCTGAGTGGCTATGTCCGGATCTTGTCCGGGCAGTTGTCCGGGCATCTCCTCCGAGTTCGCCGGCCTGTCCGGTCGTTGCCCGGACAGGCCGGAAAGAGGACCTTGCACGTTGGTCGGCAACCAGACCCAGACACGCTGACCGCTTCGTTCTACCTGGTACTGCTGGCCGGCAATGCGCCGACGTAACGTCCGCTCATGAACACCTAGCACGTCGGCGGCGACTTCCAAGGTGAGCCACCGCCCATCCTGTCCGGGCAGTGCGGGCGGCGTATCCGGGCGTTCGATTTCCACCGGCGTATCCTGTCCGGGCACGGAAGGCGTGGTGCCCGGACATTATCCTACCGAACTAGCTGCTGCCCGGGCATTCGGTTAACCAACATGGCCATCAGGACTGGCCGCGCCACAGGCGATCGGTCGTGTTCTTCACTCACACGAAGCGAAGGTGGCGAGTTTTGTCTATGGCGCCTCTCCCGGCGACTGTACGCACTGCAGGGACGACTATTCTGGCAGACTGGTCAACGGCCGCGTCCGCTCCAGCACCAACGCCCAATCCGGCCGCCGCGGCGCCACACCGAGGTCCGCTATCGCCACGTGCAGGACATCCTGAAGAGCGACCTGTCCGGTCGGGAGATGGGCCCGTAGGAAGCGTCGGGGAACCGCCCCGAGCGCCGGTCCAAGATGCACATGTGGCCAGGTGATCGGGCTGCGGCCATACGGGTCCCACTGGTACGCCACGAATTCAGCGTCGACTGCATCCGTCATGGCATAGATATAGCTCACAATCCGGACGATCCAGCCGGTGCCCGGCCCGGCCTCCCGGAGAAGGCGATAGCGCAACACCACCTTCAGACTGAGTGCCGCGTCGCTGCCCAGCGTCACCGGCTGACCACGGCCCAGGCTCCCGCTGTAGGGCTCCTCGGTTGGGCGGTAGCCCTCCGGGAGGAATCGGGCGACAGTGACGCAGGAGACCGCCTGCTGGATCGCCTCCGCGAACGCAGTGACAGCCGCGTGGGGAGTCCTAGCGGCCAACGGGACGGAGCATGGACACCAGCACCACTGACGAGCGATCTGGATCGTCGTCGAACTTGCCGGCCTCCCAGGCCTCGATGAACTCCTGGCCGCTCATGTGCAGGTAGGAGCGTGCCGCCTCGTCGAACGTCTCCCAGGCTTCTTCCGGTGTCAGGATATGAACCGTGGCATCTTCCAGCATGGTGGCGCCGCCCGTCGCGACGGCGTTCTGGTTCGCGTGCACGTCGAACCGCCCTTCCTTGTGGCCAGCGCCGATGAGCGCTCCTCTCGGCCCCACCATGGCTTGGTGATCTCTCCTCATCAGGATACGAGATTACCGGTTTGCATCGGCGATTGCACCGACGAACCGATCGGGCCGGGGCCTTCGGCAGCGCCTACACCGGTTCGCGATAATCTCGTCCTCCTCGAGACGCCGGCGAACCGACCGCCACAGACCGGGGGCGCACGCTCGGGCCAAAGGTGGACCGAGACAGATCGATCCGGGCAATGCAAGCGCACTTCTCTTGCATTCAGAACACCCGCGAAGTGGTGATCCGCCGCTGCGGCAGCCATCGGGTACAACGAGAGCACGCTCGTCGTCAAGCAAAAGGGAAGGGAGCTGCCATCGCGACATTCCCGAGGCGTTTGCCTTCCCCCAGGAGGACCGCGCCAGCGACCCCGCGCCAGCCGCACCGCATGCTCCTTGTCGTCCTGCTGGCGTTCCTCGTCGGCACGGCCGGCGGCACGCGGGTGGTCTTCTCCCGCGTCCCGGTCGATACGATCGTGGCCGACCACTACGCCGCCGCCGTCACGAACGATCCAGCCCATGCCGCGCTCTATGGCGACGCCTACGCGTAAGAGGTCAGATCCTTGGAGTGGGGCTGATCAGGGGGCTTGGGCGAGTGGTGCGGTGAGGAGTTGGTGGCATGCCTGGAGGGGATCCTGGTTTTGGGCAAGGGCGGTGCCGAGGATCGAGGCGAGGATCATGCGGGTCTGGGTGCCTTCGGGAGAGCGCGAGCCGCCGCTGATCTTACGGGCGGTGACCAGGCCACGTAGGCTGCGTTCGGCCAAGTTGTTGGTGGGCGGGACCGCGGGATCACGCACGAAGGTGAAGAGGTCGTCCTGGTAACGGCGCAAGCGTGCGGCCAGGAGAGCGCGAGCCGTCTGATCTATACCGAACGATCATCCGAACTCGTCTTCTATCGTGCTTCGGGCGGTCTGCGCTTCCACGATAACGCGCGCTGGCAGGTTGACGACGGCAAGTCCCAGGTCACGTTCGATGACGCCGTCGCCGTCGAGATTGCTCAGCGGCACCTCACAGACTTAAAGGTCATCTCCCTTCAGGAATGCGAACTATTGCAGGTGACGCGTCTGAATGTCGGGGTCGTCGAGCAACGGACCGGCTATACCGAACAACGGGTGATCGACATGGGGATCGCTTTTCGGCGCGTCATCGACCACAACGGCGACCTCACCGGCATCGATCACCTCTGGCGCGAGATTCACGATGTTTACCAATCGGACGTCGAGCTCTGATTGCCGGATTCCGCCCAGCAAGACGTCATCCATTCGTGGGGCGCGCAAGGAAGCGGCCTGATCGAGATCGAGGACATCCGCTTCGGCTACTTCGAGCTGGGCTGGGACGACGCACAAAGCTATCTGCAGCCAGCATACATTCTGCCACTGACGATCACGGCGACAGACGGTCCCTTCTCCGGCCACATCGGGACGCGATCGGAGCATCTGGTGGCAGCCGCGACGCACCCGCCGGAGCCACTGATCCCCCGTCGGCGGCCGCTGCAGCGCAGGCTCCACGCCAGAAGCGGTCCTAAGCTCGACTTTGGCCATTTGGGCCGCTGAACCCGAACAGGGCACCAGATGTGGGCGTCTGGCCCTGTGGAATATTTGCATGTCGGCCTTTTACCCCGATATGAAGAAACCCCGAACAGGATGGAGGCTCATCTGGTGATCGTCCGACCGTACACTCGCCAAATGGCCAAAGTCGAGCTAAGAATCAAACAATTCCCCCAGCAATTCCCCCAATGACGCCCAGACGGAGTTGCTGACAGCCGCGACGGTTGACACGAGCGCGGGTGGGTGCTTCAATACTGCTTGACTCCGACACCTGCCCGTCGTGCTTGGGGCTGGGCGGACGTCTAATCAGCTCCCGAGCAGAAAAGGAGACTTTCGATGGCATATGTTTTTCGTGGACGATTATGCGGCTTCATCTGCGCTGAGTGCCCTGAGCCGCTCGCCAATGTCCAGGTGCGCCTCTATCGCAGCCGCCCGGACCAGAATGTTACCGTCCTCGCGGTCGCCAGTCCCAATGACACCCTCGCTCTGCTCGCCGACGATGCCATTCAGGGGAAGGCATCGTCCCTGCTCGCCGAGGTCGATACAGCCGCTGATGGCACGTTCACCGTCACGTTAGGCGAGAAAGAGAACTACGCCGGCGAGGCGTTCGAGATCGACGTCTACTGCGGGACGGTCCCCCATCAGATCGTCGGACCGCATCCCCCGCCGCCGCGGCAGTTCTCGGTCACGACCCTCCAACCCCTCTGGCGGCCAACGGAGGGCGGATTCGTCTGGGGGTGGGAGTACTGTGTACCGGCGCGCTTCTGGTGTGAGATCCGCAACTTATTTGGAGCGCGCGTAATCTGTGGGCGCGTCACCACCTGTGACACACACGAGCCGGTGGCCGGGCTCACGGTGACGGCGTTTGATGCCGACTGGCTCTCGGACGACCCCCTCGGCGCGGGTACAACGGGCGCCGATGGGATGTTCCGGATCGACTATGTCCACCATTCGTTTCTCGAAGCCGTCGCGCCGGGGCTGGTGTCGTTGTTTCCCCATGCAGCGGGCGCCGACGTGCATTTTCGCGTGGCAGCAGCGGGCGGAGCTGTGCTCCTCGATGAGCCCCACGACCGGGGCCGGCAACCCGACCGTGATGGGGTCGGACCCTGCTTCTGCGTCGAGCTGTGTGTGACGCCGGGGCAGATTGTCCCAACACCCGAGCAAACTCCGCATTGGATCCAAGTCGAAAGCTTTAACGTGCACGCCTCGATCGCGGACCCCGCCCACAACATCCTACCGGAAGGCTACGCCGGGGTCTCGACGAGCTCGTTGACCTTTGGTGGCGATGTCGCGCTCTGGGGGAATTGTCCCCTGCGAAACATCGCCGCGCCCGCAAACCCGTTGAAGTACCGTTTCCTGATCGCTGAGTGGGGCTGGACCGGAGGCGGCGATGGCACGGCCGGGGTCATGCCCACCATCGCGCCGCCCGCCCCGCCATCTCCTCCTGCGCCAACGTCGGCGTGGAAGATTGTCCCCGCGGGTGCGGGCACCCGGGTCGGGACTGTATTCTACAACGATGGGGTGAACCCTTTCGCGCAGATGGCGGTCTATGTTAGCTCGGCCGATCAAGACGCCGATGGCTGGATCCAGCTCGGAGGGAAGTCGATCACGGTCCCGCTGTCGGGCGGGGGAACGAGCACCGTCGTCATCAGTGACACGACCTTCCTGCGCTCGGGGCTCCTCATGGCGATGAACTCGGTCGCGATTAGCAGCGCCCATACCGCCCGAATGCCCGCGTGGTCGTCCGACAAGACCCAGGCCGGCCGCAGCCCGATTGCCGCGGAACAGGAGCCCATTCGGCGCTACAGGATGCTCTTCCAGGTCCGCGATGCGGTCACGAACACGGACGTCTTCACTGACGGATTGGACGCGGTCGTGCTCGACAATTCGTCGCCGATCGTGCTCCTGAATCTGGAGGAGCTCCTCGCCAACGCGTGCAACCCGGTCTCCGGACTGAGTGCGATCCACTTACGGTATACAGTGGACCATCCGCATTTGCAATATTTTACGGTGGAGATATCCAACAACTCCGGGACGGTCCACCCCGCGCCCCCTCTGCCGCGGGGGGATTTTCCGCCCGTTAACTACTTCTTCCGTGGGGGTGCGAGCGGGCCCAATCCCCCCAGTCTGCCGGGGGGCACCTCGGTGACGATCGCAGGCGACCCCGTCTGCGCCTACGCGGTGACCCTGCGGTGGCAGACGCGGCGGCTCTACACGGGCGAAGGCTCGGTCCAAGTGCTCTACTGTAAGTGAGGCAAGCGTCGACACGCGGACATGGTTGTATCGCGAAATCCGTTCTTTAGCGCGGCACAAGATGGCTTCGGGATGCCCCCCTTACCGGGCCGACCGATGTTCAATCAGGGTAGCAGCGCGAGCGGCCTGTTTCCTACGCTTACACGTATCTCGGCTGTACCCCTCATACCGTAACTTAGAAGCAACAATGCTGTGGGTGCCCGCCGCGACGGACGCATTGGCAGCAATCCACGCAGTCAGGATCACCACCGCAAACCCGCCAACAGGACTGTCGGGGACCGAACGCCGGTCGCTCTCGCTCGTCGGGTAGCGCCAGAAGGCGGCGAGGATCGGCAGCCGCTCCTGATCGAGCGTCGCCAGGAGTTGGGTGCCCCCCGCGATATCCGACCCTACCAGTACCTGCGCAACCATGGCAGCACTCCATGTGTCGGCTCGGTGACCGCTGTCACTAACAGCTGGGCGTGGGCCTGACCAGGAAAGGCGTACCGGCTCTCCTCGGACCAGTCCTTGGCCACCGCCCGGTACCGCTTCAGCATAGCATCGTTCTCGGCATCCAGCGCCGCGCCGAGTTCCGCCAGCTCCAGCAGCCCGGACAGGTCATGGCTGTACATCCGCGCCACCACGCTCACTTTCGGCGGGAAGTGCTCCGGCTGCCGCCGCTTACAGAAACAGGCCTTCAGGGCACACTCCACGGCATAGCCGGCGAGATAGTAGGCCCCCGCCGCGTGGCCGTTCGCCAGCAGCGTCGCCGCCTCTTCCAACCGACTCTCGCTGAGTTGCTGGAAGTCGGCCCGAGTAATCGGATCAAGCCCCCGCATGCTGTTCCTTCCGTCGCCACCACTGCCACCACCGCCGCGACGGTTCGAACGCGTCCTCGTGCGCCGGCAACGCCAGTAGCTCCTGCAGCCGGCCGTTCTCCGCTTCCAGGTTGCGGGCGCGCTCCTGCCACATCGCGGCGGCTTGTTCGGCGCGGAGTCGTCCGTCGATTTGTTCACGGAGAAGCACCGTCACGTCGACTGTTGGTACAGTCTCAACCAATGCGACAGCCGTTGAGACTGTACCAACGGGAAGCGTACCAACGGTTCCAACTGTTTCAACAGCGGCTGGTACATCGGCCGCGGCGACCCAAAGATGACCGCCCTTTCGGGCCGAGCGTTGTGTACGACGCTTGATCCGCTGTCGCAACGCAACCTCACTGATCCCGGCCCGGCGGGCCGCCTCCGGGATCGTCAGTAGCTCGTGTTCCAACCCTGGTTCCAACGCCCGGCCCTCCCGTACCAACAGACAGTACGGCGTCTAGCCCATGGTGGCGATAGGAATGGCCTGAAATGGCGCGAGGAGGCCCGATACGGCGGCACGCGTCTCTGGTATGGGCATCCCCCCTGTACTTCTTCCACGCGGGCTGTACCGGCTGCTGTTTTGGTGCAGGAGGCAACGCTGGCTCGGCGCGTTGCGCTGAAGCTAACGAATTATTTGCATCGCCGTTTCGGTAATTTCGACGATTAGTCGCGGATCAGGAAGGTGTTGTATTGCGTCATATTCTGCTTCAATGACACTGATCAATTCGCTCATGCGACGGAGACAACTCGTGTTGGCGCATCGGAGACAAATAAGGCCTGCATTGGGGTATGGAGTCTGCTCTTGCCCTATATTCCGTCGAATCAGCCTGCGGAAATGCCGGTAGTTTCTTGTGACGACAATTGCGCCTAAGCGGTCGGCGGCAATAGTCCCTAGGCGTGCGGCTGCGGCAGCGACGAGAGGGTCAGGCGCCGAGCGTCCGAGCACATCTTTGGAGAACTCCACGGTGTGGCCTCGAGCGCGAAGCGTGTCGGCTATGCGTGCATCGGTGTCTTCATCAATCAGAAAGTACATGTACGCAGCACGCTGGTCGAAGAGCTACCCGGCCCGCTGGCGACGGTGCCGTTCAAATTCGATAGCGCGCTCGACATCCAAAGGTGTCAGTGATGGATAGGCAGCAAGGATCGTCTCCGTGTCATAGCCAGCGTTGTGAAAGTCCCAGACGCCCGCAGTCGGCACCCGCGTCCCTGCCAATACCCAGGCATTGCTCTCGACATACCGGTGCCGCGTAATTTGGCCGAGTTCGTCCGGTCCACGCTCCCGAAGGCGCAGCGCGCGACTCCGCGTGTCGCTCTCGATGACTGCCATCTCGATGGTCGGCAGCATTGCCTGTCGCGCTTCATCAGGTTTGAGCCGGAGACCGGTCTCCGGCTCTACAAAAAAGACGTGGCGGCCGCTCACCAAGAACCTCAAGCTCGACCAGGGTGTCTCATAATGTCCCCTGAGCCATTGCCCTACCTTCCGGAGCTCCTGGAGTGGCACGTGATACTGGTTGCGCAGGATGGAGAGCGCGCGTAGGCCGACAACGTCACGGTAGAGGTAGATCCGTCCGTATGGTGTTCGCCGACGATTCCCTTCGTAGCCGGGAAGAAAAAACCCCGTCTTATCCCAGTAGCGAAGCTGACGCTCCGACAAACCGGTGAGCCCAAGCACTTGGTCAACCGTGAACACCACAAGGGGATCTCTCTGACTCTTCATCCAGTCCCTGTCCTCTTTCCCTACAGCGGCAGGTAGCGACCGCTGGACTCGCCCGGCCGGGCGTGCAAGTACTTCCCCGTGGTCGCCAGGTTACTATGCCCCAGCGTTGCTTGCACGAGATGCACCGGCGCCTGGTGCTCCAGCGCGTGGCTGGCGTGGCTGTGGCGCAGCCAGTGGGGGGTGACGGCCAACTCGATGCCGGCGCGCACGGCGGCGCGGCGCACGATCCGGCGGACCTGGCTCTCCGACAGACGGCCGCCCACGCGGGAGATGAACACCGGTGCACTGCCGGCGCCGACGCCCAGGCCGCGCAGTTCGCGCCAGGCCCGGGCCGGCAGCAGGATATGCCGCGTCTTCGCTCCCTTGCCGTAGACGTTGAGCTGGGCGCTCTCCCCGCGCGGCTGGACGTCCCGCCAGGTCAGGTCACAGAGCTCCGACACCCGCACGCCGGCGCCGTAGAGGCAGTAGAGGATCGCTCGGTTGCGCGGTCCCGTCTCCAACGCCAGCATGCGCTGCACGTCCGGCTCGTCGAGGATGTGGTCCGCGAGCGTCTCCCGGTGGGGCGGCAGGCGCAGCGGCTTGCCCACGTCGAATGGCAGGTAGCCCAGGCCGTGGGCGTAGCGCAGGAGGCTCTTGACGGCGGCCAGCGTGCGCCCCTGACTGGAGGCGGCGAGCGGCTGCAGCGCATCG
Source organism: Chloroflexota bacterium (assembly GCA_036734945.1). Taxonomy (GTDB): domain Bacteria; phylum Chloroflexota; class UBA4733; order UBA4733; family UBA4733; genus UBA4733. Next base: position 16,625 of record DAIMXP010000094.1, read on the forward strand.
GCGAAGGCCTGCAAGTCCGGCAAGGTCACCCGGGCGAGCGGCTTGCCCACGAAGGCCCGGAAGCGCGCCACGTCGCCGGCGTAGGCGCGTACCGTGTGGGCGGTGCGGCCATGGAGCCACATGGCGATGAGCTGGTCATCGGTCGGGACCGAGGGGACGGCCGGCTCGGCAACCGACGCCAAAACGGCCATGCGTTTCCCCTCGCCAATGCGTGATAACCGTACTTATCAGCCCTAGTGTAGCAGCCAAAAAAGGGCGCTGGCAGGTAGGAAAAGCGCACTTCTCTTGCATCCAGAACGCCAGCAATTTGCCCCCGGCAGCGGCAACAACGTGGCGTGAGCGGACGCACCTTGCCGGGTTCTCCGGCACTTTTGGTGCATGGAAAAGTGCCATCAGGTGGGATGCAGCACGCGCAAGCGGAGCAGGTCGAAGTTGGCCCGGCCGAACATTGCCCGCTTGATTCCTTTCAAGCGATTGACCTGCCCTTCGGTCTGGCCTTGACTCCAGGGCTCGGTGACCCCGGCTTCTACGGCGGCGCGGTCCTGCCGCACCCCGAGGGTGAAGCCTTGCAGTTCCGGGACATTGCTGTGCTGCGCCGTCGTGAGCCAGACTGCCAACGCGCCGCTGTCGTGGGTCTCGACGATATGCTGGAACTCGGCGACGAGCCGCTGGGCCGTCTGCACCGGGGGGCAGGCGTCCAACAAGGCGGCGCGGTAGGCCTGATCCGCCTCGTTCAAGGTGGCGACCGGGCGCAGCAGCAGGAAGCGCACCTGCCGCGGCGAGCGGTCGGCCCGCCGTGAGCGCGACGGCACGCGCCGCTTGGTCCCTTCTAGGAGCGCGCCGCCCGCGCGCCGTCGCCCCGTGGGCGCGATTTCGGTCCGCCACGTGCCAAGCACTTGGCCGACGTAGGAGGCGGAGCCGGGATAGCCCTGGGCCTTGATCTCGCGGAACAGTTGGGAGGCGTTCTGGCAGCCCTCCTCCCAGCGTTGCCGCAAGTAGGCCTCGAAGGCGGCCAGCCGACCCGACGATCCGGTGCGCTCCACCCGCTCCGGAAAGCGGCCGGCGCGGAGGAAGCGGTGGACGGTCTTCCTGGCCATGCCCAGCCGCTTGGCGATGGTCGCGATACCGAGGCCCTGCGCCTGCAACGCGGTCACCTCGTCATAGCGGGCCAGGCGGCGCTGACGATTAGCCTCGCGCTCGCGCTCCGCCGCCGTAGGCGCTGGCATCCCGTCGGCCGGCGCCAGCGGCGGGCTGGCCAGCGCTGGCTCGCCCGGCGGCTCCCCCGCCGGGGGGGCCGGAGCGGCAGCGACCGGCTCTGGTGGCTGCGCTCCGGCATCAGCGGCGCACCGCAGGCGGTCCAGTTCGCGACCCAACAGCCGTTCCAGGGCGTCGCCCAGATTGCACAGCAGGTGCCAGCGATCAGCAATTTGCTGCGCCTGCGGCGCGCCTTGGCGCGCCGCCTCGGCGTAGGCTCCGCCGCGATCGCGGCTGATGATCTCTACCTCTGGATGGACTCGGAGCCAGGCGGCGACCGTGTCCGCCGTGCGGTCCGGCAAGAGGTCGATGACCCGGTGCGTCTCCAAGTTCACCAGGATCGTGCCGTAGGTGTGCCCCTTGCGGCGTGCCCAATCGTCGATTCCCAGGACGCGGACGGCGCCTGCCGGTAGGACTTGGGTCGCCCGGAGCAGCCGCAGGAGCGTGCGCCCGCTCACCGGCGTGCGGTCGGCGGCAGCCTGCCGAGCGCCGGCTTCCCCGCCCAGCCGAAAGGCGATATCGCGCAGGCGACCCCGGAGTCGCTGACTCCGCCGCGCCCAGGCGGCCACCAGATCCGACACCCGTTCACAGAACACCTGCTGGGCACACCGGCGGACGAGACACCGGAAGCGCCGCACTTGCAGATGGATGATGACCCGACGGCCACCACACGCGAGATCCGCGATCGTCCGCTGATAGCGACTGTGTCGCCGCCGCGAGCGACAGCCGCAGCACGGACAGCGGGCCCGCTTGCCGGTCGTCCGCGCCGCCACATGCAGGATCTGTCCCTCCAGCCACACCCGGTCGACCCGTAGGTTGCCGATCCCCGAAAACAGCAGTTGCCCCAGTCCCATGCCGCCGCCTTCCTCCAGAGGGAACGCACCCCCAGATGGTCAGCGTAGCCCTTCGAGCGGCGCACCAAAAGTGCCGGAGAACCCCTTGCCGCCGCAATCTCTCCCTGGTGAGCACTGGCGATCCACCGCTGCGCTCACCATCGGGCACAACGAGAGCACGCTCGTCGGCAAGCAAAAGGGAAGGGAGCTGCCATCGCGACGTTCCCGAGGCGTTTGCCTTCCCCCAGGAGAACCGCGCCAACGGCCCCGCGCCACCGGCCGCACCGCCTGTTCTTCGCCGTCCTGCTGGCGCTCCTCATCGCCACGGTCGGCGTCACGCGGGTGGTCTTCTCCCGCGTCCCGGTCGAGACGATCGTGGCCGACCGCTACGCTGCCGCAGTCACGCACGATCCCGCCCACGCTGCGCGCTACGGCGAGGTCGATGCGGTCTACCAGCGCCTCACCGGGTCGAACGCACTCCATTACACGATCCATCGGGTCGCTGAGCGCGCCGCCCAGGCGACCGGTCACCCAGGGGCGGCACAAGAACAAGCCGGCCGGGCGAGTGAACATCCACTCCCCCACACCGCATGGATGCAGGCCCTCCGCGATCTCTGGCAGGGCGCTCGCCACACCCTCGGCGCCAGCGCTTGACCGCGGCAGCACAACCGCCACGCCCTGCCGACTCACTTCCCCAACGGTGTAGAGTTAACGCCATCGTCGAGCGGCGGTGTTCCCGCAGCGCAGCAGCGGAGGAGTGATCATGCAGGTGCATGTCCTGGGGGGCGGTTCGGAGGTCGGCGCCAGCTGCCTCCTCGTCGAAGCCGCCGGCCGGCGCGTCCTGGTCGACGCCGGCATCCGCCCCGGCGCCCTCGATCCCTTGCCCGACCTCGGCCGTCTCCAGGATCTCGGCGGCGTCGATGCCATCGTTGTCACCCATGCCCACGCCGACCACATCGGCGCCCTTCCCCTCGTCACGGGCGCCTTCCCAACCGTGCCCCTCCTCACCACCGCCCCCACCGCGGCGCTCATGGCCGTGATGCTTGAGGATGCCGTGCGCATCGGCCAGACCCGCGCCGACGCCAGCGGCGATCTGCCCCCCTACGGCCGGCCCGCCGTCACGGCCTTGCTGGAGCGCTTACGCCCCCTCCCCCTCGGCCAGCCCTATCCCCTCCTGCCACCCGATGGCAGCCCCGGCTGGCAACTCACCTTCTTCCCCGCCGGTCACGTCCTGGGCGCCGCCATGGCGCTCCTGGAGACCCCGGAGGGCACGATCTTGCTCAGCGGCGACGTCTCCCTTGTCCCCCAGCGCACCGTCGGTCCCGCCGTTGCGCCCCGCCGCCGGGTCGACCTGCTCGTCCTGGAAAGCACCTACGGCGATCGCCTCCATCGCCCCCGCGCCGCTGAAGAGGAGCGGCTCCTCCTCCAGGTTCAGGCTGTCCTGGCCCGGGGCGGCCACTGTCTCATCCCCGCCTTCGCCCTCGGCCGCGCCCAGGAGGTGCTCCTCATCCTTGACCAAGCCCGCCGGGACGGTCGCCTTGGCGCCCCCGTCTGGGTGGACGGCCTCGTGCGCGCCATCTGCGGCGTCTACCAGGCCCACGCCGCCGCCACCCCTCCCCGCCTGCAGCGCCAGATCGCCCGCCAGGGCAATCCCTTCTTCACTGCCGACGGCCCGGCGCGCGCCATCAGCCGACCGGAGGAGCGCGAGCGGCTCCTGCACGGTCCCCCGACCGTCATCGTCGCCAGCTCCGGCATGCTCCTCGGCGGCCCGAGCGCCTTCTACGCCGCCAAACTCGCCTCCGACGAACGCCACGCCATCCTTATCACCGGCTATCAAGACGAGGAGGCCCCCGGTCGGCGGCTCTTAGACATCGCCCAGGCCCCACCCGAGGAACGCCGCCTCCTCCTGGACGGCACGGAGATCCCCGTGCGCTGTGCCGTCGAGCGCTACCACCTCTCCGCCCACGCCGACGGCGACGAACTGGCCGCACTCGCCCAGCGGCTGGCTCCCCGTCTCACCCTGCTCGTCCACGGCGAGGCGGCGGCCCGGGCTGCCCTCGGTGAGAAACTCACCACGCTTGGTCTCCCCTGTACGCTCCCGGCCACGGGGGACACGGTCACCTTCACTCCGGGGCGACGGCGCAGCCTCGTGTTCGCTCCCCGCCCGGACCCCACCTCCGACCAACTCGTCACTCTGGCCCAGACTGCCGGCCCCAAGCGCTCCTGGACGGCCATCGAACTCGCCGAGCGCCACTACGGCCAGGCCACCGCCGCCGGCGTGGCCGCCACCGCCGCCCTGCTGGCCGCCACCGCCGCCTTCCTGCCCGATCCGCTGCGCCCCACCGTCTACCGCCTCGCTCCGCCCGCAACGCCGGCGGAACGCGGCGCCGGGCCCGCCGCCCAGGAGGACGTCCGCCGCCGCCTCCAGGCGGCGCTCGGTGATTTCCCTACCCTGCTCAAGACCAGTCTCTATCCTGACCAGCAGCGCGGGGAGATCCACGTCCAGTTCCCCGACGTGGCGAAGGGGCAGTTGGCCCCAACGCTGGCCCAGTTGCAGGAGGAGACGGGCTGGCAGTTCCACCTGCGGCCCACCCCCAATCAGGGGGCGTTGCAGGCAGCCGCCCTGCGCCACGTCCCATCCGGTCTGCAGGCGACGGCCACGCCCAGCCTGCACCTGGACGCCCGTACGCTCCTGGTACCGGTCCAGGGGGCGGCGGCGCCAGGAGCACTCGCGGCCGCCCAGGCCGCCTTCCAGGAGGAAACCGGCTACACCCTGGTGCTGCGCGGCGACACCGCCGCCATGGCGCCCCCGGCACAGCCGCTGCCACCCCGCATGCCGGGAGCGCGACTGGAAGCCAACCGGGCCTTCACCGCTCTCAAAGGCGCCTTCAAGGCGCGCGGCGTCCCGCTCTACCACGTCGGCCAGCGCGGCCCCGGCATCGAAGTGACCTTCCTGACCCCGGCTCTCGGGCGACGCTGGCAACCGCTGCTTGACGAGCTTCAGGAGCAACTGGGCTGGCCGCTGGCCATCGCAGCACAGCCCCAACAGCAGCCGCTCATCCAGGCGGTGCGAGAGCGTCTGCCCCACCGCATCGCCAAAGGCGTGGGCATCTCTGCTCCAACCGAGGAGGTGCGGGTGCGGCTACTGCCCGGCGAATCGCTCAGTCCGGCGGAGCGGGAGCGCTGGCAGCAGATGATCCTGGAGGCGACTGGCTATCACCTGGTGATTGAGGCCGTGACACCGGCAGCAGAGGATCGTACCGCCGTGGATGCCAGCATGTAGACAGAACGCCACGCATGTTCTAGTAGTCTGTCAAGGCTGAAATGGACGGTACCACCGCGCTCAACCTCGACCCAGCAACTGTTCAAAGTACGCATGACGGGGTACGGCAACGATTCGTGAATTTTTGGGCCATTTACCGCCTCAGTGGAGGCTGCGCGTTTGGGCACCGTGCGCCGTGCTGGTCTCCTGGTGTTCTGCAGCCCGCTGTGGTAGTGTGCGAAACACTCGACAGACGGTCCCTTCCGGGAAGTGAAACAGCATCCAGGGAGGACCGGTGCGCCAGCACACCCCGACCGTGGACCCACGCTCTCTGGCGAATTTCACTTCTCGGAAGGTGACGGCTATCGCCGCTGGACCTCTCGGTGAAACGCCGGACAGCCTCGCTGCCTGGGTGGAACGCTACCAGGCACTCGCCGTCGCGGGGGTGCGCTCGGCGGGTATCGGGGACAAGATCGCCCTCCACTTGGCGCGGTTTGTGGCGTTCTTCACGACGGCCTACGGACACGATCGCCTCTCCACCTGCCTGCGCCGGGATGTCGTCGCCTGGCAGACGGCGCTGACCGCGCAGGAGCTGGCGCCGTCGACTGTCAACGGTCACCTGGCCTCCCTCTCCGCCTTTACGACGTGGGTCCACGCCCAGGCCCCGCGCCGCTTCCCCGCCGGTGATCCGGCCAAGGGCATCGGCGAGCTGGGCCTGGCGCCGCTCGAACCCCGCGCTCTGCGACCGGCGCAGGTACGCACGCTCAAGAATCTGTGTGATCGTCTGGAGCGTTTCCACCAGTGCAAAGGACAGCGCTGGACCGGTCGGGATGCCGACGCCCCACAGCAGGCGCACGGACGTCCCTGGCGGGATCGCGCCATCGTCTATGTGCTGCTCTCGACCGGCCTGCGGCGCGAGGAACTCGTCCGCCTCAACCGCGACCAGTGCCAGCCTGCGCCGCTCGCTGCGTTGCGGACCGCCCGCCAGGCCCACCTCACGCGCGTCCATGGCAAGGGCAAGACCGAGCGGACGGTCTTCCTCTCTGCCGATGCGCGCGCCGCCCTCGCCGACTATCTGGAGCGCGAACGGCCACGCGATGCGGGATCCCAGCTGCCGGCACTGTTCCTGAGCGCCACGGGCCTTCCCGCGCGGTCCGCCGATGGGCGGCTCTCCCCCCGTGCCGTCAATCTCATCCTCGCGCGGATCGGGCGCTGGCACGACGCCGAATTCGCTGATCCCCAGCGGCACATCGCGCCGCTGCGCCCGCACGATTTGCGGCACACCTTCGCCTTCCAGTTGGCTGCGGCGACGGGTGCTGACGCCTACGAACTGGAGCGCCGCCTGGGGCATCGCTCCCAGCGCTACATCCAGCGCTACACCAACCCACCCGAGGCCGTCGCGGCGTCCTACGTTGAAGCGTTCTAGCGCGAGGTCCCACCCATGCCCGCGATTCACGATACCGCCTATCCCCGGCTCAAGAGTCTTCCCACGTCGCGGGAGTTGGCGGCGCTCTACACACCGACCTCGGCTGAGGTCGTGCTGGCCACCCAGACGGCCAAGGGGGCGGTGGCGCGTGTTGGTTTCCTCGTGCTGCTGAAGACCTTCCAACGGTTGGGGTACGCCGTGCCCATCGCCGCCGTGCCGCCGGCCATCATTGCGCACATTGCGGGCGCCCTGCCGGGCGGCGTCACGCCCGCCTTGCTCGTCACCTACGATGGGTCGGGCACGCGCCGACGCCACCTGCCGGCGATCCGGACGTACCTGCAGGTCCGGGGCTGCGATGCGGCAGGACGCCGGCTGCTGGTTCGGGCGATGGCGGACGTGGCGCCCGTCAAAGACGACCTGGTCGACCTGATCAACGTCGCTATCGAAGCCTTGGTGCGTCAGCGCTACGAGTTGCCCGCTTTCGGCGCCCTCAATCGTGCTGCCCGCCGCGTGCGCGGCACGGTGCAGCGCGTCGTCTACCAACGGGTCTATGGGGACTTGGGTGCGGCCACCCGGGCGCAACTCGACGCGCTCTTCAGCCCGGAGCTTGGCGCCCACCGCACGCCTTGGCACGAACTGAAGGCCGACGCCGATCGTCCGACGCTGACCCATCTGAAGGAACTGATCGCACGGCAGGACTGGCTCGCCCGGCACAACCTCGGGAGCACTGCGCTCGCCGGCATCCCGGCCGTCACCGTGGAGCGTTTCGCGGCGGAGGCCAAGACGCTGGACGCGGCGCGGATGCTCGCCATGGAGCCGCACAAACGCGCGACCTTGGCGGCGGCACTGCTCGCGGTGCAGTCGGCGCGGGCGCTCGATGCCCTGGGCACGATGTTCGTGCGGCAGATGCAGCGCATTCACGCGGCCGCTCGGCAGGCCCTGGAGGAGTACCGCACGGCGACCGTTGAGCGCACGGATGCACTGGTCGGCACCCTGCGCGACCTCGTGGTCGCGCACCGGCAAGCCGGCACGGTCGATGAACGGTTCGCGGCAATGGACGCCGTGCTCCGTCCGCACAGCGACCAACTGTTGGAGGACTGTGATACGCACATGGCCCACGCCGGGCACACCTACTACCCCTTCTTGTGGCGGCACTACCAGAGCCACCGCGCCACGCTGTTCAGTTTGCTGGCGGCCTTGACGTTGCGCTCCACTACCCAGGACACGGCCCTGGAGGTGTCGCTCCGCTTCCTGCGCGACCACGCCGGACGCACGAGCGAGTGGCTGCCCACGGCGCGGGTCGAGCGAGGCGACGATGGCCAGACGCGCCGCATCCCCCTGCTGGACCTGTCGTGGATCCCCGACGGTTGGTGGCGGCTGGTGACGGGGGAACAGCGGCGGAGCAGCCTCCCCGACCGGGTAAACCGGCGGCACTTTGAGGTCTGCGTCTTCTCGGAAATGCTGTGGGAACTAAAGTCTGGCGACCTGGCGATCGTGGGGAGCGACGAGTTCGCCGATTACAACGACCAACTGGTGAGTTGGGACGAGTACCGGGAGAGCATTGCTGCCTACGGGGAGGTCGCCGATCTTCCGGTCGACGCGGCGCCCTTCGTGGCCTAGGCGCGCGCGCGCCTGGAAGCGATCGCCCAGGAGACCGACCGCGCCTTCCCTGCCAACAAGTTCGTCCGCATCGAGCATGGCGCGCCGGTCATTACCCGTCCGCTGCGCCCGCCGGACGCGCCCAGCGTCCTCGCTTTGGAGACGCTGCTGGCCGAGCGCCTCCAGATGGTCAACATCCTCGACCTACTCAGCGATACCGAGCACTGGCTGCGCTGGACACGGTTCTTTGGCCCCATCTCCGGCCACGACACCAAGCTCGAGGACCCCGTGGGACGCTATCTGACGACGGTGTTCTGCTACGGCACGAACATCGGCCCGTCCGAGGGCGCCCGGTCGCTGGACGGCCTCGACCGGCGGCAGATCGCCTGGGTCAACCAGCGCCACATCACGGAAGAGGGACTCGACCAAGCCAACGCCTGCGTGATCACCGCCTACAGCCGCCTCCTCCTGCCGAAGTGCTGGGGAGTCGGCACACGGGTGTCGGCCGACGGGACCAAGTGGGAACTGTATGAAAACAACCTGCTGTCCGAGCGGCACGTGCGGTATGGCAGCTACGGCGGCATCGGCTACTATCACGTCACCGATACCTACATCGCCTGGTTCGCCCATTTCATCCCGTGTGGCGCCTTCGAGGGGCACTACATTCTCGACCCTTTCTTCCAGAACAAGAGCGAGATCCACCCGGATACGGTGCATGCCGACAGTCACGGCCAGAGCGAGACGATCTTCGGGCTGGCCGCGCTTTTAGGGATCGAACTCATGCCCCGGATTCGGCAATGGAAAGACCTCACGCTGTACCGCCCCAGCAAAGAAAGTCGCTACGAGCACATCGACGAGGTGTTCTCCGCGACTGTCGATTGGGAACTGATCGCCGCGCATCTGCCGGACATGCTGCGGGTCGCGCTGTCGATCAAAGCGGGGCGTCTCACGCCGTCGACGATCCTGCGCAAGTTGGGGATGTATAGCCGCAAGAACCGGCTCTTCCACGCCTTCCGAGAGTTGGGGCGGGCAATGCGCAGCGGCTTTCTGTTGCAGTATATGGGCGACGCTGACTTGCGCTCCATGATTCAGGCCGCGACGAGCAAGAACGAATCCTTCAACGATTTTGCCCAGTGGGTCTTATTCGGGGGGGCGAGCGTGATCGCCGAGAATGATCGCGCCGAACAACGCAAGATCGTGAAGTACAACCAGTTGGTCGCGAATTGCCTGATCTTCGCCAATGTCTGGATGATGACGCGCGTCTTCCAGGGCTTGCGGGAGGAAGGTATCCCAGTGGGGACGGAGGACGTGGCAGCACTGAGTCCCTACGTACGGGAGCACATCATCCGGTTCGGTCGCTATGCCCTCGACCGCGAGCGCATGCCCCCGCCGATTGATTACGCGGCGCCTGTTACCTCCGCCGCACAGTAGGCGCCGCGCCGCTGGCCACGCTTTGCAAGCAAATGGCCCAAAAATTCACGAATCGTTGCCGTACCCCAACGTGGAGCAAATCGCTCGCCATGGGCTCACCCCCGACGAGGTGGAAGAAGCGTTACTTGACCCGCGTCGCTTCGGCGCCCCCGCCAGGAACACTGAAGACGAACGTCGTTGGGCGGTGCTGGGCGCGACAATTTCCGGCCGGGTCTTGTTGGCAGTCTTTACGCGCCGCGCGGGATTAGTGCGGGTTGTCACCGCGCGTGATGCCGACGCGGCACAGCGCCGACGCTATCGAAAGGAATGACCATGCCACGAGCGCAGCACACGGCAACACAAACCCTGCACGACCTGGACCATATCCCCACCTTCGCGAACGAGGCGGAAGAGGCGGCGTTCTGGGACGAGCACGAACTTGGCGATGAGGTCCTGGAGCGGATGGGGCCGTTGCCCGCCGACATCCTCCCGCCGGCGCGACCCCGCACCGCATCCATCGATCTGCACCTCGATGCCGGGACCCTGCAACGTCTGCGCGCCCTTGCCGCCCGCCGCCACGTCGGCTTCCGCGTGCTTATCCAACGCTTTGTGACGGACCGCCTGGCCGAAGAGGAGCAGCGGGAAAGCTCGGCGGAGGTCCAGCATGGCCGCAACCAATAACGAGCGCGTCGGCACGGCGCTGGACCTGCTCAAGGCCGGGCTGCACCCCTTCGTGGAGCGCGAACTGCGCGCTACATATAAGGAACGCTGGGGTGAGCAAGCCCTCGCTTGCCTGCGCGATCCGCGCAACGCTGGCAGCGCCGAGGCTCCCCGCTTCGATATCGCCGCCCTGCTGACCATCATCTGGGAGCAGTGGCGTCCCGTGTTCGAGCGCGTCTTTGGGCAGTACGAGCGCACGCTGGTCAGCGAGTTGCGCGAGGTCCGCAACCGCTGGGCCCACCAGACCCCCTTCAGCACCGACGACACCTACCGGGCGCTCGATAGCATCGCCCGCCTACTCACCGCCGTCTCCGCGCCGGAGGCGGCCGAGGCGGAACGCGAGAAGCAGGAGCTGCTGCGCCGTCGCTACGACGAGCAGGTGCGCTACGAGAACCGCAAGGCCGCCGTGGCGCCGGTGGAAGGGAAGCCCCAGGCGGGCCTGCGCCCCTGGCGGGAGGTCGTGACGCCGCACCGCGACGTCGCTTCCGGCCGCTACCAGCAGGCGGAGTTCGCCGCCGACCTGGGCCAGGTGCATAATGGCGAAGGCGGTAGCGAGTACCGCGATCCGGCCGAGTTCTTCCGGCGCACCTTCCTCACCGACGGCCTGACCCACCTGCTCACCAACGCCCTGCAACGCCTCTCCAGCGCGGGCGGTGATCCGGTCGTCGAGCTGCAAACCAACTTCGGCGGCGGCAAGACGCACTCCATGCTGGCGCTCTACCACCTCTTCTCCGGTACCCCTGCCACCGACCTGGCCGGCATCGAGCCGGTGCTGCAACAGGCCAGTGTGACCCAGCCGCCCACCGCCCACCGCGCGGTGCTGGTCGGCACCGCCCTCTCCCCCGGTCAGCCGCACCGCGCGCCGGACGGCACGCTGATCCACACGCTCTGGGGCGAACTGGCCTGGCAACTGGGCGGCAAGGATGGCTACGACCTGCTGGCCGAGGCCGACCGCAGCGGCGTCAGTCCCGGCTCCGACGTGCTGCGCGACCTCTTCGGCTTCTTCTCCCCTTGCCTGATCCTGATCGACGAGTGGGTGGCCTTCGTGCGCCAGTTGTACGGCGTGGACGGTCTGCCCGCCGGCTCCTTCGACGCCAACCTCTCCTTTGCCCAGGCCCTCACCGACGCCGCCCGCCAGACCACGGGAACGCTGGTGGTGGCCAGCATCCCGGCCTCCGACATCGAAGTCGGTGGTGAAGGCGGCAAAGCGGCGTTGGAGCGCATCAAGAACACCTTCGGGCGCATGGAGTCGGCCTGGCGACCGGCCAGCGCCGACGAGGGCTTCGAGATCGTGCGTCGCCGGCTGTTCGAGCCGATCACGGACCCCAAGGACTTTGTCAGCCGCGACGCCGTCAGTCGCGCCT